>JAWKXG010000006.1:0-167242 GCA_041397065.1 Paracoccaceae bacterium | reverse complement strand
GTGATGAAGACGTTCCACAGGTGACCGTTGGGCGTGCAATCGTCCTGCGGCAGGAGCGACATACCCTCCTGGCACATGTACTGAACACCCGGGTGCATCAGTTCGAGGCGCATGTACACCGAGAACGCCACGGCGATGAAACCGACGACGCCCGCGGTAAAGAGGTAAAGGATACCGATATCCTTGTGGTTGGTGGACATGAACCAACGGGTAAAGAACCCGCGGGTGTCCTCATGTCCATGAGCGGCTGCGTTGGCCATTCGTTGCTCCCGTTCCCTTTTCATTGCGTGACCTGCCGGAGTCGCCCCGAGAGCGGGGCGACCGGGCAGAGCTATTCCCGTTCTAGTGGCCTCGCGCGACGGCGGCAACGCACTAAGTGTCGCAGCAGGCAAAAATTTGACATAGGTCAAGGACGGGGCAGGACGGATCAGGGGGTCTGGCTGACCGCATCGAGGAACCGCCGCGCTGCAGCGGCGATGTGCTCGGGCGTGTCGTCTTCGTTTGCGAATGCAGCAAGCAAGCCCTGCCCAAGGGCCTGCTGCTCGTCGGACAAGGCCCGGAACTGTTCCACCGCCTTTTCTTCGTCCTCCGACCGCAGAAACGCGCCGATTCCGTCATTGAGGACAGCTCGGATGTCTCGACCTTCGTCGACCTCCGACGAGTCGTCTTCCTCGGGTTCTTGCAGGGTTCCCGGCTTGCACCCCGTTTCTTCGAGCATGATGCGCAGAACATCGAGGCGCTTCTTCGCCGGAGTTTCCTGATGGCGGACATCCAGCACGATCTTCGAAGCATAAAGCCTGCGTGCCGACTCATACAGCTCTACAAGCCTTGCGCAATTTCGCGGCGCCTTGGCGAATTCGCGGCAGAAAAGCGAGTCGTACGCATTCGCGCGGTAGAAGAGAATTGCACCGATATTGGCTGTTGGCTGGCTCTCCGCCGACCCTTCCAGCCCGCGCGCCGTGAGATCAAGAACGAAATCATAATCCCCCGCGTCCAGTGCAACCTGCGCCAAGCGCAACGGCACCGAATTTCCGCGGGCCTTTGTGTTCCGCATCCATTTTCTGCCGATTTTCAGAACATCGTCGTATTCGTTCCGTGCAAGGTGCCATGCGATCCGCATCGCGATTGAGCGTTCGTCTGTTGCGATGCGACGTTCGAATTCATCGACGATGACGTCAAATTCCGTCTTGTCGTTGCGTTCGGCATAATGATCACCAAGAAACTGGTAATAGCGCCAGTTTCGGCTTTCGATGGGCAACAGCTTCGCTATTGCGATCAAGTCAGACAACAAGCCTTCGAAGCCAAGCTTGTTCGCGTATGAAATAGAATGCGCCAACAGGTCGATGTTCGGGTGGCGCAGCAAGAGGCGAGGCTGACCATTCCCGTCTTGACCGACAATCTGCCCCATGTCGAAGGTCATCACGGAGTCGGCTTGAACCCCGCTGACCCCTTCTTGCAGCCGGATGCTGCCTTCCTGCAACAAACCTGCGATATTTACTTTGAGCCCGAGAAGATACTCGTCATTTTGTCCAAGCTGGGACCCGAGGTTGAACCAATCGACAGAATCGCCGGTGGTTTTCAGGGCCTCGCGGTCGGGATAGCGGTTGGCCAACACCGCCTTTACCAACTCTCGAACTTTCGACATTTCGTTCTGGAGCGACCAGATCGTGACCTTGCGGTGAACTTCTGAAACGCTTGGAGCATCGACAAGAATGTGCCTGACCCCAGGCCCAAGCTCAGTAATAAAGCCAAATTTCTCTTCAAGCCGATCCTCATATTCCTTCTGCTGTTCTTCGCTAGCCTGCGAAAACCTGCGCACCTCGTCCCTTAGCGTTGATGCTGCACTTTCAACTTGCGTGGTGATCGAAAAAGTCGTCGCTTGTTTTTCGTCGTCGATTTCTGACTTTACTTTCGCGATTGCAGTTTCCGATTGGGCAAGGCGGGTTCGGATTTCACGTTCCAGTTCTTTCTCATCCGCTCTCAGTTTCTGAAACTGCTGATCGTAATTTTCGAGCCGCCGCATGCCCATCATCGACGCCATATAGGCGATTCCACCGGCAGCGACTGCGAGGAAAAGGGTCATGAATTGCGGGAACACCCCGCTCGATGCCGCCGCGGTGGTTGCTGCGTCGGCTCCCGCACCATAGAGCGTCGCATCCACCCCCAAGAGACTAGACACCCCCACCTGAACCCCGGGGATCAGAGCGAGCGCTGTTCCGAACACCAAGAATAGGATCGTAAATATCCAGAGCAGCATTCCGCGGCTGAGGCCTTTGTACTCAGCCAGCGCTTTGGACAACTCGGCGAATTCAGCCTTCAAGGCAGCAACTTCCGTGTCCAAATGCGCACTATGTTGTGGTTCGTTTTTGCTCTCGGCCACGACTCGCCCTCCATCAAACATGAAGGGTAGCGTAGCGGCGTTCCCCGCGGCGAGAAAACCCAGCCGGGCAGATTGAGCGTCAACGAACCGTCAAATCAGCAACTGATGCCGATTGTCCTGCTGGATCACCGAACCGTCACCGACCCCAGATAGGTGCCGACGTTGTCGCGGTTGCCGGTTTCGGACAGGGTCAGCGTGTCGCTGCCGTCGCCCATGCCGCCGAACGCGGTGAAGGTATAGGTTTCCATCGTGCGCGAGGCGTTGATGGTGCCAATCACGGCGCCACCATAAATAACGTCGACGCTGTTGTTGCCGACGATGTCGGCGGCTGTGACATAGATGCGGACGGGGTCGCCCGCTCCGGCGCCGACGATTGGGCGGCTGATGCTCAGGTTGCCAGGCGATCCGCCCATGTCCAGCATGCCGCGGTCGCCGGCGTTCAGAACGCCGCCATAGCCGTTCGGAATCAATTCGAAATTGCGGTCGGAGCCTTCGGCTGTCCAGCCGTCATAGCTGCCGACGGCCAAGCGGCCCCAGCTGGTGGCAACGGTGCCCGTGCGCGAGGTAAAGGTGGCGGCCAACAGGTCCGAGCCAGCGACATGTGCGCGGTTGAGCGAATTGCGAATCCCTTGGGCAAGGCGGGCCTGCCCCGAGCTGACCGCGCTGACCGCGACCGAGCCGATCCCGACAATGGCGGCAGAAAGGACGACGAAGTCGACCGTAACGGCACCGCTCTCATCTGAAAGGAACTTGCGCATCGTCTTTACCATAGGTTCGGCGAGAAGGTTTCGCCCATGAGTTGTTAACCTTTTTATCCTAAGCAAATGTGGTTTGAATCAGGCGATAGGGGGAAAAGAATGGGTTTTTTCCCCATCCCGGGGCGAAAAATCGGCGCCAATCCCGGCAATTATGGCGAAAGAATGTCGGGCGCACGATTCGCTGGCCGCGATTCCCCTGACGAGAGGCTTTGCTGGAATCACTCTACCCTTGAGTGTATTTCCGCGGACGAACGCAAACACCGCGCCGGGGCGCGGGTGCAGGGAACGATACGAAAAAGGGGGTGATTACTTGGCGTTACGGTTCAGCGAATCGAAACGCCACCAATATAGGTGCCCACGTTGTCGCGGCGACCGGTTTCGGAGAGCGTCAGCGTATTCGACCCGTCGCCCATACCGCCGCGCGCCTGAAAGGTGAACTCCCGCATCGAACGGCTTGCGTCGATCGTGCCGACGACCTCGCCACCGAACAGAACATTGACCTGGTTGTTCCCAACGATATCGGCAGCGGACACCGTGATGTTAACGGGGTTACCAGTACCGACGCCTTCGATCGTGCGGCTCATCGACAGATTGCCCGGCGACCCGCCCATGTCCAGCATGCCGCCGCCACCCGGGTTCGTGACACCTGCATAGCCGCTGGCGATCAATTCGAACGAACGATCGACGCCGTTCGCTGTCCAGCCGTCATAAGAGCCGCGCGCGAGATAGCCCCAGCCGGTGCGGATCAACCCATCATAGTTGCTGAAGGTAATGTCCTGCATCACACTGGCCCCGGCAACTGTCGCGCGCTGCAGGGCATCGCGGATATCTCGGCCCAGACTGTTTTGACCGGAAGCGACGGCCGTCACGGCGGCGGCTCCGAAACCGACCACAGCCGCAGCGAGGACGACGAAGTCGACCGTCACAGCACCGCTTTGATCGTTCAAGAAGTTTGCCATTGTCGTCCAGCCTTCGAACCGGGGAGTGAACCAGGGTTATCTGGCAGAGATACCCACGAATTTGGGCCAGATCGTGACCTCAATTGGGAAATTGTTCCACTTCTGCCCCAGAAAAGCCCGCTCAACGGCAGATTGCAGGGGTGTCGAAAGCGGCGTCGAAACTGCGCCGCAGGGCCATGTCGACATCATCCATGGTCACCGGCAGGCCAAGATCGACCAGCGAGGTCACGCCATGCTCGCGGATTCCGCAGGGGATGATCCCGTCGAAATGGCTCAAGTCGGGTTCGACGTTGATCGAGATCCCGTGAAAGCTGACCCAGCGACGCAGCTTCACCCCGATTGCGGCGATCTTGTCCTCGCGCGGGTTTCCATCCGCCGACGCAGGCTTGTCCGGGCGCGTGACCCAGACGCCGACGCGGCCCGCGCGCCTCTCGCCGCGTACGTTGAACTCGGCCAGCGTGCGAATGACCCAATCCTCGAGGTGATGCACGAAACACCGCACATCCCGCCCCCGACGATTGAGGTCCAGCATGACATAGGCCACGCGTTGACCGGGCCCGTGATAGGTATACTGTCCACCCCGCCCCGCGTCGAACACCGGAAACCTGTCGGGATCGACCAGATCTTCGCGACGGGCCGAGGTGCCAGCGGTATATAAAGGGGGGTGTTCCAGCAGCCAGATCATCTCGTCGGCGCGGCCTTGCGCGATCTCGGCGACGCGCTCCTCCATCGTCGCGAGGGCATCGGGATAGGCCACTAACCCCGATTCGATCCGCCATTCGACCATGCCCGCACCCCGTCATGTCTGTGTCGCGTCTGCCGCGTCGCCGGACCCTAGCGCAGCGCGCCCGCCCTGCCAAGAACGGGCGGCCAAGGGGCAAAACCGGCAAGCTGCCGGGAAATGAGTTTTTCCTCTTCACAACCCGGAACGAAGGCTTTAAGAGCCGCGATCAGTGCGGTCGTGGCGGAATTGGTAGACGCGCAGCGTTGAGGTCGCTGTGGGCTAACACCCGTGGAAGTTCGAGTCTTCTCGACCGCACCATCTTCCCTGTTCTTCTGCTTTCTCGCTGTCACTGAGTCTGCCGAGTCGTGTCCGGCTTGGCGCTGCTTGGTTCCGAAAATTCCTGAAAACCGACCAAACGGACAGGACAAACGACACAGAAACGCCCGTTTTGCAGGCCGATTGGCTGCCAATGACGCAAACCGGTCGTCACATGTCGCCTTTCGTGCCGATCATGAACCGGGCACGCGGTAATGGCTTGAATTGAACGGACCGGGCCGTTTTACTTGGTCCCAAGGAAAAAAATAAACAGGGAGACTTCTCGGTGTCGAACGACAGTACCGACGGCTTCGTCGTGTTTGACCGTGTTCAGAAAAAAGCTACGACGGCGAAACGCTTGTCGTGAAGGGATCTGAACCTTTCGATGCCGAAAGGCGAATTTCTGACCATGTTGGGCCCGTCCGGTTCGGGCAAGACCACTTGCCTCATGATGCTGGCGGGCTTCGAAACCGCCACCAGCGGCGAGATCCTGCTGGATGGCCGTCCGATCAACAACATTCCTCCGCACAAGCGCGGGATCGGCATGGTCTTCCAGAACTATGCCCTGTTCCCGCACATGACCATCGCCGAGAACCTGTCCTTCCCGCTGGAAGTGCGCGGGATCAGCAAGTCGGACCGCGAGGCAAAGATCCGTCGTGCCCTGGATATGGTGCAGATGGGTTCGTTCGGCAACCGGCGCCCGGCACAATTGTCGGGCGGGCAGCAGCAGCGCGTCGCTCTGGCCCGCGCACTGGTTTTCGAACCGGAATTGGTGTTGATGGACGAACCGCTGGGCGCGCTGGACAAGCAGTTGCGCGAACACATGCAGTTCGAAATCACCAACCTCGCGCACAATCTGGGCATCACGACGGTTTACGTGACCCACGACCAGACCGAAGCATTGACCATGTCGGACCGCGTCGCAGTGTTCAACGACGGTCGCATCCAGCAGCTTGCGCCGCCCGAGGACCTGTACGAACGCCCTGAGAACAGCTTCGTCGCCCAGTTCATCGGCGAGAACAACAAGCTGGACGGAAAGATCGAGACCATCGACGGCAATCGCTGCACCGTGCGTCTGGACGACGGGACGGTCATCGACGCGCAGCCGGTCAACGTGTCGAAAGTCGGCGAGCGCACGCGCGTTTCGATCCGCCCCGAGCGCGTCGAATCGAACCCCGCGCGCCTGCACGCCGACGCCCACCTGATCGAGGCCGAGGTGATGGAATTCATCTATATGGGCGATACGTTCCGCACCCGCTTGCGCGTCGCCGGTCAGGATGATTTCATCATGAAATATCGGAACGCCCCCGATACCACGCGCCTTTCGCCGGGTCAGAAGATCCGGATCGGCTGGCGCCCAGAGGATTGTCGCGCGCTGGACGCCTGAGTCCGGGACGCACAAATGTCGCGTCGACCGAGCCCGCCGGCCGACGTGCAAACCATCAGCGGGTCAAGTTCGACTAGGGAGTCAACGAATGAAAACCAAAACCGTTCTCAAGTGCGCCGTTGGCGTGCTGGCGCTGAGCGCAGGTGCCGCCACCGCCGAAGACATGACCATCGTTTCGTGGGGTGGTGCCTATCAGGCCTCGCAGGTCAACGCCTATCACAACCCGTATGTCGCGATGCACCCCGAGGTGTCCATCATCACCGACGAAAGCTCGGGTGATGCGGTGGCCCGCCTGCGGGCGATGGACGAAGCCGGCAACATGACCTGGGATCTGGTCGATGTCGTGGCGTCGGACGCGATGCGCCTGTGCGACGAAGGTCTGGCCGAGCCGATCGACGCCGACGCAGTGCTGGCCCCGGCGCCCGATGGCACCTCGGCCTCGGAAGACTTCGGCGCCATGATCGTTTCCGAATGCTTCATCCCGCAGATCGTCTATTCGACCACCTTCGGCTATCGTACCGACATGGTGCCCGCTGGCGCCGAGCCGCCGACCAGCGCCTGTGACGTGTTCGACATCGAGACCTATCCGGGCCGCCGCGCGCTGGAGCGCCGCCCGATCGGCAACATGGAATGGGCGCTGCTGTGCGATGGCGTGCCGCAGGACGAGGTCTATGACCTGCTCGAGACCGACGAAGGCGTCGCCCGCGCCTTTGCGATGCTCGACACGATCAAGGACCAGACCGTCTGGTGGACCGCCGGTGCGGAAACCCCGCAGCTGCTGGCCGACGGCGAAGTGTTCATGGGCTCGACCTATAACGGTCGTCTGTTCGCGGCGATCGCCGAGCAGAACCAGCCGATCGGCATGGCCTGGGGCTATCAGATGATGGACCTCGACGGCTGGATCGTTCCGACCGGCCTGTCGCCCGAGGCCCACGCCCGGGTGATGGACTATCTGTATTTCGCTACCGACACCCAGCGTCTGGCGGATCAGGCGGCCTATATCTCGTATGGTCCGGCCCGTGCCTCGTCCGCGCCGCTGGTGGGCAACCATGCCACCCTGGGCATCCCGATGGGGCCGCACATGCCGACCAACCCCGAGAACATGGCCGGTGCGTTCCTGTTCAACTACACCTGGTGGGCTGATTACCGCGACGAACTGGACGCGCGGTTCCAGGCCTGGCTGGCGCAGTAAGTCCGACAGTCGGCCTGCCCCGGGCCTCGGGGCAGGCACAGTCGCAGAACCGCCGGTTCCCCGGTTGCGGGAACCGGCACCTGCAGGGAAAGAGCGATGACCTCGACGGCGGCAGACTCCACCACGCAAGAACTGAGCGGCGGCGCCCTCAAACGCAGCCTGGCGCGCGCGTTGCGACGGCAGAAGATTCGGGCGCTGATGCTCACCGCTCCCCTTCTGGTCTTCATCGTCGTCGGCTTCATCATGCCGATCGGGTCGATGCTGTTCCGGTCCATCGACAACCGGGTCGTCGACGACATCATGCCGCGAACGGTTGCCGCGCTGGCCGACTGGGATGTCGACAGCACCGAGCTGCCGTCGGAAGAGGTCTTTACCGCGCTCGTTGCGGATCTGCAGATCGCGGCCGAAGACCGGACCGCGCTGCTGCTGGCCCGCCGGATGAATTTCGAAACCGCCGGGTTCACGACGATGGTGCGCCGCGCGCAGCGCGCAGTGGGCGACTGGGATGTCGCCACCGACGGACCGTTCCGCGAGCGGATGATCGACGTCCATGACGGCTGGGGCTCGCTGGAGACCTGGCGCGCGTTCAAGTCCTATTCCTCGCATTACACCATCGGTTATTACTTGGCCGCGGTCGACCGCACGATGGTCACCGGCCATATCGAGCCGTTGCCCGACGACCGCTCGATCCACCTGATGCTGTTCTGGCGCACGGCCTGGATGAGCGGGCTGATCTGTTTCATGACGCTGCTGCTGGGCTATCCGGTTGCCTTCCTGCTGGCGAACGTCAAGGAACGCTATGCCAACCTGCTGCTGATCATGGTGCTTCTGCCCTTCTGGACCTCGCTTCTGGTGCGGACCTCGGCGTGGAAGGTGCTGCTGCAGGAGCAAGGGGTGATCAACCAGATCCTGGTCTGGATCGGCCTGGTGGCCGACGACAACCGGCTGACGATGATCAACAACAAGTTCGGCGTGATCGTGGCGATGACGCATATCCTGCTGCCGTTCATGATCCTGCCGCTCTATTCGGTGATGAAGACCATCCCGCCCAGCTATGTCCGCGCGGCGAAAAGCCTTGGCGCGAACGACTGGACGGCCTTCTGGCGGGTCTATTTTCCGCAATCGGTGCCGGGCATCGGCGCCGGCGCGATCCTCGTGTTCATCATGGCGGTCGGCTACTACATCACGCCGGAACTGGTCGGCGGCCCGTCGGGGATGTTCATCTCGAACCGGATTGCGCACCAGTGGACCGTCTCGGGCAACTGGGGGCTGGTCGGCGCGCTGGGAACCTTGCTGCTGGTCGCGGTGCTGGTCCTCTACTGGGTGTATGACCGGGTGGTCGGCATCGACAACGTGAAACTGGGGTAAGGATCATGGCGCTTCCGAGCTACGCATCGCCGCTGCAACGGGCCTGGTATTACGGATTTCGGATCCTCTGCGGGCTGATCTTTTTCTACCTGATGTTTCCCATCGCGGTGATCATCCCGCTGTCGTTCAACGCCGAGGACTTCTTTACCTTCACCTCGGCGATGCTGGCACTGGACCCTGACGGCTATTCGCTGAAGCACTACGTCGACTTCTTCACCAACCCGGACTGGACGATGGCGACTCGCAATTCGTTGACCATCGCCCCCATGGCGACGATCATCTCGGTCGCGCTGGGGACGCTGGCGGCCATTGGCTCGAGCCAGAGCCATGTCCCCGCTGGCGATCACGGCGGTGCTGATCTCGCCGATGATCGTGCCGCTGATCATCTCGGCGGCCGGGATGTACTTCTTCTTCTCGTCCGTGGGGCTGCAGGGCACCTATTGGGGCGTCGTTCTGGCACACGCGATCCTCGGCATCCCTTTGTCATCATCACGGTGACCGCGACGCTGGTGGGCTTTGACCGTTCGTTGACACGCTGCGGCGTCGATGGGGGCAGGTCCGATCACGACCTTCTTCAAGGTGCAGCTGCCGATCCTGCCGGGCGTGATCTCGGGTTCGGTTGTTTGCCTTCATCACGTCGTTCGACGAAGTGGTCGTGGTCATCTTCGTGGGCCGGCAGCGCAACAAACCTGCCGTGGCAGATGTTCACCGGCCTGCGCGAGCAGATCAGCCCGACGATCCTTGCCGTCGCGACACTCATGGTGGTGTTGTCGATCCTGCTGCTGGCAACGCTGGAGATCCTGCGCCGCCGCAACGAGAAAATGCGCGGCACGCCGAACTGAAGCGTGCATCGGGAGGGCGCTTTTGCGCCCGCCCGACCTCAGTCCCGAAACGGCGTCATATGCGCCACGATCACGGCATTCTTCTCGAGCGCGCGCTGCATCAGCGCGTTCTTCGTCGTCGATCTCGTCGCCATTCTTCAGCTGTTCGTCCAGCGTGCCATAGCCCGTGACATCAGCGGCGCCAGTTCGGCCTGCTTGAGGATCGCCACCGTTTCACGGACGGCTTCGGCCTCGGTCACACCGGGAAGCATAGCACAGCAGTCCCGCCCCGTGCTGCCCTCGGGCAGGCCATCGCCGTCCTTTCGGCCGACCTCGACCAGAAGGGTATAGCACCTGCTGTTTCTTCTTCGGCTGTCGGTTTTGTCGGTCATAGTATCTCCTCGCCGCGCTTGGTCGCAGGAAACGCCTTCGTCGGCAAGTGCTCGGGATATCCGGGCAGCCAGTTCGCGCCCTGGGGCCGGCGTAGATCGCAGGATCGGGTGAAACCCGTCCCTTGCCATCATCGACGGGTCAAGGCGGGTTTCATCGAAGGGCAGATGGTGCACCCCGTCACCGCCCGAGATTGCAACACGGCATCGAAGCGCCGGGCCTGAGCACCGAGGACATCGCGCAACGGGCGCGGCAGCAGCGGGAACATCTGCAACGGCGGCACACCCGAACGCCAGTGATGCCGCACGCCGAAGCGGGTGCGCAGAACATCCGCGACCTGCGCCTGCTGGGCCGCCCAACGCCGCACAGGAACTTGCCGCGTGACGTCATTCACACCCAGCGCCGTGACCGCCACATCGAACCGACGCGGCGCAAGGGCATTCAGCCGTTCCAGCGTCCGGGCCGTGGTGTGGCCCGTGGTTGCATGCAGTTCCCAATCGACGGTGAAGTTCCGCGCCAGCGCCCCGACCAGTTGGCCAGACAAGGCCATGTCCTGACGGTCCACCCCTACCCCGGCGGCCGACGAATCCCCCGCGATCAGCAGGCGCAGTTCCGGCCCCTGCCCCATACGCCCGGCACGTGGTCCCTCGGGCTCGGGCAGGACAAGCGCCCGGCGCACCACGGCCACCGCCTGCACCGCAAGAACCGGCGCAAGCACAAGACGCAGGGCCGGGCTGGCCAGCATCAGTCGCGAAGCAGCTCGTTGATCGACGTCTTCGAACGGGTCCGCGCATCCACGCGCTTGACGATCACTGCGCAATACAGGCTGACGCCGCCGGTCGAGGGCATCGAACCCGCAACGACAACCGAGCCCGCCGGCACTTCGCCATACATGACCTCGCCCGTGGCGCGGTCGACGATCTTGGTCGACTGGCCGATGAACACACCCATGCCCAGCACCGAACCCTCGCGGACGATCACACCTTCGACCACCTCGGAGCGCGCGCCGATAAAGCAATTGTCCTCGATGATGGTCGGGCCAGCCTGCATGGGTTCCAGCACGCCGCCGATACCCACGCCGCCCGACAGGTGCACGTTCTTGCCGATCTGCGCGCAGCTTCCCACCGTGGCCCAGGTATCGACCATGGTGCCGCTGTCGACATAGGCGCCAAGGTTCACAAAGGACGGCATCAGCACCACGCCGGGCGCAATGAATGCGGATTTGCGCACGACGCAGTTGGGCACCGCACGGAACCCGGCGGCTTTCCACTGGTTCGCGCCCCAGCCCTTGAACTTGCTGTCGACCTTGTCCCACCAGCCGCCGCCCTGCGGCCCGCCCTCGTGCTGTTCCATGTCCTTGATGCGGAAGCCCAGCAACACGGCCTTCTTGGCCCACTGGTTCACATGCCATGTGCCGTCAGCCTGCCGCTCCGCCACCCGCAACGACCCGCTATCCAGCGCGGCCAGCGTGTCCTCGATCGCTTCGCGCGTTTCACCCGTGGTGGCCGAGGTAATGGTGTCGCGCGCCTCCCAGGCGGCTTCGATGGCGGCTTCGAGTGCGGCGTTCGACATGGGATTCCCTCCGGTAAGCGTGTTTTGCAGGGCTATAGCGGTCGCAACGTCCCAGAACAATGCGGCATTGCGGTTTCAAACGGGCTCGGGCACGACATTGGCCCCGCACAGCAGCACCGCGATGCGTTCCCCCGGCTCTGGGACATAGGCGCCTGACATCACGGCCGCCAGCGCTGTGGCACCCGCCGGTTCCACCAGAATGCGCGCGCTGTGCCAGAGGAAGCGCTGCGCTTCGGCAATCGCGGCGTCCGAGACCAGCACGGACGGGGTCTTCAGGCCTTGCGCCAGTTCGAAACAGATCGCCCCGATCCGCCGTGCGCCCAACGAATTGGCGGCAATGCCAGATACGTCCACATCCACCGGCTCGCCTGCTGCCAAGGCTGCATTCAGCGCGCAGGAGGTGACTGGTTCCACCGCCACCACCTTGCGCCGGGCGCCCAGCCACGCAAGCGAACCCGCGATCAGACCGCCCCCGCCCACGGCGATCAGCACGGTGTCTGCTTCCAGTCCTTGCTCTTCCCACTCGCGCAGGCAGGTTCCCTGCCCCGCCACGGTGCCTACGCCGTCATAGGCGTGCACCTGCATCGCTCCGTGCCGCGCCTCATAGTCGAGGGCAGCCTCCAATGCATCGGCATAGGCCCCTGGCACCACGCTCAATTCCGCCCCGGCGCGCTGGATCAGCGCGATCTTCGACGGACCGGCGATTTCGGGAACGAAGACATGCGCCCTGATCCCCAGCCGGGCGGCAGCATAGGCGACGGCAGCACCGTGGTTCCCGCCCGACGCCGCAACGATCCCGCCCGCGGGAACCGGCCCGGCGATCAGGCTGTTGAACGCCCCGCGCGCCTTGAAGGTGCCGGTGTGCTGCATATGTTCAAGCTTGATCTCGATTGGATGCCCAAGCCCGGGAATGTCGAGAACCATGACCGGCGTGCGGCGGATATGCCCATCGGGATCCGGGCCGCTGCCACGGAAATTCTCTGTGTTTCCAATCCAAATTTGCACTTCGCGGTGCTTTTACTGGTGCAACCGGTGGCCCGAGGTTACCCCTGAACACAGAGCAGAGAAAAGGACGAATGGCATGAAAGACCATCGCAGTCACCCGTTTCGTGACAGCCAGTTGGACGCCGAAACCGCGCGGCACATTCCCGACACGCCGCAGACGCGGTCCCCGGCCTATCGGCTGGCCTTCACCGACACGGATTTCCTGACGCGCGAGGATCTGCGACCCGTCCGGTTGCAACTGGAACTCCTCAAGCCTGAACTGGGCATGAACGAGGCCGGCGTGACATCGACCGTGGTTCTGTTTGGCGGGGCGCGTATCCCCGACCCCGAGCACCGCGACACGGCGCGCACGCCCTACCTTGCGGAACTGACCCGCTATTATGCCGAAGCCCGCGAGTTTGCCCGCCTCGTGACCCTCGAATCCCTTAAAACCGACGGCACGCAGAAAGTCGTCGTGACCGGCGGCGGCCCCGGCGTGATGGAGGCCGGCAATCGCGGCGCCGCCGATGCGGGCGGCAAGTCGATCGGGCTGAACATCGTCCTCCCGCATGAGCAGGCGCCGAACCGCTATGTCACGCCCGAACTCAGCTTCAATTTTCACTATTTTGCGATCCGCAAGATGCATTTCCTGATGCGCGCCGAGGCGATCGCCGTGTTCCCCGGCGGATTCGGCACCTTGGATGAAATGTTCGAAGCCCTGACGCTGATCCAGACACGGCGCATGCGTCCGGTGCCCTTCATTCTGTTCGGGCGGGACTTCTGGGAAAACGTCATCAACTGGCGACTGCTGGCCGAAGCCGGAACCATCGCCCCTGAAGACCTGTCGCTGTTCTCGATCGTCGACACCGCGCAAGAGGCGATGGATTGCATCGCCGCCTTCAAACGCTGATCAGGTTGCCGCGGAACTGCGCCGACGAGGCCCACGGCTGCGGCGGCCCCGTTCGGCAATCAGCGCCGACAGCGACTCGCGCAGGCGTTCCAGTTGCAGCGGCTTGGTCAGGCAATCGTCGAACCCGGCTTCCAGATAGCCCGCGACCTGGTGCGACATCGCGTTTGCGGTGAACGCCACCATCGGCAACCGATCGGAACGAGGTTCGGCGCCGTGGGTCGCGGCCTCGCGCGCGCGGATCTCGTGCAGGACCTTGACCCCATCGAGATCGGGCATCGAAATATCCAGAATGACCGCGTCGAACGCCTCGGCGTCGAAATGGTCGAGCGCCTCTTGCCCGTTCTGCGCCAGCACGGCGACCAACCCCAACTGCGCCATCATGGCCGCAAGGATCATCCGGTTGGTGCGGTTGTCATCCGCCGCCAGCACACGCACCCCGACAAGATCGGCACGCGCGGTTTCCGGGCGCTGCGCGACGATGGCGATTTCCTCGCGTTCGGTGGGTGGGGCTGGCAGATCGACGGTCACGGTCGTCCCCTCGCCCAGAGTTGAATCCAGCGTGATTGTCCCGCCCATCATGTCGACCAGACGCCGCACGATGGGCATGCCCAGACCCGTGCCACCGAACCGCCGGGCGATGGTGCTGTCGGCCTGCCCGAACTCTTCGAACACATAGCTCAGCTGATCGCCCGACATCCCGATGCCGGTATCGCGGACGACCAGTTTCAAGGTTGCCGGATCGCGGCAGTCCACCTCGACGTTGACGGAACCCGACTCGGTGAACTTGATCGCGTTCGAAAGGATGTTGTGCAGGATCTGCAACAGCCGGTGCGGATCGCCGAGGCGCGGTGCGCCGCCGTCACCCTGAATCGAGACCCCGAAGGATATCCCCTTTTCCGAGGTCTTCAGCGTGCGCACGGATTCGAGGCGCTGCGCGATGTCCGATGGCTGGAACGGAACAGACTCGATCTCCAGCAGATCCGCCTCGATCTTGGACATGTCCAGCAGGTCATTGATGATGTTCAACAAAAGCGCGCCCGAATCGTGCATGATCTTCACCATTCGGCGCTGGTCGGCATCGGTCACCAGTTTTTCCAGCATCTCGGCCACGCCCAGAACCCCGTTCAGCGGGGTGCGCATCTCATGGCTCATCTTGGCGAGGAAATTCGACTTGGCGGTATTGGCCCGGCGCGCTTCTTCAAGCGCAGCCTCGCGCGCCGTGTCGGCCATCACCTGTTCCGTCACATCGACCAGCGCATACACCACGCGGGCTGACGTTTCGCCACCACCGACGACGGGCGCGGCATGGACGGAACAGAACCGGGCCGGGCCATCGCCGGGCAATGCGAAACGGTCGATCACCGACGGTGAGCCCGTCGCGATCACTTGGTCGAACAACGAAAGATCCTGAATCCGGGCCTGCGCAAGGATCGTCTCGGCATGGCCTGCGTCGGTCAGCGCCGCTCGGGGTGTGCTCAGGATCGTTTCGGCAGCATCGTTGACAAAGCGGATCACCCCTTCGCCATCCAGCACGACGATGCCCATCGCCGATGTCGCAAGAATGCTGGCGAGGAACGCCCGTTCGGCATCCAGGGCTTCTTGTGCGACGCGGGCGGCGGTGTCGCGGTCGCGCCGCACAAGCACCGAACAGATCACGTCGGCGACCGACTGCAACAGATACACCTCGCCGGGCAGGAAGGCGTGCGTGTTGAAGACCCCGTCAAACCCGATGAACCCATAGGTCCGGTCATTCCAGCGCATCGGCACCAGCAGGATCGACCGGATTTCCTGCGACTCGAGCAGTTGGCGCGCGTGCGTTTCCGGGTCGAGCGCCGAGACATCGGGCACATGGTAAGGTTCGCCCGCAAGGATGTGGTCAGCGATCGGCCCATACAGCGCGATCGGCAGGCCCTGCAGATGGTCGATCATCGGCGGAATGCCGTCGCTGCACCATTCATGCGTGTTGTTCGTCACCTCGCCGTCGATGACGAAGACATAAGACCGGTCGCGGACACAATAGGACCCCAGCCGTTCGATGGCCTCGCCGATGGCGCGGTCCGTTTGCTCCAGCGGTGTGCGCAAGAGATCGTTGAGGATTTCGACGACCAACGCCTGTATGCGTGTCAGGCGCGTTTCATTGCTGATGATCTCGTCGGTCATCTTGGGCCGTCCTCGGTTTCCCGGCCGATCGACGGCCGCTGTACGATGGCTACGCCAAGGGCGTTAACTATCGGTTTGCGCATTCTGCAAATAATCACAGACTGCACCAGCCCTTGCAACCGTGACGCGTGGTTTGGCAGCGTTTTCCCCGGTTTTTTGTCGGCTTGAAACCTGTTTGCCTGTGGCTTAGCACGAAGCGACCCGCAAAGGAGGCCCCCAATGACCCTTGATCCCGTCGATCTGACCGCGCGTCTGATCCGCTGCCCTTCGGTCACGCCCGTCGAAGGAGGGGCACTCGTGCTGCTCGAAGACGAATTGACGGCGGCCGGGTTCGCCTGCACGCGCGTTGATCGCAATGGAACATCGAACCTCTTTGCCCGCTGGGGCGCCAAAGGGGCGAACCGCAGCTTCGGGTTCAACGGGCACACCGATGTGGTGCCGGCCGGCAATCCGGCGGACTGGCGCTTTGATCCGTTCTCGGCGACCGAGGCCGAAGGCAAATTGTGGGGCCGTGGCGCCTGCGACATGAAATCGGGCGTCGCGGCCTTCGTTGCCGCCGCGGTGGATTTCGTGCGCGAGACGCCGCCGGACGGCGCGGTGGTCATCGCCATCACCGGTGACGAGGAAGGCGAGGCTGACGATGGCACCATCGCGCTGCTGGACTGGATGGCGGCGCATGGCGAACGCATGACGCATTGTATCGTCGGCGAACCGACCTGCCCCACCGAAATGGGCGAGATGATCAAGCACGGGCGGCGCGGATCGATGACCGCAACGATCACCGCGCAGGGTGTGCAGGGCCACGCGGCCTATCCGCACCGCGCGCGCAACCCATTGCCGCCACTGGTCGCCCTGCTGAACCGCTTTGCCACGCATGACCTTGATCAGGGCAACGCGAATTTCGATCCCTCGACGCTGGCCCTGACGACGATTGACGTCGGCAACCCGGCCAGCAACGTGATCCCCGCGCAGGCCAAGGCGGTGATGAACATCCGCTTCAACGACATTCATTCGGGGGCCAGCCTGTCGGACTGGATCCGCAGCGAAGCGGCGGCCGTGCAAGCCGAAAGCGGCGTCACCCTCACCGTCGCGATCAAGATCTCGGGCGAGAGCTTTGTTACGCAGCCGGGCGATTTCACCGACATGGTGCGCGACGCGGTCGAGGCCGAGGTCGGGCGCAGGCCCGAATTGTCGACCTCGGGCGGCACCTCGGACGCACGGTTCATCAAGGATCACTGCCCGGTGGTCGAAATTGGCCTTGTCGGCCAATCGATGCACAAGGTCGACGAACATGTCGAGGTGGCGCATATCCACCAGCTCAAGGCAATCTATCGCCGGATCCTGACGCGCTATTTCGATCAGTAACTGCGGATCAGCCCGACCAGCCGACCCTGAACCTGCACCTGGTCGTCGCGCAACACGCGATCCTCATAGGCGGGGTTCGCCGCTTCGAGGGCAATCATGCCCTTCACACGCCGGAACCGCTTGAGGGTCGCCTCGTGGCCCTCGACAAGCGCGACGACGATATCGCCATTGTTCGCTGTCGACTGCTCGCGGATCACGACGATGTCGCCGTCGTGAATCCCGGCTTCGATCATCGAATCCCCCTGCACCTCGAGGGCATAGTGCTGCCCGCTGCCGGCCAGCATCGACCCCGGCACCGCGACATTGCGCGAGACTTCCGAAATCGCCTCGATCGGGGTGCCGGCGGCGATACGACCCATGACGGGCAGTTCCAGCGCATGAACAGCCTCGACCGGGAGGGCATGCGCGGGCGGTGGCGCGGATGGACGGCCACCGTCGATGACCTGCGGCACATGCCGTTGCGCCCCGCCTTCGGGCATGCGCACCACCTCGATCGCGCGGGCCCGATGCGCAAGACGCCGGATGAACCCGCGTTCTTCAAGCGCCGTGATCAGCCGGTGAATGCCCGATTTCGAGCTGAGGTTCAGCGCGTCCTTCATTTCATCGAAGGACGGCGGCACGCCGTCGCGTTTCATCCGGGTGTCGATCAGTTCCAGCAATTCAAGCTGTTTGCGCGTCAGCATCGCATCCCTCCGCCACAGGGTTGAACGGGTGTTTAGCCCTCGTTCTACTCATGTTCCCGTTTTGTGTCAACAATGACCGTCAAAGAGGCAAGACACGGACGGTCTCGCCCGCCTGTCGGGGGCCATCGCCCAAAGGACGGACCAGCAGGCAATTGGCCTCGGTCAACACCGACAACAGCGACGAGTCCTGCCGCGGGAAGGGCGTCACCACACCATTGGCGAGATGCGCGCGCATGTAATGCGTCCGGGGACCGGTGGGACCGGTATCGGCCGCCAGCGTGGCCGGAACCTCGATGGGCATCACCGATGATTGCCCCAGCAAGCGGCGCACCAGCGGCACGAGGAACAGATGCCCCGTCACGATGGCGGATACAGGGTTGCCCGGCAGCCCCAGATAAGGCGTGCCCCCCGCGAAACTGCCCGCGATCAGAGGTTTCCCGGGGCGCATGCTGATCTTGTAGAAGGCGCGTTCGAGGCCCAGTTCCTCGCCCACCTGCCCCACAAGATCGTAATCCCCGACCGAGGCCCCGCCGATGGTCACCGCGACATCGGCCTGTGCCATCGCAGCCATCGCGGCATGCAGGGCGGCGCGGTCATCGGGGGCAATCGGCAGGATGACCCCCTCGCCCCCGGCCGCGTCGACCATGGCTTTCAGCGCGAAGATATTCGACGCGATGATCTGGTCGGCGCCCGGCACCTGCCCCGGCATGACCAGTTCATCCCCCGTCGCCAGAAGCATCACGCGCGGTCGCTTCGCCACGGTGACCTGCGGCACGTTCATCGCCGCCAGCAGCGCGAGGTCCGACGGAGTCAAAACACGCGGCGCGTTCAGCGTGAAATCGGCGGGGAAATCGGCACCGGCGGGGCGGATGTTCGGCCCTTGGCCCAGATTGGGCTGGAGGGTGATCACGTCGCCATCGCGGGCGGTATCCTCTTGGATCACCACGTGGTCGGCCCCTTCGGGGACCGGGGCACCGGTAAAGATGCGCACCGCCTGACCGGGCGACAGCGTGCCATCCCAACGATGCCCGGCGGCGGATTCGCCCACAATGGTGAAGCGCGCACCAATGGCAACCTCGGCATCGCGGACCGCGTAACCATCCATCGCCGCGCTGGCGAACGGCGGCTGCGCACGCGTCGTTCGCGCGGGGGCCAGCAGCGTGCGTCCGGCGGCGGCGATCAGCGGGACATCCTCGGCCTCGGGCGGTCGGGTGGCCAACGCAAGGGCGCGGGCCTGGGCTTCCTCGACGGTGATCATGGTGCGTCCTTGGTGATTTGAATACGCGGCCCTTGCCCCGTCCAGTTGAACACCTCGGCCGTCAGCATGCCGTCGGGGCGGCCGTCGATGAAATAGAGTTCCAGCGAGCGGCCGGGGGATCTCATGTCTCTCTCCGATAGGTGCCGGACTTGCCGCCTTCCTTATGGACAACGGCGATGCCGCCGATTTCCATCGACTTCTCGACCGCCTTGAGCATGTCATAGACCGTCAGTGCGGCGACGGATGCGGCGGTCAGGGCTTCCATCTCGACGCCCGTTTGCCCGGTGGTCTTGACCTCGGCGGTGATGCGCACGCCCGGCAGCGCCTCGTCGGGCACCAGATCGACGGTCACCTTGGTGATCGGCAGCGGATGGCACAGCGGGATCAGATCGCTGCATTTCTTGGCGGCCATGATCCCCGCCAGCCGCGCGACACCCAGCACGTCGCCCTTCTTCGCGGTGCCCGCGACCACATGGGCCAGCGTCTCGGGGCGCATGACAACATGCGCCACGGCCTGCGCCATACGCGCGGTCACGGGCTTGTCGCCCACATCCACCATGATCGCACGACCATCGGCGTCGAAATGGGTCAGGCCGCTCATGCGGGCACCGGATTGGCCAGCAAGGCCTTGGTGGCGGCGGTCACGTCATCCTGCCGCATCAGGCTTTCGCCGATCAGGAAGGAGCGCGCGCCGACGGCGGCCATTTGCGCAAGGTCGTCGGGGGTGAACAACCCGCTTTCGCTGACCAGCAAGCGGTCCGAAGGGACCCGCGGCGCGAGGCTGCGCGTGGTGTCCAGCGTGGTTTCAAAGGTGTTCAGGTTGCGGTTGTTGATGCCGATCAGCGGCGATTTCAGCGCCAGCGCTCGGTCCAGTTCGGGGCCGTCATGCACCTCGATCAATGCATCCATGCCCCATTCGAACGCGGCGGCTTCCAACTCGGCGGCCTGCGCGTCGCTGACCGAGGCCATGATGATCAGGATACAATCGGCCCCCCATGCGCGGGCTTCCGCCACCTGATAGGTGTCATAGAGGAAATCCTTGCGCAGACAGGGCAGCGCCACGGCGGCGCGGGCCTGCATCAGGAATTCGGGCGCGCCCTGAAAGCTGGGCGTATCCGTCAGCACCGACAGGCAGGTCGCCCCGCCGAGCTGATAGGCGCGCGCCAGTTCCGGCGGGTTGAAATCGGCCCGGATCAGACCCTTGGAGGGGCTGGCTTTCTTGATCTCGGCGATCAAGCCATAGCCGGTTTCAGACGCCCGCGACAGCGCCGCATGAAATCCGCGCGGGGGCGTCGCCGTACGCGCGGCGGCTTCCACCTCGGCCAGCGGGCGGGCGGCCTTGGCCTCGGCCACTTCCACCAGTTTATAGGCCTTGATCCGGTCGAGAATGGTTGTCATGGGGTTCTCCTTGTCCGCACCTGACTAGCGCGGACGCGGCGGTTTGAAAAGTCGAAGCTGGCGCGCGAAAACCCTCGGCCCGCGCGCGCGACCGCAGAGCGCGATTGCGCCATCGCCATGCCCGGGTTACACAAAACCCCACGCCCCCGATCCGAGTGCCCCTGATGACCAGCGCCCCGACCCCAAGGACCGACACACCCGATCCGGCACCCGGCGGTCTGACAGTCAATTACGCGGCCATTCTCGCCCTGACCGTGCTGGTCCTGTTCTATGCCTACCTCGTTTTTGGGATGGTCCTCTTGCTGCCCGACGTGGGCAGCGGCGGCATTCTGGTGGATTTCGACGCCTTCATGATCTCAGGCGGGTTGTTCAACGCGGGCGACATCATGACGCCCTATGACAACGACATGATGCGGCAAATTCAGACCGAAATCATGGGTGCGGAACGTGGCTTCATGCCGTGGACCTATCCACCGCAATTCGACCTGATCGCGATGGTTCTGGCGACGATGCCGCGTTGGCTGGCCTATTCGCTGTTCACGGCGACGACGCTGATCGCCTATCTCGCGGTTCTCTGGGCGCTGGCGGGGTGGCGCATGGTCGCGATCCTGATCGCCCTGCTGCCCGCTTTTTTCATTTCGTTGTCCATAGGCCAAAACAGCCTGTTGACCGGGGCGCTGGCGGGGCTTTTCTGCCTGCTGACCCTCAGGCGCAGCAAGAATTCCGGCTGGCCCTTGGGCCTGATGGTGATCAAGCCGCATCTCGCGCTGGGGCTGGGCATTCACGCCATGGCGTCGCGCGATCTGCGTGCCATGGTGATCGCCGCGGTCGTGGTGATCGGTTCGTCCCTGCTGGCGACAGCGGTGCTGGGCGTGGGGATCTGGGATGCGTTCCTGCAAGGGGTTCAGCAGGCCAGCGCAGCCTTGGCCAATGATTTCTATCCCCAGTTTCGCATGATGTCCGTCTATGTCGCACTGGAAACCGTGGGGGTGCCGGCGAGCATCGCCCTGGGCGCCCAGAGCGTGGTCGCCATCGCCGCCTGTGTCACCATCGCCTCCACCGTGCTTCGCGGGCTGCCCCTGCACCACACGTTGGCGATTGCCTGCTTTGCCTCGCCGCTGTTCAGCCCCTATGTCTATGACTACGACATGATCATCGTCGGTATCGGCCTTGCGCTGGTTTCGGGCGATCTATTGGCGCGCGCCAGATGGCTGGAACTGGCGATCCTGTTCGTGCTGTTCTGGGTTACGGGACTTTACGGCTATATCAGCGGGATCAGCCTTGCCGAGCTGACCGGCGATGCCCGGATCGACGCGATGGCCGAAAAGGTCGCCTATGGCGGCTGGGGCTATCTGGCGACAGCGGTGACGATCTGGGCCATCCTGCGCCGCCCCGAACCCGCTGCCGGGGGCTGACGGACGGTGGCTCATGCGTTCCTCGATCATTCGCGCCCCTTCGGTATCGCGCACCGCGGCGGGTCGCTGGAGCATGACGAGAACACGATGATCGCTTTCCGTCATGCCGTTGCGTTGGGGTTTCGACATCTGGAACTGGATGTCCGCCTCAGCCGCGATGGGCAGGTTGTCGTGCACCATGACCCCGACCTTGCCCGAATGACGGGTGACACGCGCGAAGTCGCGGCGATGGACTGGCCAGACCTGCGCGGATTGACAATGCGCGGCGGTGGCAGCGTGCCCCTTCTGGCCGAGGTGCTGGAAAGCCTGCCCGAGACCTTCGTCAACATCGAAGCCAAGTCCGACGATGTGGTGGCCCCGCTGGCAACCCTTCTGCGCTCGATGAATGTGCTGGGCCGTGTCTGCGTCGGGTCTTTCGAGCCGCGCCGGACACAGGCGCTGCGCGCAGACTTGGGTCCGACGCTGTGCTGGTCACCCGCGCATTCCGGCGTGTTGGGGCTTTGGTTGCGCGGATGGCATGTGCCGGTTCCATTGTCAGCGTTCAAGGTTGTGCAAGTGCCCCGCGCCTTTCGCGGGATCGAAGTCGTGACCCCGCGCTTTGTGCGCGCCGCGCACAAGGCGGGCATTCAGGTGCAGGTCTGGACAGTCAACGACCGCGCCGAGATGGAAACCTTGCTGGACCGGGGGGTCGACGCCTTGATGACCGACCGCCCGACCTTGCTGCGCGAGGTCCTGCGCGCGCGCGGGGCATGGAGGGATTGAATGCTGAGTGGCATCCGCGTTGTCGAGTTCGAGGGCATCGGCCCCGGCCCCTTTGCCGCGATGATGCTAGCCGATCTGGGCGCCGATGTGATCTGCATCCAGCGCCCGGGCGGCGCGCCCCTGCCCGGTGCCGGGCCGCGCAACCTGCTGGATCGCGGGAAACGCACCATCGCGCTGGATCTGAAATCGGCCGCCGACCGCCCGGTGATCGAAGCCCTCTTGCGCCACGCCGACGCGATCATCGAAGGCAATCGCCCCGGCGTGATGGAACGGCTTGGCCTTGGACCTGCCGAATGCCACGCGTTGAACCCCAAACTGGTGTATGGCCGCATGACGGGTTGGGGCCAAGACGGCCCGCGCGCGACGCAGGCAGGGCATGACCTGAACTATATCGCGCTGTCGGGCGCGCTGCATTTCGCCTCGCTGCCGGGGCAACCGCCCGTCACGCCGCCGACGCTTGTGGGCGATATCGGCGGCGGGGCGCTGTATCTGGTGGCGGGCATCCTGTCGGGGATCATCGCGGCGGGGCGCAACGGCAGGGGCTGCACCGTCGATGCGGCGATTGTCGATGGCTCGGCGCACATGATGGCCTTGATCATGTCGATCTGGGCGGGCGGGCTGTTCGGCCCGACGCGCGGCCAGAACCTGCTGGACGGGCCGCATTGGTCGCGCAGCTATGTCTGTGCCTGCGGGGGCTATGTGTCGGTGCAATGCCTTGAACCCAAGTTCTATGCCGAATTCCTGTCGCGGTTGGGCCTGACCGATGACCCCGATTTCGCGCGGCAAAACGACCCCAAGGCTTGGCCCCGCGCCACCACACGACTGACCGCGCTGTTCGCAGGCGAAAGCCGCGCCCATTGGGCAAAAGTTTTCGCGGGCTCGGACGCCTGCGTCGCGCCGATCTTGTCGCCCGACGAAGCCGCCAACGACCCGCATATCGCCGCGCGGCAGGTCTGGGCCGCACCCGGCGGTGTGCTGCAACCCCGTCCCGCCCCGCGCTTTGACGGCACCGTGCCGCAGGTGGCCGAGGCCCCTGCGCGCGACCAGCACCGCGAAGCCATCCTGCGCGAACTGGGGCTGGCATGATGCGGCGCGGTGATGTGTCGTTCTGGTATGCCGACATTGGCCTGCCACAAACCCGCCGCCCGGCATTGACGGGCGATGCCATGGCCGATGTCGCGATCATTGGCGCGGGCTATACCGGGCTTTGGACGGCCTATTACCTGAAACAGGCCGACCCGTCGCTGCGGGTGGTCGTGCTGGAAAAGGAATTTGCGGGCTTTGGCGCCTCGGGCCGCAATGGCGGCTGGCTGACGGGCGGCTTTGCGTGGAACCACGCGCGCTATGCCGCGCGTGTGGGCGAGGCACCGGTGCGCGCCATGGTCGACGCCATGAATGGCACCGTGGACGAGGTGATCCGCGTTGCCGAGGCCGAGGGGATCGACGCCGATATCCGCCGCACCGACGAATTGGTCGTCGCGACCAACCCCGCGCAACTGATGCGCATGCGCGAGGAAATCGCGCACCGCGCGCGCTGGGGTGAGGCCGCGCGACTGTCCGAGATAGGGCCTGCCGCCCTGCGTGCGCGCGTCGCCATTCCCGGCGCGCAAGGCGCGATGGTGATCGGCGGCGTCGCCCGTATCCAGCCCGCCAAACTGGCGCGTGGCTTGGCCGAGGCGGTCGAGCGGCTGGGCGTCACGATCTTTGAGAACAGCGCCGTCACCGCGATCGAACCGGGCCGCGTCGGCACCGCGCAGGGCAGCGTGCGCGCCCCGGTCATCTTGCGCTGCACCGAGGGGTTCACGGCCACCCTGCCCGGCCTGAAACGCGACTGGTTGCCGCTGAATTCGGCGCAGATCGTCACCGAACCCCTGCCCCAATCGGCGTGGGACCAGATCGGCTGGCAGGGGCACGAGATCTTGGGCGATTTCGACCACACCTATTGCTATTGCCAACGCACGCGCGAGGGGCGCATCGCGGTGGGTGCGCGCGGTGTGCCGTATAAATTCGGCTCTCGGCTGGACCATGACGGGACGCCCGACAGTGAAACCATCCGCCGCCTGACGGAGATCTTGCACCGCCATTTCCCCGCGGCCAGAGATGCCCGGATCGACCATGCCTGGTGTGGTACGCTGGGCGTGCCGCGCGACTGGTGCGCGACCGTGGGCCTGGGCGCGGATGGGATCGGCTGGGCGGGGGGCTATGTGGGGGTCGGTGTGTCGACCTCGAACCTTGCCGGGCGCACGCTGGCAGATCTGGCGCTGGGGCGTAACAGCGATCTGACGCGGTTGGCGTGGGTCAATCACAAGGTCAAACGCTGGGAACCCGAGCCGCTGCGCTGGCTGGGGGTGCGGGCGATGTATCGCCTTTATGCCGCCGCCGACCGGGCAGAACACAAAGGGGGCGACCCCTCGGCGTTGGCACGGTGGGGAAACCGTCTGACAGGGCGGGGATAGAACGGGGCTACCGTGCCTCCAACCCGTTGACACCGTCGAGGATCAGCGAGGTGGCAAGGTCGGCGTAATCTTCGCGGGTGACGGGGCCACCATCCTTGAACCACATGTAGACCCAGTTCAACATCCCGAAGAGCGACATCGTGACCGGCATAAGCAGGGGTGCCGCAAGGTTCGGGCGCAGGTCGCGCAGCACCGACGCGAAAGGCCGGACAATCGCACGTTCCAGCGCGTGGATCTGCGCGCGTTGTTCATGGGGCAGCGTTGGTGTGCCGTTCAACTGCACCTTGTGGTAATTGTCGGCGTCGCGATAGCATTCCAGCACCGCGCCCACCAGCGCCCGCAGCCGCGCGCGGGGCGCCAGCGCCGGATCGTCGGCATCGGCCACGGCGGATTCGAGTTCGCTCAGATGCGTGTGGATGATGCCGAAAATCAGCGCATCCTTGCCGGGGTAGTAGTGATAGAGAAGCGCCTTCGACACCCCGGCCTGCGCGGCGATCTGTGCCATCGAGGCCTTGTCCATGCCTTGTTCGGCCAGCACCGCAGCGGCGCTGGTCAGGATCGCGCGCTTCTTGTCCTCGAAATCGGCCGAACGGGTGCGGGCCATGGCGGGGCTCCTGATTGCGACGGGTGAAGGGGGCTGTCTGCCCCCTCTGGCCTGCGGCCATTCACCCCCGAGGATATTTCCGGACAGATGAAAGGGCTCAGGCTTTGGGGCGGTTGTCGACGACGCGCTTTGCCTTGCCCTCGGAACGGGGAGCGCCCCCGGGCAGGTGGACGTTGATCTTCGTCGAAACGCCGACGACCGACTTGATATGGTGCGCGAGTTCCTTGGCCGAAGCTTTGCGCGCCTCGTCCGACGCGGCGGCGGGCGTGGCCTCGCAATGGACGATCATGTCGTCCATGCGCCCCTCTCGGACCAGTTCGACCTGAAAATGCGGAGCGAGGCCCGCGCATTTGAGGATCTGTTCCTCGATCTGGGTCGGGAACACGTTGACACCGCGCAGGATCATCATGTCGTCCGACCGCCCGGTGATCTTCTCCATCCGCCGCATCGAGCGCGCGGTGCCCGGCAAGAGGCGGGTCAGGTCGCGGGTGCGGTAACGGATGATCGGCAGGCCTTCCTTGGTCAGGGTGGTGAACACCAGTTCGCCCATTTCGCCATCGGCGACGGGTTCGCCGGTTTCGGGGTTGATGATCTCGGGATAGAAGTGGTCTTCCCAGACGTGCAGCCCGTCCTTGGTTTCCACGCATTCGTTGGCGACGCCGGGACCCATCACCTCGGAAAGGCCGTAGATGTCCACCGCATGCATGTCGAAGGCCTCTTCGATCTCGCGGCGCATGGCGTTGGTCCAGGGTTCGGCGCCGAAGATGCCAACGGCCAGCGAGCTTTCGCGCGGGTCGATCCCCTGACGGCGAAACTCGTCGAGGATCGACAGCATGTAGGAGGGCGTTACCATGATGATGCGCGGCTTGAAGTCCTGGATCAGGGTCACCTGCCGCTCGGTCATGCCGCCCGAGACCGGGACCACCGTGCATCCCAGTTCCTCGGCCGCTGCGTGGGCGCCGAGGCCGCCGGTGAACAGGCCATAGCCATAGGCGACATGGACGATGTCGCCCGCGCGTCCGCCCGAGGCCCGTATCGAACGCGCGCCGCACTTGGCCCAGACGTCGAGGTCACCTTTGGTATAGCCCACCACCGTCGGCTTACCCGTCGTGCCCGACGAGGCATGGATGCGCAGGATCTGTTCGCGCGGGACGGCGAACATGCCGAAGGGATAATTGTCGCGCAGGTCGGTCTTGTAGGTGAAGGGGAACTTGGCCAGATCGGCGAGCGTTTTCAGATCGTCGGGATGCACCCCGTGATCGTCGAACCGCTTGCGATAGAAGGGCGAGTTCTCATAGGCGTGCTTCACCGACCACTTCATCCGTTGCAGCTGAAGCGCCGCGATTTCATCGCGCGAGGCGGTTTCGATCGGCTCGAGGTCACCGGGGCGGGGCGAAAGGTCTTCCATCGGATTACTCCTGTGACACGGGCAAATGCGTGCCCTTGATGCTGCGCGAATGGCCGCGGAATTCGGCGATCGCGTCACCATTCTGGTTGGTGACGTGGATGTCGTAGATCCCGCCGCGACCCTGTTTCCACAGTTCCGACGCGACGGCGGTCAGGCGATCCCCTTCGAATGCGGGGGCAAGGAAGGTGATCTGCGCCATCTGCGCGACGACCCGCTGGTTGTAGGTGTTGCAGGCGAAAGCAAAGGCGCTGTCGGCCAGCGTGAAGATGAAGCCGCCGTGGCAAATACCATGGCCATTGGTCATTTCGCGGCGCACGGTCATCGACATCGTGGCTTGCCCGGCGGCGACGAATTCCAGCTGCATGCCCAGATGCTGGGTGGCATTGTCGTCGGCCCACATCGCCTGTGCGCAGGCCGTGGCGATCTCGTCGTCGGTCATATCGGTGATGAGGGTCATCGGCCTTGGAACTCCGGGGCGCGTTTGTCGAGGAAGGCAGCGACGCCTTCGGCGTAATCGGCGCTTTCGCCGCAGGCCTTCATGAGTTCGGCCTCCAGATCCAGATGCGCATCCAGCGTGTTGGTTGCCGCCGCCTGAAGGGCGCGCTTGGTCTGGGCATAGCCGAAAGTCGGGCCGCTTGCGAACTGGGCCGCCAGCGCCCGCGCCTCGGGCATCAGGTCGGCATCGGGCAGGCAGCGCCAGATAAGGCCCCAGTCGGCGGCTTGCCGTGCTGTCAGCGGCTGTGCCGTCAGCGCCAGCCCCATCGCGCGCTGCGCCCCCAGCAGGCGCGGCAGATGCCAGCTGCCGCCAGTGTCGGGGATCAGGCCCACCTTGGCGAAGGACTGGATGAACTTGGCACCTTCGGCTGCCAGCGTCAGGTCACAGTTCAGCGCCACGGACGAGCCCGCCCCGGCGGCCACACCATTCACGGCGCAGATCACGGGTTTCGGCAGCGCCTTGATCTGGCGCACCAGCGGGGCCCAGAAATCGCGCACCGTCGCGCCCAGATCCGGCGGGCCATCCATCTTGCGCGGATCGCGGTCGCCCAGATCCTGCCCCGCACAAAATCCGCGCCCCGCCCCCGTCAACAGCACGCAGCGCACCGACGTATCGCGCGCTGCATGGTCGAAGGCGGCGCGCAACGCGATGTGCATCGCCGCATTGAAGGAATTCAGCCGGTCAGGCCGGTTCAGCGTCAGTTCCAGAACGCCGCCTGACTGATGGCTCAGAATGGTTTCAGCATCTGACATGATCATTTCCTCAGGCCGGGCACGGCCGGCCACCCCTGCGAGCACAATACAAAGACCGAACGGTCGGTCAATTAAAATTCACGCTCGGCTTGTTCCAGATCGGGGGCAAAGGCCGAATCCGGGGCCTGCGCCAAGGCCGCGATGAATTCCCGGACATAGCCCAGCGCCTCGGCTTCGGCGCGGTCGGGTTGGCCAGCCACGATCGCTGCAACCATCGCCCCTCGTCGGGTTCGCCCCGGTGGGCGGTAGCCGCGCAGCTGTGCCCGGATCAGCGGGACCTGGAGCGCCGGCAACAAGCGATCGAGCTCGGCATTGCCCCCCAACGCGATCAGGGCCCGGTAATACCGCGCGCGGGCCCGGGCACGGTCGCCTTCGGCATGATCATACGCGCTCACCGCTTGTTGCAGCGGCGCCGGGTCTGCGCCCTCGGCGACCGCTTGCGCCGCCTGCCGCGCGGCCAATCCCAGCAGGCTGGCCGAAACCAGCAGCACATCGCGCGCCGCGCGGCGATCAAGGAACCGCACCACCGCACCGCGATGCGGTGGCAAGGCGACTATCCCCGCCGCGGCAAGCCGGCCCAACCCCTCGCGCACGGTCGAACGGCCAAGGGCGAAGCGCGCCATCAGATCGGGCTCGGACAGTCTTTGGCCCGGAACGAAACGCCCCTCGGCCAGCCCGTGCAAGACCCCGCGCACCAGCGTCTCGGGGCCCGAAGGTCGGTCGGTCATGCCCGGACCATGCCCCACGCGACATCGGCCAAGGGCCCGGCAATCCGGCCCATCTGTGCGGCGCGCGGGTCGTTGGCGGTGCCGTCCAGCGCGCGTTTGGCAATGCCCTGCACGATCGCGGTTATCCGGAACAGGCTGAGGATCACATAGAAATCGAAGTTCGCGGGTTTTGTGCGACCGGTTCGGCGGCACCATGCATCGATATAGGCGTCTTCGGTCGGGATCCCGGTGCCCGACAGGTCCAACCCGCCCAAACCGCGAAACAGCCCCGGTTCGATCCGATAGACCATCACGTTATAGGCAAAGTCGGCATAGGGGTCGCCCAGCGTCGACAGTTCCCAATCGACGACCCCCAGAACCCGCGCCTCGGTCGGGTGAAGGATCAGGTTGTCCAAGCGGAAATCCCCGTGGGCGAGGCGCACCTCTTCGGGTTCGCTCGGCAGGTTCTGCGGCAGCCAGTCGATCAGCCTGTCCATCGACGGGATCGGCACCGTTTCGCTGGCGCGGTATTGCTTGGTCCAGCGGGCGACCTGACGTTCGACATAGCCGCCCTGCCGGCCATAGTCGCCCAGACCCACCGCCAGCGGGTCGACCATCGAAATGCGCGCGATTGCGTCGTTCATGGCGTCGAAAATCCCGGCCCGCTCGGCCGGAGCCATATCGGGAAGCTGCGGATCATAGAGAACGCGCCCTTCGAGATGGTCCATGACGAAGAACATCGACCCCATCACCGACTCGTCCTCGCACAGCGCGTGGACATGCGGCACCGGCACATCCGTCTGCGCCAGCGCCTGCATCACGCGAAACTCGCGGTCCACCTGATGGGCCGACGGCAAGGTTTTTCCGACCGGTTTTTGCCGCAAGACATACCGCCCGCTGGCCGCGTCGATGCGCCAAGTCGGGTTCGACTGCCCGCCCGACAGCCGCGTCAGGGTTAGGGGCCCGCGATACCCCGGCACATGGGCCTGCATCCAGAGATCGAGTTCCGCTTCGGCCATGGTTACCCCCTGTTGCTTGTCGCGCCAGATTGCCCGCGCCCGAGGCCACCCGTCAAGATAGATCGTCAGACGATCTTGCCAGACAAGTTCCGGATCGCTAGGCTGAGTCGCGAAACAGGAGGCCCGCCATGATCCCCGACAAGACCGCCCGCGTCCTCGACTATGAACAGCGCCTGAAGGCCTTCATGGACGACCATGTTTATCCCAACGAGGCCCGCTTTTTCCGCGAGGCCGAAGAACTGGGGCCGTTCGCCGTCTATCCGGTGATGGGCGAATTGAAGCCCAAGGCCCGCGAGGCCGGCCTTTGGAACCTGTTTCTGCCTGAATCCGACAAGGGTGCGGGCCTGTCGAATGTCGAATACGGCCACCTGTGCGAGATCATGGGACGTTCGCTGCTGGCGCCCGAGGTGTTCAACTGCAACGCCCCCGACACCGGCAACATGGAAGTCATCGAACGATACGGCACCGACGAGCACAAGCAACGCTGGCTGAAACCCCTGCTGAACGGCGAGATCCGCAGCTGCTTCGCGATGACGGAACCCGCAGTCGCCTCGTCGGATGCGACGAATATTCAGGCCGAGATCAAGCGAGACGGCGACGATTACGTCATCAATGCCCACAAGTGGTACACGACCGGCGCCTCGAACCCCGCGACGAAGATCTGCATCTTCATGGGCAAGACAGATCCGTCGAACCCGGATCGCCACAAGCAGCAATCGATGATCCTCGTGCCAATGGATACTCCGGGGATCACCGTGCTGCGCTCGTTGCCCGTCTTCGGTTATTACGGTGTGCCCGATCGCGCCTCGGAGGTCTTGTTCGAAAATGTCCGTGTGCCCGCGTCGAACCTGCTGCTGGGCGAAGGACGCGGTTTCGAGATCGCGCAAGGCCGCCTCGGGCCGGGGCGGATCCATCACTGCATGCGCCTGATCGGCTTGGCCGAACGGATGCTTGAAGTGATGATCGACCGCGCCTTGCAGCGCGTGGCCTTCGGCAAGCCGGTGGCGGAACAGGGCGTCACCCGTGAACGCATCGCCGAGGCCCGGATCATGATCGACCAGTGCCGCCTGCTGACCCTGCACGCCGCGCACAAGATGGACACGGTGGGCAACAAGGAAGCCAAGTCCGAAATCGCGATGATCAAGATCGCCGCCCCCAACATGGCCTGCAAGATCGCCGACTGGGCGATTCAGGCCTGTGGCGGTGGCGGGACAGGCAACGATTTCGGGACAGCGATCGCCTATGCCGGCGCGCGCGCGCTGCGGCTGGCCGATGGCCCGGACGAGGTGCATCGCGACCAGCTGGCGCGGTTCGAGATCCGCAAGCGCAAGGGCTTGAATCATCCCGGCTGGCCAGCGATGGTCACCTCACGGGGGCGCAACCCCTCTCTGTGACGATGACCGTCGGCAGAGCCATCCTGCACGCGGAGGGGCGTATGAGTGATTTCAACGGGAAGGCCGTCATCGTGACCGGGGCGGCCGGAGGTATCGGTCGGGCGACCGCGCTTCTGTTCGCTTCGCGCGGGGCGTCGGTGGTGGTCGCCGACCTCAAACCCGACGTGCACGAAACCGCGGCCATCATTGGCCGGATGGGTGGGCAGTCGGTCGCCGTTGAAACCGACGTGGCGTCTGACGCGGGCGCCGAAGCCTTTGTCGGCGCGGCGGTCGATCGGTTCGGGGGCGTCGACGTCGTCTTTGCCAATGCCGGGATCACCGGGGGAATGCTGCCCCGGCTGGATACGCCCACCGCGGATTTCGCCGAGGTGCTGCGCGTCAACCTTCTGGGTCCGTGGGTCGCGATCCGCACGGCCCTGCCCTATTTGCGGCCGGGTGGTGCGATCGTGTGCACGGCGTCCGTCGCCGGACTGCGCGCCGGCGCGGGCCCGATCCCCTATTCGGCGTCGAAGGCCGGGGTCATCAGCCTTGTGCAGACCACGGCCATGGCGCTGACCGGGCGCGACGTGCGGATCAATGCCGTGGCACCGGGGCTGATCGAAACACCGATGACGGCGCCGCTCTATGACGATGCGCGGGCGCGCGGCAGGGAAGACCGTATCGGCCAGTTGAACCCCATGCTGCGGGGCGGGGAACCTGAAGAGATCGCCGAGGCCGTGGTCTGGCTGGCATCGGATGCCGCGCGATATGTCAACGGGCAGGTGCTGCCGGTCGATGGCGGGCTGTCGTCGCAACTGCCCTTCACACCCAAGTGGTCGCGCTGAGCGCCTGCGGCGCAGGCCTGCGGCGCGGGAGAAAGGGGGGCTCTGCCCCCCTCTTTGCCTTCGGCAAATTCACCCCCCGGGATATTTGACGAGCAAAGAAACAGGCTTTGTGCGTGACGACGCCCAATCGGCGTGGTAGCGGCGGGCCATGAACCAGCTGCCTTCGAGATCCGACCTTGTCGCCTGGCTGTCCGAGATGGGCGGCCAACCCACCGTGCGCGAAATCGCGCGCGCTTTCGGGATCAAGGGCGGGCCCGAAAAGGTGGCGTTGAAGCGGATGCTGGCCGACCTCGAACGCGATGGCCTGTTCGAGCGTCGCAAACGGCGCCATACGGGCAACGTGTTGCCCCCCGTGCTGGTGCTGCGGGTGATCGGCCCGGACAAGGCTGGCGACCTGCTGGCGGAACCGGCCGAAGGCACTGCCGCCGCGCCGCGCATTCATCTGGTAGAAAAGCGCGGGCAGCCCGCCATGGGCCCCGGGGATCGCGTTCTGGCGAAACTGACACCCGCGCCCGGCGGGGCCTATCTGGCGCATCCGATCCGCAAGATCGAACGCAGCGCCCGGCAGGTGCTGGGCATCTTCCGCACCGGGGCGGAAGGGGGCCGGATTCTGCCCATCGACAAGGGCGCAGACATGGAGTGGCGCGTCGCGCTTTCCGATGCTCAGGGCGCCTTGGACGGCGAACTCGTCGAGGCCGAGCAGACCGGCGCACCGCGTCTGGGTTTGCCCCGCGCACGGGTTCTGCGTCGGCTGGGCGACCCCGGCGCACCGAGGGCCGTCAGCCTGATTGCGATCCACCAGCACGGCATTCCCGACCGGTTCCCCGAGGCCGTTCTGGCCGAGGCCGAAGCGGCCACCGACGCGCCCTTGGCCGGACGCAAGGATTTGCGCCCGCTGCCCCTGTTGACCATCGACCCGTCGGATGCGCGGGACCATGACGACGCCGTCTGCGCCGAACGCGATGCCGATCCGGCGAACCCGGGCGGATTTGTGGTCTGGGTAGCGATTGCCGACGTTGCGCATTTCGTCACCCCCGGATCGGCGCTGGACCGCGAGGCGCGAACCCGGGGCAATTCGACCTATTTCCCCGACCGCGTGGTGCCGATGCTGCCCGACCGCCTGTCGGGCGACTTATGCTCGTTGCACGAAGGGGTCGAACGGGCCGTGCTGGCGGTGCGCCTTGTCATCGATGCCGATGGCAACAAGAAGGCTCACCGGTTCGTGCGCGGCGTGATGCAATCCCGCGCATCGTTGTCCTATGAACAGGCGCAAGCCGCCTTCGACGGCCAGCCCGACGCCCAATGCGCGCCGCTGGCCCCGATGCTGAACGATCTGCACGCCGCGTGGCAAGCAGCGATGCGCGCCCGGGAACATCGCCAGCCGCTGGATCTGGATTTGCCCGAACGTCGGATCGTGCTGGGCGAGGATGGCCATGTGCAATCGGTCGCGTTCAAGGCGCGTCTGGACGCCCACAAGGTGATCGAGGAATTCATGGTGATGGCCAATGTCGCCGCCGCCGAAGAACTGATCGAACGCCGCTCGCCGTTGTTGTTCCGTGTCCACGAGGAACCGGCGGTCGAAAAGATCGACGCCCTGCGCGAGGTCGCGATGGGTGCGGGGCTGGTGCTGGCCAAGGGGCAGGTCCTGCAAACGCGGCATCTGAACCGGTTGCTGCACGATTCGGCCAAGGGCGAAGGCGAGTTCGCCGAGCTGATCAACATGGCGACGCTGCGCGCCATGACACAGGCCTATTACGCCCCTGAGAACCTCGGGCATTTCGGGTTGGCGCTGCGCAATTACGCGCATTTCACATCGCCCATCCGGCGCTACAGCGACCTGATCGTGCATCGCGCGCTGATCAAGGCGCATCGCTGGGGCGATGACGGGCTGTCAGCCTGGGATATCGAGAATCTCGGCGATACGGCCAAGCAGATCTCGGACACCGAACGGCGATCGATGGCCGCCGAGCGCGATACCGTTGACCGCTATCTGGCGGCCTTCATGGCGGACCGTATCGGCATGACCTTCGGGGGTCGGATCGCCGGGATCGCCCGGTTCGGTCTGTTCGTGAAGCTGGACGAGACGGGCGCCGACGGTCTGGTGCCGATCCGGTCGCTGGGCAACGAATACTTCCGCCACGATCCGGACAGCCAGACCCTGACCGGCGAGAAAACCGGGCAGGTTCTGGGGTTGGGGCAGCGCGTGACGGTCAAGCTGGCCGAGGCCGAGGCGATCACCGGGGGGCTGATCCTGGAACTGCTGGATGTCGAGGGCAGCCCGCTGGGCCGTGCCAAGGGCGGGCGCCGCGGGCGGGCGGCGCCGCGCAAATCGTCCACGTTCAAGGCCGCCAAGCGCAAGGTCGAACGCAAGAGGCGTTGAGGCGACGCGGCGTCGCGGACCCAGATCGGGCCTTTCGCGGTCGCGGCGCGGGGCGTATCGTCTTGCCCGAGACACATTTCGGGGGACTGGTTCATGGACGATATCGTCATTCTCAGCGGTGCGCGCACAGCGATTGGCACCTTCGGCGGCAGCTTGGCCGGGTTTCCCCCGGCACAGGTCGCGGCCCATGTCACGCGGGCCGCGCTGGAGCGCGCCGGAGTCGCGCCGGCACAGATCGGGACGGTCGTCTTTGGCCATGTGATCAACACCGAGCCCCGCGATGCGTATCTGTCGCGCGTCGCGGCGATCGACGCCGGGATCCCCGACACCACCCCCGCGATGAACGTCAACCGCCTGTGCGGATCGGGTGCGCAGGCCATCGTATCGGCGGTGCAGGCGCTGGCCCTGGGTGACGCGCAATTCGCCGTCGCCGGGGGCGCCGAAAGCATGAGCCGCGCGCCCTATATCCTGCCGGCTGCGCGCTGGGGCCAGAAGATGGGCGACGTGGGTGCCCAGGACATGATGCTGGGGGCGCTGACCTGCCCGTTTGGCACCGGGCATATGGGTGTCACCGCCGAAAACGTCGCCGCCGAAAACGGCATCACCCGCGAAGCACAGGATGCCTTCGCCATGGAAAGCCAGGTGCGGGCCGCCCGCGCCATCGCCGAAGGCCGCTTTGCCAGCCAGATCGTCCCGATCATGGTCAAGACGCGCAAAGGTGAAGTCGCCTTCGACACCGACGAACACCCCAAGCAAACCAGCCTCGAGGCCTTGGCCGGCTTGCGCCCGGCGTTCCGCAAGGACGGATCGGTCACAGCGGGCAACGCCAGCGGCATCAATGATGGTGCGGGCGCGGTCGTTCTGGCGCGTGCCGATGCAGCGGCGGCGGCCGGGCTGACCCCGCGCGCCCGTGTCGTGGGCTATGCCGTTGCGGGCGTCCGCCCTGAGGTCATGGGCATCGGCCCGATCCCCGCGGTGCAGCAGCTTTGCCAGCGCACGGGCCTGAGCATCGCCGATTTCGATGTGATCGAATCGAACGAGGCGTTTGCCGCTCAGGCCTTGGCCGTGAATCAGGGGCTGGGCCTTGATCCGGCCAAGGTGAACCCCAATGGCGGTGCGATTGCGCTGGGGCATCCTGTCGGCGCGACCGGCGCCATCGTCACCGTAAAGGCGATGTACGAGCTCGAGCGGATGGGTGGCCGGTATGGCCTGATCACCATGTGCATCGGTGGCGGTCAGGGCATCGCGCTGGCAATCGAACGGATTTGACGCATTTCCCCGGCGTCTTCGCGCCGGGGTTAAAACCCTGTTCACGCCCGAACCGCATCCTTGGCCGACCCGGGTTCATGCCCGGCCGGTCACAGGATGTCAGGGTGCGATGACGGTTTTCGACAAGCTCACGCAAGAACGCCGGACCCGGCTGGCCGCCGAAAAGCAGCTTGAATTCCGCACCCGCGAACTGGACGCCGCGCTTGCTCAACTCGAGGCGGCGCGCCTTGAACTGCATGCACTGCGTCATTCGCTGTCACCGCGCTCGCCCTCGCAGGACGAGGCCGAGGCGCGCGCGCTGCGCGACCGTGCGCGCGAGGATCTGGAAAGCGCGCATAATACGGCCGTGATGGCCGAGCGCCGGCTCTGGGATTCGATCAACACGATCCGCGACGGTTTTGCCGTGTTCAACCGCAATCATGAGCTTGTCATCGCCAATCAGGCCTATCTGCGCGTCTTCGCCGGTTTTCCCGAGGTGCAGCCGGGCGTGAGCTATCGCCGCCTGCTCGAGATATTGGCCTATGAACGGCGAATCGTGCTGGACGATGAAAACCCCTCGACCTGGGTCGAGGCGATGATCCGCCGCTGGAACGATGAACAGATCGACCCGCTGGTTTTGCGCTTTGCGCGGGGTGATGTCGCTCGGGTGCATGACCGGCGGGCGCGCGGCGGCGACATTGTCAGCCTTGTGCGCGATATCACCGAAGCCCAGCGCCATGCCGCAGAACTGAACGAAGCCCGCCTGCGCGCCGAAGCGGCAAGCCGCGCGAAATCGGCCTTCCTCGCCAACATGAGCCACGAGATTCGCACCCCCATGAACGGGGTGGTCGGTATGGCCGAACTGCTGTGCGATACCGCCCTGTCCGATGAACAACGCCTGTTCGCGGAAACCATCCGCTCGTCGGGTGAAGCGCTGCTGGGGATCATCAACGACGTTCTCGATTTCTCGAAGATCGAGGCCGACAAGCTTTCACTGTTGCCCGAGCCCTTCGACCTCGAACGCTGTATCCACGAAATCCTGATCCTGTTGCAGGCCGGGGCGCGAAAACGGTCGATCGACTTGCTGATGGATTACGACCTGTTCCTGCCGACCCGGTTCATGGCGGACCCCGGGCGCATGCGGCAGGTCTTGACGAACTTGATTGGGAACGCCGTGAAATTCACGCGCGAGGGGCATGTGCTGATCCGCGTCGTCGGGTTCGAAGCCGAGGCCGGCATCCAGAACCTGACCGTCACCGTCGAGGATACCGGGATCGGCATCGCGCCCGAAAACCTCGACCGGATCTTCGGCGAATTCGCACAGGTCGACGATCAGGCGAACCGCAAGTTCGAAGGCACCGGGCTGGGCCTTGCGATCACGCGGCGGCTGATCGAGCTGATGGGGGGCCAGATCTGGGTCGATTCCGACCTCGGCAAGGGTTCGTGCTTCGGGTTTTCCGTGCCGCTGCCGCTGGCCGATGACATCGCGCAGCCGCTGCCGCCCCTGACCAAGCTGGAACGGGTGCTGGTTGCGGATGATCACCTGATCAACCGCACCATCCTTCAACGCCAGATCGAGGCGCAGGGCCTTCGAACCACGCTTTGCCGTTCCGGGGACGAGGTTCTGGCCGCCCTCGACGCCGAACCGCCGGGGACATTCGACGTCATCCTCACCGATCACGAGATGCCGGGCCTCGACGGGTTGGCCCTGACCATGGCAATCCGCGAACGCGGCCATACGATGCCGATCCTTCTGCTCAGTTCCAGCCCGGTCGTGCTGCGCGATCACCCGGCCATCCCGGAACTGGCGGCGATCTTGCAAAAACCCCTGCTGCGCCACGATCTGGTGCGGCACCTGCACGCCCTGTCGGCCCCGGGGACCGCCCAGCCCGCCCTGACCGCCGATCCGCCTGCCGACGCCCCGGAAACAGCGCAGGGTGACCGCTTGATGCGCATTCTGACCGCCGAGGACAACCGCACGAACCGGCTGGTCTTTTCGAAGATGGTCGACGCGCTGGCCATCGATCTTGTGTTCGCCGAAGACGGGCAGAAGGCGGTCGATGCTTTCCGCACCCACCGGCCCGACCTGATCTTCATGGATATCTCGATGCCCGAGATGGACGGGCGCGCCGCGACGCGCGCGATCCGCCAGTTGCCCGGGGGGGCACAGGTGCCCATCGTTGCGCTGACGGCCCATGCGATGGAAAGCGACCGCGACGATATCCTTGCGGCCGGTCTGGACCATGTGCTGACCAAGCCGCTGAAGAAACCGCTGCTGTTGGAGATGATCGAACGCTATCACCCCGATGACGCCTTCCCCCTGCAAAGGCCGATGCGCGGTGTCGGCTAGGCGTTCGGCCTTGCACCGCGCGCGCGCAGGGCTTACCTGAAGTCCAGTTTCTGGCAGCGGAGGTTCCCATGCAGTCGGCGTTCATGATCCTGAATACCATCCTCGACATCGTCTGGTGGATCGTGATTGCGCATGTGATCCTTAGCTGGCTCATCAATTTCCAGGTGCTGAACCTGCGCCAGCCGGTCGTTGCGCAGATCTGGGATGGCCTGTGCCGCCTGCTGGACCCGGTTTATCGGCGGATTCGGTCGTTCCTGCCGGACCTCGGCGGGCTGGATCTCGCGCCGCTGGTCGTCTTGCTGGTGATCTATGCGCTGCGGGTGATCCTGTTCAACAACTATGCGGCCTTCGTCTGACGTCGTGACCGCCGCGCCCAACCCGCCCGCTGCGTCCGAGACCCTGCTGCGTCAGGTCTTTGGCTTTGACGGTTTTCGCCCCGGTCAACAGGAAATCGTCGAGGCGGTAACGCGCGGCGACGATGTTCTTGCGATCATGCCGACGGGCGGCGGGAAATCCCTGTGTTTCCAGCTTCCTGCCTTGCTGCGTTCGGGGCTGACGCTGGTCATCTCGCCCTTGATCGCGCTGATGCGCGATCAGGTGCGCGGCTTGCAAGAGGCGGGCGTTGCCGCGGGCGCGATCACCTCGGGCAACACGCCCGAAGAGAACGACGCGATCTATCGCGCGATCGACGAGGGGCGGCTGAAACTGCTCTATCTCGCGCCGGAACGGCTGGGATCGACCGCGACGGTGGGCCTTTTGCGCCGTGCTGGTTGCGCGCTGATCGCCGTCGACGAAGCCCATTGCGTCAGCCAGTGGGGCCATGATTTCCGCCCAGATTACCTGCGCATCGGCGAATTGCGGCGCGCGCTGGGTGTGCCACTGGCGGCCTTCACCGCGACCGCCGATGCCGCGACCCGGCAAGAGATCATCGATCGCTTGTTCCATGGCGCCGAACCGGTGACATTCCTGCGGGGCTTTGACCGGCCGAACATCCGGCTGGCCTTTGCCGCCAAGGCCACCCCACGCAAGCAGATCATGGCCTTCGCGGCCGCCCGGCGGGGCCAGTCGGGGATCGTCTATTGCGCCACCCGTGCCCGGACGGAAACCCTCGCCCATGCCCTGTCCGAAGCTGGCCACCCCGCGCGCGCCTATCATGGCGGCATGGACGACACCGCCCGCCGGGTCGTGGAACAGGCCTTCCAGACCGAAGACGGCCTGATCGTCTGCGCGACCGTGGCTTTTGGCATGGGCGTCGACAAACCCGATGTGCGCTGGGTCGCCCATTCCGACCTGCCCAAGTCGATCGAGGCCTATTATCAGGAAATCGGGCGTGCCGGTCGCGACGGCTTGCCCGCCGATACGCTGACCCTTGTTCGGCCCCGATGACATCCGCCTGCGCCGCGCGCAGATCGACGAAAGTGCCCTCGCCCCGCCTGAAAGGCGCGAGGCAGATCACGCGCGGCTGAACGCCCTGCTGGGGCTGGCCGAGGCAACGGGATGCCGCCGCCGGATGCTGCTGGCCTATTTCGGCGAAGTCAGCGAGCCTTGCGGGAATTGCGACCTGTGCGAGAGCCCAGCGCGGATCTTCGATGCCACCGAGCCCGTGCGCAAGGCGCTGTCGGCGATCCTGCGGACCGGCGAGAATTTCGGCACCGGCCATCTGGTGGACATCCTGCTGGGTCAGGCCACCGACAAGGTGCGCCAACGCGGCCATGACCAGCTCCCTACCTTCGGCGTCGGACGAGAGTTGCCGCGTTCGGGTTGGCAGGCGGTGTTCCGGCAGATGATGGGGCGCGACCTTGTCCGCCCAGACCCCGAACGCCACGGCGCCCTGCGCATGACAGAAGCCGCCCGCCCCCTGTTGCGCGGTGAGGCGGTCATCCACCTGCGCGCCGACAGCGTCGAGCAACGCAACAGCCGGCCCGAGCCCAAGGCCCTCGTGTCGGACGAGGATGCGCCGCTGCTGTCGGCCCTGAAAGCCAAGCGCCGCGCCTTGGCCGAGGCCGCCGGGGTTCCGCCCTATGTGATCTTCACCGATCGGTCCCTGATCGAAATGGCCGAACGCCGACCCGCGACCCTCGACGCGTTTGCCACTATCACTGGTGTCGGCGCCAGCAAGCTGGCGCGCTATGGCACGACCTTCCTTGCCGTGATTACCGGCGCCGAAACCGCCCCACCCCACCCCGCGCGGCGCAAGCTGGCGGGGGGCGACGGCGCCAACCTGTTCGACCGTCTGGCCGAGGCCGAGCGCGCGCTGGAACGGGGGGATTGCGGGACCCTGAAACCCCTGTCGTTGAGCGCCCAGCAGCGTGCGCGGGTAGCCAGCCAACGCCCGCGTGACCTTCACGCCATGGCCCGCCTGATCGGCGACAGGGCGACCGAACGATTCGGCCCGCGTTTCCTCGAGATCCTCGGGGACGGCGGATCGGCGGGCTAGGCGATCACCTCGGCGAAAACGACGTGGCAGACAACGGCGGAATAGAACACGCCGCTGGCCGCCAGAACGAACGCATGCCAGATGGTGTAGTGAAACGGCAGCGCCTTCCACAGATAGAACGCCACCCCCAGCGTATAGAGCCCGCCACCGACGGCCATCAGGACGATCACCGCCACCGGCAACGCCGCGAACAACGTCCCGCCCCACAGCACAACCGCCCATCCCATGCCAAGATACAGCGCCAGTGCCACCAGCTTGAACCGTTCCGGCGACACGAGTTTCAACCCCACGCCCGCCAGCGCCGCCCCCCAGACGCCCAGTGTCAGCCCCAGCCCATGGCCGGAAATCAGCGTGAACGGCGTATAGGTTCCCGCGATCTTGATATAGATCGCGGCGTGGTCGAGACGCTGCAACAGCCACTCGTGCGCGCGTGCGATGCCCGACGTCTGCCCGATGTTGTACAGCCCCGAGCACAGGATCATCGCGATCAAGGCCACCCCATAGACCGACACCCCCGCCACCGTTGCGGCGTCGCCGCGCACCAGCACCGCCAGCACCACAAGCACCGGCACCGCCATCAGCGCCAGCACAAGGCCGGTGACATGGATCACGGCATCCGAGACCATCTCGGCCCGCGTGTATTCGTTGCGCGTCATGTTCTTCACGGGATCCCCCTGCCCAGCGCCCAGGCGCGAGTCTGCAAGACAACCGTAGACAAAGAATGACGCAGCGAAAGGCTTGACCTTGGGGAAATTGGCCCGCACCAGCGCCGAAAGACCGAGAGATCCCGATGTATCCCGTCCTTCGACTGATCAAAGAAAGCCTTTTGACCCCGTCTGCGACCGGGCATCCGCTGTCGGCGCATGTCTCGCGCCATATCTGCTGGCCATGGGACCTCGACCCGTGGATGGAGCTGAACAACGGCCGGACGCTCACCCTCTATGACCTTGGGCGGGTGCCGATGTCCAAGCGGATCGGCATCTTCGGCGCCCTCAAACGGAATGGCTGGGGGATGACCGTGGCAGGGTCTTCGGTGCGGTATCGCCGGCGCATCCGGATGTTCCAGCGCATCACGATGCACAGCCGCGTCATCGGATGGGACCATCGCTTCACCTATATCGAACAATCCATGTGGCGACAGGGCGAGGCGCTGAATCACCTTCTGGTGCGTGTCGCGGCAACGGATTCGGCGGGGATATTGCCACCGCACAAACTGATCGCAGCCATGGGCTATCCCGACCTGCAAAGCCCCGAACTGCCCGACTGGGTGCAGGCCTGGATCGCGGCGGATGCCCAGCGGCCCTGGCCGCCACGAACTGACAACTAAAGGATCTTGTTAAAAATTTTGCATTAAAAATCATATGTCTGCATTCTAGTTTTTAATTATTCTAAATATTGTCTTAGATCAATCACCTTGCATGAAAATCATGGTCCCGTGCTTCCTGAACGCGTGACATATGACAGCGCCGCCTCAGCCTGGCGGCCGATTTCAGGAGGATACCGTGACCATCCGCTCCCTTGCGCCCAAGGCGATCTCGATCATGGTGTTGATGCTGGGAAGCGCGGCGACCGCGCAAGATATGGACCAGTATCGCGGCTATTTCGAACCCCTGCCTGCCTTGGCCCCCGTGCCCGATGGCGCGACAATGAGCCAGGCACAGATCGACCTTGGCCAAATGCTGTTCTTCGAACCACGCATCTCTGCGTCCGGCGTGATCAGCTGCGCGACCTGCCACAACCCTGCGCTGGGCTGGACCGACCGGATTCCGCGTGCCACCGGTCACGAAGGCCAGGTGGGCAACCGCAACACACCAACTGTGCTGAACGCCGGGTTCCTTGGCGCCCAGTTCTGGGATGGGCGGGAGCCCGACCTCGAGGGCCAAGCACTGGGACCAATTCAGGCTGGCGTCGAGATGGCGCAATCGCTTGAAGCTGCAATTGCCCGCCTGAACGAGTTCCAGATCTATCGCGACATGTTTGGTGCCGCGTTCCCGGGTCAGGCCGATCCGGTGAATTCGCAGAACGTAGCGCTGGCGATTGCGACCTTCGAACGCACGCTGAACACCCCCAATTCGCCGTTCGACCGCTATCTGGCCGGCGATGACATGGCGATCAGCGAACAAGCGCAATTCGGGATGCGGTTGTTCGCCGACTCGGGCTGCGCCGGGTGTCACAGCGGCCCGAACTTCTCGGACAGCGCCTATCACCAAATCCAGGTGCCGGGCTCGACCGACGAGGGGCGGTTCCTGGTTTCCGGCGATCAGGCCGACATGCATGCCTTCCGCACCCCGACCCTGCGCAACGTCGCGCTGACTTATCCGTATTTCAACAACGGTTCGGTCGACAACCTGCGTGATGCTGTAAACATCATGGGTCAGCAGATGTTGGGTCATGATTTCTCGGGAGAGGAGCTGGACGCGCTGGTCGCCTTCCTCAACACCCTGACCGGCGAGATGCCCGAGGTCGAAATTCCGGCACTGCCGTAAGTTTCGCTCAATAATCAGGCACAGCCCGCCCCCGCAGCGTCCCGCGGGGGCGGGTTTGTCTTTCCACGCGCCGAATCGGAGGAAGTTCTTTACTGTGTCCCCAACTTGGTTGGGAAAGATCATGACAAGCATCGGACATAACGGCGGCCCGACCATCGAAGGCGGCACCGGCTGGCGCACGCATTGCTGGACAAAGGCGCGCGCGCGTCTTCTTCCCACCTTGCCCATCGAAGTCCTGCGCCTGCGGGTGAAACGCGCGGCCGAGGTGGGGCTGGATTACCGGACATATGCATCGATCCGGGCGGCATCGGGCCATGATGTGATCGCGTTCCTGTTTTCCACGAATGCCTTGCGCCTGCTGGCGCCGCACCCGGCATTGCCCGACGATCGCGCCACAAAGCTCGCGTCGCTTGTGGCCGTGGGAACCGGGGCTTTGGTGAATGCGCCCCTCACCCCCGCAGGTGTCGCTCAGCCCTTGGCGGGGATGCCCACGACACAGGCGCCGCGTGCCTTTGCCGGTTGGTCGGAAACGCGCGCGCCGATCCTTGCGTTGCTGCGCGAACAGCGCTGGCCGGCTGATGGCGTGGTGCTGGTTGGCGACACGATGGCCGAACGCGACTGGCCGGCCGCGGCGAAACTGGCCTATTACCTGCCCGCAGACCGCTTTTTCGCTGCCTGAACGGGGGCGTTTGGGGCTTTTCTTTTCGGTTTGCGCCCGTATAGTCGGCCCCATGGAAAACCCGCGCACCCCTTGCATGGCCCGTCCGCTGCCGACCCTGTCGGCAGATCGCGGCTGCCTGCGCGGCCTCCTGCTCCTTAGCGGCCTCTGAGCGTGCCCACGGGCGCGTCCGCTCAGAGGTAGGCAACGCGCCCATGAACCGCCAAGGACAAGTTTTTCAAGACGCACGAGATACAGCATGACCGACAAGACCGGACAGGACCACGTTCTGATTTTCGACACGACCCTGCGTGACGGCGAACAATCGCCCGGCGCGACCATGAGCCACGACGAAAAGCTGGAGATTGCCCAGCTGCTCAACGAAATGGGTGTCGACATCATCGAGGCCGGGTTCCCCATCGCCTCGGAGGGCGATTTCGAAGCGGTGCGCGACATTGCCACCAATTCGCGCAACTCGGTGATCTGCGGTCTGGCCCGCGCGAATTTCGCCGACATCGACCGCTGCTGGGAGGCCGTGAAGCATGCCGCGCGCCCCCGTATCCACACGTTCATCGGCACCTCTCCGCTGCACCGCGACATCACCGCGCTGACGCAGGACGAAATGGTCGAAAAGATCCAAGCCACCGTCGCCCATGCGCGCAACCTGTGTGACAACGTGCAGTGGTCGCCGATGGACGCCACCCGCACCGAACACGATTACCTGTGCCGCGTCGTGGAAACCGCCATCAAGGCGGGGGCGACCACGATCAACGTGCCCGACACGGTGGGCTATACCGCGCCGCGCGAATCCGCCGACCTGATCCGCATGTTGCTGGAACGTGTGCCGGGCGCCGAAAAGGTGATCTTCGCCACCCATTGCCACAACGACCTTGGCATGGCGACCGCGAACGCGCTGGCCGCCGTCGAGGCGGGCGCGCGCCAGATCGAATGCACCATCAACGGGCTGGGCGAGCGCGCCGGGAATACCGCGTTGGAAGAGGTGGTGATGGCGATGCGCGTGCGCAATGACATCATGCCCTACCGCACCGGAATCGACACGACCCGGATCATGCACCTCAGCCGCCGGGTCAGCCAAGTCTCGGGCTTTGCCGTGCAATTCAACAAGGCCGTGGTGGGTAAGAACGCGTTCCTGCATGAAAGCGGCATCCATCAGGATGGCGTGCTGAAGAACGTCCAGACGTTCGAGATCATGCGACCCGAAGATATCGGCCTGACCGCGAAGAACATCGCGATGGGCAAGCACTCGGGCCGGGCGGCGCTGCGTGCCAAGATGGCCGAACTGGGCTATGAACTGGGGGACAACCAGCTCAAGGACGTGTTCGTTCGGTTCAAGGCCTTGGCTGACCGCAAGAAGGAAGTCTATGACGACGACCTGATCGCGCTGATGGCGGATGCCTCGGCGAATGCCGGTGATGACCATCTTCAGGTCCGCAAGCTGCGCGTGGTCTGCGGCACCGAAGGCCCGCAGGAAGCAGAACTGACGATGACGGTCGGCGGCGAAGATCATTTCGTCGATGCGACCGGCGACGGGCCGGTGGATGCGGTCTTCAACGCGGTCAAGATGCTGTATCCGCATGGCGCCAAGCTGGAACTGTATCAGGTGCAGGCCGTGACCGAGGGCACCGACGCACAGGCCACGGTTTCGGTGCGCCTCAGCCTTGATGGCCGGATCTATACCGGTCAGTCGGCGGATACCGATACGGTCGTCGCCTCGGCCAAGGCCTATGTCAACGCACTGAACCGTCTTCACGCGGGGCAAGGCCGGACGTCGAATTCCGCCCTGATGCAATCGGCGGGCTGAGCCGGGGTCCGTGCAGGCGCCCCCAAGGCGGCGTCCTGCACGGTTCACCAAGCTTTGACACGGTGCACGGGCGAATATGCGCCTAATCGAATGGGTCGGGGCCTTTACTGTGCCCCGCCTGCGCGCCTATAAGGACGCCAACACGCCCTGGCCCCCTGCCGGGGCCTCGGCTTATGTTGGGACATCATCGCCATGGTTGGATTTTCGGGCCTGTTTTCGTCGGACATGGCGATTGACCTCGGCACGGCGAACACGCTGGTCTATGTCAAGGGCCGCGGCATCATCCTGAACGAACCGTCGGTGGTGGCCTATCACGTGAAGGACGGGCGCAAGCAGGTTCTGGCCGTGGGCGAAGACGCCAAGCTGATGCTGGGCCGCACGCCCGGCTCGATCGAGGCCATCCGCCCGATGCGCGACGGCGTCATCGCCGATTTCGACGTGGCCGAAGAAATGATCAAGCACTTCATCCGCAAGGTGCACAAGCGCTCGACCTTCTCGAAGCCCAAGATCATCGTCTGCGTGCCCTACGGCGCAACCCCGGTCGAAAAGCGCGCGATCCGTCAGTCGGTGCTGTCGGCTGGCGCACGGCGCGCGGGCCTGATCGCCGAACCCATCGCGGCAGCCATCGGTGCCGGCATGCCGATCACCGACCCGACCGGCAGCATGGTCGTCGATATCGGTGGCGGCACGACCGAGGTGGCGGTGCTGTCGCTGGGTGACATCGTTTATGCGCGCTCGGTCCGCGTTGGTGGCGACCGTATGGACGAAGCCATCATCAGCTATCTGCGCCGTCACCAGAACCTGCTGATCGGTGAATCGACCGCGGAACGGATCAAGACGACCATCGGCACCGCCCGCATGCCCGATGACGGGCGCGGCAAGGTCATGCAGGTGCGCGGACGCGACCTGCTGAACGGCGTGCCCAAGGAAATCGAGGTCACCCAAGGCCAGATCGCCGAGGCCCTGTCGGAAACCGTGCAGACGATCTGCGAAGCGGTGATGATCGCGCTGGAAACAACCCCGCCCGATCTGGCCGCCGATATCGTTGATCGCGGCGTGATGCTGACCGGCGGCGGCGCGCTGTTGGGGGACCTGGATCTTGCGCTGCGCGAGCAGACCGGCCTGATCATCACCGTTGCCGACCAATCGCTGAACTGCGTTGCGCTGGGCACCGGCAAGGCGCTGGAATACGAGAAGAACCTGCGTCACGCGATCGATTACGAAAGCTGAACGCGTGAGATCCGCGCGCCCGAGGTCGTCCCGTGCCGAGTGATCGCCAGAACGATACCGACTTCGTGCGCCCTGTCCGGCGGCTCCTGATCGGGGTGCTGGCGTTGGTGTTCTTTGCAATCTTCGTCGTTTGGCGCATTGATAGCCCGCGCGTGGAACGGTTCCGGAGCGCGGTCGTCGATGCCGTCGTTCCGAACATGGATTGGGCGATGGCCCCGGTCACCCGCGTCGCCCGCATGATCGAGGATTTCCGCAGCTATGCGCGGATCTACGAACAGAATCAGGAACTGCGCCGCGAATTGCAGCAAATGCGCGCATGGCGCGAAGCGGCGCTGCAACTGGAACAGCGCAACGCCCAGCTTCTGGATATGGCGCAAGTCCGGCTGGACCCGCAACTTACCCATGTGACCGGTGTTGTCATGGCCGATGCGGGCAGCCCGTTCCGCCAGTCGGTGCTGATCAATGTCGGCGCGCGCGACGGGATCGTCGATGGCTGGGCCGTGATGGATGGGCTGGGGTTGGCCGGGCGGATCGCCGGGGTCGGCCAGAGGTCGTCTCGGGTCATCCTGCTGAGCGATTCGAACAGTCGGGTTCCGGTGATCGTCCAGCCCTCGGGGCAGCGTGCGCTGGTCAGTGGCGACAACTCGGCCTTTCCGCTGCTGGATTTCGTCGAAGCCCCGGGCGAACTGCGCCCCGGCGACCGGATCGTCAGCGCGTCGGATGGCGGCGTGTTCCCGCCCGGCCTGCTGGTGGGCGAGATGATGCAGGATGCCGACGGGCGCCTGCGCGTGCGACTGGCGGCGGATTACGGGCGGCTGGATTTCCTGCGGGTGCTGCGGTCGCGCCCCGCCGAGGTCATCGCCGAGACCGGCGAACTTCTGCGTCCTGTCAGCGACTCGGGCGTGCCGCTGGACCCCCGCACCGGCCTCCCCTATGGGCAGTTGGAACCCGAGGTCAGCGAAACGGTTACCGACACGGTCGCGCCGGTCCCGGCGCTGCCGGTTCCGGGGGCGCCCGATGAATGAGTTTCTGCGCCTCGATACGCTGATCCATCTGGCTTTGTGGCTGGCGATCGCGTTAATCGCGATGCTGATCCCGCTGCTGCCCCTCTATCGCCCCGACGACGCATGGCCGCAGCCCGAATGGTTCCTTGCGCTGACGTTTGCGTGGTTGCTTCGGCGGCCTGCGCATTTGCCCTATGCGGCGATCGGGCTGGTGTTCCTGATACAGGACCTGTTCCTGATGCGCCCCCCCGGGCTGTGGGCGATGCTGGTGATGATCGGCGCCGAATTCCTGCGCCGCCGCCAGAGCATGGTGCGCGAGATGAACACCTTGATGGAATGGGGCCTTGTGACCGGGGTCCTCGTTGCGATCTGGCTCGCGAACCGTCTCGCCCTCGTGATCGTGATGACGCCGCGCCCGCCCTTGGACTTGAGCCTTGTGCAACTGGTCGGCACAGTGTTGACCTATCCTGTCGTTGTGGTTTTCGTGCAGTCGGTGCTGCGCATTCGCAAACCCGCGACGGGGGAACTGGACGAACTGGGACGCAAGCTGTGAAACGGCCACCCAAGGACACCGAGGAAAGCGCGCGGCGGATTTCGCGCAGGGCGATGCTGCTGGGCGGCGCGCAGCTTGCCTTTGGCGGGGTGCTGGTGCTGCGCATGCGCAACCTGCAACTGGGCCAGGCCGAGGAATTTCGCCTGCTGGCCGACGAGAACCGCATCAATATTCGCCTTTTGCCCCCCGCGCGTGGGCAGATCCGGGACCGCAACGGTAATCTGCTGGCCGGGAACGTGCAGAATTACCGCATCGTCCTGATCCGCGAGGATGCCGGTGAACCGCGTCCGGCGCTGGAGAGACTGGCGCGGATCATCTCGCTGACCCCCGAACAGATCGACCGCGCCGAACGCGAAATCATGCGCCATCGTCCTTTCGTGCCGGTGACGATCGCCGATCAGCTGAACTGGGAAGAGGTTGCCCGCGTGGCCGCCAATGCACCCGCCATGCCGGGGATCACGCCCGAAGTCGGCTTGACCCGTTTCTATCCGTTCGGGGCCGAGTTCGCGCATACGGTCGGCTATGTCGGCCCGGTGTCCGAAAACGACCTTGCCCGGATCGAGAACCCCGATCCGCTGCTGATGATCCCGCGCTTCCAGATCGGCAAGATCGGGATCGAGCGCGAGATGGAGGACAGCCTGCGCGGATCGGCCGGGCATCGCCGGATCGAAGTGAATGCCGTCGGTCGCGAGATGCGCGAACTGGAACGTCAGGAAGGCGACCCGGGCGACAACGTCCAACTGACGCTGGACCGCGAAATTCAGGCCTTCACGCTGGCGCGTCTGGGCGATGAAAGCGCGGCGGCCGTGGTGATGGAAGTCGAGACCGGCAACATTCTGGCGCTGGCCTCGGCCCCGTCATTTGATGCGAACCTGTTCGTGCGCGGCATCTCGGTTGCGGATTTCAGCGCGCTGCGCGACGACGATCACCGCCCCATGTCGAACAAGTCGGTTCAGGGCGCCTATCCGCCTGGATCCACGTTCAAGATGGTGACCGCGCTGGCGGCACTGGAAGCCGGCCTTGCGACCCCCGACGAACGCGTGTTCTGCCCGGGTTACCTTGAAATCAGCGACCGCCGGTTCCATTGCCATAGCCGGGGTGGCCATGGGCGCGTGAACTTGAGCGCTGCGCTGGCCGAAAGCTGCGACGTCTATTTCTACGACATGGCCCAGCGCGTCGGGATCGAACGGATCAACGCCATGTCCGAGACCCTCGGGCTGGGCATCCGCTATGACCTGCCCCTCTCGGGCATGTCCAGCGGTCTGAACCCCTCGCGGTCGTGGAAGCTGGAAAGACGCGGCGCGGAATGGGTGGTCGGCGACACGATCAACGCCTCGATCGGCCAGGGCTTTGTTCTGACGACCCCGTTGCAACTGGCGGTGATGACCGCCCGACTGGCCACCAACCGCAAGATCGAACCGCGCCTTGTCCACTCCATCGACGAGGTCGAGGTGCCGATCCCCCCGCAGCCCTCCTTGGGCCTGTCCGAAGAGAACTTGGCCCAGGTTCGCCGCGGGATGTGGGAAGTATCGAATTCCAATCGCGGCACGGCCTATGCCTCGCGCATTGTCGAAAGCGCGCTGGTCATGGCCGGCAAGACGGGCACGAGCCAGGTCTTTTCGATCACGACGGCCGAGCGCGAGGCCGGGATTCGCCGTCAGGACCAATTGCCTTGGAACCGGCGCGACCACGCCCTGTTCGTGTGCTATGCGCCCTATGAGAACCCGCGCTATGCGGTTTCGGTCGTGGTCGAACACGGCGGCGGCGGCTCGTCGGTCGCGGCACCGATCGCGCGCGACATCATTCTTGCCGCGCAAAATGGCGGGGTGCCCCCCCTGTCGGCCTATCCCGCGCCGCAACGCAACCGCATCGACACCATGATCCGCGAGATCCGCAGCCAGATCGGCCCGGCGGCGCTTCCCGGAACGACGCGGAGCCGGGCATGAGTTATCTTGAATATAACGTCAAACGCACGCCGACGGGCTTGTCGAAAGTGCTCTATGTCAACTGGCCGCTGGTCGTGCTGCTGACAGCCGTCGCCTGCGTCGGTTTCACCATGCTGTATTCCGTCGCCGGGGGCAGCGCGACACGCTGGGCCGAACCGCAGATGCAGCGTTTCGCGCTGTCGCTGGCGGTGATGTTCATCATTGCCTTCGTGCCGCTGTGGTTCTGGCGGTCGATGTCGGGGCTGGGTTATGCGATTTCGGTGCTGCTGTTGCTGGGCGTCGAGTTCTTTGGGTCGATCGGCATGGGCGCGCAGCGCTGGCTGGAAATCGGGCCTCTACGCCTGCAACCCTCGGAAATGACCAAGATCACCGTGATCATGGCGATGGCGGCCTATTATGACTGGCTGGACATTCGCAAGGTGTCGCATCCGCTGTGGGTCGCCGTGGGCGCGGCGCTGATCCTTGTGCCGACATTTCTGGTCATCAAGCAGCCCGACCTTGGCACCGCGTTGCTGATCATGGGCGGCGGCGGCATGGTGATGTTCTTCGCCGGGGTCAGCCTGTGGTATTTCGGGGCGGTGATCGCGCTGGGGGCCGGGCTGATCACGGTGGTTTTCATGTCGCGTGGAACGTCGTGGCAGTTGCTGCATAATTACCAGTTCCGGCGGATCGACACCTTTCTGGATCCCTCGCTCGATCCGTTGGGCACGTCGTATCACATCAATCAGGCGATGATTGCGCTGGGATCGGGCGGCTGGTCGGGCCGGGGTTTCATGCAGGGCACGCAGTCGCGGTTGAACTTCCTGCCGGAAAAACACACCGACTTCATCTTCAACACCCTCGCCGAAGAATTCGGCTTCATCGGCGGCACGTTCCTGCTGGCGCTGTATATCGGCATCCTGATCACCTGCTATGTCGCCGCGATGCGCACCCGAAACCGCTTTGCCTCGTTGTTGATCCTCGGCATCGCCGGAAACTTCTTTTTGTATTTCGCGGTGAACATGGCCATGGTCATGGGGCTTGCGCCGGTTGTCGGGGTGCCGTTGCCCCTGGTCTCGTATGGCGGGTCCTCGATGCTGATGATCTTCATCGGCTTCGGCTTGGTGCAAAGCGCGACGATCCATCGACCAAGAGAGAAAGCATGACCCTGACCGTTCTTTTCGCCGCCGGCCACGCCAGTTGGCCGCGCTGGGAGGGTCCGCTCAGGCGGGCCATGGCCGAGGCCGGGCTGAACGATGTGTCGCTGGTTCTCGACGCCGCGCCGGAAACGGTGGACGCGATCATCTATGCACCGGGCGGGGATACGCCGGCCGATTTCACCCCTTATACCCGCTGCGGCGCGGTTCTCAGCCTGTGGGCGGGCGTGGAACGGATCGTCGGCAACGCCACGTTGACGCAGCCGCTGTGCCGCATGGTTGACCCGGGCCTGACGCAGGGCATGGTCGAATATGTGGTGGGTCATGCAATGCGGTTTCATTTGGGCATCGACGCCGTCCTTGCGGCCCAGTCGGGCACATGGGCACCCGTCATCCCACCGCTGGCCAGTGAACGCCCGGTGGCGATGCTGGGACTTGGTGCGCTGGGGGCGGCCTGCGGGCAGGCGCTGGCCTGTCTGGGATTTCCGGTCATGGGCTGGAGCAGGACGCGCAAATCCGTGCCGATGATCGAATGCCATCACGGGGTCGAGGGGCTGAACACGGTCCTGCAAACCGCGCAAATCGTCGTGACACTGTTGCCATCGACCCCCGACACCGCGAACACGCTGAATCCCAAGACCTTGTCCTGGTTGCCGCGCGGCGCCTGCATCATCAATCCGGGGCGCGGCACCTTGGTCGATGACGATGCGCTGCTGGCGGCGCTGGACAGTGGTCATGTCGCACAAGCCACGCTCGACGTGTTCCGCACTGAACCGTTGCCCAGCGATCACCGCTATTGGTCGCATCCCCGGGTGACCGTTACGCCGCATATTGCCGCCGACACCGCGTCCGGCGACCGCAGCGCGTCGTGGCCGAGAACCTGCGCCGACTGCGCGACCGAGAGCCCTTGTTGTATCAGGTCAACCGCGAGGCCGGATATTGAGCGACATCATCGTGATCGGTGCCCGGGCCTGATCGGCCACACTTGGCGCAGCCTTTCGGCCGAGGGACGCGGTCACCGTGGTCGCGCCCGAGGTCGAGGATCACATGGCATCCCCGGGCAACGCGGGCACCATCGCCGCTTATGCCGTCGATCCGGTGGGCACGCCCGATGTGTTGCGCGATCTGCCACGCCTTCTTTTCAGCCGGTCAGCCCTCTGGCGATCCACCGCGCCTCGGCCCTGTCACTGACGCCGTGGCTGCTGCATTCTTCGCCTGGGAGAGCCGGGGCGGCGCTGCGGCACGCAACCGGTCCGCGCTGGCAGCCCTGCTGGACGGGGCCGAGGACCGCGGCGCCCGCCTTCGCCGCCGATCTGGGCCTGAGCAGCACGTTCCGGAATGCAGGCGCATTCTATCGCCCATGACACCCCAGCCAAGGCGATGGCCGCTGCGCGCCGGCCTTTGACCGTCGGCGGTCGCTGGAGTGTCAGTGTACGCAGAAATTGACGGTCCAGAACTCTCGAGTCCTTGGAACCTGGGCTGCCCCAAGGGGCGCTTTGCCGGGGCTGCGCTGTTCGAACACACGATGTGGACGATCGACCCCGGCAATTCTTGCCCGGCTGGCGCTGACCAATGGCGCCCGCGCGCTCCTTCGCCCGCGCCCATGCGATCAGGAACGCCCGCGGTTGGCGCGTCGTTCTGGACACGGGGCAAACGCTTGACGCCGAATACGTCGTGCTGGCAGCGGGGGCGTGGTCAGGCCGGTTGCTGCGACCGCTGGGTATTCGGCTGCCGATCACCGCCGAGCGTGGCTATAATCTGGAATTCGAGGGCGTCGCCACCCTGACACGGCCCCTGTGCCCGACGACCTACAGGTTCTATTTCACGCCGATGGACAGGCGGCTTCAGGTTGCGGGAACCGTCGAACTTGGGGGCATCGGGGCACCGCCTTCGCCGCATCGCTGGGACCGGCTGCTGGCGGGCGCGCGCAGCACGCCTTCGACCTGCCCGAACCCAGCCGCCGCTGGATGGGGCTGCGCCGTCGATCCCGGCATGGCCTGCACCGATGATCGGCGCGGTCAGCCGGCCTGATTACCGCCTTCGGGCATGGTCATATCGGGCTGACACTGGCTGATCACCGCCGAGCTTGTCGCAAGCGCGGTTGCCGGCAAGCCACTGCCCGTGTCAATTTCACCGCGACGTTTCGGTTAGCCGCGCGCGGTCAGGGGCGCTGCGCTGCTGGAAAGCGGCGCGCAGAACCATCGCGATTCCGAACAGTCCCGCGCCGACCACCACGATACCCGGCCCGCCGGCGTATCCTGCCAGATCGAAAGGCCAAGCCCCCGGCAACCGCCAGCATCCCCGCACCGACCGGGCGGCCATCCCCTTCCGGGCTGCGCGACACAAACCGCGCGGTCGCCGCCGGGATGATCAACAGCGCCCCGATAAGCAGCGCGCGACGATCTTGATGGCGACCGCAACGCAGATCGCCAGCACCAGCGTCAGAGCCATGCGTTCGCGGCGCGGGTTCATCCCCAGCGAATAGGCCAGATCTTCGTTGAGGTCGAGGTCAACAGGGCCTCCCACCGCCATGCCAGCAGGCCCAAGATCGCCGTCCCTGCCCCGATCACCCACAGGTCACCGGTCGTCACGGCGAGGATGTCCCCGAACGAATGGCTTTCTAAGGTTGATGCGCAGCGACAGCGACATGGCCACCGCAACCAGCCCCAAGGCCAGCGCGGAATGCGCCATCGCACGCCAGCTGAGCCTGTCATCAGCAGCCTCGCCCCGTCAGCCACGAAACGACGAACGCCATCGCGAAAGGCCGTCGCCATCGTCCCCGCGAAAATCGGTGCTGCACCGCCAGCCATGGCAACCCAGCACCGCAGCATGCGCTGTCGCATCCCGAAATACGCCATCCGCCGCCAGACGACGAAACAGCCAGGCCCGGTTGCCGCGGCCACCAGAAGCCCAGCAGCCCAAGGCGCTTGCCCAACAGGAAGGCATCAATGATCATGCAGGCATACCCGTCGGGATCGTGGTCGTGATGGTGGTGATCGGCGTGCTCCGGGTGTTCCCCGCCGTGGTCGTGGTGATGCTGATACAGCGCAAAGGCGCCCCCGGTGCCCAGCCCGAACAACGCACGATATTCCGGCGCCGCCGAGACGACAGACGGCGTGCCCTCGCAACAGATATGTCCGTTCAGACAGATGACCCTGTCTGACGCGCTCATCACGACGTGCAGGTCGTGGCTGACCGACAGCACCGCACAGCCCAGTTCGGCGCGCACATCCTCGATCAGGCGATAGAACGCCGCCGTTCCGGGTTGGTCCAGCGCCTGCGTCGGCTCGTCCATGACAAGTATCTGCGGCCGCGACGCCAACGCGCGGGCCAGAAGAACCCGCTGGAACTGCCCGCCCGACAGCGATGTCATCTCGCGCGCGGTCAGGCCGGGAACCCCGACCCGCGAAAGCAGCACCTCGGCCTGACTGGTGGCCACACGCTGGCCCAGACGCAGGAAACGCCCCACCGACATCGGCAGATTGGCGTCAAGATGCAGCTTTTGCGGCACATAGCCCACGCGCAACCCCGGCGCCCGCCAAACCTGCCCTGCCGCCAAGGGCACGATCCCCAACAGCGCCCGCAGCAAGGTCGACTTGCCCGACCCGTTCGGGCCGACGATGGTCACGATCTCTCCCGGCGTGATGCGAAAATCCACGCCGCGCAGCACGGTTTCCTGCTGCCCGAAGCGGACCGCCAGTCCCTTGGCCTCGATCAGCGCGTTCATGCGATGCCCTCGGGCGCTTGGGTGGATTGGCACACCGGGCACAGGCCCAGCGCCTCGATATTGGCGCGCTCGACACTGAAGCCCACGGTCCGGGCGCCCTGCTCGAGTGCGGCGCGCAGCGGGTCGGCCGCAAGTTCCGCCACGGCATCGCACCCGCGACAGATCAGGAAAGCCGCGCTGTGATCCTCGCCAGGATGCGTGCAGGCCGCGAAAGCGTTGAGCCTGCGGATCCGGTGGGCAAACCCGTGTTCCACGAGAAAGTCGAGCGCCCGATAAGCGACCGGCGGCTGCGCGCTGAATCCGTCCTCGCGCAAGCGATCCAGCACGTCATAGGCGCCCATCGCCCCGTGGCGTTGCAACAGGATCTCCAGCGTCCGCCGCCGCACCGGGGTGAACCGCAGCCCCTTGCGCCGCGCGACATCTTCAGCCCGGGACAGCCCGTCCGCGATGCAGGCACCGTGGTCATGCGGGTGAAAAGCCGCCGTCGTCTCCGTCATGGCCGGGTGCCTCACTTGCGTTCTGTTATGTTATAGTATAACTATTTCGATCTTACCGCATCCGATACGCGAATCCAAGGGATCCCCATGTTGCAACGCACCCTCTTTGCCATCCTGCTGGCCGCCATTCCAACGCTCGCGCCGGCACAGGCCCTTCGCGTGATGACGGACATTCCCGTCACGCAGTCGCTGGTGGCGAAGGTGATGCAGGGTGTCGGTGAACCGGCCGTCGTGCTCGAACGCGGCGGTGACCCGCATCACCTTCAGTTGCGCCCGTCGCAGGTGCGCGACCTCGCGCGCGCGGACCTCGTCGTCGTCATGTCACATGCCCTCAGCCCGTGGATGGAAACCGCCACCGCGATGCGGGACGAGGGGACGACACTGGAATTGGCGATGATCGATGGAACCCACCGCCTTGCCCTTGGCGAAGACGAGCATGATGACCATGACCACGGCCATGAAGGTCATGATCACGAAGAGCACGATCACGACGCGGCAGGCTATGACCCGCATCTCTGGCTCGATATCGACAACGCAATCCTCTGGGTGCAGGCGCTCGCGGCCGAGTTCGCCCGACGTGACCCCGCCAATGCCGAAACCTATGCCCGCAACGCCGAGTCCGCCGCAGCGAACTCTCCACGCTCGCGGCCGAAATCGCCGAAACCCTTGCTCCGGCGCGGGGCTATCCGCTGGTCTTCAACCACGATGCTTGCACTTATCTCGCGCACTCATGACCTGACGGTGGCCGGCACCATCTCGGGCACGGACGACAACCCCGGAGCGGCGCGCCTGTCGCTGCGCGAAAGCCTCGGGCCGACGGCACCACGCACGCTTTCCCCGGGTGAAGACCACCCCCGATAAGCCTGCACTGTCATCCTCGAAGGCACAGGGAGGCTGCGTCTGGGCGCCCCCTCGACCCGTCGGGCGTGATGCTGGAGCCCGGACCGGGCCTTTATGATGCCATGATGCACGCGCTGGCTCGCGACATCGCGGCCTGCGTTCAGGGCGACTAGGCACGAGGGCTTGACCCTCCCGCAAGGGCATGGCCCATTGATCTGATGTGCGGACGCTTCGCGATCACCTTGCCCGACGATGCCATGGCGCGCCTCTTCGGCGCGCCGACGCTGCATGACGTGCCCCCCGTGCCGCGCTACAATGTTTGCCCGACGGCCCCGGTCGCGGCGCTGGTGTCAATCAGCGGAACGCGGCACCTTGGCACGATGCGATGGGGCTTCGTGCCGTCGTGGTACAAGACCCCGACCGACGGCCCCCTTCTGTTCAATGCCCGGGCCGAGACACTGGCCGATAAGCCGGCCTTCGCCCAGGCCGCGCGGCAACGCCGCTGCCTGATCCCCGCGGCAGGGTTCTTTGAATGGACGAAAGACGGCACCACGCGTCTGCCGTGGTTCATCCGCCGTTCGAACGGGTCGCCCATGGTTTTCGCCGGGGTCTGGCAACGCTGGCGCAACCCCGCCGGATTCCACCGTGCTCAGCACTTGCGCCATCGTCACGACCGCAGCGCGCGGCCCGATGGCCGACCTGCACGACCGGGTGCCCGTCATCCTTGACCCGGAAACCTGGCCGCTGTGGCTGGGCGAAACAGGTCCAGGCGCAGCCCGCCTTCTGAAACCGCTGGAAGATGACGCGCTTCTGTTCCATCGGGTCAGCCTCGCGATCAACTCGAACCGGGCAGAGGGACCGGAACTCATCGAACCCTTTGACGCCTGAGGGTGTTTGTCTTTGCTCGGGAAAATATCCCGGGGTGAGGCCGCAGGCCGAGGGCAGCGCCCCCTGCGCGGAAACCACGCGCGCCGAGAGCTCGATGCCCCCGAGGCGCCCTCAACCAGCCGTGCGGTCGCCTTGCGCGCCCGTTCTGCCAACATCCCGGTGTCCAGCCCTGTCCAGAACCCCGTCGCCACCACCTGCCGCCCTTCGACCAGCAGGTGCTTCACGCGATGCGGTCCGCACAAAACCAGCCGCCGCGACAGGGTCCCAGTTCCCCGCCGCCTGCAAGGCCGCGTCCCAGATCGCAAGATCGGCGCGCTTGCCAACCTCCAGCGACCCCAGTTCACCCGCGCCCCAGCGCCGTCGCGCCGCCCAGCGTGGCGATCTCCAGCGCCTCGCGCGCGCTCATGGCATCGGCCCCCCGCGCGACGCGCTGCATCAGCATCGCCTGCCGCGCCTCGCTCATCAAAGGTCGCCCGCGTCGTTCGAGGCGGAACCATCCACCCCCAACCCGACCCGAACACCCGCGTCGCGCATCGGCCGCACCGGCGCGATGCCTGACCCGAGGCGGCAGTTGGAACAGGGGCAATGCGCCACCCCCGTAAGCGATTTGGCGAACAGATGGATCTCGGCCTCGTCCAGCTTGACGCAATGCGCATGCCAGACATCCGCGCCGGTCCAGCCCAGATCCTCGGCATATTGGCCCGGACGACAGCCAAACTGCGCCAGAGAATAGGCAATATCCTCGTCATTCTCGGCAAGATGGGTGTGCAGCATCACGCCCTTGTCGCGCGCCAGCAGCGCCGCGTCGCGCATCAACTCGCGCGAGACCGAGAAGGGCGAACAAGGCGCCAGCCCCACGCGCACCATCGCCTCGGGCCTTGCGTCATGAAAGGCATCGACCACGCGGATGCAGTCATTCAGGATCGCGGCCTCGTCCTCGACAACCGAATCCGGCGGCAGCCGCCTTTCGATTCACCGATCGACATCGATCCGCGCGTGGCATGAAACGGATACCGACATCTTTCGCCGCATGGATCGTATCATCCAGCCGCGAACCATTGGGAAACAGATACAGATGATCTGACGACATCGTGCAACCCGACAGCGCCAGCTCGGCCAGCCCCAGTTGGGTCGAAATGTGCATGTGTCGGGGTACTGCGCGCCCAGATCGGATACAGCGTCTTAGCGAGCCAGCCGAACAGCAGCGCATCCTGCCCGCCCGGCACCGCACGCGTCAGCGTATCTGATACAGATGGTGATGCTGTTCACCAGACTCCGGGAGTCACGATGCAGCCGCTGGCGTCGATCACCTCGGTGTCGGTGGCCTTCAGGTCAGCGCCGATCTCGTGGATGGTGCCCCCATCGATCAGGATCGAGGTGCCGGCCAGTTCACGGCGGGACCCGTCCATGGTGACGATCACATCGGCATTTCGGATCAGGCTGCGCATGAGATCCCCGAACAGGAAAACGGGCCGGAAACCCTGGCCCGTTTGGGTTTCTGTCTTATTCGCCGCGTTCTCGAGCGGCTTAACAGGTTCAGCACGATGGCAATGAACGCCGCCGGCAACAGGCCCGAGGTCAGCAGGATCTTCAACGTGCCCGGCGAGTGCTGAAGCGCACCGGGTTCAGCTGCAGGCCAGGCTGACCGACAGCGCCACCGCGAAGATCACCATGTTGCGGCGGTTCCAGTTCACTTCGGACAGCATGTTGACACCGGCAGCGCAGACCATGCCGAACATCACGATGACGCCGCCGCCCAGAACGTTGATCGGAACGGTGTTGATGATCGCGCCCACCTTGGGGATCAGGCCACAGACGATCAGGAAGATCGCACCACAGATCACGACGTGGCGGCTCATGACGCCGGTCATCGCGACAAGGCCCGTTCTGGCTGAACGATGTGTTGGGCAGGCCGCCGAACACACCGGCAACCGCGGTGCCCAGACCGTCGGCGAAAGTCGCGCCGCTGATTTCCTTGTCGGTGGCTTCACGCCCGGCACCGCCCTTGGTGATGCCCGGTATCGCCGACGGTTTCGATCGCCGAGACGACGGCCATGAAGCACATGCCGATGATGATCGCCCAGTTCAGTTCGAAGCAGTGGAACGGGGTCGAACATGAACCAGCCCGCACGGCCTCTCGCCGTGAACGAGACCTGACCCATCGTCAGCGCGACCAGATAGCCCGCGATGATCCCGATCAGGACGGCGGCAACCGCTTGAACCCGCGCGAAGAACTTGATTGCCAGCGTGACGATCACCACGACCAGCGCCGGGGTCCATTTGGCCAAGCTGCCATAGGCTTCGGTGCCGATCAGCGGAACGCCGCCCGCGGCATACTGGATGCCGACACGGACAAGCGCCAGACCGATCATCAGAACGATAAGGCCGGTCACCAGCGGCGGCAGCGCAAAGCGGATGCGGCCGATGAAGAACCCGAGGCAGAAGTGGAACAGGCCGCCGATGAACACGCCCGTCATCAACCCCGCGAGACCGCCGACACCGGCACCCGCAACCGCAGGGATCATCACCGGGATGAAGGCGAAGGATGTGCCCTGCACGATCGGCAGGCGCGCGCCGACCGGACCCATGCCGATCGTCTGGAACAGCGTGGCGATGCCCGCGAACAGCATCGACATCTGGATCATCAGCGTCATGTCCGGGAAACCCAGCGCCTTGATCCAGGCCGAAGCCAATGCCCGCCGCCCGCACACGATGATCGCGAGCGTGACGTTCCGGGGCGAACGACGCCAGGACGTGCTGGATGCCAGCGGAATCGCCTTGGCCAAAGGTGGTGTATAGTTGGGATCGCGCAGTTGTTCCGGCGTCCCCAGCGATTGATCTGCCATTTGTCATTCTCTCCCACGGGGCTGTTTCGTTTTTCGGTCCAGGGCTGCCCTCTTTCCCTGTCGTTTGGCCCGGCCCCCTTCCTCGAAGGGCGACGACACACACCATGGTTCCGTGAACGGAAACTCTTGCAGATTGGCCGTGGCGCCGATCCTGTCGACGACGGCGAAAAGCCCGGGCGCCGCCAGCGGGGTCAGAACCCCGTGCCATGTACCACGATGCAGATTGATGCCCTGCGCCCCGTTGGTGACAAAGGCGAGCGGATCGCCCGGCACCCCGCCCGCATCCGGGGCGACGATCACCAGAAACGGTTCGGCATGCAGGGGAATGAACGCCTGCGACCCTTCGGGGTGGCGTTCGACAAGATCCAGCAGGTAGGGAAGGCTGCGCGGAACCGCGTTGAAGATCGAGATCCCGGCACGCCCGTCGGGCCCGAAATCCAGCCGCGCGCGGTCGTGATAGCGGCCGCACAGACCCGCGTTGATCAGCTTGTCCGGATCACCCGCGCAATCGAGCACATCGCCATAGGGCGCGAAGACCTGGCGAGTCAGTGGCTGCGTTGTGATCGTGCGAGTCATGCGAACCGTCGAGTGCGTGGCGAGGCCGGGGGTTCACACCCCGGACCCCCGTGGAGTATTTTCAACAAGATGAAAGAGCGGGTCATGAGCTGGCCCGGCGCGACCAGGGACCGCGCAGGCGGGCGTGGCGGTTCACGTCCTTGTAGAGCAGATAGCGGAAGGGTTCGGGGCCCGCCGCGTAACAGGCTTGGGGGCAGTAGGCGCGCAGCCACATGAAATCGCCTGCTTCGACCTCGACCCAATCCTTGTTCAGCTTGTAGGTCGCCTTGCCCTGCAGCACGTAAAGCCCGTGTTCCATGACATGCGTTTCCTCGAACGGGATCAGGCCGCCGGGCTGGAAGGTGACGATGTTCACGTGCATGTCGTGACGCAGATCATCGGGATCGACGAAGCGGGTCGTGGCCCAGCGCCCTTCGGTGTCGGGCATCGCGCGCGGCGCGATGTCGCGTTCGTTGGTCACGAAGGCCTCGGGCTTGGCGATGCCCGGCGCGGGTTCCCAGATCTTGCGCACCCAGTGGAACCGGGCAGGCGCGCTGCCTTCGGCCAAAAGCGACCAGCGCGCGCCTGCCGGGATATAGGCATAGCCGCCCGCATCGAGTTCGTGCCCTTGCCCGTCGATGGTCAGGGTGATCAGGCCGTGGGTGACAAAGATCACCGATTGCGCCTGCGGGTCGTTTTCGGGCGCGTCGGAACCGCCGCCCGACTGAACCTCGCACACATATTGGCTGAAGGTTTCCGGAAAAGCCGGACATGGGGCGCGCGATCAGCCACGGCGCATGTTGCGCCAGCCGGGCAGGAACGAGGTGACGATATCGCTGAAGCAGCCGCGCGGGATGACGGCATAGGCTTCGGTGAACACCGCGCGCTGGGTCATCAGCGCGGTTTGCGGCGGCAGGCCACCGGTGGGGGCGTAATAATCGCTCATGGCAGCAGATCCATCAGGCGGATTTCGGCGATGCGTTCGAGCCTGTCTGCAGGCTGTCGCGAATTCGGTGGCGGTGTCGTTGGCTATGCGCGTTTCGAACGCGGCCATGATCGACGCCTTGGTGTTGTCGCGCACGGCGATGATGAAGGGGAAACCGTGCTTTTCGACATAGGCCGCGTTCTGGCGCTGGAAGGTCGCGCGTTCTTCGTCGGTCAGGGCATCAAGGCCCGCCGAGGCCTGCTCGTGGGTGGATGCCGCCGTCAACCGCCAGCCGCCAGCTTGCCCGCCAAATCGGGGTGCGCGCGCAGGACGCCCAGACGCTCGTCCGCGGAGGCCGAGCGGAAGACGCGCGCCAAGGCATTGTGCAGGCCCACCGCCGTGTCATGGGCCGGGCCGAGCTCCAGATCATAGGCGCGTTCGGCGATCCAGGGCGAGTGTTCGAAGATCGAGCCGTATTTCGCCACGAAACACGCGCGATCCATCTGCGTCGGACGAAGATAGCGGGCAGGCGGGTGATGCGCCGCCCAGTGGTCCGCGATCTGAGAACGCGTGGCGAATGGCACCACCTTTTCGGCGACGTGATCCAGGAAAGCGGATCAGCCCTGCCAGCTTGCCGGGGCGGCCGATCAGGCGACAGTAGCCCGATCGAGAACATTTTGCCCCCCTCGGCGTGCAAGGTGTCGAAGCTGTCGATGGTATTGCGAAGTCCTGCCCCGTCACCAGCCGGGCGCGGTGGCAGCGCATGTCGTTGGCTTCGAGCGTATGAGGCCAGCCAGTTGGTCATGATCGCCCACCTCGAGCCAATAGAGCGAATCGTCGTCATGGTGTCGCTGATCAGTCCAGCGCGCCGGTCTCGGCGGTCAGGCGGACGGTGTTCAGCGAGCGGCGCGGTATACCAGCCCCGCGGCGGTTCGCCCACGACCTCGGTGTGCAGGCGGATCGCTTCGGCGATTTGCGCGCGCTCTTCCTCTTCGGGCATATCCCGATGTTCGACCCATTTCAGCCCATGCGAGGCAATGTCCCATCCCGCGGTCTGCATCGCCTTGACCTGTTCGGGCGAGCGCGCCAGCGCGGTGTGACCTGCAGATCGTGACCGGCAGGGCGCGTTCGGTGACTAGGCGGTGAGCGCCGAAACCGGCGCGCGCACCGTATTCATAGATGGATTCCATGTTCCAGTGCCGCTGCCCGCCCACAGGCGCCCCGCGATATCGGACAGGAACGCCTCCGGATTGCGCATCGCCATGCTGAGGCGGTTCTCGCCGCCCTCTTCGTAGTTCAGCACCAGCGAGATCGCCACGCGCGCGCCGCCGGCCAAACGACCTTCGGCGTCCGAGGCCATAGCCGATCATGTTTCGCGAGTAGCGCGGCGCGTTCGTCACCTGTGTCAATCCCTGCATGGTTCAAATCCCCGCTCGTCGGCGGTTTTTCGCACGTTAACGGAAAAGATCACGGCGTTTATCAATTTTCGAAAGAACTTTCTTCCATGCCTGCCTATGGTGTTAGCGCCGTCCTGTGCTCAGAATGCGCGCAGTTCACCGAGGAGAGAGATGTCATGGCAGGCTTTTTGACGACGCATGTTCTGGATACCGCAAGGGGATGCCCCGCTGCCGGGCTGCGAATCGTGCTCTATCGTATCGACGACGACCGTCGCGAGGCTCTGGCAGACCTGATCACCAATGATGACGGGCGCACCGACCGCCACATCCTGCCGGCAGACAGCTTTGCCACCGGCACCTATGAACTTGTTTTTCACGCGGGCGATTATCTGCGCGCGACGGGGCAGAACGGACCGGAACCGATGTTCCTCGACCTTGTGCCGATCCGCTTTGGCATGAGCGACGCGCAGGCGCATTATCATGTTCCGCTGTTGCTGTCGCCCTATGGTTTCTCGACCTATCGTGGCAGTTAGAATGACTTGACGCCCAAGGCCGTGCGCCGTTAGGTGCTTAGGACGTTTGGGAAATCGCGATGCTGCGAACTTTGCTCTTGTGTGCACCCGCTCCGGTCAAGGACGAACCCGGAGGCTATCGGCTGGATGTGAAATTCGTCGAAGGCATGCGTGCGCACCAAGCTCATTGGGGCGGCAGGATCAACTGTGTGTTGTGGCGCACCACGAATGCCATTCCTTTTGGCCGCCATTTCGACCGCGACGAACTGGGCTTCGATCTGACCGTTCTGGATGAAAACGATCCCGTGCCGCAGGAACTGATCTCGGCGATGGACGTCGCGTCGATTTCCGCGGACATGGTCGATGTCGACGACATCGTTGCCCGCGCGAACTTGGCGAATGTGCCGGTGGTGCTGACGCTGGAATACACGTTCCGCATCCGCGCCAAGATCGCTTTGCTGGAACGCTCGATCAGTTTTCCGCGCCGGTTGAATTCGATTCGCTGGCAGGCAGGGCACGAATTGCGGGTGCGCAAGGCGCTGAAAGGTGCTGCAGGGGCACAGTTCAACGGGTATCCGGCCTTCGACACCTATTCGGAAAAAGTCGGGCGGCCCATGCTGTATCTCGACAACCGCATGAAGCCGGAACTGTTTGCCACGCCCCAGCAGATGGACGAACGCGCGGCCTATCTGCATGCCAAGAACCCGCTGCGGCTGATCCATTCGGGCCGGCTGGAATACATGAAGGGCGCGCACCAGCTTTTGCCGGTAATGCGCGAACTGCGCCGCCTGAAGGTGGATGCGACGCTGGACATCTTCGGCACCGGATCGCTCGAAGGCGAGATCCGCGCGGGCCTTGCCGAATTCGGGGGCGCGGTGCGCCTGTATTCGCCCGTCGATTTCGAAACCTGCCTCGTTCCGTTCAGCGTTGAACAGGCCGACATCTTTGTCGGCACGCATCTGCAAAGCGACCCCTCGTGTTCCTATGTCGAGGCCTTGGGATGCGGCCTTGCCTTGGCGGGATACAAGAACAAGATGTGGTCGCGGCTCAGCGCCGAGGCCGGGTGCGGCAAGTCCGCGCCGATGGGCAACCCCAAGGCACTGGCTGCCGTGATCGCGCAGTGGGATGCCAACCGCACCGATCTGGTGAACGCGCAGCGCACGGGGCTGGCGTTCGCGCGCAAGCATGATTTCGACACCGAATTCGCCCGCAGGATGGAACATATCCGGCTGTGCGCGTCGCTTTAGACGGGCCGCACAAGCGCTTCGAGGGCGGCCTTGCAGCGCTGCACGACGAAATCCGAGAACCGCTGCACCTTGGGATCGCGCAAACGCCGATGCGGGGTCAGCAGGCTCAGGAGCACCGGAAGGGGCGGTGTCGCCTCGGCCACTGGCACCAATTTGCCTTGTCGCATGAAGGCCGCGACCTCGAAAACCGGTTTCATGACGATCCCGTGCCCGGCCAGCGCCCATTCCGTCAAGACGTCGCCATCGTCGGATTCAAACGGTCCGGCAATCTCGAACCGGCGCTGCCCTTCGGGGGTCTGCAAGGTCCACTGGAATTCCTTGGCGCCCGGAAACCGCAGGTTCAGGCAGTCATGCCCCTGATCCACCAGCGCGGCCCCGTCGACGGGCATCCCGCGCCGCTCGACATAGTCGGGCGAGGCGCAGAGCACACGCGGACATTCCGCGATGACCCGCATTTTCAGGGTGCTGTCTTCCAGCCGACCAAGATGCAGAACCACATCCAGCCCTTCGGCGGTCATGTCGATGATGCGGTCCGACAGGCGAAGACGCAGGTCGATGTTGGGATAGGCCGCCTTGAATTCGGGAACCAAGGGCGCCAGCAGCCGCCGACCCACCCCCAACGGCGCGCCGACGAACAGCACGCCGCGCGGGTTCTGCGTCGCATCGGCCACGGCGGCCTCGGCTTCCTCGATCGCGGTCAGGATGTTCAGCGCACCTTCATAGAACAAGCGCCCATTCTCGGTCGGTTGCAGTTTGCGGGTCGTGCGGTTGAACAACCGCACACCAAGATGGCGCTCAAGGTCGGAAATGCGCCCGGAAGCGACAGCCGGAGAGGTTCTTTGGTCGCGCGCTGCCGCGGACATGTTGCCAAGCTCGTAAACACGCACGAACATGCGGATCATGTTCACATAGGACATTTTTCGCCCTCGCTTGAAAGTCCTCAGCCATTTGCAGGATTATCAGAATAAGAGGCGCCGGTATAGCCTGCAGGAAAATAGTGGGAGAGAGACATGTACGATCTTGCCGTCATCGGCGCCTGGCTGGAATTTGCGGCGCGCTGGCTTCATGTCGTGACCGCGATCGCGTGGATCGGGTCATCGTTCTACTTCATCGCGTTGGATCTGGGGCTGCGCAAGGCTGCCAACCTGCCTGAGGGCGCGTATGGCGAGGAATGGCAGGTCCATGGCGGCGGGTTCTACCACATCCAGAAATATCTGGTGGCCCCCGCGCAGATGCCCGAACACCTGACATGGTTCAAATGGGAAAGCTATGCGACGTGGATGTCCGGCTTTGTCCTGTTGTGCCTGACCTATTACTGGGGCGCTGAATTCTATCTGATCGACCCTTCCGTCGCTGATCTTGCCGTGTGGCAAGCCATCGCGATTTCCTTCGGCTCGCTGGTGTTCGGCTGGTTTGCCTATCACTGGCTGTGTGGCTTGTTCGTGAACGCCAACCAGACATGGCTGATGGTCGCCCTGTTCGGCGTGCTGGTCGGCATGGCGTATTTCTATACCTCGGTCTTTACGGGCCGCGCCGCGCTGCTGCATCTGGGGGCCTTCACCGCGACCATGATGTCGGCCAACGTATTTCTGGTGATCATCCCCAACCAGAAGATCGTCGTCGCCGACCTGATCGCCGGGCGCAAACCCGACCCCAAATATGGCAAGATCGCCAAGCAGCGTTCGACGCATAACAACTATCTGACGCTGCCGGTCATCTTCATGATGCTGTCGAACCACTATCCGCTGGCCTTCGCCACCGAATACAACTGGATCATCGCCTCGCTGGTGTTCCTGATGGGCGTGACGATCCGGCATTACTTCAACTCGAACCATGCGCGCACCGGCAACCCGACCTGGACGTGGCTGGTCACGGCGCTGATTTTCATCGTCATCATGTGGCTGTCGATCGCCCCGGCGATGCGCGATCAGGAAGAACTGGCCGCGCTGCCCCCTTCGGTCGCACGATTCGCGCAAGCCGAGCAGTTCGAAGACGTGTATTTCACGGTCGCGGGCCGGTGCTCGATGTGTCATGCCGAACAGCCCGTCTATCCCGGCCTGCACTGGGCCCCGCGCGGACTGATGTTGGAGACCGAGGCGCAAGTCGCCCGCGCCGCCCACCAGATCTATGTCCAATCGGCCATCGGGCATGCGATGCCGCCGTCGAACCTGACATGGATGGAAGACGACGAGCGGGCGCTGATCCGCGACTGGTATCGGGGCGTGACCCAAGCGCGCGGCTGATCAGCCGCCAGATTGCGAGCCCCGCACCATCGTCCCCACCAGCGAGGCCACTTCGGTTTCCAGATCGTCTCGGGGCACGCCCACGAACTTGCCTTGTAACGACATCAGCACCACACCATGCACCGCTGCGAAGGTCGTGCGTGCCCGCAGCAACAGCGCCTCGTCCGACAGGTCGGGGCGCATGCGTTTGAGGGGGCCGATGATCTGTTCGATCAGCACGGCATGATCCTGCCGGTGCCATTCGGGCACCTCGCGCCCCTCGGGCAGGCGATGTTCGAACAAGGCCAGCCATAGGTTCCGGTTCTCGGTGGCGAAGACGATGTAGGCGGCCGCCAGTGCCTGAAGTTGGGCCTCGTCGCTGGCCGCTTCACCCGGCGCACTCTCGCCCAGGGCCGCGCCCAACCGCGCCAAGGTGCGCGAATTGACATGCAGCACCAGCATGTCCAGATCTTCGACGGCGTTATACAGCGCGCCCAGCGCACAACCGGCCAAGGCCGTCACCTCGCGCGCCTTCAGGCCCTTCAACCCTTTGTCCCGCAGTTCCGATTCCGCCGCATCGATCAGACGCTCTTTCAACTCGACGCGTTTTGTTTCCGTTTTCAAGACAATCCGTTTCCATTCTTTCGTGAACGTCGTTCATTTTTTCCTTGAACAATGTTCACGGATCGCTACATTGAGATCATGAACAATGTTCATATCATGGAGGAGCAAATGTTCAAGATCCTGACGACCCTGGTTCGCGGCCGCAGCCATGACGCCATAGACGCGTTGACCGATGCGAATGCGCTGGCCATCCTGCGCCAACAACTGCGCGACGCCGCCGCCGGTGTCGAAGCGACCAAGCGGTCGGTCGCTGTTGTGATGGCGTATTCGGCACGCGAAAAGCGCAATGCCGAGAAGCTTGCCGAACAGATCGCCGATCTGGAAACCCGCGCCATCGCCGCCATCCAGCAAGACCGCGAAGACCTTGCGACCGAAGCCGCCGCCGCTATCGCCGAGCTGGAGGCCGAGAAGGCCGCAGCCGACAAGGCTAACGCGCATTATGACAGTGAAACGCGCCGCCTGCGTGAGCAGTTGAGCCTGAGCGAACAGCGCCTGCGCGCCCTGCAACGCGGCAAGCAACTGGCCGACGCGGCACAACGCACCCACCGCTTGCGCGGCACCCTGCCCAATGGGGTTATGGCCAGCCTGCGCGAGGCAGAGGAAACGCTTGAGCGTCTGCAAACCCGCCATGGCCACGCCGACGATGTCGAACTGGCCATGAACGAACTGAACAGTGCAACCAACGCCGGAACCATCGCCGCGCGCCTTGCCGCTGCCGGAATGGGCGCCCCGCTGAAAACGGACGCTGCCCTTGTCCTTGAACGTCTTCGCGGCCAGGCCGCCTGAGTTATCGGAGAAAACCATGTCAAGCTATGTCCCCCGCGTTTCCAACTCGTGGAACCTGTTCACCTACTTCAACTTCGGCGTTGCGGTCTTCATGATGACGGCCGGGATCTACTCGCTCGAGGCCAGTTTTTCCGCCAAGGGTTTCTATGCGATGGCGACGATCATGCTGGTCTATTCGACGGCTTCGATCACCAAGGCCCTGCGCGACAAGGAAGAGGCCGAGCGCATGATCAACAAGATCGAGGACGCCCGCACCGAACGCCTGTTGGCCGAAGTCACCGCGCGCGACTGAACCGCGCGCAAAGGAAAACCGGGCGGAGAGATTTCTCCGCCCGGTTTCTTGATTCTGCGACCTTATTCGCCGACGCGGGTGATCCGCCCGTCGATCACCGGCGCATAGGGCATGTTCGCCGCCATATATTCGGCCAGCACGTCCGCAAGGTCGGGGCCGTAGTCATAAGCATTGATTGCCTCGTTGCGGAACATGCGGAACCCGTCGCCCCGGCACGCATGAAGTCGTTCGACACGACGCCATAGATCGCCGCCGGATCGATCGGCACCCACGCGCCATCCTGCTGCACCATCACGTTCGACACGCGCGCGCCAGCGCAGCGTCGGATCGAAGGTATAATGCAGGCCGGCTACCTGCGCGAAACGACCCGCGTTTTCTTCCAGCTGGCTGACGCCGTTTTCCAGCGCCGCAACGACATTCGCGCCGCTCAGCTGGAAGGTCGCCAGCGTGTTCTGGAACGGCAGCACCGTCAGAACCTCGCCCATCGTCACCGGGCCTTCGTCGATCGACGCCCGCAGACCGCCGCCGTTCTGGATGGCGATCGACACACCCTGATCGGCGACACGCGCCAGCATTGCATCCGCGACGAGGTTGCCCATCTGGCATTCGCGCTGGCGGCAGTTCGCACGATCACCGTCGATCGATGCCGACGATTCGGCCACGACGCGGCTGCGCATCTCGTCGATCGGACCGGCAAGGCCAGCGACCCAAGCTGCGGTTTCGGGATCGGGTGCGACCTCGGCGTTCATTTCGATGGTGTTGCCGTCGGCATAGGCCACGTTGCCATCGGCATCCAGTTCCATCACCAGATGGCCCAGATAGCGGCCATAGGCCCCAGCCTGAACCACCGGCACCAAACGTCCGTCATCGGTGCTGACCCATGTCGGATAGGCGCCCTGACGGCGTTCATCGGTCGCCGACAGATAGGTGTGGCTGTGTCCACCGACCACCGCGTCGATCCCGGGGATCATCGCCGCATACCGCTGGTCCGCGACATAGCCGGTGTGGGTCAGCGCGATGATCGTGTTGACGCCCTGCCCTTCAAGCTCGGCAACGGCAGCGCGCAAGGCCTCGGCCTCGTCGGTGAAGGCGACGGTCGGCCCCGGCGACGAGGTCTCGCCCGAATCGGCGGCAAGAACACCGATCACACCGATGCGCATCCCGTTGCGTTCGATGATGGTATAGGGCGCCAAGCGACTAGCCAGCAGGTTGTTGGCCGAAACGTCGATATTCGCACCGAGGATCGGATAGTTCGCGGTGTCGAGGAACACGGCCAGGCCTTCGGGGCCCTTGTCGAATTCGTGGTTGCCGACAACCATCGTGTCGATACCCAGACGGGTGTTCAGCTCGGCCTCGATCCGCCCGCCATAGGTCGTGTAGAACAACGAGCCTTGGCTGCTGTCGCCAGCGTTCAGGACGACAACGGTGTCACCCTGCGCGGTGATCGCGTCGCGCATCTGGTTGAGAAGCGTGACAAGCCGCGCCGCGCCGCCATAGCATTTGCCCTCGGCCTCGTCGCTGGCCGAGCAGGTGGAATTGAAACGGTTGATCGATTCGACGCGGCTGTGAAAATCATTGAAATGCAGAATATGCAGCCGCCCGTCGGCCATCGCCGGCGCGACGCCCGAGGCGACCAGAACCGTCGATGCGAAAAGCGATTTCAGTGTGGATGCACGTGCCATCCCATGACCCCTGTTGGTTGATGAAGACCCTCAGATTGCGCGTCCTTGACCACAGAGTCAAAGGACGAATGATCCTGTCGCAGGGTTCCGTAACGGTGCCATGACGGGCTCGGCCTGCCTGACAGTCGCGCAAGCCCATTGACCGCCGGCCAGACTGCGGGCAAATGCAGCACATGCTGATATACAAGATCTTTCGCCGCCCGGAATGGGACCACCTCGTCGCGCATGGCCAGACCGACGGCGCGCCGATCGATATACAGGACGGCTATGTCCATATGTCGACGTCCGCGCAGGTTGCCGAAACCGCCGCGCGTCACTTCGCGGGCCAGAGCGATCTGGTGCTCGTCGCGATCGAGGCCGACGATCTGGGCGACTCGTTGAAATGGGAACCCTCGCGCGGGGGGGCGCTGTTTCCCCATCTGTATCGCCCGCTGGCGATGACCGACGTGGTCTGGGACAAGTCCCTGCCGCTGGGTGCGGCGGGGCACATCTTTCCCGATGGGGTGATCTGATGTTTGTCGAGAATCTCGGGCTGCGCGCCTTGCATGCCTTCGACCCCGAGACAGCACACCATCTTGCCATCCGGGCGCTGCGGGCGGGTCTGGTGCCGACGACCGGCATCTTTTCGTCGCCACGCCTGCGCACAACCCTTGCCGGAATGGACCTGCCGAACCCGGTCGGTCTGGCGGCGGGCTTTGACAAGAATGCGGTCGCCCTGCGGGCACTGACGCGCGCCGGTTTCGGCTTTGTCGAGGTGGGCGCGGCAACCCCGCTGCCCCAGCCCGGCAACCCGCGGCCCCGGCTGTTCCGCCTGCCCGAAGATCAGGCCATCATCAACCGCTTCGGCTTCAACAACGACGGCGCCGATGCCATCGCCGCGCGCCTTGCGGCGCGTCCGTCCAAGGGCATCATCGGGTTGAATCTGGGTGCCAACAAGACCAGCACGGACCGCGCCGCCGATTTCGCCCGTGTCCTGCGCATCTGCGGGCCGCATGTCGATTTCGTCACGGTCAACGTGTCATCGCCCAACACCGAAAAACTGCGCGACCTGCAAGGCCCCGCCGCGCTGGCCGCACTGCTGGCCGGCGTGATGGACGCCCGCGCCGAACTGGACCGGCCCTTGCCCGTTTTCCTGAAGATCGCACCCGATCTGGACGCCGATGGTCTTGCCGGGATCGCCGAGGTCGCGGTGTCGTCGGGCCTTGACGCCGTGATCGCGACCAACACCACCCTCACGCGTGAGGGGCTGCGGTCGGGGCATAGTGCCGAGGCAGGCGGGTTGTCGGGCAAACCCCTGTTCGAAAAATCGACCCGCGTCTTGGCGCATCTGTCACAGCTGACTCACGGCCGCATCCCGTTGATCGGCGTGGGCGGGATCGACAGTGCCGAAACCGCCTATGAAAAGATCAAGGCTGGCGCCAGCGCGGTGCAGCTTTATTCCGCGCTGATCTATCGCGGCTTCTCGCTGGCCGACGAGATCGCGCGCGGTCTCGACGCGCTGCTGGCACGCGATGGTCATGCCACGCTGGCCGACGCCATTGGCACGGGACGCGACGCATGGCTGTAGAAATCTGGCACAATCCCCGGTGTTCAAAGTCGCGGCAGGCGCTTGCACATCTTCAGGCGCGGGGGACACAACCGGTGGTCCGGCTTTATCTTGTCGATCCGCCGTCCGCGCCCGAGATCGAGTCCATGTTGCAAGCCCTTGGCCTTCGCGCTGCGGATTTGCTGCGGCCGCGTGAAGGGGCATCATGGCGGGACTCCCCGCCAGAGGTCATCATCGGCGCCATGGCCGCCGATCCGTCATTGATCGAACGGCCGGTGATCCGACACGCAGACCGCGCCGTGATCGGCCGCCCGACCGAAGCGATCGACACCCTGTTCTAATCGATGACGGTCTGCGCGGGGGTGCGGGCTTGCGCCGTCTGGCGCACCACGAAAACGCAGCCATCGGTCGGCAACTGCGGAACCGTCGAACACAGGCCGCGCGCCACCCGCCAAGCGGCCAGCACCTTGGGAACGTAATCGCGCGTTTCCGCATAGGGTGGCACCCCACCATTGCGCCGCACCGCCCCTTCGCCCGCGTTGTAGCCGGCCAATGCCAGCACGACATCGCCGTCGAATTCCCCCAGCAACCAGTCAAGATAGGCCACGCCGCCGCGTATATTCTGCGCGGGGTCCATCGCGTCGCGCACTCCGAAACGCTCGGCCGTGGCCGGGATCAACTGCATCAATCCCTGCGCCCCGGCGTGACTGCGCGCCTGCGCTCGTCCCGCCGACTCGACTGAAATCACCGCCAGCGCCAGCGCGGGCGAAACCCGCGTGCCCACCGTGGCGATCAGGATCGGTGCGCCGAAGTCCTGCGCGATGTCCTGCAGATGCTGCAGGCTCGGCTCCGGCACCGAGGCATCCCCCGGCGGCCGGTCGAGCGTCGCCATCGCCGAAAGATACCGGCCTTCGCCCTCGGACAATCCGACCGCAACCCGGTCCCAGAACCAGTCATACCGCGAAGCGACCGGGCCCGGCGCGGGCACCGCGACATCGGGCGTCTCTGATGGCTGGGGGTTTGGGGATTGCACCGTGGGCGCGGCCGCGACCCAGCGCGCCTGGGCTTCGGGATCGACCTGCACCGTGATCCGGCGCCCGTCCGGCGGGCTTCCGACGGTTACCCGGCGAAACGTAAAATCCTCGGCCCATGCCGCAGTGTCGGCCAGCGCCGCGAATGCAGCCCCGGCAAGGACGAATCGAATGAAGGGCCTGAATGACATGGGACTGTTGTTCTGCTCTTTTGCGGGCACTTTGCCAGAATCACGGCCGTTTCGCAACGCCGGCCCCGAATCCCCCGCGGATCGATTGTCGCCGTTTTCATAGCTTATCCCGTGCCGCGGGACGCATTGCGATCGTCCCCGATACCAAGCCCCAGAATTGCTCGAATTAATCCGTCATTAATTCTTGGTCCGATCCGAAATCCGCCCTGCGCGGCCCCGATAAGGAAGGTGTCGCAACGGTGACCGACCAACCCCCCTCAACCTCAGGGATCCGGTGCGACAGACCCCAAGTTCTGTACCCTTATCTTCTGGAGACCTGACAATGACCAACATGATCAAAAACTTCATCGCCAACGAATCCGGTGCCGTGACCGTCGACTGGGTCGTGCTGACCGCTGCTATCGTGGGCCTCGGCCTCGCCGTCATCACCACCGTCCGCGCCGGCGTCAACTCGCTGGGCACCGACATCCGCACCTCGCTGACCAACGCGTCGGTCGCGTCGCTGGGCACGCTGGGCGTCAGCCGCTAAGCCGCATCAGTTCCGAGCCAGCCCTGCGCTGCTCGACGGGCCGCACCTTCCCCTCGGTGCGGCCCGTTTTGCATTTCTGAATCTCCTGAAATCTCCGCGTTACGGACAAATTGTTGCCCGATTTGCGCATCAGGATGGCTGGCAGCAAGGAATTATTCTGTGTCGAGCACCTTGGGTGCTCAAAAAGGAGTGTAACATGCGCGCTTTGCAACTTGGCATCCTCGCCGTTGGCCTTGGCCTGGCCGGTGTCGGCGTCCATATGGCGAACAACTACATCACGGATACCCAGGCACGGATGGCGGCTGTCGAGGCCCTCAATGCCAGCATGGAGAACATCGAGACTGTTCCGGTTCTCGTGGCGGCCCGCCCGCTGCGGTATGGCGAACCGGTCCAGCCCGGCGATGTTCGCGAGGTGGCTTGGCCTGCGAACGCCCTGCCTGAAGGCGTCTACCATATCCTTGAAGACCTTGTTCCTGATATCTCGCGGCCGCGGGTCGCCCTTCGCGCGATGGAAATCAACGAGCCGATCCTTGCGGTCAAGGTCAGCGATCCGGGACAGCCTGCAGGTATCGCCGCAATGCTGACACCCGGCCAGCGGGCCTTCACGATCCGCGTCGACCAGAACAGCGGGATCTCGGGCACCCTCCGGGTCTCTGACACGGTCGACATCTACTGGACCGGCGTGAGCCCCGAACAGGTCGAAGTGACGCGTTTGCTGGCCACGGGCGTTCGGATCATCGCGCTGGACGAAGACCCCGATCAGGACCGGACCTTCAACGGTGTGCCGCGTTCGGTGACGGTGGAATCCTCGCCTGAGATGGTCGCCACGCTGGCGCAGGGTCAATCGACCGGACGCCTGACGATGTCGATCGTCGGCCTTGACGATACCACGGCCCTGAACACGATCCAGGTCGACCGCAGCAGCCTGCTGGGCATTCAGGAACAGGTCGTCGTGGCCCCCGAACAGTGCCATGTCCGCACGCGTCGGGGCAACGAAGTGGTCCTGATCGAGATCCCGTGCACCAATTGATCCCATGATCCAGACAGTGCGCCGCCCCGATATGTAGGGGCGGCGCACTCTTTTTGCGCGAAATCTCGGGTGCGTGGCAGGGAAACCACATGAAAAACATGCCCCAAGCATTTGATTCTTGCAAAAAATCGCTGATTAGATCATTCTGATCGGAAATCGGCGCAAAAGACAGCCGGCAAAACCAGTGATCAAGAGGCAGGATCACATGACCATGAAACGTACGATCGCGTCAGGTTTGGCGCTTACCTTCCTTGGCTTGGGGGCGCCGTTCCTTGTTTCGCAGGGACATGCGCAGACTTTGCAAGTGATGCCCGGTAACGCGGGCGAATCCCTGACAGTTGCGATGAACCGCGCCGTGGTTGTCGAGACCGACGAACCCTTCGTCGAACTTTCGATCGCCAACCCCGGGATTGCAGATATTTCGACATTGTCGGACCGGTCGATCTATGTCCTTGGCAAGCTGCCCGGGCGCACGACGTTGACGGTGCTGGGCCTGAACGGCCAGCTGCTGACCAACGTCGAAATCCGGGTGACCCCGGACATCGCCGAATTCCGCGAGCGCCTGCGCCAGATCCTGCCCGGCGAGCCGATCGAAGTTCGGACCGCCAATGACGGCATCGTGCTTTCGGGGACCGTTTCCTCGGGCTCGCGGCTGAACGCCGCACTGGAATTAGCCGAGCGGTATGCACCGCAACGCGTATCGAACCTGATGGATGTCGGCGGCACGCAGCAAGTGATGCTGCAGGTCCGCTTCTCGGAGGTGCAGCGCGGCGTCACGCAGCAGCTGTCGACCAGCTTCGCCGGTGGCAACACCGGGGTAACCACGCCGATCCTAGGGTCCGGCGGGTTCAACACACCCACGTTGGCACGTAACGCGCTGAACGGCACGACGGTTCCGGCGGCGCAATCGCGTCAGGGCGTATTCACCAGCGGCTTCAACATCGGGAACGTGCAGTTCCAGGTGATGCTGGAAGCGCTGGAAACCAACGGCCTTGCCCGCACCCTGTCCGAGCCGAGCCTCACGGCCCTGTCAGGTCAGGCGGCATCGTTCCTCGCGGGTGGCGAATTCCCCGTGCCGGTGATCAGCGACGGTCAGGTGGCCATCGAATATCGCGAGTTCGGCGTATCGCTGAACTTCACGCCGAACGTCATCGACGGCAACGTGATCAACCTTGAACTGGCGGCCTCGGTCAGCAGCCTTGACACCGCCAACAGCGTCACCACGGGCGGCGTGTCGGTGCCGGCCTTCCGGACGCGCAGCACGTCGACCACTGTCGAGATGCGGGACGGCGAAAGCTTCGCGATCGCAGGCCTTTTGCAGGACGACTTCCAAGGTTCGGTCAACAGCGTGCCGTGGTTGGGCGACATCCCGATTTTGGGCGCCCTGTTCCGCAGCTCGGACTATCAGCGCGACCAGAGCGAACTGGTGATCTTCGTCACTGCACACCTTGTGTCACCGACCCGCGGCGAAGCACTGATGATGCCGACGGACCGCATTCGCCTGCCCACCGAACGCGAATTGTTCCTGAATGGCCGCATTGCCGGCTCCAACACCGCCGTGGGCGAGGTTGCGCGTCAGGACTTCCGCGGCGGTTATGGCTATGTCATGGAATGAGTGGAGAGCCGGGATGTCTATTTCACGTCGCGCCCTGATGCTGGGCATTGCCTCGGCCGGATTCTCGGGGTGCAGTTATACGAATTTCAACGGCGAGCTTGGTGCACGCCTTGACGAAGGCGGTTTCGGCAACCCCACCCGCCACAACATGTTGGTGCATACGGGCCAGCTTCCCTATATTGAGGATCTGGGCGAGCGTTTCGCGCGCGAAGTCCCGACCACGGTGAACTTCGAGTTCGACAGCACACGCCTCGACCAGCGGGCCCAGATTCTGCTGATGCGTCAAGCACGGTGGATTCGCCAGTTCCCCGAGGTGCGTTTCAGCGTCTATGGCCATGCGGACCTGACCGGCAGCGAAAGCTACAACCGCAGCCTTGGTCTGCGGCGGGCGCGCGCCGTCGTGAACTTCCTCGTCCGCCAAGGCGTCAGCCGCTCGCGGCTCGAGGCGCTCGAGTCGCTGGGCGAATCGCAACCCGTTGTCCAGACCGAGGATCGCGAACCCCAGAACCGTCGGGCCGAAACCCGCGTGTCTGGCTTCCTGCAAGATCACCCGACGGTGATGAACGGGCAGTATGCCTATATTCTTCATCGCAATTACGTGGAAAGTGACGCCCCGGAAGAGGGCTGAGTTACCCACGAATTACTCCTCCCCGGAGATACCTCGACCCTTCGGGAATGCCCCTGTCGCGAGAAACGACAGGGGCTTTTTGTTTTCGAACAAGGAACAAACAATTACGTTTTTTTAGCCCAACTCTCGCCAAGATTTCCCCCGAGATTTGAACCATGCCGAACCGCGAGATTCGTGGAGAGGATCATTCAAACAGTTCCATAGGGCTGCCAAAGCAGCACTCGGAGGATAAGAAGATGTCGAGCCCCAACACCAGCAAGAACGAAGCCCCCATTCGTGCATGTACCGTGTCGCGCGACGTGCAGAACTTTGACCTGCTCATCGAAGACATGGAACTCGAACTGGGCGATGCCTGGGGCGACCTGAATTTCCAAAGCGCCATGAAGTTCCTGGATCAGCCGCAAGGCCGTGCCCTCGAATTCCTCGCGATTGCACTGGATGACGACGACGAGGCGAACATGACCATGGTGCAGGCCGTGATCCAGCGCGCCAGCTCGTTGAACATCCCGGTCCTGCTGATCGCCGAAGAACTGGGCCCGATCGTGCTGCACCGCCTGCTGCGCGCCGGGGCCAGCGACTTTGTCCCCTATCCGCTGCCCGAAGGCGCGCTGCATGACGCGATCGAACGCCTGCAGGCGCCGCAGAATGCGCCGCAAGCCATGGCCCCCGCCATGGGCCGCAACGCCATGCACAGCAATCGCCCCGCCGGCACCGTCATTGCGGTTCAGCCGCTGGCCGGTGGTTCGGGCGCGTCGACCTTCGCCGTCAACATGGCTTGGGAAATGGCGACTGCCGACAAGAAGAACCCGCCCAGCGTTTGCCTGCTCGACTTCGACCTGCAGACCGGCTCGATCTCGACCTATCTCGATCTGGCGCGGACCGAAAAGGTCTATGAGATGCTGTCCAGCACCGCCGTGATGGACCGCGATTTCTTCATGAACACGCTTCAGACGTTCAACGAGAAACTGAAGGTCCTGACCGCCGCAGCCGACATGCTGCCGCTGGACCTGATCTCGCCCGACGATATCGAACGCGTGATCCAGATGGCCCGGGCGAACTTTGATTTCGTCGTGATCGATATGCCCGGCACCGTCGTCCAATGGACCGAAACCGTGCTGAACGAGGCCGATTGGTATTTCGCGCTGATGGAACTGGACATGCGTTCGGCGCAGAACGCGCTGCGCCTGATCCGCGCCCTGAAGGCCGAAGGCCTGCCGCTGGACAAGCTGCGCTACATTCTGAACCGTTCGCCGAAGTTCACCGACCTGTCGGGCAAGCAGCGCGCCAAGCGCATGGCCGAAAGCCTGGACATCGAATTCGAAGTCCTGCTGCCTGATGGCACCGCGCAGGTGACGCATGCCAATGACCATGGCCTGCCCTTGGCTGAAATCTCGGCCAAGAACCCGCTTCTCAAGGAAATCCGCAAGCTTGCGCATTCGATCGTTGCCGAACGCCGCCAAGATCCCCGCGCCGCAGCCTGAGGTTTGACCGATGTTTTCGCGTTACAAGAAAGACCCGACCTCGACCAGCGCCGCACCGTCGGCGCCGGCACAATCGCGCGCGGCTCCGACGCATTCGATCGTTGCGGTCACGCCCGCGGCTTCGGTCGCGGCGGCACCGGCACCGTCGCTGCGCACTGCCGAAAAGCCCAGCTTCAAGGCCAAGGCCGCGCCGCAGGCGATCGCCGCGGCACCGGCGGCCAATGACAAGGATCGCCGCCGCAAGCAGCGCATCCTTGAGATCAAGTCCGAGCTGCACACCCGGCTGCTGGACAACCTGAACCTTGCGGCCCTCGACTCTGCGTCCGAGGCCGAACTCCGTTCCGAAATCTCGTCAATCGCCGCCGAAGCGCTGCACGAGATCAGCTTCGCCCTGACCAGCGAAGAACGGATGCAGCTGAACCAGGACCTCTACTTCGAGGTGCGCGGCTTGGGCCCTCTGGAGCCGCTGCTGAAAGACGAGACGATCAACGATATTCTGGTCAACGGCCCGAACCGCGTGTTTGTCGAACGCGCCGGCAAGCTGGAACTGACCGACGTCACCTTCAAGGATGAACGCCACCTGCTGCGGATCATCGACAAGATCGTGTCGGCCGTGGGTCGCCGTGTCGACGAATCGAACCCCTATGTCGACGCCCGTCTTGCCGACGGTTCGCGTTTCAACGCCATGGTTCCCCCGGTGGCCGTTGACGGCTCGCTGGTTTCGATTCGTAAGTTCAAGAAGGAAAAGCTGGGCATCAACGATCTGGTGAACTTCGGCGCCTTCTCGGATGAAATGGCGATGTATCTGGAGGCCGCCGTTGCGACCCGCCTGAACGTCATCGTTTCGGGTGGTACGGGTTCGGGTAAAACGACCACGCTGAACGCGCTGTCGTCGTTCATCGACAACTCGGAACGTATCCTGACCATCGAAGACACCGCCGAACTTCAGCTTCAGCAGGTCCACGTGGGCCGGATGGAAAGCAAGCCGCCAAACGTCGAAGGCAAGGGCGCTGTGACCCAGCGCGACTGTCTGCGCAACGCCCTTCGTATGCGTCCCGACCGGATCATCGTCGGCGAAACGCGCGGCGAGGAAGTGATCGACATGTTGCAGGCCATGAACACGGGCCACGACGGGTCGATGACCACGATCCACGCCAACAGCGCCCGCGACGGTATCTCGCGTCTGGAAAACATGGTCGCCATGGCCGGTATCGAAATGCCGCTGAAAGCCGTGCGCAGCCAGATCGCTTCGGCTGTGAACCTGATCGTGCAGGCGTCGCGCCTTCAGGACGGTTCGCGCCGGATGGTCTCGATCACCGAGATCACGGGCATGGAAGGTGAGATCATCACCATGCAGGAAGTCTTCCGCTTCGAACGCACCGGCCTCGAGCCGAACGGCAAGATCATTGGCCATTTCACGGGCTGCGGCCTGCGTTCGGCCTATACCGAGCGTTTCAAGCGCTGGGGCTATGACCTGCCCGCGTCGATTTATGACGTAGTGAAACCTTAAGGTAGTGCGATGGAATTCTCGTCCGAGTTAATCATCTATGTTGCGATCTTCGGCGGCATCCTGATCGTCGTCGAAGCCTTCTATCTTCTTGCGTTCGGCAAGTCTCTGCGCCTGGGTAACCGCCTCAACCGCCGGATCCAGATGCTCGAGAAAGCGGTCGATCGCGACAAGATCATCGAACGCCTGCGCAAGGAAACCAGCCAGCACACGGGGGGGACAGCGATCCCCTTCTATTCGCTGCTGGCGGAAAAGGCCGAAAAAGGCGCGATCGCCTTCTCGCCTCTGGCACTTGTGGGCCTGATGATCGCGGTATCGATCGGCGCCTTCACGGCATTGACCTTGTTCACCTCGGCCCCGCCGCTGGTGAAATACGGCGGCAGCGCGGTGATGGGCGTTGGTGGTGTGTGGTTCTGGGTCAATGGCAAGGCCAAGAAGCGCATCAGCATGATCGAAGAACAGCTGCCGGACGCGATCGACCTGATCGTGCGCGGTCTGCGCGTGGGCCATCCCTTCGTTCAGGCCCTGTCGGCCGCAGCGCGCGAGATCCCCGATCCGCTGGGCACCGAACTGGGCCTGATCGCCGACGAAGCGGCCTATGGTCGCGACATGGGCGAGGCCCTCGCTGCCTTCGCAGAGCGCATCGATATGCAGGATTTGCGCTTCTTTGCGGTGGCCGTGACGATTCAGGCGCAGTCGGGTGGCAACCTGGCCGAGATTCTTGACGGCCTGTCGAAAGTGGTGCGCGCCCGGTTCAAGCTGTTCCGTCGTGTCCGCGCCATCACCGCCGAGGCGAAGTGGTCCGGCATGTTCCTTTCCGCATTCCCCATCCTTGCAATGATCATGATCAGCACGATCAAGCCCGACTATTACGACGAGGTGAAGACCACGAGTCTCTTCATTCCTACCGCTATCGTCGTGTTCGTCTTCCTGGGCGTGAACGTGATCTACATGCGCAAGATGGTCAACATTCAGGTCTGACCGGAGAGAGCCATGCAACAAATCCTAGATATGCTCAGTTCGCCGCTGGTCCTGATCGTTCTGCTCATGGCCGCCGGCACCACCCTTGTCCTGTTCACGGTCGCGGCCAAGTTCGAGGACACGCCCGACCCGATGAAGAAATTCAGCGAGCAGTCGCGCACGGTCCTGGGCGATGAAGTCAAATCGCTGAACCGCGCCAAGAAGAAGGAATCGGCGATCGAGAAGAAGCTCGAGAAATACGAGGCCTTCCTCGCGCCGACCGACAGCAAGCAGGCCGAAGCCGCCCGCAAGGAGATGATCCAGGCCGGGTACTATGGCCGCAACGCGGTGCGCGATTTCCACGCCATCAAGTTCATCATGGCTATCGGTGGTCTGCTGGTCGGCTTGCTGATGTTCTATGTGGTCCTGCCGCCCGCCGAAGATGCAGGCATGATCACCCGCGTCGCCACCATTGGTGTGCCGTTGCTGGTCGCTTGGTATGCGCCGATTTGGTGGGTCAACAAGCGTCGCGCTGAGCGGCAGTCGCAGATCTCGCGCGGTTTCCCGGATGCACTGGACATGCTCTTGATCTGCACCGAAGCCGGCCAATCGATGGACCAATCGATCAACCGCGTCGCCAAGGAACTGCAGGTCGGCTATCCCGCGCTGGCCGAAGAATTCGCCACCGTCGCGAACGAAGTGAAAGCCGGCAAGGACCGACTGGACGTTCTGCGCGACATGGGCGAACGCTGCGGCAACAACGACATCAAGTCTTTCGTGACGGTGCTGATCCAATCGGCAACCTACGGGACATCGGTGGCCGACTCGCTGCGGGTCTATGCGTCGGAAATGCGTGACAAGCGCGTGATGTTGGCCGAAGAGAAAGCGAACGTCTTGCCGACGAAGCTGACCTTGGGCACAATGATGTTTACCGTGCCGCCGCTGCTGATCATCCTGATCGGGCCGTCCGTGTATGGTGTTTCGACGATGCTCAGCACGATGAGCTTTAACGGGCCATGATGAAAAAAATCGGTATGGCGGCGATGCTCGCCCTCGCTGCCTGCCAAACGAACACGAGCGACTTCACGCCAGACAGTCTGGCGGGCCGGGCTGTCAGCCCGGCCGAAGACGTTGATGGCCTGATCGTGGGGCATCGCTTGATGGCGGCAGGCGAATACGATCTGGCGCTGCGGGCCTATTACCGCGCGATCAACCAGAATGGACCCACCGTCGACGCGCTGTCGGCGATCGGTTCGGCGAACCTGCGGCTGGGCCGTCTGGGCCAAGCCGAGCAGATGCTGCGCCGCGCGATCGAGGTCGACCCGAATTTCGTGCCCGCAATGAACAATCTGGGCGTCGTGCTGATCGAGAAGCGCGAATGGGGGCAAGCCGCGCACATGTTCCGGACAGCCTTCGCGCTGGACAGCGGAAGGTCGGAAGAAATCAGGGAGAACCTGCGGCTGGCCCTCGCAAATCTCGAAAATTCGGGTTATAGTGAAGCCAATAACAATTATAACTTCGCTTTGGTGAGGCGCGGGCAAGGGCACTACATGCTCCTCTCGACCCCCTGAGCGGCGAGCAGTGAAGGACAGATCATGCGTCTTGGTATGATGGCCCCCGTGTGCCTGATCGGGATGGTTGCGCTTGCCGGTTGCAGCCAGAACATGCATGCGCAAACCGCCCGCGCAATCGACAGCGTGTCCCAGATCGACCAGGAAAACATGGCCGAAATGATGATCGCCGTCGCCGACCCGCGCGAGGCTGTGAACTATTTCCAGACGGCCTCGGCCAACAACCCTGACCAGATCATCATGCGTCGCGGCCTTGCCCGGTCGTTGATGCGGGCCGGTCAGGCCGAAGCGTCGATCCCGGTCTGGCAGGAAGTGATCGCCCACGAAGAGTCGATCCCAGACGACCGCGTCGGCCTTGCCGAAGCTTTCATCCGCAACAACGACTGGGCGCAGGCTGAAACGACGCTGGCCTCGATCCCGCCCACGCACGAGACCTTTGACCGCTATCGCCTCGAAGCGATGGTTGCCGACTCGCGCCAGCAATGGGACCGCGCCGACAGTTTCTACGAGATTGCCGCCGGGCTGACGCCCGAACCCGCGGGCGTGCTGAACAACTGGGGCTATTCCAAGCTGACGCGGGGCGATGCCCGCGGGGCCGAGCGCCTGTTCCTTGACGCGCTGCGGCACAACCCGGGCCTGTTCACGGCCAAGAACAACCTTGTGCTGGCCCGCGCGGCGCAGCGCCGGTATGAGCTGCCGCTGGTCGAAATGACGCAGATCGAACGTGCCGAACTGCTGCACACGATGGCCCTTGCCGCCATCCGGCAAGGTGACACGCAGACCGGACGCGCCCTGTTGCAGGATGCGATCGAAACCCATCCGCAGCACTTCGAAGCTGCCGTGAACGCTTTGCGCGCCCTCGGTTAAGTCCCTGCGATGATGACGCTTTCTGCCCACGCGGCCTTGTGGCTTCTGATTTTCTCGGCGCCGATTTCGGTCTATATTGCGTATACCGACATCAAGTCGATGCGCATTCCCAATACTGCGGTTCTCGCCTTGCTGGCGGTTTTCGCGGTGGTCGGGTTCATCGTTCTGCCGACGTCGACATGGGCCTGGGCCTGGCTGAATTTCGCGGTCGTGCTGGCGGTGGGTTTCGTGATGACTGTGATCGGCGGTTTCGGCGCAGGCGACGCCAAGTTTGCCGCGGCGATGGCTCCGTTCATCGCCATTGGCGATCTGCGGCAGTTCTGCGTGCTTCTCAGCGCGGTGACGATCGCGGCTTTCATTGCCCACCGGGGATTGCGCGCGATCCCAGCTGTCCGCCGGGCGACCCCGGATTGGGCAAGCTGGGAACACAAGGGATTCCCCTTCGGGCTGGCCCTCGGGCCGAGCCTCGCCTTTTATCTTGCCCTTGCCGCCCTATACGGCAGTTGACCCCCAGCGAGCGTATCGACCATGAACGACGCGACCCCGCAGCGAATTTCTCCGCCCCCGGTTCCCGCCACCCTCGAGGAAACCGGGCTGCCGATGCAGATGATGCGCGACATCTTGCTGAAGACCATGTTCCGCATGTCCCTCAGCTATGCCACGGACATCGCGCGCGTCTGCTGCCTGCCCTTCGCGCAGATCCAGCGCCTGATCGACCTTGCGCGTTCAGAGCGCCTGCTCGAGGCGATGGGCACCCTGTCGGCCACGGCGCAGACGTCGGAAATGCCATTCCAGCTGACGGACGAAGGACGCAAGCTTGCTCAACAGGCGCTTACGCTTTCAGAATACTACGGCGCAATGCCCGTTCCGCTGGAAATGTATGGCGAACAGATCCGCCGCCAGTCGATCCGCAAGGTCAAGATATCGAGAGACCAGCTGCTGTCGGCCATGGGCGACCTGATCTTGCCGGAGGGGCTTCTTGCCAACCTTGGCCCGGCAGTGACCTCGGGCCGCTCGATCCTGATGTATGGCCCGCCGGGGAACGGGAAATCGTCGATCTCGAACGGGATTCGCGATGCGCTTGGGGATTACGTGTATGTGCCGCGGGCGGTGGTTCACGCCGGTCAGGTGATCTCGGTGTTCGACCCGATCATTCACCGTGTGATCGAAACGAACACCGGCTCGGGCAAATCGCTGCGTATCAGCGGCGCGCGCTATGACCCGCGCTATCTGCTGTGCGAACGTCCGACGGTGATCACGGGCGGCGAGCTCAAGCTTGAAATGCTCGAGCTGAAATACAACCCCGTATCGCGGACTTATCAGGCCCCCTTGCAGTTCAAGTCGATGGGCGGCGTCTTCATTGTCGACGACCTTGGGCGTCAGGAAGAACCGCCGCAGGCGCTGGTCAACCGCTGGATCGTGCCGCTTGAAAGCAACTATGACATCCTTGGCCTCGCGTCCGGGGAAAAGTTTGTGGTGCCCTTCGACACGCTGGTGATCTTCTCGACCAACTTCCACCCGAACGAGATCTTCGACCAGGCCGCGCTGCGCCGGATCTTCTTCAAGATCAAGATCGACGGCCCGACACAGGCCGATTTCCTGAAGATCTTTGCACTTGTGGCGCGCAAGCGGCGCATGCCGTTGAACGAAGACGCGCTGATCCACCTGTTGCAGAACAAGTATCCGACGATCGACAACGTCTATGCGAACTATCAGCCGATCTTCCTGATCGACCAGATGATCGCGATCTGCCAGTTCGAGGGCAAGCCCAACCACATGTCGCCCGAACTCATCGACAGGGCTTGGTCGAACATGTTCGTCAAGGACGAACATATCGTCAAATAACGCCCCGATGCCCCCTGCCCTGCCCCCACAAGGCCCCGCCGACTGGCCTGCAACCCTCGCCCGGATCGAGGACAGCTTCGGCCGCCAGACGATGATGCGAACGATGGGGGCCGCGTTGCAGGTTGTCGCGCCGGGCGAGGTGCAGGTCACCGCGCCGATTGCCGATCACCTGCTGCAACAGCACGGCGCGGCCCATGCCGGCATGGCCTTTACGCTGGGCGACAGCGCAGCGGGCTATGCCGCCCTCTCGTTGATGCCTGCGGATGCCGAGGTGATGACCGTCGAGATGAAGATCAACCTGCTTTCGCCGGCTGTCGGGGACAGACTGCTGGCGATCGGCAAAGTGGTGCGCGCGGGCAAAAGGCTCAGCGTCGTTCAGGCCGAGGTGTTCGCAATAAAGGACGACAGCCGCAAAGCCATCGCCCTTCTACAAGGAACCATGATCCCGGTTTAAGCCGTCAGACCCTGCGGTTCAGGCAGGCCATGCGCGCGGCAGGTGGCCGTCAGCGTATTGGCCAGCAGGCAAGCGATGGTCATCGGCCCCACCCCGCCCGGCACGGGTGTGATGGCGCCTGCGACAGTGGCAGCGCTGTCGTAATCGACATCGCCGACCAGCTTGGTCTTGCCGTCTCGTTCGATCCGGTTGATGCCCACGTCGATCACCGTCGCGCCCGGTTTCACCATATCGCCCGTGATCATCTCGGGGCGCCCGACGGCAGCCACCAGAATGTCGGCACGGCGGCAGACCTCGGCCAGATCCTTGGTGCGACTATGGGCAATGGTGACCGTGCAGCTATCGCCCAGCAGCAGTTGCGCCATCGGCTTGCCGACGATGTTCGACCGCCCGACAACAACCGCATTCATCCCCGATAGCGACCCGTGATGATCGCGCAGCATCATCAGGCAGCCCAGCGGCGTGCAGGGCACCATGCTTTTCTGCCCCGTGCCCAGCAGGCCGACGTTGGAAATATGAAACCCGTCGACGTCCTTCGCCGGATCGATCGAATTGATGACCAGATCGCTGTTCAGATGCCCCGGCAGCGGCAGTTGCACCAAGATGCCATGCACCGCCGGATCCGCATTCAGCCGCGCGATCAGCGCCAGCAGATCGGCCTCGGACGTATCCACTTCCAGCTTGTGCTCATAGGAATTCATGCCGACCTCGACGGTCTGCTTGCCCTTCGAACGCACATAGACCTGCGACGCCGGGTCTTCACCCACCAGCACCACGGCCAGACCGGGGGTCAACCCGTGCTCGTCCTTCAACCGCTGCACATGCTCGGCCACTTGGCCCCGCACCTTGGCCGCGAAGGCCTTGCCATCAATGATCGTCGCGCCCATCCGAAGCGAACTCCCCGTTTTCATGCCGAAGGGCACCAGGCCCTCTCACCTTGTCTCAAATACTCAAAAAGGCCAAAGGCCGTGCGGTGGCGGGGGTTCGATGCCCCCGCCGCCGCCCTTGCCAGCCTCAGAACAGCCCTTCGACATAGCCCGACTCGGCGATGCGGATCGTTTCCGCCGCCGGAACCTTGGGCAGGCCGGGCATGGTCATGATTTCACCGCAGATCACCACGATGAAGCCCGCGCCGGCCGACAGCCGCACTTCGCGCACCGGCACCGAATGCCCTGTCGGCGCACCGCGCAGGTTCGGATCGGTCGAGAAGGAATACTGCGTCTTGGCCATGCACACCGGGAAGTGGCCATAGCCCGCAGCTTCCCACGCCTTGAGCTGCTCGCGGATCGACTTGTCCGCGATGACCTCGTCCGCGTGATAGATGCGCTTGGCGATGGTCTCGATCTTCTGGAACAGGCTCATTTCGTCGGGATAGATGGGCGAGAAATTTGCCGAACCCGATTCAGCCAGTTGCACGACCTTCTTGGCCAGATCTTCGATCCCGGCCGAGCCATGGGCCCAGTGCTTGCACAAGATGGCCTCGGCGCCCTGTTGCGCGACATAGGCCTTGACCGCTTCGACCTCGGCGTCCGTATCGCTGTAGAAGTGGTTGATCGCCACGACCACCGGCACACCAAATGATTTCACGTTGGCGATGTGGCGGCCAAGGTTCGGGCAACCCTTCTTGACGGCATCGACATTTTCAGCGCCCAGATCGGCCTTCGCCACGCCGCCGTTCATTTTCATCGCGCGCACGGTCGCCACGATCACGGCGGCCGAGGGCTTCAATCCGGCCTTACGGCACTTGATGTCAAAGAACTTTTCGGCGCCAAGGTCGGCACCAAAACCGGCTTCGGTCACGACATATTCGCCCAGTTTCAGCGCGGTTTTCGTCGCGATGACCGAGTTGCAGCCATGCGCGATGTTCGCGAAAGGCCCGCCGTGCACGAAGGCCGGGTTGTTTTCCAGCGTCTGAACCAGGTTCGGCTGCATCGCGTCCTTCAGCAGCACGGTCATCGCGCCATCGGCCTTGATGTCGCGGCAATAGATCGGGCGCTTGTCGCGGGTATAGGCGACGACGATGTCGCCGAGGCGCTTTTGCAGGTCGGCCAGATCCTTGGCCAGACACAGGATCGCCATGACTTCCGACGCCACGGTGATGTCGAAACCGGTCTGGCGGGGGAAGCCGTTCGACACGCCGCCAAGGCTGACAACGATGTCACGCAGCGCGCGGTCGTTCATGTCCATGACGCGGCGCCACACCACGCGGCGCTCGTCGATCTGCAGCGAGTTGCCCCAGTAGATGTGGTTGTCGATCATCGCCGACAGCAGGTTGTGGGCCGAGGTGATCGCGTGGAAGTCGCCAGTGAAGTGGAGGTTCATTTCCTCCATCGGGACGACCTGCGCATAGCCACCGCCAGCGGCCCCGCCCTTCATGCCGAAGTTCGGGCCAAGCGAGGCCTCGCGGATACAGATCACGGCTTTCTTGCCGATACGGTTCAGGCCATCGCCCAGACCGACGGTCGTGGTCGTCTTGCCTTCGCCCGCGGGGGTCGGGTTGATCGCGGTGACAAGGATCAGCTTGCCGTCGGGGCGACCTTCGAGAGAGTTGATGAACTCTTGCCCGACCTTGGCCTTGTCATGGCCATAGGGCAGCAGGTGCTCGGACGGGATGCCAAGCTTGGCCCCGATCTCCATGATCGGCTGTTTCTTGGCTTCGCGAGCGATTTCGATATCGGATTTGAAAGACATGGACGACCCTCCCTGACGGTCCTTTGCATGCCTTTGTCTACCGATTGCCGCGCGGGCGGTTCATGGATTTTGCGACATTCCCGTGCCGTTTTCCGCCTTGTTGCGTTTCCGATGGGAAAGCAGCGCCCTCAACGCTGGAAGGCCGTTTCCTGTTGCGACCATGCCGGCTGGTCGGGGATGAACAGGCGCAGACGGTCACCGACCGATACTTGTCCCTCGGCCTCGACACTGGCGGTAACCCCCCGACGCCCCTTTGCCGCAGGCTTGAACCGAGCGCCGAAGCCCGGATGCCGGTCCTCGATCGGGCGGGCGGGCAAGGTGCAAGCGCGGTTTTCCATGTCGATGATCACGCAGGCGCCGGACGGCGCCAGCAGCCGCGACGATGGCGGAACGCGGGTGAAATCGGGGAGACCCCGCACCACCATCGTCGCCCCGACAAGCGCGGGATCCAGCGCATCCAGCCCCATCTCGGTCGCGATGGCCGCAAGTTCCTCGGCCGACACGATCGACAATTGGCGGGTGTTCCGGATCGCGGTGTTCCGTGGGAAAAGCCCCGCCACCCGCGAACACGACGGGCGCGTCAGGCCGCCGTGAGACTCGCCCTCTGGCCCGCCAAATCCAAGGGTCAGCGACCCGACAGAGCGCGACGGCAAGGCGGCGGCGCGATCCTCGACCACTCCCAACCAGACGATCTCGGCTTCGAATCGGGTTTTCGCCAACGCGGGCATCGCAACACTCCAAGAAAAAGCCCCGGAACCGTGGACCAGTTCCGGGGCGATTTCAATGCCGTGTCGGGATCACGCGCTTGGCGTCGGCTCCATCCCGCCATCGCCCGAATCGCGACGGGGCTTGGTGCGCGGGATTGACGCGACCGAGGTCACGCTGGGCGCATTGCCCTGATCATCCTCGTCTCGGCCCGGCCCTTCGCCGCGCATGACGCGGGTGATTTCCGGCCCGGTCAGGGTTTCGTATTCCAGCAAGCCTTGCGCCAGATTTTCCAGCTCGTCCGCGTGCTCTGTCAGGATCCGCTTGGCGGTCTGGTAACCCTCGTCGACGATCTTGCGCACTTCCTCGTCGATCTTCTTCTGGGTCTCTTGCGAGGCGTTCGAGCCGCCCGAGTAGTTGCCCAGGTACGACTGCTGTTCGTTGGCATAGTCGATATGCCCCAGCTCGTCGCTGAAACCGAACTGTGTGACCATCGCGCGGGCGATGCGGGTCACCTGCTGGATGTCGCTGGACGCGCCCGAGGTCACGTTTTCCTTGCCGAAGATCAGTTCCTCGGCCACCTTGCCGCCCATCGCCATGGCGATCTTCGACTTGTATTTGGTGTAGGTCACGCTGAGCTGATCGCGTTCCGGCAGCGACAGCACCAGACCCAGCGCACGACCGCGCGGGATGATCGTCGCCTTGTGGATGGGATCATGCTGCGGCACGTGCAGACCGACCACCGCATGCCCGGCCTCGTGATAGGCGGTCAGCTTCTTCTCGTCTTCGCTCATGACCATGCTGCGGCGCTCCGCGCCCATCATGACCTTGTCCTTGGCGTCTTCGAAATCGGCCATGGTGACAAAACGGCGATTCTTGCGCGCCGCCATCAGCGCGGCCTCGTTCACAAGGTTCGCCAGATCGGCGCCCGAGAAACCTGGCGTGCCGCGCGCGATGATCCGCAGATCGACGTTCGGCCCCAGCGGCACCTTGCGGGCATGCACGCCCAGAATACGCTCGCGGCCCTTGATATCGGGGTTCGGCACGGTGACCTGACGGTCGAAACGACCGGGGCGCAGCAACGCAGGGTCCAGCACGTCAGGCCGGTTGGTCGCGGCGATGATGATGATGCCTTCGTTGGCTTCGAACCCGTCCATCTCGACCAGAAGCTGGTTCAGCGTCTGCTCGCGTTCGTCGTTGCCACCGCCATAGCCCACGCCACGCGACCGGCCCACGGCGTCGATTTCGTCGATGAAGACGATGCAGGGCGCGTTTTTCTTGGCCTGTTCGAACATGTCGCGCACGCGGCTGGCACCGACGCCAACGAACATTTCGACAAAGTCGGAACCCGAGATGGTGAAGAAGGGCACACCCGCTTCGCCCGCGATGGCGCGGGCCAGCAGCGTCTTACCGGTGCCCGGAGGGCCGACCAGCAGCGCGCCTTTCGGGATCTTGCCGCCCAGACGGCTGAACTTCTGCGGGTTGCGCAGGAATTCGACGATTTCCTCCAACTCGTCCTTGGCTTCGTCGATACCGGCGACATCGTCAAACGTGACGCGCCCATGCTTTTCGGTCAGCAGCTTCGCCTTGGACTTGCCAAAGCCCATCGCGCCACCGCGCCCGCCGCCTTGCATCCGGTTCATGAAGAACACCCAGACACCGACCAGCAGCAGGATCGGGAACAACGAGGCCAGCGTCGACATCAGCACCGACCGCTCTTGCGCGCGGGCCTCGACGGCAACGTTGGCTTCGATCAGGCGATCCGTCGGGTTTTCCCCCTCGGGGCGGATCGTGGTGTAGACCCCGCCAGACCGATCGGTGACCCGCAGGTCCTCACCGTCGATGACGACGCGACTCACCTCGCCGGCAGCGACGCGCTGCAGGAAATCCGAATACGCCACCGTCCGCCCGGTTGCCGTTGTGCTGCCGCTGTTGAACAGCGAAAAGGCCAGCATCATCGCGACGAACAGGCCGACCCACAGCATGATGGTTCTTGCGTTGCCCACGGGGCTCTCCAATTCCTTACGCCGCACTGCGGCTTCTGACCTCTAAAATAGTGATACGCGCCCGGTATTCAATCCGATAGTGCCGAGTCTTCGCCAATCGCGGCAAGAGGCCGCGCGTCAAGGCGCCAACCTTGGGGCCAAAAGGCCAGCGGCGCCGCGATCAGACGCTCGCCCTGCCAAATCCCCGGCAGCGCGCAAAGCAACGCTCGGGGCAGGCCCAGCGCCCGGGGATGCGGGTGCATTCCGGCGCGCGCCTGCTGCGCAAGCTGGTGCAATCCCCCCTCGCCCATCGCGCCGATTTCGACCCCCGGCAGCACCGGGCCGACCGACCGCCACCGCCCGTCCCATGGCTGGTCGACCGCGGCACGCAATTGCGCGACGGCCCGCGCCTCGCGGCCCAGAACGGTTGCACTTCGCGCCAGCAGGCAACCGCCCAACGGCCCTTCACCGCGCGCGACCCAAGCCTGCAACGCATCGATCCGGGGGCGATAAGGCGATCCACCGATCTGTTGGACCAGATGCGCAAAAAGCCTGTCGCGAATTTCACCGGGCAAGGCGCGCGCCTCGGGCGCAATCCGCAAAACCCCGTCCCGCGCCTGCACGAAGCGGTCAAGCGCGTCTTGCGTCTGCCCCTCCAGCGCCTCCCGCGCGCGCTGCATGTGCATCGCTGTCGCGGCAAGGCCCGCCGCGTCGATCCCCAGCGGCGCAAGCGCCTGCAGGGCCTCGCGCGCCCGCACCCTCAGGAAACGCGGATCGGCGTTCGATGGATCTTCGACCCAGCCGACACCCCGCGCCCGCAAGACGTCCCGCAGCGCCGCGCGCGTCACACCCAGCAACGGTCGTAACCATAACGCGCCGCCCTGCATCCGCCGGGGCCGCATCGCTGACAGCCCGTCCACGCCCGATCCCCGCGCCAGCCGCATCAGGACCGTTTCGGCCTGATCGTCCAGCGTATGACCCAGCACGATCCGCCTCACGCCGTGCCTTGATGCCCAGTCGCCGATCAACCGCAGCCGCGCGCGGCGGGCTGCATCTTGCAAGTTCCCGCCCGTCGGCCCGTCCCAGCGCAGGATCTCATGAGAAACGCCAAGATCGCCACACAACGCGGCCACCCCTTCGGCCTCGTCGCGCGACCCGGGCCGCAACCCGTGGTCCACGGTCACGGCGGCGACGCATGACGCCCCCAGAACGTCGACCGCCAGAACAAGGGCTGCCACGGAATCGCCCCCGCCCGACACGGCAATGCCCACGGTCTCTCCTGCCGCATCGGCAAGCCCTGCACGCATGGCATCAAGGGGCGCGATGCCTGTCATGCATCCGCCCCCGGTCTCTTTGCTCGGAAAATATCCTCGGGGGGTGAATGGACCGAAGGTCCAGAGGGGGGCAGACAGCCCCCCTTCACCCGCTGCCGCAGGCCTGACCGCACGGTCAGTTCGACAGCGTTGTCACCGCGCGGCGGTTGGCATCCCAGCAGCGCTGCTCGGCGCATACTTCGACCGGACGCTCCTTGCCATAGCTCACGGTGTTGATCCGCGAGGCCGACACGCCCTGCGCGATCAGGAATTGCTGCACCCGGGCGGCCCGGCGAGCACCCAGCGCGACGTTGTATTCACGCGTGCCGCGTTCGTCAGCATGGCCTTCGATCAGCACCGAATATTGCGGGTTGCGGTTCAGCCAAGCGGCCTGCGTGCTCAGGATCACTTCGGATTGGCCGGTCAGATCGCTGGAATCCACCGTAAAGCGCACGGTGTCGCCGATGGTCTGGTTGAAATACGCGATCGAGGCCGGATCGTTCGGGTCGCCCAGCGCCTGCGAATAGATCCCGCCACCATTCGCGGCATAGGGGTCGTATTGTGCATCGCCGCCGCGCGGGTTGTTGCACGCGGCCAATGCCAGCGCCACGGCGACCATGGCGGCCTTGCTCAGAAAGGTCATGTCTCTCGTCCTTGGTTATTCGCCTGCCGCGGCAAGCGGTATCGTTCCTGCCCGCACCCAGCATACCAGAGCGCGCGCACCAAGGGAATCGCCCTTGCGATCACGTTCGGCGGCGCAGGCGGATCCCCGTCAGGGCAGAAGCGGCGACCACGACGGGTCGGATGCCGGGCCGGGCGTCGGCACCCGGCGGAGATTGCGCCCGGTGATGTCGACGGACATCAGCGAGGGGTTGCCGCCTTGTTCCTCGCGGGTGAACATCAGCACGCGCCCGTTAGGCGACCAAGTCGGGCTTTCGTCGAGGAAGCTTTGCGTCAGGACACGTTCGCCTGACCCGTCCAGCCGCATGACGCCGATGTGGAAACGCCCGTTGTGCTGCTTGGTGAAGGCGACCAGATCGCCGCGCGGCGACCACACCGGCGAAGAATAGCGCCCTTGGCCTTGGCTGATCCGCTGCGCCGCACCGCCCTGCACCGTCATCACATACAGTTGCGAGTTCCCTGACCGATCGCTTTCGAACACCACCCGCTGCCCATCGGGCGAGAAACTGGGCGCCGTGTCGATCGCGTCGGATTGCGTCAACTGCCAACGCTGTCCGCTGGACAGATTCAGCAAAAACAGGTCGGTCCGCCCGTTGATCGACAGCGAATAGATCACCGATCCGCCATCCGGCGAGAACCGCGGCGCGAAGGTCATCGTCCCCGGCTGATCACCGATCACCTGCCGCCGCCGTGTCGCGACGTCCATCAGGTAGATGCGCGGGAACCCGGTTTCATAGCTGGTGAACAGGATACGGTCGCCCTGCGGCGAAAACCGCGGCGCAAACGCCAGCGCAGCGCCATCGGTCAGCACCTGCACGTTCTCGCCATCTTGGTCCATGATGCAGACCTGCTTGCGGCGGTTGTCCCGCGGCCCGCTCTCGGCAATGAAGGCGACCCGGCTGTCGAAATAGCCGCCCTCGCCCGTCAACCGTGCATAGACTTGGTCGGACACACGGTGCGCCATGCGCCGCCACGCGTCGGTGCTGCCTTCCAGCTGCAAACCATCCCCCAGTTGCTGGCCGCTGATCACGTCGAACAGCCGGAACTTGACGATCAGTTGCCGCCCGTTCACCCGCACCGCCCCGGTGATCAGGGCGCGGGCGTTGATCGCCCGCCAGTCGCTGAACTGGACCGGGCTGTCAAAACTGGTGATCCGCCCGACATGCGCTTGCGCCGGGATCTCGCGCAGCAGGCCGGTGCCCGACAGGTTGTTCGCAATCACCCGCGCGAGCGTGGCGGTGTATTGGCTGGCGCCCCCGTTTTCGGGAACGAAATCGGGGATGGCATAGGGAACCGGTTCGATGACGCCTTCGGTCACCTCGATCCGCAGGGGCTGCGTCTGCGCGCGGGCAAGGCTTGGGGCCAGCAGGGGCGCTGCGGCGAAACCGGCCAGAAGGCCCAGAACGGGACGGCGGGAATAAAGCGTCATCGTGTACTCATCCGTGCAGGGTTGAAGGTGATCTCAACCGATTGCCATTGATCGTAAAGGTCGACGGGCAGGCCAAAGCCATTCGCGCCGCATTGCATGATCGCCTGACGCCCGGCCTCGAACGCGGTGCGCTGCGCCACGAGGGTGCCCCCGTCGGCCGCGGATCTGGCGGATCGTGGATCGATGGGACGCGCGTCGGTCGTCATCTCGAAGGCGATGGTGACGACGACCTGAAGCGCCTCGGTCGACAGAAAGCCGACGTTCCAGCACGCCTCGATCGACAGGCGCAACATGTCGGCATCGGCGGCGCTCAGGGCCGCTGGCGCCAGATCCGGCAGGGCCGAGGCCAGCGCCTGTGCCAGCGCATCTTCGACCGCGCTGCTGCTGGGGCCTGCAAGCGAGGGTTCGGGCGCTGGCTGCGGGGCTGGGGCGGCGGTTTCGACCGGCGCGGCCTCGGCAGGGGCCGGCGCCGGCGGACGCGGACGACGCTGGGGGCGCAAACTGACCTCGGGCGCGGTCGCGGTGCGGCGCGCGGGTTCTGTTTCGCTGATTTGCGTTACCTCGGTCACGGTCTCGGTCGCGGCGGCGGCGCGCTGCGTGGCCTCTTGCGCCTCTTGCGCGTCGATCGTCTCGGCGGCGTCCGGCGTGACCGCTGACTGATCGCGCGGCGCGATGGCAACCTGCGGGTCCGGGGTCGGCGCCGGGGTGGGCGCAACGCGATCAGCCTGACGCTGCACCGGGCGCAAACTGGCCTGCGGCGTCACGACCGGGGCGACCACGGCTGCCTGCGGTCGTTCCGATGTGGCGTCGGGTTCTGTCACGGGCGGCGGTGGCGTGATCGGTGCGGGCGCCGCAATCGGCTCGGACCGCGGCGGCGCAGGGGGCGGCGGCGCTGGCTCGGGGGCGGGGGGCGGGGTGGTTGCCGACTGGGGCTCCATGATCCGTGCGAAATCCGCGGCGGTGACAATCGTCACCTCGGTGGTTTCGGGGATCATGGGATCATCCGGCGCTGCGAACAGGTCGAACAGCATGACCCACAGGATCAAGCCGCCATGCAGCACCGCCGAGGCCTTTTGCCCCGTGTTCCACTGCATGCCCTGCACCGCGCCCACCATCATGCCTACCGCTCGAGCGTCGCGCCGAACGACGGTCCGCCCGCCTCGGTCACCAGCCCGATGTTGCGGAATCCGGCGGCGTTCAGCGCCCCCATGACCTGAACGACGCGCTCATAGGGGATCGTCCCGTCGGCGCGCAGGAACACGCGATCCTCGGTCCGTTCAGCGGCAATGGCCTGAAGGCGCGGGATCAGTTCGGCCTCACCGACCTCGGTCGTCTGCAACAGGATCAGCCCGTCAGCCGTCAACGAGATCGACAGGGGTTCTTCCTGCTCGGCCGGCAGGGCGCCCGCTGCGGTGCGCGGCAAATCGATCGGGACACCCACCGTCAGCATCGGCGCGGCAACCATGAAGATGATCAGCAGCACCAGCATGACGTCGACAAAGGGCGTCACGTTGATTTCGGACATCCGGGCCGAATGGCCGCGGCGCCGGCGGCGTGTGCCGCTGCCTGACTGGCGTTTGACGAGTTGGGCCCCCATCGATCAGGCGTCCAGATTGCGCGACAAGAGGGTGCCGAACTCGTCGGCGAATTGCTCATAGCCCGAGGCGATCGTGTCGCTGTCATCGCTGAGCTTGTTGTAAAAGATCGTCGCCGGGATCGCCGCCAGAAGGCCCAGCCCCGTCGCCAGCAGTGCCTCGGCGATGCCGGGGGCGACCACCGCAAGGTTGGTCGACTGCGCCAGCGCGATCTCCTCGAAGGCCGACTTGATGCCCCAGACAGTGCCGAAAAGACCGACGAACGGGCTGGCCGACCCGACCGACGCAAGGAAGGTCAGCCCTGCGTTCAGTTCACGCGCCTCGCGGTCGATGGCAACGTCCATGCTGCGGTCGATCCGCTGCGCCGCGCCGGGGATCAACCCGCCGTCACGCCGGTGCGAGCGCTGCCATTCGGCCATCCCGGCGGCAAAAACCCGTTCAGGGCCATTTGCAGGATTGGCGCCGATTCGGGCATAGAGTTCATCCAGCGGCTCGCCCGACCAGAAGGCCGTATCGAACCGCACCGCCTGCGCCCGAGCCGTGCGGAAGGCAATGTGCTTCTGGATGATGATCGCCCAGGACCAGAAAGACGCGACGATCAGCATCAGCATCACGAGCTTGACCACCAGCGTGGCGCGCATGAAAAGTGCGATCAGTGAAAAGTCGATCTCGCTGGCGGCTGCCAGTGTCGTGCTGTCCATGGCCTTCGGTCCTGCTCGTTGTGGCACGGCGGGGCTGAACCGTGCCTGTTTGGGTCGATTCTACCCTTATTCCGTGACAAACGCCAAGGGTCCCGCGCGTTTGTTACGGTTTTTCGCCGATTGTCGCGAGGATGTGAGCCAAGCCCTCGGGCAACCGCAGGGGTTTGCCCGCCGCGCTCATGCAGACCAGCGTGACACGGGCCGCGAAAAGCCGTGTGGGGCCGTGGTGGACGCTTTGTTCCAGCACCAGCCGCGCCTTCGTCCCGCCAATCGCGCGGGTCTCGACTTGCAGCCGGTCATCCAGCCGCGCAGGGGCAAGGAAATCGGCCTCGATCCGGTGGACGGCAAACACGACCCCTTGCGCCCTGAGCGCGTTCTGGTCGATCCCCAGCCCCCGCACCCAGTCCGACCGCGCCCGTTCAATGAACTTGAGATAATTCGCGTGATACACGATCCCGCCGAGGTCGGTATCTTCGTAATAGACGGTGACGGGGAAGAGGTGGGTCATGGGGTCGATGTTACGTCCAAGTGGCGGCCGCGTCACCCCGTCACACCACAGCCACCCGCGCGCCCAGCCTGAGCGCGTGGCTCGCGTCCGTCGCAACCGCCGGCATCACCGGGTCGTAGGCGGCGCGGATCAGGGCGGCCGTTTCGGGGCGCAGGACAGCGACGCCGTTGGCGCGGGCAAGGGGGGGATGCGTGGCAAACGCCCCTTCGGCCCATGTCAGCATCACACCAACCGCCTGCAACAGTGCCAGATCCGCCGCCGGTGTCTCGGCCAGCGCGCCCTGCATCCGCAGGAACACGAAGGCGGCCTTGATCGTGCCGTCGCGGTCAAAGCGGAACGCGCGGTATTGCGTCGCGCCGCGCTCCTTGAGCCGGGGCACGAGGTCGCCCAGCCCCTCGACCAGCTTGTCCAGATCGGGAACGGCCAGCAGTTCGTCCCATTCGCGGAAGAAGAACAGCATGAGGTTCGCGCCCAGTTCCGGGTCGGTCTCGGCCATCTTGTGGCCCGCGAGGGTCACCACGGCCTCGATCGCGCCCTTGACGGTGACCAGAGTCGCATCGTCGGTGCCGAACACGATCGGCACGATGGGGCGACCCCAACGGGCGAAACGATACTGGCCGTCGGTGGTGAACAGCGATTCGATCTGGTCTGGGGTCATAGGGACCTCGGTATCCGGGGATAAAGAACGGCCTGCGACGCCCCGCGCGCCACGTTCAGGACGATGATCGACAGCCACAGGCCATGGTTGCCCATCGGCCAAGTCAGCCAGACGGTCAAGGCATAAACCGCCGTCGCGAAAGCCGCCGTGGCCAGCATCTCGCGGGTGAAGGTGGCGCCGATATAGATCCCGTCGAACATCCAGGCAGCGATGCCCAGCACGGGTGCGGCGACGACCCAGGGCAGGAAGTGCCGCGCCTGCTCGCGCACGTCGGGGGCGGTGGTCATCAGGTCGATGATCGTCGGGCCTGCCATGGCAAAGACGCCCGCCATCGCAACCGCGCCGCCCACGCCCCACAGACTGGTCAGGCGGACCGCGCGCGACAGATCGGCCCGCGACCGCCGCCCGATCGCTTGCCCGACAAGGCTTTCGGCAGCGAAGGCGAAACCATCCAGCAAGTAGGCCATCACCTCGAGGAACTGCATAAGGATCTGGTTACCGGCGATGGTCACATCACCGCGCCCGGCCGACAGGAACAGGAAGGAGGTAAAGCACCCTTGCAACAGGATGGACCGCACCATGATCGCGCCATTGACCGATGCCATGCGCGCCAACCGCGCGGCATCGAAAATGCGCGCGCCTGTCGCGACCAACCCTGCGCGGCACAACCACAGGCCAAGCCCGAGTCCCGAATACTCGGCGATCAACGTGGCGGCGGCGACCCCTTCGACGCCCCAGCCCATGCCCAGCACGAACACGAAATCCAGCACGATATTGGCGCCGTTCGTCACCGCCTGCAGGACAAGCACCGCGCGCGTCCGTTCCAGCGCGATCAGCCAGCCGGTCAGGGCATAGGCGGCGATTGTCGCAGGTGCGCCCCAGATGCGGATATGCAGATAAGCGGCGGCCAGCCCCTCGACCTCGGCCGATCCCGGGGCGACACGGAACGCGGCCCAGACCAGCGGAACCTGCAGCACGATCAGCGCGGCACCGGCGCCAAAGGCGATCAGCAACCCGCGTTTGAGGATCGCGCCGACCTCGCCCGGATCATCGGCGCCATGCGCCTGCGCCGTCAGGCCGGTCGTGCCCATGCGCAGAAAGCCGAACATCCAGTAAAAGATCGCGAGGATGATCGCGCCCAGCCCGACCGCGCCGATGGGGGCCGCCTGCCCCAGTTGGCCGATGACCGCCGTATCGACGAGGCCCAGCAAGGGCACCGTAACATTCGCCGCGACGATGGGCAACGCGATGCGCAGCACCCGGCGGTGGCTCAGGTCGCTCATTCCTGCGAGGGGATCAGGAAATGCCCTGTTCCCTGCGCGAACAGGCGCGCGCGGTTGTCCTGCCATGCCTCGACATGCACGGAGGCATAGCGCCGACCTGACCGGTTGACGCGGGCGCGGGCGTAAGCATCGCGGGGCAGGCCCGATCGCAGGTAATCGACGGTGAAATCGATGGTCTTGGGCAGGCGCGGCAAATGGTCCGCGTCCAGCTTGCGCGGATCCAGCGTCCCGCGCTCCATCTCTTCCCACAGGATCGACCACGATAGTTCGATCATCGCCGTGATTTCGAGAAAGGCCGAGGTTACGCCCCCATGCAGCGCCGGAAGGAACGGGTTGCCGATCAATTTTTCATCGAAGGGCAGGACCGCCGTCAATTCATCGCCGCGCCGGTCGAACTGGATCCCCAGAAATTGCACATAGGGAATGCCGCCGACCAGCACGCGCAGCGCCTTGTCGCGGCGCTCCTTGACGACCTGCACGGGCTCAGGGCGCTGGCGGCTCATGACTCGGCATCCTTCTTGGCCTGCGGGTTCTCCATCGTAAAGGCGCCCGATGCGGTGGCAACGGGCAGGCCGTCGTCCTCGTCATGGGCGGTTGCCCGGACAAAGGCGACCGACCGGGTCGCATGGAAACACTCGGCCCGGGCGGTAATGCGCTGCCCCGGCTTCGCGGCGCGCATATAGTCGATCCGCAGGTCCAGCGTCGCCGTGCCCTTGGCCTTGGGATGCGACATCACGGCGGCACCGCAGCAGGTATCCAGCAAGGCCGATACCGCCCCGCCCGAGATCACGCCCGTGGACGGATCGCCGACGAAACGCGGATCATAGGGCATCGACAATGTCGCATGGCCATCGCCGATATGTTCCAGCACCATGCCAAGGGCCTTGGCGTGCGGAATGGCTTCGATGAAGCGTTGAGCTGGGGACGGTTCGGTCATCGCGCAGTCCGGATCGGGTCAATTGGCCCTAGGATGACGCGAAACACCCCCCGAGTGCAAGCCCGCGCGCGCAGTTTGCCCGGCAGATTGCGCGGTTGTAACCGCGCCATCCCCGGCATAGCTTGGGGCATGACGGGTTCAGCCAAGGCCAGAGCATCGCGATGAGCGAGACGAGACTAAGTTTCAAGGAAATGTGCGCCCGGTTCGAGGTAACGCCCCGGACCCTGCGCTATTATGAATACATCGAGCTTCTGCGCCCCGAGAAAGAAGGCCGAAACAGGTTCTATGGCCCACGCGAAGTGGCCCGCATGACGCTGATCCTGCGGGGACGGCGATTCGGGTTCAGCCTTGAAGAACTGCGCCAGTGGCTGCTGATCTATGAAAAGGACGGCACAAAGACGCAGTTCAACGCCTTTGTCCTGATGGCGGATCGGCAACTTGTCGAACTGACCCGGCAGCGCGACGAATTGGGCGTCACCATCGAAGACCTGAAGCAATTGCGCGACGAAGCCGCACGGCTGGCCGCCGCTGAAAAGGACTGATCCCACCGGGTGACGTTAACGTAAGCTTGTGACGCAACGTCTCGGGTGACGTTAACGTAAAGCTAAGGCATCTTGCCCTCATGTCGACTCGGCGCGCCATACTGCGCGCAAGACGTGAGGAAACCGATGGACGACGACTATCTGACGATCCGCCAGATGTGCGACGCGTTCGACGTGACGCCGCGCACCCTGCGTTTTTACGAAGCGAAGGAACTCATCTTCCCGCTGCGCGACGGCCAGAAGCGCCTTTACGGGCGCCGCGATCGCGGACGGCTGAAGCTGATACTTCAAGGCAAGCGCTTCGGCTTCGCGCTGGAAGAAATGCGACAGCTTCTGAACCTGTATGATCGCGGCGACGCGCAGGAAGAACAGCTGCGCCGCACGATGAACGCCGCGCGCGAGCGTCTGGCCGCCATGGTCCGCCAGCGTGACGAGCTGACCGAAGCCATCGACGACCTGCGCGCCCAACTCGACCTCGCGGCCGAGAAACTGGCCACCTTTGGCCGCGCCGCAGCCGAATAACCCCCTTTTCCGTCCAAACGACCGGGTCCGACGACCTGACCAGGAGACACACGATGCCCAGCTTTACCGCCCCCGTCAAAGACATGCAGTTCATCCTGCACGACGTCCTACGCGCCAGCCAATCCGACATTCCGGGCTATGCCGAACTGGAACCGGAATTCACCGCCGCCATCCTAGAAGAGGCCGGCAAACTGGCTTCGGACGTGCTGGCCCCCTTGAACGCGGTCGGCGATGTCGAAGGCTGCCGCCTTGAAAACGGCGTGGTCTATACGCCAACGGGCTTCAAGGACGCGTTCGAGGCGATGAAGGAAGGCGGCTGGAACGGCCTTGACCTGCCCGAGGAATTCGGCGGCCAGAACTTGCCGTATCTGATGGGCACCGCTGTCGGCGAAATCTTCGTCGCCTCGAACATGGCGTTCAACATGTATCAGGGCCTGACCCATGGCGCGATTTCCGCCCTGCTGGCCCACGCGTCCGAGGAGCAGAAAGCGACCTATCTGCCCAAGATGGTATCGCTGGAATGGACCGGCACCATGAACCTGACCGAGCCGCATTGCGGCACCGATCTGGGCATGATCCGCACCAAGGCCGAGCCGCAGGCGGATGGGTCCTACAAGATTACCGGGCAAAAAATCTTCATCTCGGCCGGCGATCACGACATGTCGGAAAACGTCATCCATCTGGTGCTGGCCAAGGCCCCCGGCGGCGGCGAAGGCACCAAGGGCATCTCGTTGTTCATCGTGCCGAAATTCATGGTCAACGCCGATGGTTCGCTGGGCGCGCGCAACGGTGTTTCGGTCGGCAAGATCGAAGAAAAGATGGGTATCCACGGCAACGCGACCTGCGTCATGAACTATGACGAGGCCACCGGCTATCTGGTGGGCGAGCTGCACAAGGGTATGCGCGCGATGTTCGTCATGATGAACGAGGCGCGTCTGGGTGTCGGCCTGCAAGGCTATGCTCAGGCCGAGGCCGCCTATCAAAACGCGCTGGCCTATGCCAAGGACCGCCTGCAAGGCCGCGCCGTGACCGGCACCGAAAACGCCGCCGGCCCGGCCGATCCGCTGATCGTGCACCCCGATATCCGCCGTTCGCTGATGGATCAGAAAAGCTTTGTCGAAGGCGCGCGGGCCTTCACCTATTGGGGCGCGCACCTGATCGACCGTGGCCATCGCCTGGGCGACAAGAACGCCGAGGGGCTGATCGGCCTGCTGACCCCGATCATCAAGGGATTTCAGACCGATGTGGGCTTTGCCATGACCATTCAGGCGCAACAGGTTTACGGCGGCCACGGCTATATCGAAGAATGGGGCATGTCGCAGTTCGCCCGCGATGCCCGCATCGCGATGATCTATGAAGGCGCCAACGGCGTTCAGGCGCTGGACCTCGTGGGCCGCAAACTGGCGACCGATGGCGGCAAGCACGCCATGGCCTTCTTCGAAATGGTCAAGGGCTTCATCAAGGAAAACGAAGACAACGCCGCGCTGAAGGCCGATTTCCTCGATCCGCTCAAGGCCGCGTCGAAGGATCTGCAAACCGCGATGATGTTCTTCATGCAAAACGGGCTGAAGAACCCGAACGCCGCGCTGGCCGGCTCGTCGGACTTCATGCACATGTTCGGCCATGTCTGCCTTGGCTACATGTGGGCGCTGATGGCGAAAACCTCGATGCAGGCCCTTGCCGACGGCACGTCTGACGCCACGTTCCACGAGACGAAGATCGCCACCGGTCGTTACTATATGGCACGCCAGTTGCCCGCGACCGGAATGCATCTGGCGCGGATCCAGTCGGGCGCCGAAACGGTGATGGCCCTGGCTGCCGATCAGTTCTGAGACACGCGGGCGGCACCCCGGTGCCGCCCCTGCACTTGCGGAGATGCAATGCCCAAACGCCTGCGCCTGACCCGTCGGTTCCCGGTCGCGATGACCGAGGATGGCTACCGACGCCTCAAACGGTTTGCCCATGACGCCGGGCTGGACGAGGGGGAAGCGCTGTCGTTCCTGTTCGAGCATTTCGACAGCGTGATCCATGGCGAGAACCTTTCGCACCGCTTGCGCATCTTCAACTCGGAGCTTGAGGCCCGAAAACGCTGAACGAGCCTTGGGAGGGGCCGCCAATGACATTTCCGCTGCTTGCATCGCCCTGGATGACCGACGAGCACAAGATGCTCGAGGACATGACCCGCAGCTTCATCGCCGAGCGCTGGTCACAGCATTTCGATCGCTGGCGCAATCAAGGTGAAATGGACCGGTCGACCTGGGCAGAGGCGGGCGAAATGGGGCTGCTGTGCGCCTCGATCCCTGAGGAATACGGCGGTGCAGGCGGCGATTTCGGCCATGAAGCGGTCATCTATATGGAAAGCGGGCGCGCCAACCTTGCCAGTTGGGGGAACAGCATCCATTCGGGCATCGTCGCGCATTACGTCCTCGCCTATGGCACCGAAGAACAGAAGAAGCGCTGGCTGCCCAAGATGGCCTCGGGCGAGATGGTCGGCGCGCTGGCGATGACCGAACCCTCGGGCGGCTCGGACGTGCAGAACCTGAAAACCCGCGCGATCCGCGATGGCAACGTGTATCGCCTGACCGGGCAGAAGACTTTCATCACCAATGGCCAGCACGCGAACCTGATCATCGTCGCGGCCAAGACCGACCCCACCAACAAGGCCAAGGGCGTTTCGCTTGTCGTCGTCGAAACCGACGGCGCCGAAGGGTTCAAGCGCGGGCGCAATCTGGACAAGATCGGGCTGAAAGCGGCGGATACGTCGGAGCTGTTCTTCGACAACGTGCCGATCCCGCCCGAGAACATCCTCGGCGGGGCCGAGGGGCAGGGTTTCTATCAGATGATGAAGCAACTGCCGCAAGAACGCCTGATCATCGGCTGCGGGGCCGTGGGCGCGATCGAAGGCGCGGTGGAACGCACGATTGCCTATTGCAAGGAACGCGAAGCCTTCGGCCAGCCGATCATCAATTTCCAGAACACGCGATTCAAGCTGGCCGAATGCAAGACCAACGCCGTCGTGGCGCGATCGTTCCTGGATACCTGCATCAGCGCGCACCTGAAGGGCGAGCTGACGGTGGAAATGGCCGCGATGTGCAAATACTGGCTGAGCGACCTGCAGTGCCAGGTTCTGGACGAATGCGTCCAGTTGCACGGCGGGTATGGGTTCATGCAGGAATACGCGGTCGCCGAAATGTGGACCGACGCGCGGGTGCAGCGGATATACGGCGGCACGAACGAGATCATGAAGGAACTGATCGGGAGATCGCTCTGATGGCTCCCGCCAGTCGGCCCCATGATCAAAGATCATGCCCCTCCTGTTGGGCGAGGCCGGGGGGCTTCGCGCCCCCCGGACCCCCCGCGGAGTATTTGCGACAAGATGAAAGGCGCACATTCCGCCCCGCCTGTGCGACACGCTCTCGGGCGGGGAGGGATGGCGTCACCTTGTACGGTCATCGGCTCTCCAGCCTGTACCGTGAAGGAAGGCTAGCACCTCAATGGTTAACAGAGCCTGAACCCGCCCTTTCACCTTGTTTCAAATACTCAAATTCCGTCGCTCTCAACCCGCGCACCGAACAAGGGGATGCCCCATGACCGCAACTTTGTATTGCTTCGGCGAATCCGGAAACGCCTACAAGGCCGCCCTGTCGATGACCTTGGCCGGGTATGACTGGACCCCGCGCTATGTCGACTTCTTTGCGGGAGAGGCACGTAGCCCGGAGTTCCGCGCGATCAACGTGATGGGCGAAGTGCCTGTTCTGGTCGACGGCGATCTGACGCTGAGCCAGTCGGGCGCGATCCAGTTTCATGTCGCGAAGGTGACAGGGAAACTGGGCGGCAAGCCGGGCGAGGAAGAGGAGGTGCTGCGCTGGATCCTGTGGGACAATCACAAGATGTCGAGCCAAGCGGGCATGCAGCGTTTCCTGATGAACTTCCTGCCCGAGGACAAGCGCCCGCAAGAAGTCATTGGCTTTAACGCTGGCCGCTTGAAAGCCGCGTTCAAGACACTGGACACCCATTTGCAGGGCCGCGACTGGATCGTGGGCGACGGCGTGACCATCGCTGACACAGCCTGCTGCGGCTATCTGTTCTATCCCGAGCCCTTTGGCTTCGACCGCGCCGACTGGCCCCATATCGACCGCTGGCTGGGCAATATCTCTGCCCTGCCCGGCTGGAAACACCCCTATGACATGATGCCCGGCAACCCGTCAGACCGGGCGCAACCATGACCACGATGGCCAGCTTCACCAGCCTGATGAATGGTGCGCATCCGCGGTTTCTGAGCCTCGCCCTGACTTATGGGTTGGGAGGGCTGGCGGCCCTCATCGTCTGGGCGGCAGGTCCGGGCGGGCTGTCGGGCGTAGTGCTGGCGGTATTCGCCCTCGACTGGGTAGGGGGGGTCGTGTCGAACAGCGCTGCAGCGACCCGCGACACTTGGGCAGAGTTGCCGCGCTGGACCTTCTTTGCCTTTCTCGGCGTACATGCGGCCGAGATCCCGGTTCTTTGGCTGCTGGCCCCGCCGGCGCTTTTCTGGCCGCTGCTGGGCATCCTGATGCTCAAGATGGCCGTCTTCATCATCGGAAACAACGATCTGCGAAAGGATCTGTCATCATGACCGAAGCTTATATCTACGACGCCGCGCGCACGGTTCGCGGCAAGGGCCGCAAGGATGGCAGCCTGCACGAGGTGACCGCCGCGCGCCTGTCCGCCATCGCGCTGAACGCAATCAAGGAGCGCAACGATCTGGACACACGCGCCATCGAGGACGTGATCTGGGGCAACGTGACCCAGATCGGCGAGCAGGGCGCTTGCCTTGCACGGACCGCCGTTCTGGCCTCGGACTTCGACGAAAGCGTGCCGGGCGTCAGCATCAACCGCTTTTGCGCCAGCGGGATGGAGGCCGTGAACATGGCCGCCAACCAAGTGCGCGGCGGGGCGGGCATGGCCTATGTCGCAGGCGGCGTGGAATGCATGAGCCGCGTGCCGATGGGCACGGACGGGGGCGCGATTGCCGTCGACCCGGCGATTGCCATCGACAATTATTTCGTGCCGCAGGGCATCAGTGCCGACATCATCGCCACGATGTATGGCTTCACTCGCGATCAGGCCGATGCGATGGCCGTCGAAAGCCAGCGCCGCGCGGCCAAGGCCTGGGCCGAGGGGCGTTTCTCGCGCTCGGTGGTCACGGTCAAGGACGTGAACGGCCTGACCATTCTGGACAACGACGAATTCATGCGCCCGCAGACCGATATGCAGAGCCTTGGCGCGCTGAAACCCTCGTTCAAGGATATGGGCGAGGTGATGCCGGGCTTCGACAAGATCGCCCTGATGAAATACCCGCAGCTGGAACGGATCGAGCACATCCACCACGCGGGCAACTCGTCGGGCATCGTGGATGGCGCCGCCGCCGTATTGATCGGCAACAAGGAATTCGGCGAGAAATACGGTCTGAAGCCCCGCGCCCGGATCAAGGCGACCGCGAAAATCGGCACCGATCCGACGATCATGCTGACCGGCCCGGTTCCGGTCACCGAGAAGATCCTGCGCGAAAGCGGCATGAGCATCAACGACATCGACTTGTTCGAGGTGAACGAGGCCTTCGCTGCCGTGGTGATGCGTTTCGAGCAGGCTTTCGGCGTCGATCATGCCAAGGTCAACGTCAACGGCGGCTCCATCGCCATGGGTCACCCGCTGGGCGCGACCGGCGCGATCATCATCGGCACGCTGCTGGACGAGCTGGAGCGCACCGGCAAGGGCACCGGCCTTGCCACATTGTGCATCGGCTCGGGCATGGGCGCGGCCACGATCATCGAGCGCGTCTGATGCCGAAGAAAAAGGTGCGTGGAGCCGGCATTTATCGGGCTTCAATAAGAATTTCGCTGAATGGCGACGCCTCAAGTTCGCTTCGTGGAAAGCTAAAAAAGGATGCCTTCGAACCCAACGGGTTCATCAATGATCCAGGCGGACATGGCACTGGTGCATGGATCAATTCGAACTGCACGCCAAGAGAAATGGAGCTATGTATCGCGGCACTTTGGAAAACTGCCAACCAGCACACCGGGCCGGGTGAGATCGATCATATCTGGACCAACTTCGAAATGATTGATCTCACTAGCCTTTTCAAGAGCCTTCGGAAAGAGGATCGTATGTCTGAATCGTTGAGGGCGTTCCTTAAAGAACAAGGCCTTGAAGAGTCGCCAAAAAAGAGAAAGCGCGTCTGATGCCGAAGATCGACATTGACAGCGTGCCCCTGCGCACCGGGTCGGTCTATCCCGAACCCTATGCCAGCCAGATGGCGGGGCGCTCGTCGCGTCGCCTTGGCGCGGCGGCGGGGCTGACACAGTTCGGCGCGAATATCGTCTATCTGGAGCCAGGTGCGCCCGCGTCCTTGCGGCACTGGCACATGAAGGAAGACGAATTCGCCATCGTCCTGTCGGGCGAACTGGTGCTGATCGAGGATGACGGCGAAACCGTCATGCGCCCCGGCGATTGCGCGGCGTGGAAGGCGGGTGTGGACAACGCGCACCGCTTCGTCAACCGCAGCGAGACCGTCGCCAGTTTCCTTGTCGTGGGCACCAAGGCCCCGGACGAGGTCGCGACCTATGGCGACGTCGACATGATGATTCACATGCAGGGCGGTCAAGCCCGCTTTACCTATCACGACGGCAGCGATTGGGCGGGGCCCCGCGACTTGCCGAAGGGAGACAAGAAATGACCGAATTCCATTACACCAAGAGCGACGACGGCGTCGCGATCATCACCTGGGACGTGCCGGGCAAGTCGATGAACGTCTTTTCGTTCGAAGGTCAGAACGAACTGGATGCGGCGATCGATGCGGCCTTGGCCGACGACAGCGTCAAAGGCATTGTCATCACGTCGGGCAAGGACAGCTTTGCCGGCGGGATGGATCTGAACGTGCTGGGCGGGATGCGCGGCGGGATCGGCGACAACCCGGCGCAGGCGATCTTCGACCAGATCATGAGCATGCACACCCTGCTGCGCAAGATCGAGCGCGCGGGCATGGACCCCAAGACGCTGAAAGGCGGCAAGCCGATTGCCGCTGCGCTGACCGGCACGGCCATGGGCATCGGGCTGGAAATCCCGCTGGCCTGCCACCGCATCTTTGCCGCTGATAATCCCAAGGCGCAGATCGGCCTGCCGGAGATCAAGGTCGGCATTTTCCCGGGCGCGGGTGGCACGACCCGTCTGGCGTGGAAACTGGGCGCGATGTCCGCAGCCCCGCTGCTGCTGGAAGGCAAGGCGCTGGCCCCCGCCAAGGCGAAGGCCGCCGGCGTGATCGACGAGGTCGTGCCCGCCGACCAACTGCTGGGTGCCGCCAAGGCATGGGTGCTGTCGGCCAAGGAAACCGATCTGGTCAAACCCTGGGACCAAAAGGGTTACAAGGTGCCCGGCGGCACGCCCTATTCGGCGCCGGGCTTCCCGGTGTTCGTTGGCGCTTCGGTGATGGTCGCGGCCAACACTTGGGGTGTTTATCCGGCGGCCAAGGCGTTGCTGTCGGCCGTGTATGAAGGCCTGCAAGTGCCCTTCGACACCGCCCTGAAAATCGAGGCACGCTGGTTCACCAATGTGCTGCTGAACCCCTCGTCCAGCGCGATGATCCGCAGCCTGTTCGTCAACAAGGGCGCGCTGGAGAAAGGCGCGAACCGCCCCTCCGTCGCTGATGAATCGGTGCGCAAGGTCGGGGTGCTTGGCGCGGGCATGATGGGCGCGGGCATTGCCTATGTCAGCGCACTGGCGGGGATCGAGGTCGTGCTGCTCGACAGCACGATCGAAGCCGCAGAAAAGGGCAAATCCTATTCGACCGGCATCCTCGACAAGGGGATGAAGCGCGGCAAAGTCACCGAAGACAAGAAGGCGCAGGTTCTGGGCCGGATCAAGACGACGACCGACTATGCCGATCTGGAAGGCTGCGACCTGATCGTCGAAGCCGTGTTCGAGGACATGGGCGTCAAGGCCGACGTGACCAAGAAGGCCGAGGCCGTGATCCCCGCCGACGCGATCTATGCGTCGAACACATCGACCCTGCCGATCAGCGAACTGGCCAAGGCCAGCGTGCGGCCCGAGCAGTTCATCGGCATCCACTTCTTCAGCCCGGTCGACAAGATGCTGCTGGTCGAGATCATCAAGGGCGAGCAGACGGGCGACCGTGCCGTGGCCAAGGCGCTGGACTATGTGCGCCAGATCCGCAAGACCCCGATCGTGGTGAACGACGCGCGCTTCTTCTACGCCAACCGCTGCATCATCCCCTATATCAACGAAGGGATGCGGCTGGCCGCCGAGGGCACGCCGATGCCGATGATCGACAACGCCGCGCGCTTGCTGGGCTTCCCCGTCGGACCGCTGCAACTGGTCGATGAAACCTCGCTGGATCTGGGCGCCAAGATCGCCAAGGCGACCAAGGCCGCGATGGGCAATGCCTATCCCGACGACGCGGTCGACGAGGTCGTGTTCTGGATGGTCGACAAAGGGCGTCTGGGCCGCAAGTCGAAAGCCGGGTTCTTCGACTATGACGAAAGCGGCAAGCGGCTGGGTTACTGGAAGGGCTTTGGCGACAAGTTCGAACAGGGCGACGCCCTGCCCGGACTGGACGAGGTCCAGAACCGCCTGATGATGGCCCAAGTGCTGGAAGCCGTGCGCGCGCTGGAGGAAGAGGTGTTGCTAGACATCCGCGAAGGCGACGTCGGCGCGATCCTTGGCTGGGGCTTTGCGCCGTGGTCGGGCGGCCCGTTCGGCTGGCTGGATATCATCGGCGCCAAGCGTGCGGTGGAAATCTGTGACGATCTCGAAGCCAAGCATGGCCCGCGCTTCAAGGCCCCGCAGATGCTGCGCGACATGGCGGCCAGCGGAAAGACCTTCTACGGTGGGGCAAAGGCCGACGCGGCCTGAGGAAAAGGCCGGACCTAGGCAAAGACAGGGGGCTGCGCGGCAAGTTCCGCGCGGCCCTGTTCCGCAAGAATGGCAATGGCCAGTTGTTGCAGCTGATCCTGAGCCAAACGCGGATAGCCGACGAAATCCTGCGCCTTCCCGGCAGCATCGAGCGGCGAGAAATCGGCCTCGGCCCTGCAGGCGACAAGCGCGGCGCCTTCGACCTGGATGATCTGTTCGTCGCGGAAGGTCAGCATGAAGACATCCAGATCGCCATCGATCTTCTGTCGGCCCATGCCCTGATACCCTGAGAGCAAAACCGCCGGAAACAACACGAACGGATCGCCGATCTCGTCTTCGGCGCGATCGGATTCGAGCAGGATTTCTTGATTGGCCAAAAGCCGGAATTCGGCGTTGTCGCCCCAACGCGCCCGCAGGCACGCGCATCACGAAGGCCTTGTGGGCGGGAACCGAGCGTCCCTTGATCGAGGTCGTGTGGATATTGACGATCTGTTGCATGCCATTGTCGAAGGTCGCCACGGTATCACCGGGCACAAGCCGCTCGACAGGCATCCATCCGCGTTCGGTCAACACCTGTGTGCCCTTGATCAACCCGTCTTCGCGCAGCGCATTGGCGTAATCGGTCGCCATGATCCGGGCCTGATCGGTCGAAGGCAGCGACGCAGGGCTGGTCGAGGGGGCAATCTGGGGCATGGCGGCTCCTCGCGGGGAAGGCGGTTCGTTCGTCCTGTCCTAGCCGGCATTTCCGGCCAAAGATCGAAACGAAAAAGGCGAAACCTTGGCATCGCCGGGCGATGAAAAAAGGCCACGGACCCTGTCCGTGGCCAAGGTGACAGAGCAGGAGAGCCCGCGCACGGGGATGCGCAGGTCAGGCACCCGACGGCACGGGCGGGACCCGTGCCGCGGAATGGGTTCAGGGTTACTGCATCGCCTGCACAAGGCGGCGGCTCTGGGCGAGCGGCAGTTTCTGATAGGGCGCACCCTCGGCCGTATCGATCAGCATCTCGGCGGTGCTGACGGTGGCGCGGTTCTGCGACGGACAATGCACAAGGGTGGTGCCGTTGGCATAAACGACTTCGTCACGTTCGAATTCCAGCGTCACGATCTTGACCTCGCGCGGGGGCGAAACCCGGGCGATCCCCCGGAAACCTTCGAGGACATCGGCGCTGACCAGCGTGAACGGATCGCCGAAAAGATCCTCGGCCTCGTCGCTTTCGATCAGGACCGATTGTTGCGGCAAGAGCATCAGCTCGGTCCGATTGCCCAGCGCCTTGGCCGGCACCAGAAGCGGCCAGACCTGACGCGGCGCGCTTTTCTCGGCGGTCCAGAGCGTGGCAACGCGAACCGCCTTCAGGCGCTGCATGCCACTGTCGAAGGTGACGACCCGATCACCGGCATTCAGGTTCTCGACGTGATCCCACCCGAATTCGGTGGCGACCAAGGTTCCCGCGATCAGCCCCTCAGCGATCGACGCGAACTCTTTGCCGCCCATCATGGGCATCGAGGCTTCGGCAAGATCTGCGGCCCAAACATCACCGCGATCCGCGAAGGAGAACGGCACATAGTGGCGCCGATTATGCGGAATTCCGACCCAACTACTCAACATGGTTCTTTCCTTTCCTGGACTGACCCCAAGTTCTGACAAGCCCATACAACCGCTGCGCGATGGCAAAGACGGGGAAGGAATGGGAAATTATTAAGGATTTTTATTTTGCAAATGATCGGTTTCGGCCACATTTGCAGTGGGATTACCCCCATAACCCGCAACAATGGGGCAGAATGCGGGCCAAGCACCGGGATTGGCGAACCAATATCGCGCATTCTGCGAATCCGCGTTTCCCTACCCCGAACAGTGCGTCGCGACTATTGCCGGGATCGAAACGCGATGATCGCCCCGGCCACCGTGATCAGCACCATCCCGCCCAAGGCCAGCATGTCGACCCGCTCGCCCCAGAGGAGAAAACTCCAGATCAGCGAGGCGGGAAGCACCATGTATTCGAAGACAGCGACCCGGCTGGCATCCGCCAGTTGATAGCCCCGGATCATCATCCGGATGCCGAGGATCGACCCGACAGCCTGCAACAGGCACACCGCCAGGAACCCCGGCGTGGGCGTCACCCAACCGCGCAGGATGAAGCCGTCAGGCCCCTCGGGCACGGCAACGGGGAAAAGCGCCAGAAGCACCAACCCAACCGCGCCCGCGATGCCCAGCGTCATGAAGAAACCCGCCAGCAGGGTCGTCGCGCTTTCGCCTTCACACCATTCGCGCGTCGCAAGGTTTCCCAGCGCATACAGCGCACCCGCCAGCACCGGCACGAGGCTGAGCCATCCCAGAGGCGAGGCGCTGCCCGGTTGCAGCACCAGCACCACACCCAGCGACCCCAAGGCCACCGCCAAGATCCGCACCGGCCCCAGCTTGTGACCGAACAGGAACCGCGAGAACAGCAGCACGAAGATCGGCGCGGTAAACAGGCCCGCGGCCGTCTGCGCGACGCTCAGGAAGGCCAGACAGCCAAAATAGATGAGCATCGCCAACCCGTGCACCAGCGAACGCGCCAGCACGGCGCGCGGGTTGCGCGGACGCACCCTTTCGGACATCCACCACGACATCAGCAGGATCAGCGGCGCAATCATCACGGCGCGCGTGGCATGAAACTGCCAGAGCCCGGTCGTATCCGAGATATAGCGCACGAAGTTATCCGTGAAGGCGATCAGGATCGCATAGCCAAGAATGGCCAGCCCGGCCTGAAGTGTCCGGTTCTGTGTCACGCGCGATCCCCCCTTTGCGGCCATGCGCCGCTTCCGCTATATCCCTGTGCGGTGACGTCGTGCTTTGCAAGAGGGAGGATGCGATGGGATGGCTTGTTGACGAAACGGGTCTCGACAAATGCGCCGCGAATTTCGTGCCGCTGACCCCGCTGTCGCATCTGCGGCGCGCGGCCGATCTTTTCGCCACGCGTGAGGCGCTGGTTTACGGCTCGCAGCGTTGGACCTATGCCGAATACGCCGCCCGTGTGTCGCGGCTTGCGTCGGGGCTGGCTGCGATGGGGGTAAAGCCCGGTGACGTGGTCGCCAGCCTGCTGCCCAATGTGCCATCCCATGCCGAGGCGCATTTCGGCGTGCCCGCCAGTGGCGCGATCCTGAACGCGATCAACACCCGGCTGGATCTGGATACCGTCGCTTATATCTTCGAACACGGCGGGGCCAAAGTGGCGCTGGTCGACTCGTCGCTGATCGAACTGGCGGAAAAGGCCTGCCACATCATCGGCGGCGGCCCCAAGATCATCGAGGTGCCCGACGCGCAGGCCGGGATCGGCGCCAGTGGGCGCCATCCGACCTATGACGATTTGCTGGACTCGGGCGACCCAGATTTCACCTGGGTCATGCCGCAGGACGAATGGGAATCCATCGCGCTGAACTATACCAGCGGCACGACCGGCCGCCCCAAGGGCGTGGTATATCACCATCGCGGCGCCTATCTCAGCACCATGGGGCAGCCGATCAGTTGGCGGATGACACTGTATCCCCGCTATCTGACCATCGTGCCGATGTTCCACTGCAACGCCTGGTGCCACATCTGGATGGTGCCGGCGATGGCGGGCACCGTGATTTGTCTGCGCGACATCACCGCGCGCGGGGTCTATCAGGCGGTCGCCATCGAGAAGGCCACGCATTTCGGCGGCGCGCCCATCGTGCTGCAGACGATCGTGAACGCCAAGGACGACGAACGCCTGCCCTTCGATCACATCGTCGAAGTGTTCACCGCCGGTGCCCCGCCCCCTGCCGCCACGCTGGCCGCCATCGAACCGCTGGGGTTCAATGTCACGCAGGTCTACGGTCTGACGGAGACCTATGGCCCGGCCACGGAATGCACATGGCACGAAGGGTTCGACACCCTGCCTGCCGATGAAAAGGCCGCCGTCAAGGCGCGCACCGGTGTCCTCATGCCGTTCATGGAGGACGTCACCGTCACCGATGACCAGATGACCCCCATCGCCCGCGACGGCGCCGCCTTGGGCGAGATCATGCATCGCGGCAACGGCGTGATGAAAGGGTATTACAAGAACCCCGAAGCCACCTCCGAAGCCTTCAAGGGTGGGTATTTCCATTCCGGCGACATCGCGTTCCGGCATCCGGACGGCTATATCAAGATCGCCGACCGTGCGAAGGATATCATCATCTCGGGCGGCGAGAACGTCAGTTCCGTCGAGGTCGAGGGCGCCTTGATGCATCACCCCGCCGTTTCGCTGGCCGCCGTCGTGGCAAAGCCGGATGAAAAGTGGGGCGAGGTGCCCTGCGCCTTTGTCGAGTTGAAGGAAGGCAAGACGGCCACCGAGGCCGAGTTGATCGCCTTTTGCCGCGACCGTCTGGCCGGGTTCAAGACACCGAAGAAGATCGTCTTCCATGACCTGCCCAAGACATCGACCGGCAAGATCCAGAAGTTCGAACTGCGCGCCTTGGCCAAGACGCTGTAACGTCTTCGCTACTGGCCCGCAGGCGGGCGCTGGCGTATGATCGAAGCTCCCGATGCGAGAAACAGGCCAGTGTTGGGCTCATGACGGCACTTGAACGATACACCCGGCTCGAGGGGCTGGCGCTGTGGCGCCCGTCTCCCGGCGAGCAAAGGCGCGACGTGATCGTGTCGCTGGGTGACGCCAGCCTGATGATCCATGACTCGCGCTCCGAAGCCATTCTGGGGCACTGGTCGTTGCCAGCGGTCCGCCGCGTGAACAAGGGCCGCAGCCCGGCCGTGTATTCCCCCGATGGCGCCGAAGACGGCGAGATGATCGAGACCGAGGATGCTGTCCTGATCGAAGCGCTCGAGACGATCCAATCGGCACTGACCCCCAAACCCCCGATGCGCTGGTTGCGCTATGCCCTGCTGGGCACGGCTGCTGTCGCCGTCGTCGCCTCGGTCGCCATTCTGCCGGACATCCTTGTTCGGCAGACGGCAACGATGGTGCCGCCGGCGATGCGTGGCCAGATCGCGCGCGAGGTGCTGGATGGCATGGCGCTGTCGCCGACGAATGAACGGATCTGCGCCGAGCCCAACGCACGGCAGGCCATGGCAACGCTGCGCAACCGGGTGCTGGGGCCAGAATGGCGGGTCGTGGTTGTCGACGGGTTCGAAGGGTTTACCGCCACCGCCCTGCCCGGCCGCATGATCGTCCTGAGTGCCGCGCTGGTCGAGAGCATTCCCAGTGCCGAAGGGCTTGCAGGCTGGATGCTGGCGCAAAGCCTCGTGCACGACCAGCACGACCCGCTTCTGGATGTCCTCGACTATGCGGGCACCGGCGCCACCTTGGCGCTGCTGACAACCGGGGCGCTGCCGTCGGGGACACTGGATCACTATGCTGCCCTGCATTTTCAGGGCGCGCCCCGCGAACCCGACCCCACGGGGATCGCCGACGCCCTTGCGGCGCGCGGTATCGTGGCCGTCGATTACGCCAGCAGCCTGCCCGAAAATGCCAATGCGATCATCGAGATATTGAACCGGGCGGCGGTTCCTGATCGCCCCACCCGCCTTCTTTCCGATGGCGAGTGGCTGACGATCCAAGGCATTTGCGGCGCATGAAAAACCCCCGCCGCAGGTGCGACGGGGGTTGTTGGGTTACTTCAGGCCAGCTTAGCGGATGAACGCGTCGCTGTAGCCCATCGACCGCAGGGTGCTGAGGGCAGCATTCAGCTCTGACGCGTTGCGGAAGGGCCCTGCCAGCACGATCTGGTTCTGCGCACCGCGGCTGATCGCCGCCGGCATGCCACGCGCCTGCAGGCGGGCAATCGCCGCCTGCGCGTTGCTGCGCTGACCATAGGTGCCGATCTGGACATACTGGCCATTGCTCATCTGACCGCCAGTCGCCGCGGCGCGGGGCAGGTCAGCCGAACGGGTCGTGCCCATGGTCGAAACCGTGGCGCGCGGCGCTTGCTGGGCCGGGGCCTGATACGAAGCGCCGTCATAGAAACGGGGCGCGCGGATATCGCCGTTGTTCCAGCGCGGCGCATACGGTCCAGGCAACATGTGGACGTTGTTGTCGGGTGCCGGATAGGGGTTCGAACCGTCCCACGGACGCCAGCGGCCGCCATCGGGCGACTGCTCACGCAGAGCATCCGCCGGATGCAGCGCCTGCGGGCCGCAGCGCAGCGGCAGTTCGGGCATCGTGGGCGACGGCACCAGATACATCTGGCTGTGATCGCTGTAGTTGGTGCAGGGCGACGGGCCGGTCACATCGGCAAAGCTCCAGCGGCGTTCCAGCGGGCCGGACTGCGCCTGATAGACCATCTCGCGCGGCACCGGGACCGAAGCCATCTGCGCCGGGGCATAGCCACGGCTGCGGGTCGAACCCGCCGAGGACGCCGTGCGGGTGGTGCGGCGGACAGGCGTCGTCGCTTCGGCACGGACAGTCACCGGTTCTGGCGCCGGGGCCATCGTGGTCGCTGCCGGCGCTTCGGCCATCGTGGTCGCAGCGGTCACCATGGGCTGAGCCGGTGCCGGCGCCCCTGCCAAGCTGGGCGAGAAACCGCACATCGGCTGCCGATCGTCGCCATAACGGGGCACCCAAGTGACGTTGCCGTTGAACCCGGCGCGAATGAACACGCAGCCGTTGCTGTCGACATACTGCGTTTCGGTGTAGGTCGCGGGCGGGACTTCGGCCGGAACACGCCCAACCTGAGCGTGCGCCACACCGACGGTCGCGGCCACGATGGCAAACGCCGACGACAAAATTCTGCCAACCATGATCAACCCCTAGAAAGCTTCGCTCTAAGGATGCATCGGGGCGAGTCGAGAGTAAAGCCTTAAAATTCGGTTACTTGGTCCCGAACATGCGGTCACCGGCATCGCCTAGGCCCGGAACGATGTAGCCAAGCTCGTTCAGGTGGCTGTCGAGTGCCGCCGTCACGATGCGCACGTCCGGGTGGGCCTGACGCATCCTTTCGACCCCCTCAGGGGCCGCCAGCAGGCACATGAACAGGATATTGCGCGCGCCCGCTTCCTTGATCAGATCGACGGCCTTCGCACTGGAATTCCCGGTGGCCAGCATCGGATCAACCACGATCACCAGCCTCTCGTCCAGTTCGGCAGGCAATTTCGAATAATATTGAACAGGTTGCAGCGTCTCGTGGTCACGATACAGCCCGATGAACCCCACCCGCGCACCCGGCACCAGTTCAAGGATGCCATCCAGCAGACCGTTTCCTGCCCGCAAGATCGACACCAGCGCCAGCTTGCGGCCTGACAAGGTCGGTGCGTCCATCTCGCATAGCGGGGTTTCGATGCGGGTGGTCGTCAGTTCCATGTCGCGCGTGACTTCATAGGCCAGCAACATGGAAATCTCGCGCAGCAGGCGCCGGAACTCGGACGTCGGCGTTGCCTTGTCGCGCATGATCGACAGCTTGTGTTGCACCAGCGGGTGGGTGACGATGGTCAGATGGTCGGACATGGCAGGCTCTCGGTCGTTGGATCTGGAAAGGTCAGGCGGCAGTGATCCGCGCCAAAATGGCGTCGCGGGTCGCGGCATCGCAAAAAGCAGCCTCGATCGCTGCGGTGTTCATGGCTTTGAAGTCGTCTGCTGTCCAGCCAAACGCCTGCGACAAGGCTTCGTATTCCTTGCCCAGCGTGGTGTGAAAGAACGGCGGGTCATCGGTGGACAGGGTCACGGTCACCTCGCGTTCGCGCAAACGCGCGACCGGATGATCGGCAAATCGGGGATACAGCCCCAGAAAGACGTTCGACCCCGGACAAACCTCCAGCACGATCTTGTCCTCGGCCAGTCGGTCGACCAGCGCCGGATCCTCGATCGCGCGCACGCCGTGACCGATGCGTTCGGGGCGCAGATGGTCAAGAGCGTCGCGCACGCTGTCGGGCCCGCCCCATTCCCCCGCATGGGCAGTCAGGCGCAACCCGGCCTCGCGCGCGCAATCGAAGGCCCAAGTGAAATCGCGTGGATGGAACTGCTTTTCGTCCCCCGCCAAGCCAAAGCCCGTCAGGAAATCACCCCGCGTTTCGGCGGCACACAGCGCCGTTGCGCGGGACTGATCCGGCCCGAAATGGCGCACGGCGGTGACGATGCCGCGCAATTCGATGCCGAATTTCTTTCGACCAATCGCGGCGGCTTCCTCGATGGCGTGCAGGTATTCGCGCCACGCGGCAACATCCCCACCCCCGCAGAAATCGGGCGACAGGAAGGTTTCGGCATAGACGACACCATCTGCGGCCTTTTCTTCCAGAATGGCCAACGCCAGCCGGTGGAAATCGTCGGGCGACTGCAAAGTCGTGCATGCGGCTTCATACACCTCGAGGAAGTGCCAGAAATCGCGGTAAGCATATCCCCCGTCAGCATCGAAAATGCCCGAGATGTCGATGTTCTTTTCCTTCGCCAGCCCCCGGATAAAGGCCGGGGGGGCTGCCCCTTCGAAATGCAGATGCAGTTCGACCTTGGGCAAGGCCGGATCGATGCGTTCGTTCACAACAGGTTCCTTCCCGGCCCCGTTTGGGCCAATCCCAGATGCGTGGCAACCGTAGCCGCCACATCGACAAAATTGCACAGGCCGATATCGCCCGCCCCTGCCCCGTGGATCAGCACCGGCACGCGTTCGCGCGTGTGGTCCGAGCCGCGCCATGTCGGGTCGTTGCCATGGTCGGCGGTAAAGATCGCCAGATCACCGGGCCGCAAACGCGAAAGGAAGTCGGCGGCGATCCCGTCGAACCACTCCAATGCGCGCGCGTAACCCGCCACGTCGCGTGGGTGGCCATAGAGGCTGTCGAATTCCACGAGATTGCAAAACACCAGCGCACCTTCTTCGGCAGAAGAGGCGAGCGCAAGGAGATGCTGCGCAAGATCGGCGTCGCTCTTGCCCTTGTGCAGATGCGTCACCCCGCGACGCGAGAAGATGTCGCCGATCTTGCCGATTGCATGGACAATGCGACCGGCATCATGCGCCCAATCCATCATCGCCGGCGCGGGCGGCGAGATCGCGAAATCGCGGCGGTTCGCCGTCCGTTGAAAGGCGCCCGGCTCGCCGGTGAAGGGGCGCGCGATCACCCGACCAACCCGGCGGGCATGCAGGAAGGGCGCGAGGTCCTCGCACAGGCGGATCAGGCGATCGAGACCGAAGGCTTCTTCATGCGCGGCGATCTGGAACACGCTATCGGCCGAGGTATAGCAGATCGGCCAGCCCGTGCGCAGGTGCTCGGCGCCCAGCCTGTCGATGATGGCGATGCCGGGGGCGTGGCAGTTGCCAAGGATCCCGGCCGTCCCGGCGCGGGCGCAGACCTCGGCCACGAGAGCATCGTCGAAACATGGCGTCGTATTCGGGAAATAGGTCCAATCCCACGGAACAGGCACACCAGAAAGCTCCCAGTGCCCGGACGGCGTGTCCTTGCCGCGCGAAACTTCTGTTGCGGCGGCCCAGCGCCCGGTCAGTGGCGCCCCGCCCAGCCCCGGCGCCTCCAAGCCCGAGGCGGCTTCGATCGCACGACCGAGCCCCAGCGCATCCAGCGTCGGAAGCCGCAGCGGGCCAGCGCGCCCCGTATCTGCCCGCCCTTCTGCACACGCCAGCGCGATATGGCCCAGCGTGTTCGAACCCTCGTCTCCGAAGGCGGCTGCATCGGGCGCCCCCCCGCAACCGACCGAGTCGAGGACAACAACAAAGGCCCGCGTCATGCCGTGATCCTTTCGATGATCAGGGGTTGCCCGGCGACGGGATCGCCCAGAACATAGGCCTGTTGGACGACGGCAATGGCTGCGTCGGCCATGGCATCCGTGGCAGCATGGACACGCGCCAGCGGCGCATCGGGGCCGACCCGGTCACCGGGGGCGGCCAGCGCGCTGAACCCGACCGCCGGATCGACCGGATCGCCGCCCTTCATTCGCCCGCCGCCAAGCCGGACAACCGCATTCCCGATCTGGCGCGTATCGATCCGCGCCACAAATCCCGGAACCGGTGCAGGCACATCGCGCACCACCGGCGCGGCCGGCAGGATCTGGCGATAGCGTTCGACAAAATCGGACGGCCCGCCCTGCGCCCTGACCATGTGGCCAAAGCGTTCAACAGCATCGCCGGAGGCAATCACCGCGCGCAATCGGTCCGCGCCTGCGTCGGCATCGGGTGCAAGACCGGCAAGGGCCAGCACCTCACCGCCCAGCGCACAGGTCAGATCGACCAGCCGCGTTGTGACGCCTTGACCGGTGAGCGTGTCCATGACTTCGCCCACTTCGAGGGCGTTGCCCGCTGTCAATGCCAGCGGGCGGTCCATATCGGTAATCAAGGCGGTAGTGCGGCACCCCGCCCCGTTCGCCGTGTCGACAAGCGCCTTGGCCAGCGCCCGGGCCTGCGCAAGGGTCGGCATGAAGGCACCGGACCCGACCTTCACGTCCAGCACAAGGCTGCCCAGCCCCGCCGCCAGTTTCTTGGACAGGATGGACGCCGTGATCAGGTCGATGCTTTCGACTGTGGCGGTCACATCGCGGATCGCATAAAGCCGCTTGTCCGCGGGGGCGATCCGACCCGTCGCCGCAACGATGGCGCAGCCGGTTTCCCGCATCAATGCGCGCAAACGCTCTTCCGAGGTTTCGACGATGAAGCCCGGGATGGCTTCCAGCTTGTCCAGCGTTCCGCCCGAATGCCCCAACCCCCGCCCCGAAATCATCGGCACATAGGCACCGCAGCAGGCCAAGGCAGGCGCCAGCAACAACGAGATACTGTCGCCGATCCCGCCCGTCGAATGCTTGTCCAGCACCGGGCCGGGCAAGTCCCAGCGCAGCACATTGCCCGAGTCGCGCATCGCGCTGGTCAGCGAAACGCGCGCCTCATCGGTCAGGCCACGCAGCAGCACCGCCATGGCAAAGGCCCCGGCTTGGGCGTCGGTCACCGTGCCATCGGCAAGCGCCTGCGCGAACCACGCCACGTCGGAAGGCGATGCCCGGCCATCGCGCACGGCCTCGAGGACAGAGCGCACGTCGCTCATGCGCGGTCCATGTGTTCCAAAGTGAAGGCACCGGGCAAAAGCTGTTCCATGGTCATGGTCAGCGTCTTGCCATCGACCGTGGCCATGGTGACCAGCACATCAGGCCCGGCGAATTCGCGCAGTTTCTGGCGGCACCCGCCGCAGGGGGGCACCGGCGACGGGCTGTCGGCCACGACATGAACCTCGGCGATGCGCAGATCGCCGCCAGCGACCATGGCGGCGATAGCGCCCGCCTCGGCGCAAGTGCCCTGCGGATAGGCAACGTTCTCGACGTTGCAGCCGGTATAAACCTGCCCCGATTCGGCCCGGATCGCCGCGCCGACCTTGAACCGCGAATAGGGGACATAGGCCTTTTCGCGGATGTCCAGCGCGGCTTGCGACAATTCCATCGTGTCCCCCTGAGGTTGAAATCTGACAAACTGGTCAAAATATTGCGCCGAATCCGACACCCCCGCAAGCACCAAGCGCAGGCGCGGGCGATCAGCAGACCGTGGTCGGCGGATTTCCGGGCAGCGACACCTCGAGCAGTTCGAGGTCGTCGGATGGATCGGCATAGCGCGTCGCCAGACCCGGCGGGATCACGAACGCATCGCCCTGCGACAACCGAAAGGCATCCTTGCCTTCGCCGTGCAGCGTCATCCCGCCGCGCATCACGAAGGTAAAGAGTATGTCGCCATCGTGCCGGGTCCAAGGGGCCACGCCATCGGGGCGCATCACCATCACCGAGGCAACGCCCTTGGTGGCATCGTGGATCGTCGTGTCCCGCGCCACGAAACCGGGGATGCGGGACGGGGCAAAGACCCCGTCAGCGCCGATGTTGTGAACGAACTTCTGCCCGTCCCATTCGCGCTCGGGCCGGAAATCGGTTGTCGGCAGGGTCATCGCGTGGTCGATCTCGGTCAGGTGCAGCGCGGGAACGCCGATCTCGATCACCTCGATCCCGTCCGAGGCCTCGCAGACGCGGTGGCGGATCTGCGGCGGCTGGATGAAGCAGTCGCCCGCATGCAGCCGGCGCATACCGCCTTGATCCTCATAGAGAACATCAACCCAACCGTTGACACAGAAGATCAGCTGGAACCCGACCTTGTGAAAATGCACCATGTCCGGCACCGGGCCACCATCCGGAATACGGATGTGGCTTGCGATCATCGCACCGCCCAGACGCGTCGGCACAAGGTCGCGATACATCATGCCCGCCCGACCAATGACCCAAGGCGCCTGATCGGCAAGGCGGCGGACGACGAACGCATGGTCGGTCGCGGGCAGAACCAGCGGCGGATCCAGTTCGTCGATCTCGATCCGCGTGCCGTTGGGCGCGACAAGGCTTCGTTGCCCTGCCGCGAAGGCATCGGGATCCTCGGTCAGGATGCGGATGGTTCCCGCGCCTTCCGGGGCGTCCTTTTCGATCCGCAGGCGGATACCATGGCCCGACAGCACTGCGACCTGCGGATCGTCGGCCGGATAAATCATGTCGAGACGCATTTTCAGCGTGCCGGTGAAGAACGGCAGATCGTCCCGCAGTTCCCGTGTCGATATCCGGACTTCGGCGCGCGTTTCACCCATGATGCCCCCCATTGCAGTGCCATCATAGTGCGAGCCCCCCCGGCGAAATGCAACATGTTCGCGCTATCCATCCGTCAAGGGGTCTAGCGCCGTTGAAAAAATAGTTTAATACTGAACTATACCCTGGAGGATCTCATGACAGACCATCGCCACGACGAAGCGAAGCAAGCTGCCCGACAGGCCGCGCTGGACTATCACGAGTTTCCGAAGCCCGGAAAGCTGGAGATCCGCGCCACCAAGCCGCTGGCCAATGGCCGCGACCTGAGCCGCGCCTATTCCCCCGGCGTCGCCGAAGCCTGTCTGGAGATCAAGGCCGACCCATCGACAGCGGCGCGCTATACAGCACGCGGAAACCTTGTGGCCGTGGTGTCGAACGGCACGGCGGTTCTGGGGTTGGGGAACATCGGCGCGCTGGCGTCGAAACCGGTGATGGAAGGCAAGGCCGTCCTGTTCAAGAAATTCGCGAACATCGACTGCTTCGACATCGAGGTGAACGAACCCGACCCCTACAAACTGGCCGATATCGTTTGCGCGCTGGAACCGTCGTTCGGGGCCATCAACCTTGAAGACATCAAGGCCCCCGATTGCTTTATCGTTGAACGCCTGTGCCGTGAACGCATGGGCATCCCCGTGTTTCACGATGACCAGCATGGCACGGCGATCGTCGTGGGCGCGGCGGCGACCAACGCACTGCGCCTGACCAAGCGGAATTTCGGCGACATCAAGGTGGTTTCCACCGGCGGCGGCGCGGCCGGCATCGCCTGTCTGAACATGCTGCTGAAACTGGGCGTCAAACGCGAGAACGTCTGGCTGTGCGATATTCACGGGCTGGTTTACGAGGGTCGCGAGCAGGACATGAACCCTGAAAAGGCGGCCTATGCGCAGCCCAGTGACAAGCGCACGCTGGACGAGGTGATCGACGGCGCCGACCTGTTTCTGGGCCTGTCCGGCCCCGGTGTGCTGAAGCCCGAGATGGTCGCGAAAATGGCCGCCGACCCGATCATCTTCGCGCTGGCCAACCCGACGCCAGAAATCATGCCCGACGAGGTGGCCACCGTCGCCCCCGGCGCGATCATGGCGACCGGGCGTAGCGACTATGCCAACCAAGTCAACAACGTTCTGTGCTTTCCGTTCATCTTCCGCGGCGCGCTGGACGTGGGCGCGACCGAGATCAACGACGCCATGCAGATCGCCTGCGTCGAAGGCATCGCGCGGCTTGCTCGCCAGACCACCAGCGCCGAGGCCGCGGCCGCCTATCAGGGTGAAAAGCTGACCTTCGGGCGGGACTATCTGATCCCCAAACCCTTCGACCCGCGCCTGATGGGCGTTGTGGCGACGGCTGTGGCTTATGCCGCGATGGAAACCGGCGTTGCCACGCGCCCGATCGCGGATATCGAGGCCTACAAGCGCAAGCTGGATCAATCGGTCTTCCGGTCGTCGATGCTCATGCGTCCGGTGTTCGAAGCGGCCAAGATCGCCTCGCGCCGGATCGTGTTCGCCGAGGGTGAAGACGAACGTGTGCTGCGCGCGGCACAGGCGATCATGGAAGAAACGACCGAGGTTCCGATCCTCATTGGCCGCCCCGAGGTGATCGAGACCCGTTGCGAACGATACGGCCTGCCGATCCGGCCCGGCCGCGACTTCGAGGTCGTCAACCCCGAGAACGACCCCCGGTATCGCGATTATTGGGAAACCTATCACACGTTGATGGAACGGCGCGGCGTGACCCCCGACACCGCCAAGGCGATCTTGCGCACGAATACGACGGCAATCGGTGCGGTCATGGTGCATCGCGGCGAGGCCGACAGCCTGATCTGCGGTGCCTTCGGGCAATACCTGTGGCATCTGAACTATGTCGAACAAGTGCTGGCGCGCGACGGCCTGTCACCCGTCGGCGCCCTCAGCCTGATCATCCAGACCGAAGGCCCGCTTTTCATCGCCGACACGCAGGTGAACCCGGAACCGACGGGCGAGCAGATTGCCGAAACGGTCATCGGCGCCGCGCGGCATGCGCGACGTTTCGGTGTCGTGCCCAAGGTGGCCCTGTGCTCGCATTCTCAGTTCGGCACGCTGAACACCTCGTCCGGGCGCCGGATGCGGGACGCGCTGGCGATCCTCGATGCTGCGGGGCTCGATTTCGAATACGAAGGCGAGATGGCCGTGGACGCAGCGCTGGACGCCGATCTGCGCAGCCGGATTTTCCCGCGCTCGCGGCTGCAAGGCCCGGCCAACGTGCTGGTGTTTTCCAGCACTGACGCCGCCAGCGCCGTGCGCAACATCCTGAAGACCCGCGCCAGCGGTCTGGAGGTCGGGCCGATCCTGATGGGCATGGGCAACCGGGCGCATATCGTCACCCCGTCGATCACCGCGCGGGGCCTTCTGAACATGGCCGCCATCGCCGGCACACCCGTTTCGCACTACGGCTGAGTCCCGCGACTGACTGCAAATCATTCGACGCCGATTTGCAAAGAAACCCATAAAAGCCACCGAAGCCGCATGCTTCGGCGGCTTTTGCAAATATTTGCAGGGCCTCCCCGCGGTTTTCTGCAAATTTTTTCCGCCGCGGCGGAATGACACCCGGTAACAGCGTTGCAAGGCGGGCCTGACCTCGCGTAACTGACCCCAAGCACGAGGAGGAGGACCCCATGAGCTATGCCGATGTGTACCGCCGTTCGATCGACGACCCGAACGGTTTCTGGCTGGAACAGGCGCGGGCCATCGACTGGGTGAAGTCCCCGACACAAGCCCTGTTCGACGAACGCGCACCGATCTACGAGTGGTTCAAGGATGCCGAGGTCAACACCTGCTGGAACGCCGTCGACCGTCATGTTGACAGCGGGCGCGGCGATCAGACGGCGATCATCTATGACAGCCCGGTGACGCACACCAAGCAAACGATCACCTATTCGGAACTCAAGGAACGCGTGGCCTCGCTGGCAGGTGCCCTGCGGGCGAAGGGTGTCGAAAAGGGCGACCGCGTCATCATCTATATGCCGATGATCCCGCAAGCGCTGGAGGCCATGCTGGCCTGCGCCCGCCTTGGTGCTGTGCACTCGGTCGTGTTCGGCGGTTTCGCTGCGCGCGAACTGGCCACCCGGATCGACGACGCGACCCCGAAGGCAATCATCGCGGCAAGCTGCGGCATCGAGCCGGGCCGGATCGTGCATTACAAACCGCTGGTCGATGGCGCGATCGAGATCGCGACGCACAAGCCCGAGTTTTGCGTGATCTACCAGCGCGAACAGGAAGTCGCCCATCTAACCCCCGGCCGCGATGTTGACTGGCACGAGTTCCAATATGGCGTCGAACCCGCGGAATGCGTCCCGGTGAGTGGCGATCATCCGGCCTATATCCTCTATACCTCGGGCACCACGGGTCAGCCCAAGGGCGTGATGCGTGCCACCGGCGGGCATCTGGTCGCGCTGAGCTGGACGATGAAGAACCTGTATGACGTCAATCCGGGCGAGGTGTTCTGGTCCGCATCGGATGTCGGCTGGGTCGTCGGGCATTCCTATATCGTCTATGGCCCGCTGATCCACGGCGCGACCACCATCGTGTTCGAGGGCAAGCCGGTCGGCACGCCGGACGCGGGCACTTTCTGGCGCGTGATCCAGGAAAACAACGTTGTCAGCTTTTTCACCGCGCCGACCGCGTTCCGCGCCATCAAGCGCGAGGACCCAAAGGCCGAATACCTCGCGAAATACGACACCAGCAGCCTGCGTGCGCTGTTCCTTGCGGGCGAGCGGGCCGACCCAGACACCGTGAAATGGGCGCAAGACAAGCTGGGCGTTCCGGTCGTAGACCATTGGTGGCAAACGGAAACCGGCTGGGCGATCTGCGGCAACCCGCAAGGGTTGGAGCCCCTGCCCGTCAAGATCGGCAGCCCCTCGGTCCCCATGCCGGGCTATGACGTGCAGGTTCTGGACGAGGCCGGGCATCCGGTGAAAGCGGGCGAACTGGGCGCCATCGCGATCAAGTTGCCGCTGCCGCCGGGCACTCTGCCGAACCTGTGGAACGCTGAAGAACGCTTCCGCAAGTCGTATCTGAACACCTTCCCCGGCTACTATGAGACGGGCGACGCTGGCTATATCGACGAGGATGGCTATGTCTATATCATGGCGCGCACCGATGACGTGATCAACGTCGCCGGGCACCGGCTGTCGACCGGCGCGATGGAGGAGGTTCTGGCATCGCACCCCGATGTCGGGGAATGCGCCGTGATCGGCGTTGCCGATGAGTTGAAGGGACAACTGCCCCTCGGCTTCCTGTGCCTGAACAAGGGGACCAACCGCCCACACGACGAGGTTGTGCGCGAAAGCGTGAACCTGGTGCGGGACCGGATCGGCCCGGTGGCCGCGTTCAAGCTGGCGGTGGTGGTGGATCGGCTGCCAAAGACCCGCTCGGGCAAGATCCTGCGCGCGACCATGGCCAAGATCGCCGACGGCGAGGCTTACAAGATGCCGGCGACCATCGACGACCCTGCCATCCTGGACGAGATCGCCGCCGCGTTGAAAACGCTCGGCTACGCCGGGGGCTGAACCGGCCGCACATCCCCTGTCCCTGCTGCTTGCCCCTCCGTCACGCGCGTGTGCGGGGGGTTGCCGCATGAAAAACGGTTTTCATCCCTTGATTGTGCCACGGTTCCGCCGCAATCTCGTGCAAAGGTAGTTAATGGTGTGATTCCAAACAAACAATGGATGATTGGTTCGATATGAGTCCAGGCCAGCGGACCCCTTCCGCCATCGACATGGCGGTCCTGGAACGTCTGTTCGCCATGGGCGATTCGTCGCTGCGCCGCGCTCTCTGCCTGCAGTTGAAAGCCGACTTTCGGCGCCTGAATGAGGCGGTGCTGGGAACGGACGGCCTGGCCGTCGGACGGGCCGCGCATGAGTTGAAGGGACTGGCCGCCACCGTGGGGGCCGAACGGCTGGCGGACCTGGCCCGCACCCTGGACGCGCGCGCCGAAAGCCTGGGGGTTGCCGCCCGCGCGGCCATCGTGACACCCGTTCTGCACGAGATTGCGGCCGTGCTGGCCTGTCTGGATGCGGCTGCCGGGGACACCCCTGCAGCATGACCGCACGAAAGAGCCCGGACACCATCCTGCTGATCGAGGACACCCCCTCGTTGCAGATGATCTACAAGGCCGCGCTGAACCGCGCGGGCTTCACCGTCGAAACCTGCGGCACCGCCGCCGAGGGAACGGCGGCCTTTCAGCGGCTGAAATCGTCCATCGTCCTGCTGGACCTGATGCTGCCCGACCGTGCCGGGCTGGACGTGATGCACGATCTGCTGGTGGCGGAACCGCACACCTGCGTGATCGTCATCACCGCCAACGGTTCGATCAACAAGGCGGTCGAGATGATGCGCGCCGGCGCTCATGAATTCCTCGTCAAGCCGTTTGACGATCAACGGCTGATCGCCGCGATCGAGAACGCGCGCAAGTCCATCCGCTATCGCCCCGCCAACGCCGAACACGAGCCCGAGACCGAAGTGCTCAAACCGTTCATCGGGCAATCCGCGCCGATGCTGGCCGTCTATGACAAGATTCGGTCCGTTGCGCGATCGATGGCCACCGTCTTTGTCACCGGCGAAAGCGGCACGGGCAAGGAACTGTGCGCCGAGGCTGTGCACAGGGCTTCGGCACGGGCTTCGGGGCCCTTCATCGCGCTGAACTGCGGCGCGATCCCGATGGACCTGCTTGAATCCGAGGTTTTCGGCCACCTGCGCGGCAGTTTCACGGGCGCGATCTCGGACAAACTTGGGGCCGCTGCGGCCGCAGACGGGGGCACGTTGTTCCTCGATGAAATCTGCGAAATGGACCTGAACCTGCAGACCAAGCTGCTGCGGTTCCTGCAAACCTCGACCATCACGCCGGTTGGCGCGACGAAACCCCGCAAGGTCAATGTGCGGATCATCTGCGCAACGAACCGCAACCCTGCCGAGGAAGTGCGTCTGGGCCGCTTCCGCGAAGACCTGTATTACCGCTTGCACGTCGTGCCGATCCATTTGCCGCCGCTGCGCGACCGCGGCGACGACGTGAACGAGATCGCTTCGCATCTGGTCGTCGACATGGCGCGCGAGGAAGGCCATACCTTCGACGGCCTGTCGCCCGCGGTGCGCGACCTGTTCCGCACCCTGCCTTGGCCCGGCAACGTCCGGCAACTGATCAACGTCCTGCGCAATGTCGTTGTGCTGAACGAAGGTCCGCTGATCACGCCCGACATGTTGCCGCCCGACCTGCTGGCCGACCTGCCCGCCGCACAGCGCGCCGGGATCGAAGGCCAGCGACAGGCCCCCGCCCTTGCCGAACTGGCGGGGCAGACGCTGGCGCAGATCGAGCGGATCGTGATCGAAAGCGCGCTGACGCGTCATGGCGGGTCGATCCCCAAGGCAGCGCGGGAACTGGACGTTTCGGCCTCGACCATCTATCGAAAGCTCGATGCATGGGCGAAGGCGGAAAAAACGGATGGCTCTTCCTGAGAAAACGATCCTGATTACCGGCTGCTCGTCGGGCATCGGATATCATTGTGCCCATGCGATGCGGGCCGCGGGATGGCGCGTTTTCGCCTCGTGCCGCCAGCAAAACGACTGCGACCGGCTGATCGCCGAGGGGTTCGAAAGCCCGCGCATCGACTATTCCGAGACGACCACCATCGCCGAAGGATTGGCCAGCGTTCTGGACAGCACTGGCGGCACGCTGGACGCGCTGTTCAACAATGGCGCCTTCGCCTGCCCCGGCGCGGTCGAGGATCTGCCAACCGACGCTCTGCGCGAGATTTTCGAGGCGAATTTCTTTGGCTGGCATGAACTGACGCGGCGCGTCATTCCAGTGATGCGCGCGCAGGGCCATGGGCGGATTGTCCAGAATTCCAGCGTGCTTGGCTTTACCCCTTTTCGGTGGCGTGGTGCCTATGGCGCTTCGAAATTCGCGCTTGAGGGCTTAAGTCGCATTCTGCAATTGGAATTAAGCGACACGCCCATCAAGCTCGTCCTGATCCAACCGGGGCCCGTGGAATCGTTGATCCGGCAAAACTCGATTCCGCATTTCGAACGGTGGATCGATTGGGAAAACAGTGCGCGGGCCGAGGCTTATCGGGAAACCCTGTTGAAACGGCTTTACGAGGGCGGCCCCAAGGACAAATGGGAATTGGGCCCGGACGCGGTGCAGAAGGTCCTGATCAAGGCGCTGACCGCGCGCAACCCCAGACCGCGCTACACGGTGACGGTGCCCACGCTGATGAGTTCATGGCTGGTGCGCCTGCTGCCGGATCGGGTGCTGGTGTGGTTCCTCGCCCGGCAGTAGCCGCAAGGAACCCCGGACCGCGACGAATTGGGCACTGGCTTTCCGGCGCGGGTGGGTTAGATGTGCACCAAACCACGGGAGTGAGCCATGCTGCTGCGCGATCCTCTATTTCTTCTAGCCGCTCTGGCTTCGCTTGTTGTCCTCGGCATCCTGATGTTTGGCGTCGGGTCCTTTGCCCGGGGGGGCGAATTCAACCGCCGCAACGCGAACAAGATCATGCGCTGGCGCCTTGGGGCGCAATTCGTCGCGGTGATCCTGATCGTCGCTTTCGCCTGGCTGCGGCACAGGACCTGACGACATGGTAGTTCTGAACCGCATTTATACCCGGACGGGCGACAAGGGCGAGACGGCTCTGGGCAATGGCACGCGCGTGGCCAAGGATTCGCTGCGGGTCGAGGCCTATGGCACCGTAGACGAAACCAACGCCACGCTGGGCATGGCACGCCTGCACGCGACCGGCGACATGGACGCGGCGCTGGCCCGCATCCAGAATGACCTGTTCGATCTGGGCGCCGACTTGTGTCGCCCCGACCGCGACAAGGACGCGACCGCAGAATATCCACCGCTGCGTATGGTCACGGTGCAGGTTGACCGGCTGGAATCCGAAATCGACGCCATGAATGCCGCCTTGTCGCCCCTGCGCAGTTTCGTATTGCCCGGCGGCAGTGCGCTGTCGGCGCATCTGCACCTGTGCCGCGCCGTCAGCCGCCGCGCCGAACGGCTGTGCGTTGCTCTCGCCCGCGAGGATGACGTGAACCCCGACGCCGTGCAGTATCTCAACCGGCTGTCCGATTGGTTCTTTGTCGCCAGCCGCGTCGCCAATGACAACGGCGCGCAAGACGTTCTGTGGGTGCCCGGCGCCAATCGTTGACGCTAACGACAACAGGACGCGGCGTCCCAATGGCTGTGATAGTCGTTTTCTTACTGTTTTCCGCGTTGCAGAAACGCTAGGAAGCATCAGCACACTCGGTCGCCCCATCGGGCGTGGCCTCGAAGCAAGGGAGATAGGCACCAATGAAAGTCTTGGTACCCGTAAAGCGGGTGATCGACTATAACGTCAAGGTCCGCGTAAAGGCGGACGGTTCGGGCGTCGATCTGGCGAACGTGAAGATGTCGATGAACCCCTTCGACGAAATCGCCGTCGAAGAGGCCATCCGCCTGAAGGAAAAAGGCACCGCGTCCGAAGTCGTCGTGGTGTCGATCGGCGTGAAGCAGGCTCAGGAAACGCTGCGCACCGCGCTGGCGATGGGTGCCGACCGTGCCATCCTGATCGTTGCCGCTGACGACGTGCATCAGGACATCGAGCCTCTGGCCGTCGCCAAGCTGCTGGCTGCCGTGGTCAAGGAAGAGGCCCCCGGCCTCGTGCTGGCTGGCAAGCAGGCCATCGACAACGACATGAACGCCACCGGTCAGATGCTGGCCGCGCTGCTGGGCTGGTCGCAGGGCACCTTTGCCTCGGAACTGGAAATCGCGGGCGACAAGGCCAAGGTCACGCGCGAAGTCGACGGTGGTCTGCAGACCATCGAAGTCGCGATGCCCGCGATCATCACCGTCGACTTGCGCCTGAACGAGCCGCGCTATGCCTCGCTGCCGAACATCATGAAGGCGAAGAAGAAACCGTTGGACGAGAAAACCGCCGCCGATTACGGCGTCGACGTCTCGCCGCGCCTGACCATCGTCAAGACCACCGAGCCCGCCGCCCGCAAGGCTGGCGTCAAGGTCGGGTCGGTCGATGAACTGATTGCGAAACTCAAAGACGAAGCGGGGGTGATCTGATGGCCGTTCTTCTTCTTGCCGATGTCGCCAATGGCGCACTGTCGACCGATGCGGTTGCCAAGGCACTGACCGCCGTTGCCGGTCTGGGTGACGTGCATGTGCTGGTCGCCGGTCAGGGCGGCGACGCCGCCGCTGCCGAAGCCGCGACGCTGGCCGGTGTGTCCAAGGTGATCTTCGCCGGTGACCACGGGTTCTGCCATGCGCTGGCCGAGCCTGTCGCCGACCTGATCGTTTCGCTGGCCGGTGGTTATTCGCATATCGCGGCCCCCGCGACCTCGGACGCCAAGAACGTCCTGCCGCGCGTCGCCGCGCTGCTGGATGTCATGGTGATCTCGGACGCGACCGCCGTTGTCGACGCCGACACGTTCGAGCGCCCGATCTACGCCGGTAACGCGATCCAGACCGTCAAGTCGTCGGATAAGGTCAAGGTGTTCACCATCCGCACCGCGTCCTTCAACGCTGCTGCCGGTGGCAACTCGGCCCCGGTCGAAGCCTTGGGCACGGCGGCATCGTCGGGCCTGTCGAGCTGGGTTGAGGACAAGGTTGCGGCCTCGGATCGCCCGGAACTGACCTCGGCGAAGATCGTCGTTTCCGGCGGCCGTGGCGTGGGCTCGGAAGAGAACTTCGCGATCATCGAGGGCCTGGCCGACAAGCTGGGCGCCGCCGTCGGGGCCTCGCGCGCCGCTGTCGACTCGGGCTTTGCGCCGAACGACTGGCAGGTTGGCCAGACCGGCAAGGTCGTCGCGCCGCAACTTTATGTTGCTGTCGGCATCTCGGGCGCCATCCAGCACCTCGCCGGCATGAAGGATTCGAAGGTCATCGTCGCGATCAACAAGGACGAGGAAGCACCGATCTTCCAGGTGGCCGATTACGGCTTGGTCGGCGACCTGTTCACGGTTGTTCCGGAACTGACCGGCAAGCTCTGATCAACGATCAAACGACTGCGAAAGGCCCGCCGATTGGCGGGCCTTTTCAATTGCGCACCTTCGTCAGAGCGTCGAACAGCAGGCGCCCGGTCGCACCGCGCTGCGCGTGGTCGATCCTCAAGGGAACGACACCGGGCGGGGCAAGGCGGGGTCGCGGCAGGCAAAAAGGCTGCACCACCTCCAACAGGACGCCGCGCGGTGGCAGACAGCGCAGCAATTCGGCCATCCGCTGTGCCCATGCCTGCTGCAAAAGCGTCCGCAGATCGGCGAAGCGTGCCGGGTGGGTCGAAGCCAGCGTTCCCAGCATGTGACCGGTGAAGGCAAACTCGGTGAAATCCACGCGCGGGAACATCGCCTTCAAGGCGGGCTTTGGCATCAAAAAGCGGTCGTTGCGCCTTGGGTGCACGCGATAGAAGGCGTTCGTGAAGTTCCCCACCGGTGGCAGTGTCAGCACGAAACCCGTGGCCAAGGCCATGTCATCGCGCAGCGCCGCATCGTGCAGATGCAGATCGACCCCTTCGACCAACGCGGCTGGCGACAACAACCGCCGCGCCAATCGCCCGGCAATGTCGGGTGTCAGCCGGTCCACCCCCTTTTCGCCGATCAACACCAGCCCCCGATGATGCTGCCGTCGCGCGTCGTCCACCGACGGAACAACGCCGCCGCCCGGGGCGTCGCCGCCCCATGCCCATGCTTGTTGCATGACACCCAATCCCCAAGTTCACCCACCTTGCAGTATCGGGGGCAAAGCTTTCCATCCCCTTACCACTGCTGGGAAATCGCCGGGCTTAGCGCTTGCCCGCTATGACCGCAGGCTCTAGTGTTCGTGCAAGCGATCAAGGGGTGAATCATGGCTATCAACAGCGTCGGCGTCATCGGTGCGGGGCAGATGGGCAATGGCATCGCGCATGTCTTTGCGGTGGCCGGGTTCGAAGTGATCTTGAACGACATCTCGGCCGACGCGCTTGCCCGGGCGCTGGCGCTGATCGACAAGAACCTCGAGCGGCAGGTCCAGCGCGAGAAGATTTCAGCCGCAACCAAGGCCGAGGCGATGGCCCGCATCCGCACCACCACGGTGCTGGCCGAGGTCGGGCCAACCGACCTTGTGATCGAGGCCGCGACCGAGCGCGAGATGGTCAAGCAAGCGATCTTCGAAGACCTGCTGCCGCATCTCAAGCCGACGACGATCCTGACATCGAACACCTCGTCGATTTCGATCACGCGACTGGCCAGCCGGACGGATCGGCCTGAACGGTTCATGGGGTTCCATTTCATGAACCCCGTTCCGGTCATGCAACTGGTCGAACTGATCCGGGGCATCGCCACGGACGAAGAAACCTATCAGACCTTGCTGGGGGTCGTTGAACGGCTGGGCAAGACCGCTGCCAGCGCCGAGGATTTCCCCGCCTTCATCGTGAACCGCATCCTGATGCCGATGATCAACGAGGCGGTCTATACCCTTTATGAAGGCGTCGGGAACGTGAAGTCGATCGACGAATCGCTCAAGCTCGGGGCGAACCATCCGATGGGCCCTCTGGAACTGGCGGATTTCATCGGGCTGGATACCTGCCTTGCGATCATGAACGTGCTGCACGACGGGCTTGCCGATACCAAGTATCGCCCCTGCCCGCTGTTGACGAAATACGTCGAGGCCGGCTGGCTGGGGCGCAAGACGCAGCGCGGTTTCTACGATTATCGTGGCCCGGTGCCGGTGCCGACGCGCTGAACGCGTCAGAAACCTTCGCCGAACTTGTCGGCCACCAGCCGGGCCAAAGCGTCGAGCAATGGCTCGGCGGCAGCGCCGTGGGTCGTCACGCGGATCTCTGTGCCGCGTGACGCAGCAAGCATCAGCAACCCCATGATCGAATCGCCCGAAACGCTCATGCCGTCCTTTTCCACTTCGGCGGTGGCATCATGCGCCTCGACAACCTCGACGAACTTCGCCGAGGCCCGGGCGTGAAGGCCTTTTTCATTGGTGATTTTCAGGACACGCTGCGTGCTCACGTCCCCGCCCTCCCGCTGACTTCGATCGAATTCATGTATTTGCGCGCCGCTTCCAGCGCCATCGCGCTGGCATCGGCGATCGAATGGTGCCGCGACTTCGCAAGCTTGATCAGCATCGGCAGGTTCGCCCCATACAGGATGCGACGGTTGGCCATGTGGCAGGCGGGCAGCGACAGGTTCGACGGCGAGCCTCCGAACATATCCGTCACGACCAGCACGCCGTGCCCGGTGTCGACCGAATTGGCGGCATCGACGATCTCGGCCTGCTTGGCCGCCCGGTCGTGATCGTATTCGATCGAGATCGCCCGGATGCCTTCCTGTTGACCGACAACATGCTCGACGGCGCGCAGGTATTCGCGTGCGAGACCCCCATGTGCCACGATCACGATGCCGATCACGCGCTTACCCTTGTTTGACAGGCGCCGTCACAGCGCTGTTCCGATCCAGTTCACGGTGTCGCTTGGACACCTTCCATCCGCTGTCTTCTAGTGCGGCGGCGAGTTTTTCTGCAAGTGCAACAGAACGATGTTTACCGCCCGTGCAGCCGAAGGCAATGGTCAGCGCCGTTTTTCCTTCCTCGACAAAAGGGATCAGCAATGACGCCACCAAACCATGCACCCTGTCGAAAAACTCTGCAAAGCGCGGGTCCGAGGCGACATAGGCCGCAACATCGGCATCGCGGCCGTCATGCGCGCGCAATGCAGGTTCCCAGTGGGGGTTGGCAAGGAAACGACAGTCGAACACCATGTCGACCCCGCGCGGCAAGCCACGCTTGTACGAGAAGGATTGCACCGACAGCACCATCGGCGCCCCGGACACCGGCGCGAACCAGTTCTTCAATTCGCTGCGCAGTTGATGCGGCGTCAATCGCGTGGTGTCGATCACCACATCGGCCGATTCCCGAAGCGGCGCCAGCAACCCCAGTTCGAACTGCACACCGGACAACGGCGTTTCGTCCGGGCGCAGGGGGTGCCGCCGGCGGGTTTCCGAGAACCGCTGAACCAGCGTCGATGCATCGCAATCAAGATACAGCAGCTCGGCGTCGATGGCCGGGTTGTCACGGATGCTTGCGACGATATCGATCAGTGCTTCCAACGAGAATTCGCGATTGCGCGTATCCAGCCCCAGCGCGATCGGGCGCACCAGCGGTGGCCCATCGAAAAGGCGGGGAATCAGCGACAACGGCAAGTTGTCGATGGCTTCGAATACGAAATCTTCGAGCGCATGGATCGCCGAAGACCGCCCGGCACCCGAAGGGCCGGTCACCATCACAAGCTTCTGGCGGTCTAGATCGGCCATCGCGCGGAACCCTTGTCCAGTTGCTGCCCGACGTGGCGACGGACGGCTGCCGGGAAAGATAGGCTATCGTTGCCAATAAGATAGGGTAAATTCACACCGCACAAGGTCATGTTTTCCTGAACAGGCAAACGCGCCCCCTGCGGCAGATCGAGCCGGATCGCCAGCGCCACCCGCGCGAGGCGCCGATACGGCAAGGTCAGCAGGCCGATCCCGCGCATTTCGATCATTCCGGCGATGGTCGGCGGGGTGCGGGCAAAGAGCGCGCCGTCGTTTTCATGCAGAAAGACCTGATCGTCGGCCACCAACTGAGCACCGGCATCAATCAGCGTCAACGCAAGGCGCGATTTCCCCGATCCACTGGGCCCCAACAAGATAACGCCCGAACTGGCCCCGAAAGCGACAACGGAAGCGTGTTGCAGACAGCGCGAACCCATCGCGCCGTCAGACGGGCAGGCCGACGACGAACCGTGCCCCCAGAGGCGGGGAATTCCGGTCGGCGTTTGTCGGGCGAATGTTCTCGGCCCAGATCACGCCGCCATGGGCCTCGACGATTTGCTTCGAAATCGCCAGACCAAGGCCCGAATGATTGCCGAACTGTTCTTGCGGGCGTTCGGAATAGAAACGCTTGAAGACCTTGCCCAGCGCCGACTCGGGGATGCCGGGGCCGGTATCTTCGACCACGATCAGCACGCGGTTCTCGCGCTTGCGCGCCCAGATGCGAACGGCGTCGCCCTCGCCGCAGAACGAAATCGCGTTCGTGATCAGGTTCACGAAGACCTGCGCAAGCCGCGCTTCGAGACCCTGAATCAGGATCGCGTCGCGGGGCAGTTCGGTGATGAATTCGACCCCTTTGGCCTGCGCCTCTTGCGCCAGATGCTGGCACAGGTTGTCGAGGGTCTTGAGAAGGTTGAAGGTTTCTTCTTCTTCCTTGACCAGTTCCGAATCAAGACGCGACGCATTCGACGTATCGGAAATCAGGCGGTCCAACCGGCGCACATCGTGTTCGATCACGTCCAGAAGCCGCGTCACCTGATCTTCGCGCTTGGCGACCCGCAGCGTACCAACGGCCGAGCGCAAGGACGCCAGCGGGTTCTTAATCTCGTGGGCGACGTCGGCCGCGAACTGTTCGTTCGCGTCGATCCGGTCATACAAGGCCGAAACCATGCCCCGCATTGCCTGCGAAAGGCGCCCAATCTCGTCGGGGCGGCCGGTCAGGTCTGGGATGCGGACGCGGCCGGGCGACATGCGGCGCGCGTTCTTGTCGCGCCCCAGTTCAGCGGCGGTGGCCAGATCGGCAAGCGGGTTCGCGATGGTCGAGGCAAGCACAAGGCTGAGCCCCACCGACACGATCAGCGCGATCACGAACATCTGCAAGACCTGCTCGCGTTCGGCCCGCAAGGTCGCTTCGATCTGGTCGGGAAACTGCTGGATGATGACCGTTCCGACAGGCTGCCCGTCGCGCAGCACAGGCGCCGCCGACAGCATCCGGAAGCCTGTTTCAAGCCGCAGCACCCGGCTGGTGGACTGGCCCTGCATCGACTCGGCGTTTAGCTCCGTCAGCAGGGCGACGACGTTGGGCTGCGGGCTGCGATCATCCGAAATATAGCTGGCAATCGTCAGCCAGATCGCATCCAGAATATCCGAAATGATCGTATGCGGCGGGTTCGACGCCGTGGTCGACAAAGGCGACTGTTCGCGCAGCACAGAGGTCCCACGCTGCACGACTTCGACCGTGCCATCGGCATTCGCCAGCAACACCTCGGTCAATGGATCCAGCGAGAGGGACTCGATGAAAGTGCGGCGCCGCGCAACCTCGTCAGGATCGTTGTAATCGGAATCGGCCGCGTCCAGCATCGACAGGCCACCGACCAGATCGGCGATGGCTTCGGCCTGACGGACCAGCGCGAGTTCCTGCTGCGCGGTCAGCGAGTCACGAAACGGGTTGGTCGACAGCATACCCGCAACCAGCATGACCAGCGCGAGCATGTTGAACATGATGATCTTGCGGGCCAGCGGTGAATGGAAGATCGACAGAAATCCACGCCGAGCCCGGTCGATCCGAACCTCGGTATCGACGGAGCTCTGCGGACGAACCCAGTCATCCCCCAGAACGATATCGCTGCCGGCTTGTCCCGGTTCCGCGTTTGCTTGATCCACCACCGCCAGTGTCCGTCGTGAGCGGCCCTTATTCAGGCTTCGTTATATTTATACCCGATCCCATACAGCGTTTCGATAGACGAGAATTCTGGATCGACCGAGCGCATTTTCTTGCGCAGCCGCTTGATATGGCTGTCGATCGTCCGGTCATCGACATAGACCTGATCGTCATAGGCCACGTCCATCAGCTGATCCCGGCTTTTCACGAAACCGGGGCGCTGCGCAAGGGCTTGCAGCAGCAGGAATTCGGTGACGGTCAGCGTGACCTCTTGCCCCTTCCACAGCACCGCGTGGCGCAGCGGGTCCATCGACAGCGAGCCACGCACCATGACTTTCGTCTCTTCGGTGGTGCCGACCTCGTTGGTTTCGACGGCTTGCTGACGCCGCAGCAACGAACGGATGCGTTCGATCAACAGGCGCTGCGAGAAGGGCTTCTTGACGTAGTCGTCAGCCCCCATCCGCAACCCCAGCACCTCGTCGATTTCGTCATCCTTCGACGTGAGGAAAATCACCGGCATCTGCGTCTTCTGGCGCAACCGCTGGAGGAGTTCCATCCCGTCCATCCGGGGCATCTTGATGTCGAGAACGGCCATATCCGGAAGCTTGCGATTGAACGCATCCAGTGCCGATTGGCCGTCATTATAGGTTTCGACTTCGAATCCTTCGGCTTCCAGCGAGATGGATACCGAAGTCAGAATATTTCTGTCATCATCGACGAGTGCGATCCGCGACATGGGCCTGTCCTTGTTCTGCTCGATTATTTTTTCTTTATTTTGCGATTTTCCGGCATCGGAATCAACAAAATAGTCTATTGCCCTGACCTTTCCAGACACAATTCGACCTATCGGTCAGCAATCGGCCTCGTTCGGGGGGCCATGTTTCCCATCGACTGCGACAGTTTGCGATAACAGATCAATGGTTGCGCTAACTGGGTAAATGTATCCTATTCCTCCCTCAAAACGCCATGATATAGCCCAAATGACGGTCGAAGAGGCCGTGGACCGCCCCGACAGGCTGGGCGGGTCTAGATATTCCAAGCCTAGCGGCACGGCGCAGGAGCGAGCACATGACGACAGGACGCGTGAACCCCAACAAACGATTGGAAGACCAGGGCATCACCGGCCTGGGCTCGGTTTCGTATAACCTGATCGAACCTGCCCTGGTTCAGGCCGCCCTGCAGCGCGGCGAAGGCACCCTTGGTCAGGGCGGCACCTTCCTCGTGTCGACGGGCCAGTTCACCGGCCGCTCGCCCAAGGACAAGTTCGTTGTCCGCACCCCGTCGGTCGAAGACACGATCTGGTGGGAAAACAACAAGCCGATGGCGCCGGACGCGTTCGACCGTCTCTATGACGACATGCTGGCCCATATGAAGGGCCGCGACTATTTCGTGCAGGACCTGTTCGGCGGCGCCGACCCGGCGCATCGTCTGGATGTGCGCGTGGTGTCCGAACTCGCTTGGCACAACCTGTTCATCCGTCACCTTCTGCGCCGCCCGACGCGCGCGGAACTGGATACGTTCGAACCCGATTGGACGATCATCAACTGCCCGTCGTTCAAGGCCGATCCCGCCCGTCACGGTTGCCGCACCGAGACCGTCATCGCCCTGAACTTCGACCGCAAGGTTATCCTGATCGCCAACACCGAATACGCCGGCGAGAACAAGAAATCGGTCTTCACGCTGCTGAACTACATCCTGCCCGGCAAGGGCGTGATGGCGATGCACTGCTCGGCCAACCACGAAATCGGCAACCCGGACAATTCGGCCGTGTTCTTCGGCCTGTCGGGCACCGGCAAGACCACGCTTTCGGCTGACCCGTCGCGCACCCTGATCGGTGACGACGAACACGGCTGGTCGGACAACGGCATCTTCAACTTTGAAGGTGGCTGCTATGCCAAGACGATCAACCTCTCGGCCGAAGCCGAGCCCGAGATCTATGGCACCACGACCAAGTTCGCGACCGTGATCGAGAACATGGTCTATGATCCGGACACGCTGGACCTCGACTTCGAGGATTCGTCGCTGACCGAGAACATGCGCTGCGCCTACCCGCTGGACTACATCTCGAACGCGTCGGAAACCGGCCTCGGCGGCGCGCCCAAGAACGTCATCCTGCTGACCTGCGACGCTTACGGCGTGCTGCCGCCCATCGCGCGGCTGACCCCGGCGCAGGCGATGTATCACTTCCTGTCGGGCTTCACCTCGAAGACCCCGGGCACTGAGCGTGGTGTGGTCGAACCGACCCCGACCTTCTCGACCTGCTTCGGCGCCCCCTTCATGCCGCGCCGCCCGGAAGTTTACGGCAAGCTGCTGCAGGAAAAGATCGCCCAGTTCGGTTCGGAATGCTGGCTGGTCAACACCGGCTGGACCGGCGGCGCCTTCGGCACCGGGAAGCGCATGCCGATCAAGGCAACCCGCGCCCTGCTGACCGCCGCCATGAACGGCACCCTGTCGAAAGGCCAATTCCGCAAGGATCCGAACTTCGGCTTCGAGGTTCCGGTTGCCTGCGATGGCGTCGACAGCAAACTGCTGGATCCGCGCCAGACCTGGGCCGATGGTGCTGCCTATGACGCACAGGCCAAGAAGCTGGTCGGCATGTTCAGCGACAATTTCGCCCAATACGTGCCGTTCATCGACGAAGACGTCAAAGCCGCCGCGATCAGCTGATGCGCGCCAGCTTGGCATATTTGGCAGGCCCCGTCCTTGTGGCGGGGCTTTTGCCGCTTCCGGCTCTGGCCGAGGAAGGCGTTCGCCGCGCCGATTTCGTGACAAGCATCGTCCCGGGCCTGTTCTGCGCCCCGCCCGAAGGTGGGCGCCGTGACGCCCCCGGCACGATGTCGGGTTTTGTCCATGTTCCTGACGAACCGGTCGTGATGTTCGCCGAAGGCCGCGTTGCCCCCGCCGCGTTGGGCATGGGGTTCGGCGTGCGTTTCACCGTCGATGCGATCAGCCCCGTTCTGCTGGACTACCGCGTCACCCATCCGCCGATGCAACCGGGCAACGTGACCGAGCAAAGCTGGCAAGGTTTCGTGGACCCGGCCGTGGGCGAGTCGATCTTTTTCCAGTTCGACGTGCCTTACGAAATGCAAACCGGCGCATGGACGATTGCCGCCTATCTGGGCGAGACCGAGGTTTTCAGCGTCGATTTTACCGTTGTTCCGGCACAGCAGATGCCGGACGCCCTGTTCCAGTGCCGGGGCGAGATGCTGTCGCTTATCCCGCAAGACCCCGTCGCAGCAGGTTAAGCGCCGTCAGCAGCAGGAAAAATAGCGTCCAGCGCCGAAACCGCGCCGCGTCGAGGCGGTCGTGCACGCGATACCCCAGCCACATCCCCATCCCGGCGGGGATGCACAGTGCCGCTGACATGGGAATGGTGGCCGCGTTCAACACGCCCGAGAACAGGTGCGCCACGGTCAACATCACCGCGCCCATGGTGAAGATCACGCTCAAGACCCGCACCATCTCGCGCTTGTCGACCTTGATCGCCAGCAGATAGACGATCGCGGGCGGGCCCCATGTGCCCGACACACCGCCATACAGCCCGCCGACCAGACCAAAACCGAACTCGGCCGGGTGCTGCCAGCGACGCGGGATCTCGGGCGTCCAGCCGCTGAGGTTGAGCAGCGCGAAGAACCCCACCGCCAGACCCAGCAACAGGAACATGGCTTGCTGCGGCAGGATCACCACAAAAGGCGCGCTGATGACGATGCCCACAAGGGTGGCCGCAACGATACGCCAGAACTTCGACAGTGACGCCGCGAATGGAGCCACCCCGTGCCGCAACGATTGGTGAAGGTTGGTGACCAGCGTCGGCAGGATCAGGGCAGCCAAGGCCTCGGGTGCGGTCATCAGCGACGGCAGGGTCGCGATCATGATCAGCGGCATGGCAAAACCGATCGCCCCCTTGACGAAACCGGCGCCCAGCGTGATCGCGCTGGCCAGAAGGAAGGCCCAGGGGGTCAGGGTGCCAATCAGCGAATGCATGGGGAAACGGCCTGCAAGGATTTCCCCCTTCATAGGCGCTGCCCGATCCTTCTGCACGTGGAATCACGAGGGAATCGTTGCGACACTTTCGTGCGAAACCTGACTGTTTCGTGAATTAATGTTGCGCTGCAACTGCAAAGCGTTTATGCGCAAATGCAGCACATGACAGGAGTCTCCCCATGCCCCATGACGGTTCGAACCCGGTGCCCGCTGCCATCGTGATGGATGATCTCAAGGCCCGGGTGGCCGATCTTTTGCCGGCACTGGATGCCCTGCTGACCCGCGCGACCGAGACGCTGCGCGACCGCGTCAGCCGCGATGGCCGCGTTTCAAGTGCCCTGATCGATGCCGAACAGCGCGCGGCGCATGGCCTTGCATGGCTGGCAACCTATGTCGAAGCGATCCGTCAGATGGCCGCTTGGGCTGACCGCTTGTCGGTATCCGGCACCTTCGGCGAATTGGAAGCCCTGCTTCTGCAGATCGGCACTGGGGAATACCTTGCGCAGATCCTCGGCGGCATCCCGATGAACCAAGGTGAAATCCTGCGCCTGTCAGACATGGGGCTGACCCTCGCCGAAGCCGCGCCGCTGGCATCGTCTCCGCTGATCGGCGGCAATTCTCCGGCAGCGCGCGCGCGTCTGATCGCGTTGATGCGCGAGAACCATGGCCGCGCAACTTTCGGCGCCAGTGGGCTGGACGAAGAACTGGAAATGATCCGCGACCGTTCCGCCGCTACGCCGACGAGCGTGTCGCGCCCAACGCGCATGAATGGCACCTCAAGGACGAACTGATCCCGATGGAGATCATCGAGGAACTCGCCGAAATGGGCGTGTTCGGCCTGACGATCCCCGAGGAGTTCGGCGGGTTCGGGCTGTCGAAGGCGTCGATGGTGGTCGTGTCCGAGGAACTCGCGCGGGTATATCGGCGTGGGTTCGCTGGGCACGCGCTCGAAATCGCGGCGGAACTGATCCTTGCGGGCGGCACGCCCGAGCAAAAGGCGCAGTGGCTGCCCAAGCTCGCCTCGGCTGAAATCCTGCCGACGGCGGTGTTCACCGAACCCAACACCGGGTCCGACCTTGGGTCGCTGCGCACCCGCGCGGTGAAGAACGGCGATACCTATGAGGTCACTGGCAACAAGACATGGATCACCCATGCTGCGCGCACCCATGTCATGACGCTGCTGGCGCGCACCGATCCGAACACGACCGATTATCGCGGCCTGTCGATGTTCCTCGCCGAAAAGACGCCCGGCACCGATGCCGATCCCTTCCCCACCCCCGGCATGACCGGCGGCGAGATCGAGGTGCTGGGCTATCGCGGCATGAAGGAATACGAACTGGGCTTCGACGGGTTCAAGGTGAAGGCCGAGAACCTGCTGGGCGGCGAGGAGGGCAAGGGCTTCAAGCAGTTGATGCAGACCTTCGAAAGCGCGCGAATCCAGACCACCGCGCGCGCCATCGGCGTGGCGCAGAACGCGCTGGAAGTCGGGATGCAATATGCCGAGGACCGCAAGCAATTCGGCAAGGCGCTGATCAACTTCCCCCGCGTCGCCGACAAGCTGGCGATGATGGCCGTCGAGATCATGATCGCCCGCCAACTGACCTATTTCAGCGCGTGGCAAAAGGATCACGACAAGCGCTGCGATCTTGAGGCCGGGATGGCCAAGCTGCTGGGCGCGCGCGTGGCATGGGCTGCGGCGGATAACGCGCTGCAAATCCACGGCGGCAACGGGTTCGCGCTGGAATATCAGATCTCGCGCATCCTGTGCGACGCACGGATCCTGAACATCTTTGAAGGTGCGGGCGAAATTCAGGCCCAAGTCATCGCGCAGCGTCTGCTGGAGTGACACGGGCCCTCGCCGGGCGAGCCAAGGGCAGACGCGCTTCGGCACCGCTTGGGCCAGTGATGCATGCACAAAAGGGGGGGCTTTCTGCCCCCCTCTTTGCCTTCGGCAAATTCACCCCCCGAGGATATTTCCAGAGCAAAGAACCGGGGCACTTGCCTGTCTTTGCTCTGGAAATATCCCAGGGGCGGGTCGGAACGACCCGGTGGGGACAGCGTCCCCCGGCGCGGCGAGGGCTCGATGCCCCCGAGCCGCGCGGCGCCTGACGCGAAAGCGACATGCACGGGTCGGTGGCAAGCGCGACAGACCGGCACCTCTGCGCTGCAGTCGGGACGGAGGCCCCCGACATGTTCGAACGTTCCATACCCGAGTGGCTGCGCCACCCCCCAGCCGCGGCGGCGCGCAAGCCCGGAGCCCGAGCTTTCGCAACCCTGTCGGGGATCGAGGCGATGATCCGCGGAACGTTGCTGTCGGTCTTCCCGCTGGCGATGTATGAGGCCTTGGGCGACGCGCGCACGGTTTCGACGGTGTATTTCTGCGTGGGCCTCGTATCGCTCAGCGTCGGATTGATGCTGCCTTGGATCAATCGACGGATCCCTCGGCGCTGGCTCTACAGTCTGGGCGCCCTGTTCTATGTCGTGGGTTGCACGGCGGGGGCGATGGGTGGGTTGTGGATTGTCGTGGCGCTGATGTCCTGCACGCTGGGCACCGTGACCTGTTTCATCTGTCTGAATGCCTATGTGCTGGACTATGTCGCGAAGAACGACCTCGGCCGGACCGAGACATTGCGCATGTTCTACAGCGCCCTCAGTTGGACCGCCGGGCCGGTCAGCGGCGTCGCCTTGATGAAGCTCTGGGCGCCGCTGCCCTTTATCCTTGGGGCGATCTTCGCCTGCTTTTTGCTGACGGTGTTCTGGGTGCTGCGTTTGGGCAACGGCAAGCTGATCCAGAAAGCCCGCGGCCCAGCACCGAACCCGCTGGCTTTCCTGAGCCGGTTCTTCGCCCAGCCCCGGTTGATCGCCGGCTGGATGTTCGCTGTCATGCGGTCCTGCGGCTGGTGGGGGTATATCGTCTATCTGCCCATCTACGCGATCGAGAGCGGCTTGCCCGAAAGCCTCGGCGGCACGCTGGTTTCGGTGACCAACGGTTTCCTGTTCCTGACGCCGCTGATGTTGCGCTGGGTCCAGCGGGCCTCGGTGCGGCGCGCGGTGCGCACAGGCTTTGTGTGCGCGTCGGCCGGGTTTCTCTGCGCGGCCCTCAGCCCGTTCCCGGTCGTCGCCGTGGCTGCGCTTTTTCTCGCGTCGATCTTCCTCGTGCTGCTGGACGTATCCGGCGGCTTGCCGTTCCTGATGGCCGTCAAACCGTCCGAACGCACCGAGATGGCTGCTGTCTACTCAAGCTTCCGCGATGTGTCGGGCATCCTGACACCGGGCGTGGGGGCCTTGGTCCTGTTCGTGGCCCCGATCCAAGGTATCTTTGGCGTGGTCAGCCTTGGCTTGTTCGGCATGTTCTTGTTGGCGGGGCGGCTGCATCCGTTGCTGGGGGTCTCGCCCGCGGCCCGGCACCCGCGCGCGGCCTAGAACCGCGCGACCAGCCGGGCCCGCGCAACCGGCAGGGGCCGATCGCCCAGCGCCGGCGCCAGAACGTCGTTCAGGAAATGCCCCGTCGTGCGCAGGCCCTGCGCCATTTGCTCCCGGTCGTCCGCAGCGTCCGGATCGCGAAGAAGTTCCGGCAAGGGCAGCAAACGTTCCGCATACGCCCCCGCGCCCTGCCCCGTCACCGCCCGCCCTGTCCGCGGCGAGACATGCGCCAACCCCTCGGTCGCGCCCGTCACCGCGCAGCGTTCAAGATCGAGACCGTAGCCCGTATCCTCGAGCAAGGCGCGCTCCCAGGCGAGGTAGACACCGAACCACGGGGCGCCATCGGCCAGCCTGTCCAGCAAGACCCGGGTCACTGCAAAGAGACGCGGCTGCGGTTCGCGTTCAGGCAGCGCAAAGACCGCAAGCGCACACATCGAATTCAGCGCCGCCAGCCGCTCGGCATCGGCCATGATCAGCGGTGCCCGCTGGCGCAGGGGTTCCACGGCGAAGTGCCCCAGATGTGCATCCAGCCGCGCGCGCCATGTCAGGTGCAGATCGTTGCCCGGTTGCAGGATCGGCGCCATCTTGCGGCCGGTGCCACCCCGAACCACGCCCTTGTGCCGCCCCAGATCAGGGCTGAGCACATCAAGGATCGCGGCACTTTCGCCGTGGGGGCGCACCGAAAGCAGGATGCCTTCGCCCGCCCAGTCCATCCCTTACAGCGCCCGCCAGCCGATATCGCGGCGGCAGAACCCCTCGGGCCAGTCGATGGCATCGACCATGGCGTAAGCGCGGCCATGCGCCTCGGCCAGCGTCGCACCGCGCGCCGTCACGTTCAGCACGCGCCCGCCATTGGCGAGCACGCGCGCACCGTCGGCCTTGGTGCCTGCGTGAAAGACCATGTTGAAACTGTCCTGCGGCAAGGCGTTCAGCCCCTTGATCTCGGTGCCCTTGGCATAAGCGCCGGGATAACCGTTCGACGCCAGCACGACCGTGATCGCATGATCGTCGGCCCAATTGACCCGGGCGTCGGCCAGACGATCCTCGGCGCAGGCCAGCATCAGGTCCAGCGCCTGCGCACCCAACCGCATCATCAGCACCTGGCATTCCGGATCGCCAAAGCGGGCGTTGTATTCCACCAGCCGCGCCTTGCCATGTTCGATCATCAACCCGGCATAGAGCACGCCTTGATAGGGCATCCCGCGCCGTGCCATTTCCTTCATGCAGGGACGGACGATTTCATCCAGTGCCTGCTGCGCGATGGCATCCGTCAGCACCGGCGCGGGGGAATAGGCACCCATCCCGCCCGTGTTCGGCCCGGTGTCACCATCGCCGACGCGCTTGTGGTCCTGCGCGGTGCCGATGGGCAGGCAGTCCTCGCCATTGACCAACACGAAGAACGAGGCCTCTTCGCCGGCCATGTATTCCTCGATCACCACCTCGGCACCTGCCGCGCCGAAAGTGCCGCTGAACATCTCGTCGATGGCGGCAAGGGCCTCACCTTCGGTCATGGCAACGATGACGCCCTTGCCAGCCGCAAGGCCGTCCGCCTTCACAACGATGGGGGCACCGTTGAAGCGGATGTATTCCTTTGCGGGCTCGGGCTTGTCGAACCGGGCCCACCCTGCCGTCGGGGCCTCGGCCGCGTCGCAGATTTCCTTGGTGAAACTCTTCGACGCCTCAAGCCGCGCCGCCTTTGCCGAGGGGCCAAAGCACAGGATGCCCGCCGCGCGCAGGGCATCGGCGACACCGGCGGCCAAGGGTGCCTCGGGCCCAATGACCACAAAGTCGACGGCGTTCTCTTCGCAGAAGATCACCACGGCCGCGCCGTCCTCAGGGTTCAGGGTCGCGCATTCGGCGATCTCGGCAATCCCCGCATTCCCCGGCGCGACGATCAACCGGTCGCATTTGGGGTTTTGCTTGATCGCCCATGCCAGCGCATGCTCGCGCCCGCCGCCGCCCAGGATAAGGATGTTCATGCCGCCCCCTGAAAACTGGTTGCGCCTTCCATAGCAGTGTCTGCGCGAGGCGCAAGGCGGGGCTGTGTCATGAATTCGTCACAAAACCCCGATAGCCGGATATCAGGCGCCGAACGGGGCGCAGGGCCCCGGCGCGGTTCGCCGCAACACAGGAGCCCTTTTGACGCAACATCTCTCTGACAGTGTCGACCTTCCCCCGATGATCCTGAGCACGGGAAAGACCCTGCTCGAAACCCTGTCGCCCGCGCGGCTGAGCTCAGCGAAAGCCCCCGCCATCTTGCAAGAATACCGCCGCTTCCTGAAACTGGCGGCAACGGGGCCCGGCCCCACCGTTCCCTCGCCGCTGATCGACGCCGTCTGGCACGAACACCTCAGCGACACGCGCGCCTATGCCGACTGGTGCGACAAGGCGCTGGGTCGCTTTATCCACCATTCCCCGGGCCGCGAACCCCAGCGCGACGACCCCGCCTATGTCGCCACGCTGGCGCGCTATGAACAAACCTTCGGCCATCCGCCCGACCATCGCATCTGGCCCAGCCCGGCAAGGCTGCGCAGTCAACGCTGGGCGGCGGCGGTGTTCTTCCTTGCCTTCGCCAGTGCCGTGATCGGCATCGTCACCGAAACCACCCAACTCATCGCCATCGGGTTCCCCCTGGGCCTCCTGTCTTTCGCCTGGCTGGCCTTCATGGGCCCTTGGCGCTTTGGCACCCAGTCTGACGGCGGCTGTGGGGGTGACAGCGACGGCGGGTGCGGCGGCGATTGACGCGGCTGACCCTTGGCCTATGCTCCCCCCATGGACCTGATCGACGACGACATCCCCGCTGGCGGCCCCTCGGGCGGCAACGCTCATGAATTCACCGTTTCCGACCTGTCGGGAGCGGTCAAACGCACGCTTGAGGGCGAATTCGGTCGCGTCCGCGTGCGCGGCGAAGTGGGTCGTGTGGTCATCGCGCGCACCGGGCACATGTATTTCGACCTGAAAGACGACCGCGCGGTCATCGCCGCCGTGTCGTGGAAGGGCCAAGTCGCCCGCATGACCGTCCGCCCCGAGGAGGGGATGGAGGTCATCGCCACCGGCCGCCTGACGACCTTTGCGCCGCAGTCGAAATACCAGCTTCAGGTCGACAACGTCGAACCCGCCGGCGCCGGCGCCCTGATGGCCATGCTCGAGGCACGCAAGGCCAAGTTGGCAGCCGAAGGGCTTTTCGACCCCGCGCGCAAACGCCCGATCCCCTATTTGCCGCAAGTCATCGGCGTCATCACCTCGGCCCAAGGGGCGGTGATCCGCGACATTCTGCACCGTCTGGCCGACCGTTTTCCGCGCCGCGTCATCGTCTGGCCTGTCGCCGTTCAGGGCGAGCGTTGCCCCGCCGATGTGGTCCGCGCCATCAAGGGGTTCAACGCACTGCAACCCGGTGGCCCGGTGCCGCGCCCCGACGTGCTGATCGTGGCGCGCGGTGGCGGCTCCATCGAAGACCTCTGGGGTTTCAACGACGAAGCGGTTGTTCGGGCTGCGGCGGCCAGCGACATCCCGCTGATTTCCGCTGTGGGCCATGAAACCGACACGACGTTGATCGACTTCGCCTCGGACCTGCGCGCGCCCACGCCCACCGCCGCCGCGGAATTGGCCGTGCCCGTGCGTGCCGATCTGCTGGCCCATGTCGCGACACTGGGCGCGCGGCTGCATCGGGCGGGAACGGGCGCCGTGCAGATGCGCGGTCAGCGTCTGGACGACCTGAGCCGCGCCCTGCCCCGCCCCGAATTGCTGTTGGCCACTCCGACACAGCGTCTGGACCGCACCAGCGACCGGTTCCTCGGATCGCTGCGTGCGCTTGCCAGCCGCAAGGCACTGGACCTGAACCGCGCGGGCGCCGGTCTGCGCCCCGGCCTTCTGCGCGCCCGCATCGAACGACAGGGTGACAAGCTGACCGGTCTGGCCGTTCGCCTGAGGCCGGCCCTGCAAACGGGCCTTTCCCGCAAGGCCGACAGGCTGGCCGGACAACGCCTGAACGCTGCGCCCTTGCGGGCCGATCTGGCCCGCAAGACGCCCGAACTGGCCGCACGATGGGACCGCCTGCAAGCCGCCATGACCCGCCGCATGACCCGCGCGACCGAAAGCCTCGACGCGCTGGACCGCATGCGCCGGTCGATGGGCTATACCCAAACCCTCGCACGCGGGTTCGCCGTGGTCCGTGACTCCGAAGGCACACCGTTGACCAGCGCCGCCGCTGCGCGCGCAGCAGGCCAGTTGCGCATCGAGATGCACGACGACACCTTCGACGCTCTGACAGGCCCCCGCCCGACCCCACGTCGCAAGGCAACGGAAACGCCCGACGATCAAGGCAGCCTGTTCTGAGCCTGTTGCAACCCTCGACCGGCATGGGCATATAGGGAAAAACCCTCAGGGACGGTATGTGATGAACTATCTCGAGTTTGAAAAACCCCTCGCCGAGATCGAAGGCAAGGCCGCCGAGCTGCGCGCCATGGCCAAGAACAACCCCGAAACCGACCTGACCAAGGAAGCCGAGGCGCTGGACAAGAAGGCCGAGCAGTTGCTGGTCGACCTGTACAAGTCGCTGACCCCGTGGCGCAAATGCCAGGTGGCGCGGCACCCCGACCGGCCGCATTGTCAGGACTACATCGACGCCCTCTTCACCGAGTTCACGCCCCTTGCCGGTGATCGCAATTTCGCCGACGACCATGCCATCATGGGCGGGCTGGCACGTCTGGGCGATGTTCCAGTGGTTGTCATCGGACAGGAAAAAGGGTCGGACACCAAGTCGCGAATCGAACGCAATTTTGGCATGGCCCGCCCCGAGGGCTATCGCAAGGCGATCCGCCTGATGGATCTGGCCGCGCGCTTCGGTCTGCCGGTCATCACGCTGGTCGATACCCCCGGTGCCTATCCCGGCAAGGGTGCCGAGGAACGCGGTCAGGCCGAGGCCATCGCGCGTTCCACGGAAAAATGCCTGCAGATCGGTGTGCCCATGATCTCGGTCGTGATCGGTGAAGGCGGCTCGGGCGGGGCGGTCGCGCTGGCCACCGCCGACCGGATCCTGATGCTGGAACACTCGGTCTATTCCGTGATCTCGCCGGAAGGCTGCGCGTCGATCTTGTGGAAGGACAGCGACAAGATGCGCGAAGCCGCCGAGGCCCTTCGCCTGACGGCGCAAGATCTTCTGAAACTGGGCGTCATCGACACGGTAATCCCCGAACCCTTGGGCGGCGCGCAGCGTGACAGCGCAGCGGCGATCAAGGCGGTTGGAAAAGCGCTGCACGACACGTTGAAGGCCCTGCAAGGCAAATCCGGCAAGGACCTGATCAAGGCGCGGCGTCAGAAGTTCCTCGACATGGGCAAGAAAGGCCTCGCGGCATGAACCTTTCGGTTCGGCCGTTCGATCCGGCCGATTCCGATGCCCTCGCCACCATCCTGAACGACATCATCATCGCGGGTGGCACCACGGCCTATGAAACGCCGTTTACCCCGATGCAGCTGCGAGACAAGTTGCACGGCAGCCCGACGGTGCTGTGCTGTCACACGGTTTTGCAGGGCGACGTTCCTGTTGGGTATCAGGTGCTGAACAGCCATCCGCGTTTGCCGGACGGGGTGGGCGACATCGCCAGTTTCACCCGTCGCAACCCACCGGCGAAGGGCGCGGGGCGATTGCTGTTCGCGGCAACGCAGGCGCGCGCACGGCTGCTGGGGCTGGCGTGGTTGAACGCCACGATCCGGGCGGACAATGTGCCGGGCCTTTCGTATTATCGAAAGATGGGGTTCGTGGAATATGCCCGCAGCGAGGCTGTGCCCCTGACAGACGGCACGCCGGTGGACAGGCTACACCATCGCTTCGACCTGTAAGGCCGGCGCGGACTTACCACATCGTTTCGCGCGCGCGGGCTGCCCACTGGGCGTCGTATGTGCCGCCGTCAAACGCACCCTCGGTCATTTCTTGCAAGATATCGCCGACGCTGGGCAAGCCCGCTGCATCGTCGCGCGTCCAAAGCCCTGCGCGCATGAGGGCCCGCGCACATTGGGAATACACCTCGGCAATTCGGATCACGATGACAGACCGGGGTGCCTGCCACCTTGCAGAAACCTTTGTGTCATCTCAGGGTCAGCGGTCAGCCGAGCCGTGCCGTTCACGCGAATCACCGTATTCGACCCCGGCACCAGGAACGCCAGTGCGATCCGCCCGTCCGTGACGATGTTGCGCAGGGTGTCGATTCGGTTGTTGCCGCGCCAGTCGGGGATCGCCAGCGTCTGCGGGTCCAGCGCCGTGACAACCGGACCGTCATCGCCGCGCGGCGAGCAATCGGCCCCGCCTGCGCCGACCGTCGCCACAAGGCAAAAGCGCGACGCCTCGATCCAGCGCCGATACGAGGGCGTGAGATGCGGCGCGACCTTGATCATCGCCGCTTCGGGCGGCGAGCCATAAAGCGCCTCGAGCGAGTCAAGATCGCGTATCCAGTCCATGCTCAGCGTCCTTTGGTTTTGCGGGGCTTCGGCAGGGGCAAATCGGCCCATGCCGCCCGGATCACGGCTACCAGCCTGTCCGGTTCGTCCAACAGCGGGGTCGCAACCAACTGGTCTTTCGCACCGGGGTAGGGACTTGCTCGTTCGGCCTCGGGGAACAGGGCGCAGGCGCCAATCGTCGGTTTCACGAACAGCGTATCGTCGCAGATCAGCCCGATTAGCTTGCCGTCGTGGAAAAAACCATATTCGCCGAACATGGGCCGTGCCGAAACCTCACCCGCCCCGGAAGCCTGATCCAGAATGAAATCGACCGTCCCGCGCGAGGTCGCCATAGATTACCCTTCGAGGTGAAAGCCCGCCTCGGCCATCAGTTCGTTCGACCGCGTTTCGACCGCCTGTTGCACGGTGTCGAGGAACTCGCGCTTGGGCAGTCCCGGCTGGATGGTCGGCAGGAACTCGATGACGGCCAGACCCGGCGCACGATAGATTCGCCGACGTGGCCAGAACACGCCGACGTTGCAGGCGACGGGAACCACGGGCGAGCCCAGTTCTTCATACAGCACGGCAACGCCAACCTTGTAATCCATCCGCACCCCCGGAGCGACGCGCGTCCCTTGGGGAAAGATCACCAGTTGCCCGGCCTCTTGCACGCCCGACCGCACCTGTTCGACCATCGCCTTGATCGCGGCACCCCGCTTGCCGCGGTCGACAGGCACGCAGCCGATTGTCTTGCCAGACCACCCGACGATCGGTGTCCGGGTGAGCTGCTTTTTCATGATGAACTTGGGCCGGGGCAGCACGCTGGTGATCATGATGATGTCGAAAAAGCTTTGATGCTTGGCGGCGATCATCACCTCGCCCTCGGGGATCGGCCCCCGCACCTCGGACCGAAGGCCGATCATCCAGCTTGCGGTCCAGCGCACCCAGTTGGTCCATGCGTGGATCGCCGCGAATGCGCCGCGCGAATCGAACATCGCCCAGGGCGCAAACCCGATGGCCATGATGACCATCATTACATAGGCCTGCGCCGCAAAGAGAAACGAGCGAATCCACTGGATTGCATAAGCCATCAGCCAGCCCTTCTAAGAACCCGAAATGCCGCGGCACGGGTCGCCCCCCAGGCGATCAGCGCGCTGAGCGGCGGAATGATCAAGGGCACCAGCCATGTCGCCCCGCTGAAGCCAAGGCCGGTCAAGAAGCCCGCGCCCCCATCGACAGGCAGGACGGCAAACGCCAGCATACCGAGGACCGTCCCGGCCAAACTGCCAACCAGCGCCAGCAAGGTGATGCGCCGCACGAATGCCCGCGCGATGAAGGTATCTCGCGCGCCAACGAGGCGCAGAACACGGATGACCTGCGCGTTCGCGGCCAGCGAGAAACCCGCCGCCAGCGTGATCATTGCCGCCATCGTGCCCGCCAACAACGCGATCGACACCCACGCCAGCCCGCGCAAACTGCCCGCCGCCGCGACCAGAGGCCGGCGCCAGCGGGTGTGATCGTCAAGAACGGCGCCGGGCACCTCGGTCGACAGGCGCAGACGCAAGCCCTGCGCATCGAATCCCTCGGGGGCTTCGATGATCTCGATCATGCGAGGCAGAACGAGATCCTCGACCGGCAGGTCGGGCCCGAACCACGGCTCGAGCAAGGCACGCTGTTCATCGGTTTCCAGAATTCGGGTCGATATGATCCCCGGCGTGGTCCGCAGCACCTCGAGCACCGTCGCGGTTTGCGCCGACAGTTCGGATTCTGGCGCAGAAAGGCGCAAGGTCGCGCTTTGCGACAGGGTTTGCGACCAGCGCTGCGCCAGTTGCCCGGCGGATACCGACAATGCCAGCGCGAACACGGCCAGAAAAGCCATCGCCGCCGCTGTCGCGGCGGTCAGAACGGCGCTGTAGCCCGACGCCGGAACGACCCGGCCCGCATCGGTGAACGCGGTTCTAGACTGTCCGAAGCCGATCACAGTTCCGCCCCCGCAAGTTGCAGCGTGTTGTCCGCGATCCGCAAGGTGCGCGACGCGACCTGCGATTTGGCGTTACGGATCAGGTTCAGGTCGTGCGTCGCGATCATCACCGCCGTTCCGCCGCGGTTCAGTTCGACCAGAAGCGACAGCAAACGCTGCGACATTTCCCAATCGACATTCCCCGTGGGTTCGTCGGCCAGAACGATGTCCGGGGTCATGATGACCGCACGGGCCAAGGCGGCACGCTGGCGTTCCCCGCCCGACAGCGTGGGCGGCAGGGCATCGGCGTGATGGGCCAACCCGACCCATTCCAGCAGCTCGCGCAGATCGGCCTCGGGCACGGGGCGCCCGGTGGCGATGAAGGGCAAGGCGACGTTCTCGGCCAGCGTCAGGTGATCGAGAAACTTGCAATCCTGATGAATCACCCCGACCCGCTTGCGTGTATCGGCCAACCCGTCACGAGTCATGGTCGCAAGGTCGCGCCCGAACAAATCGATCCGCCCGGATTTCGCCTTCAATTCTCCGTAACATAACTTGATCAAGGTGCTCTTGCCGGCCCCCGACGGGCCTGTCAGGAAGAAGAACGACCCGGGCGCGATATGCAGATCCACCCCGCGCAAAAGGGCCCGGCCGCCGTAATCATGAGTAACATTCGCGAGCCTGATCAAAAAACATCCCCCTGCGACAAGCCTTGGCAAGGCGTCGTGCTTGGTCTTAAACTGCGAAATAGCTACAACAGCCACGTTCCAGAGCCAATGGCCCAGACGAATTGGCAGAAAAATTCGTCGACTTGAGGAGAGCAAATGCGTCTGACCTGCCCCAATTGTAACGCACAATACGAGGTGGATGACCGGGCCATTCCGCGAGCCGGGCGCGATGTCCAGTGTTCGGCCTGCGCTCATACCTGGTATCAATACCCCCGCGAGGTTGCGCTGGAGATGCGCGCCGCCGAGCTGGAAGACGATGACGAGGACGACGAAACCGGTGAATCCGGATCGGCCCCCGCAGCCGGGTCCGGCGAAGGTTCGCGCATCGACAAGACCGTGCTGGACGTGATCCGCGAAGAAGCCAAGCGCGAGATGGAAGAGCGCAAGCGCGGCCGCGGTTCGATCGAGACCCAAGGCGACCTTGGCCTTCAGCGTCCCAAGCAGAGCAAGGCCGCGCCATCGCGCGTGTTCGGCGAACTGGACCCCGCCGCGGTCGCGCCTGAACCGCAATTCGACGACGACGAGCCCAAGCCGCGCCGCCGCCCTGCTGCGGCCACGGCCGCGACGACAGACCCGGAACGCCGGCGCAACCTCTTGCCCGATATCGAAGAACTGTCGTCAACGCTTGAGCCGGGGTCCGAGAACCGTCGCAAGCCCTTGCTGGACGACGAGGCCGAGGCAGGTGAAAACCGCCGCGGGTTCCGCCGCGGCCTGACCATCGTGGTGCTGGTCGCGCTGGCTTTTGTTGTGCTGTACAAGTCCGCGCCGGCCTTGGCCAATCTGCCCTATGTCGGCGATATGATCATGGCCTATGCCTATGGCATCGACGGCATGCGCTATACGGTTTCCGAAACCCTGCGGGGATTGCTGGGCGGCTGATAGCCGCCCGGTTCAACCCAACCTCAACCGTCGAGTCGCGCCTCGAGGGCGGCGATGCGCTGCTTGAGGGCTTCATTCTCTTCGCGGGCTTTCTGGGCCATGGCGCGAATGGCGTCGAATTCTTCGCGCGTGACGAAATCGCGGTCGGCCATCCATCGATCCATCAGCCCCTTGACCGCGGTCTCGGCCTCGGTCCGGGCGCCGTGGGCTACGCCCATCGCGTTGGTCATCAGTTTCGACAGATCGTCAAAGATGCGGTTACCGGGCTGCATGGGCTGCTCCTGTTCGTGATACGCCGCCTATATGGGCCTCGCTGCCCCTGCGCGCAAGGTTGACTTCGCCCGATGGGCGCGGGAAACCCGGGGAAACCCGTCACAGGATCGTGCATGCAGGCCGTCATCGAATTCCCCCTCTGGCTGCGCCCCGAGATCGTCTCGTTTGACATCGGCGGCTTCACCCTCGCGCTGCGCTGGTATGCGCTGGCCTATATCGGGGGGTTCCTGATCGGCTGGCGGTTGATCCTCGCCGCGATCCGCAGGCCCGGGCTCTGGCCGGGAAACACGGCCCCGATGACGGCGGAACAGGTTGAATCGCTGCTGACGTGGATCATCGTCGGGGTGATCTTGGGGGGCAGGCTGGGTTTCGTGCTGGTCTATCAACCGGCCTATTATCTTGCCCATCCCGCCGACATCCTGCGCGTCTGGGAGGGTGGCATGTCCTTTCACGGCGGCCTTGCAGGCGCGACGCTGGCGGGGTTCCTGTTCGCCCGCGTGCATCGCATCCCGGCATCGGCACTGGGCGATTCCATGGCCATGGTCGCGCCCGTTGGTCTGGGACTGGGACGAATCGCCAATTTCATCAACGCCGAACTGTGGGGCCAGCCGACGCAGATGCCCTGGGGCGTGATCTTTCCGGGCAATGCGGGGATCTGCCCCCCAGACTGGGCACATGCCTGCGCCCGCCATCCGACGCAGCTATATGAAGCGGCGCTTGAAGGGGTGCTGCTGGGCGTGGTGCTGTGGCTGTTGGTCACACGCGCCAAGGCTCTGCGCCGCCCTTGGTTCGTCACCGGTGCCTTCCTGTCGGGTTATGGCGCGGCGAGGATGCTGGTGGAACGCTGGCGGATGCCGGACGACCAGTTCCTTGCGGCCGATCCGGCAGGATACGTGGTGCGGCTGGGCGATTTCGGGCTGACGATGGGTCAGACCCTCAGCCTGCCGATGGTCGCGATTGGCGTGGGTCTTGTGCTGATCGCAGGCCGGACCAAGCCGTGACCGCGCTTCGCGATCTCTTGCTGAGGCGGATCGGCCAAAACGGACCGATCACGCTGGCCGACTATATGGCAGAATGCCTGCTGCACCCCGAACACGGTTACTACACCACGCGTGACCCCTTGGGCCGCGCGGGCGATTTCACCACCGCCCCTGAGATCAGCCAGATGTTCGGCGAACTTGTCGGCCTGTGCCTCGCCCAGACATGGCTGGACCACGGCGCCCCCGCGCCCTTCACGCTGGCCGAGCCCGGACCGGGGCGCGGCACGCTGATGGCCGATATCTGGCGCGCAACGCGTGGGGTTCCGGGGTTCCACGCGGCGGCCCGTATCCACCTCGTCGAGGCGTCGCCTGTCCTGCGCGCGGCGCAAGCACGCGCATTGCCGCACGGGCGGGTCATCTGGCACGACACGCTGGACGACCTGCCAGAGCAACCGCTGTTCCTGATCGCCAACGAGTTCTTCGACGCGCTGCCGATCCGGCAGTTCCAGCGTGCAGGTAACGGCTGGCGCGAGAGGGTTGTCGGCATCAGCGAGGGCCGGTTGACCCCGGGCCTGACCGCACCAATCCCGTTGGCCGCGTTGGCGCACCGGCTTGCCGACACGCGCGACGGCGACATCGTCGAAACCTGCGCCGCGGCAGCGCCCCCCATGTCAGCAATTGAAACGCGGATCCATGATCATGGGGGGGCGGCCATCGTGGTGGATTACGGCGACTGGCGCAGCCGGGGCGATACCTTTCAAGCCTTGGCCGCCCATGCCTTCGTCGACCCTTTCGAATGCCCCGGCATGGCCGACTTGACGGCCCATGTCGATTTCGAGGCGCTGGCCACTGCAGCCCCGCGCCTGTCGGCAAGCGCACTGACACCCCAAGGCGCCCTGTTGCGCGCCCTAGGGATCGACGCCCGCGCCCAGCGTCTGGCGCAATCGCTGCAGGGCGAGGCGCTTTCATCGCATCTTCGCGCGTATCACCGCTTGACCGCGGATGAGGAAATGGGAACCTTGTTCAAGGCTTTGGCGCTGGTCCGGCCCGGCGCACCCTTGCCGCCGGGCTTTGCCCCCCAGCCCGCGCCCGGAGGGTGACATGACGTTGGAAATCCTGACATCGGACGCGCTGGCCCCGCTGCGCCATGGGTTCTTTACCCGTCGGGGCGGGGCGTCGTCAGGCATTTTCGCCGGTCTGAACTGTGGCGCCGGGTCCTCGGACATGGCGGATGTTGTTGCGATCAACAGGGGCCGCGTCGCGCAGGCCATGGCGGTTGAACCCGGTGCGCTGATCGGCGTGCATCAGGTGCATTCCGCCGATGTGGTCGTGGTGACGGGCCCTGTCGAGGCGGGCCGCACCTTGGGCAAGGCCGACGCACTGGTCACCGATGTGCCGGGGCTCGCACTCAGCGTTCTGACCGCCGACTGCATGCCTGTCTTGCTGGCGGACACCGATGCGGGTGTCATCGCCGCCGTGCACGCCGGGTGGAAGGGCGCCTTGTCGGGTGTGCTGGACGCGACCCTCGACGCGATGGAGACGCTGGGCGCCGACCGGGGCAGCACTGCCGCCATCATAGGCCCCTGCATCAGCCAGCGCGCCTATGAAGTCGGGCCCGAATTTCTTGAGGCGTTCTCGGTCGAAGATCCTGAAAACGAATGGTTCTTTGCGAATGGAGAGGGCGACCGCTATCTGTTCGACCTACCGGGATATGGCCTGAAACGGTTGCGCGACGCGGGCATTGGCCATGCCGAATGGACCCGGCATTGCACCTATTCCGACCCGGAACTGTTCTATTCCTATCGTCGCTCGGTGCACCTCAAAGAGGCCGATTATGGCCGCCTGATTGCTTCAATCCGGCTCTGAGGCTGCGCATTATTTCCCAGACCCTGCCGTTTTTGCGCCAGATTCCCCGGTCATAACAGCCAGACTTGCCGCCGCAAATTCTGGGGGAATCGCCATGCGCCGCACTAGCCGTTGGAACCAGTGGGTTGTCGCAGACAGCGCGAATCCGCGTATCCCCATGCCATGGACCCTTGCCAGCCGCGTCCGCAACGCGAGCTAAAGGCGGCGCCGTGCCGCCAATGCCGCGGTAATCGTGCCATCGTCCAGGTAATCCAGTTCTCCGCCCATGGGGACGCCCTGCGCCAGCGCCGACAGCGCAACCCGCGAAGGGGCCAAAGCCTCGGCGATATAATGGGCGGTCGTCTGTCCGTCGATCGTCGCGTTCAACGCAAGGATGACCTCGGTCACGTTTTCCTCGGTGATGCGCCGAACAAGTTGCGGAATGCGCAAGTTGTCAGGGCCGACCGACTCGAAGGCTGACAGCGTTCCGCCCAGCACATGATACCGGCCGCGAAACCCGCCTGCCCTCTCCATCGCCCAGAGATCCGACACGTCTTCGACCACGCACAAGATCCCTGTTTCCCGCTTGGGATCGGCGCACACCGGGCAAGGATCGTGTTCGGAAATGTTTCCACATCGTGAACAATCACGCGCCGATTCGGCCACCCTGTTGAGTGACCGCAGCATCGGGTCCAGCACCAGCGAGCGCTTGCGCAGCATATGCAGCACCGCCCGGCGGGCCGAACGCGGCCCCAGGCCAGGCAGCCGCGCCATCAGCGCGATCAAGGCTTCGATCTCGCCAGGCGCGCCTGCCAATCTCACATTCCCGGCAGGTTCATGTCGCGCGGCAGGCCCATCGATTCGGCCATGTCGCCCATCTCCTGCTTGCTGCGATCCTGCGCGCGGATCTGCACGTCCTTGATCGCGGCGAGGATCAGGTCTTCGACCACTTCCTTGTCCTCGGCATTGAAGATCGACGGGTCGATCGAAAGCCCGGTCAGGACACCCTTGGCATTCGCCGTCGCCTTGACCATCCCCGCGCCCGCTTGCCCCTCGACCATGATCGTATCAAGCCGGGTTTGCAGATCGGCCATTTTCCCCTGCAATTCCTGCGCGGCCTTCATCATCTTGCCCATATCGGCAAGGCCACCCAAACCGCCCAAACCTTTCAGCATTTCGCTGCTCCTTTTCCTGCTGCGAGCAAGATAAGGTCAGGCCCGCCGGGCCGCAAGGCGGCGCTCAGTAATCCTCGAACGGATCCCATTCGTCCTCGACCTCGGGCAGCGCCGCTTCGGCCACCTCGGCGGCAGTTTCGACGGGGTCGCGGAAGGCTTCGATCCGGGCCTGCGGGAAAGCGTCGAAGATGGCTTGCACCAACGGGTCCTTTCGCGCCTCGGCCTCGCGCGCTGCCGCTTCGATGTCGCGCGCCTCGGCGATGGTCTGTCCCCCGCCTTGCGCAATCGACACGCCCCAACGCGCCCCTGTCCAAGCTTGCAACCGTCCGGCAAGACGCGCGGCGAGGTCAGCGGGGGCATCGCCTGTCGGTTCGAACTCGACCCGCCCGGGGGCATAGCGCACGAGGCGGATGTATTTCTCGACCTCCATCAGCAGCCGCATGTCCCGCTGCGCACGGATCAATGCAACGACGCTTTCAAAAGTCGCGAACTGCGCCAACGGCGACACCGCTCCGGCCAACGCCGCCTGCGGACCTCCACCACCCGAGGGCATCGTGCCACGCCCCATCGCCGTCGTTCCACCGCCCGAGGGGATCGGCGCCCCTCCGCCACCTCCGGTCGGGGGCGGGGTCTCCTGCAACTTGCGGATCAACTCGTCGGGCGTCGGCAGGTCGGCGACATGGGTCATGCGGATCACGGCCATCTCGGCCGCCATCATGGCGTTGGGCGCCTGCGTGACCTCTTCCAATGCCTTGAGCAGCATCTGCCACATCCGTGCCAGCACCCGCAGGTCCAACCGCCCGGCCAGTGCGCTGCCCCGCATCCGCTCGTCGGGGCTGACGGTCGGGTCTTCGGCGGCGGCCGGCGTGATCTTGATGACCGACACCCAATGCGTGATCTCGGCCAGATCGCGCAGCACGGCCACGGGATCGGCGCCATCGGCATATTGCGCGGCCAGTTCCTCGAGGGCGGCCGCGGCATCGCCCCGCAAGATCGCCTCGAACAGGTCCAGCACCCGGCCCCGGTCCGCCAGCCCCAGCATCGCGCGCACCTGATCGGCGCCGGTCTCTCCCGCGCCATGGCTGATGGCTTGATCCAGCAAGGACATCGCATCGCGCACCGACCCTTCGGCGGCGCGGGTGATCAGGGCCAGCGCCTCGCGGGTGATCTGCGCGCCTTCGCGACCGGCGACCATTTCCAGATGCCCGATCATCACCTCGGGCTCGATCCGGCGCAGGTCGAAACGCTGGCACCGCGACAGAACCGTCACCGGCACCTTGCGGATTTCCGTCGTCGCGAAGATGAACTTCACATGCGCGGGCGGTTCCTCCAGCGTCTTGAGCAACGCGTTGAACGCGCTGTTCGACAGCATGTGCACTTCGTCGATGATATAGATCTTGTACCGTGCCGAGGCTGCCCGATACGCCACCGATTCGATGATCTCGCGAATGTCGCCCACGCCCGTCCGGCTGGCAGCGTCCATCTCCAGCACATCGACATGTCGCCCTTCGGCAATCGCCGTGCAATGCTCGCATGTTCCGCAGGGTTCGGTCGTCGGCCCGCCCTGCCCATCTGCACCGGTACAGTTCAAGCCCTTGGCGATGATCCGCGCGGTGGTGGTCTTCCCGGTTCCGCGGATCCCGGTCATGATGAACGCGTGATGAATGCGATCCGCCGCGAAGGCGTTCTTCAAGGTGCGCACCATCGCCTCTTGCCCGATCAGGTCGGCAAAAGTCTCGGGGCGGTATTTTCGTGCAAGAACCTGATAGGCTTGGCTCATCGACACTCCTTTGGCCAGCGGACTCTAGGCAGGGGCAGACCCCTCGTCCAGCCTTGCCTTTCATCTTGTTCCAAATACTCACGGGGGTTTCAAAAGGGGGAGCGTGCTCCCCCTTTGGCAGGGGGCGCGGGGGGCGGCAGCCCCCCGCCTCTACCGGGACACTTTCATCACGATCTTGCCGATATGCCCCGAGGATTCCATCCGCGCATGCGCGGCTGGGGCTTCGGACAGCGGGTATTCGCTGTCGATCACCGGCGCCACGCGTCCCGACGCCAGCAACGGCCAGACTTCGCGTTCGAGCGACTCGGCGATGGCGGCCTTGGCCGCGACCGACTGCGGGCGCAGGGTCGATCCGGTGATCGTCAGCCGCCGCATCATCACCTGCGCGAAGTTCAGCTCCACCTTCGGCCCGGTCAGGAAGGCGATCTGCACCAACCGACCGTCATCGGCCAGCGCCTGCACATTGCGCGGCAGGTAGGACCCGCCCACCATGTCCAGAATCAAATTCGCCCCGCCTTCGGCCTGCATCACCTCGACGAAATCAGCCTCGCGGTAATTGATCGCGCGTTCTGCGCCCAGCGCTTCGCAGGCGGCGCATTTTTCGGCTGAACCCGCGGTCGCAAAGACGCGCGCACCCCGCGCGGCGGCCAGCTGGATCGCCGTCGTCCCGATCCCCGACGAGCCCCCATGCACAAGGAACCGGTCGCCCGCCTGCAATCGCCCGCGGTCGAAAACATTGGTCCAGACCGTAAAGAAGGTTTCCGGCAGACAGGCAGCCGAACGCAGATCCATCCCTTCGGGCACCGGCAAAGCATGGGCGGCCGGGGTCGCGACATATTCGGCATAACCCCCGCCCGGAAGAAGGGCACAAACCCTGTCCCCCACCGCCCAGCGTGACACACCCGGCCCAACAGCGGCAACCGTGCCCGAGGCCTCCAGCCCCGGCAGGTCCGATGCCCCCGGCGGCGGTGCATACATGCCCGCGCGCTGCAATGCGTCGGGGCGGTTCACCCCGGCATAAGCAACCTTGATCACGATCTCGCCCGCGCCCGGCAGCGGCACGGGTCGCTCGCACAGGGTCAGGACCTCGGGTCCCCCGGGTTTCGAGATTTCGACCGCCCGCATTACTTGCGCTTCATCCATGGCCCTGCCTCCGCTGTCCGGCGTTCATCATAGGAAGCCGGACGCCAAGGCACAACCGATCAACCGCGCACGCGCCCCGGCAGACCGTCGCATGCCTCGGGGGCTCGCAGGCGCTCGAACAACGCCAGAGGGCCAGCCAGCAAGGGCGATTTACGGGCCTGCGCCTTGGCGGTTTCGAACCGCATCACGTCCTCGATCCGCCGGTCCAGAAAGGCCCAGGTTTCGGCGTGATCCGCGCTGTCGTCGCCCAGCCAGTAGAGCACCGTTGACGAAAGGACCGCCGACAAGATCGCCCGCTTGGAATACCAGTTGCCATCGCGCGATGTGTCACCCAGAGCGGTCCAGATTGCGTCGGCTGTCCCCCACATCGCGCCAGCGCCCGCCAGCGCGTTTTGCGGCAGCGCCAGCAGCGCCGCGCCGCGCTGCACTGCCTCTTTGTCGGCCAGTTCGACCCGCAGGCGAACCAGCGCCGTAACCTTGTCGCGGTAGCGCATGTTGGACAGGTCGCGCGCGGCATAGCCCGCCAGCATCGCCCGGTCGCCGCTGCGGTGATAGGCCAACGCCATGTCCAGCCCGCCCCGCGGGAACACCGCGCGGGCCAGCGCGATGTCGATTTCGCTGTCCCGCGCGGCAGCGGCCAGCGTGGCCTCGGACCAGCCATCGAAGGCGACATGGGGCAGCGCCGCCTCGAGCAGGCGCGTTTCGATCGACGGGCTATCGGGCATCTCGGTCTCCATGCTGGACAGGGCTCCGCAACTCTGCTAGGCGGGAGCCTCCTGCAATTTCATGCAACTCTAACTTAGAAAGGTGGTGAAAACCACATGCAGGTAAGTGTTCGCGACAATAACGTCGAGCAGGCTCTCCGCGCCCTGAAGAAGAAACTTCAGCGTGAGGGTGTGTTTCGCGAAATGAAGCTCAAGCAGCATTTCGAGAAACCGTCCGTCAAGAAAGCCCGTGAGTCGGCCGAAGCGATCCGCCGTGCGCGCAAACTCGCGCGCAAGAAGGCGCAGCGCGAAGGTCTGGTCTGACCGACAGCGACACGAAAACATGCCGGGCAACCGGTGCATTCCCCCGTGGCCTGTGCCTCGGGGGTTTCTTTTTTGGAAACGGTCTGTTTCAGGGGGCACCCGGCAGGATTGTTGAGAAAAGTGCAAAAATCTGGCACATTCCAACGGTCGAGAGGAGTGTTTAGATGTTCAACAAGAGTGCACGAGACCCGGGTCAGGCAAGCATCCTGATCGTCGCGGAGAACGCGTCGAACAGGTTCGGCGGCGAGGCTGTCCTCCCGCTGAAATACTTTGTGCTGCTGGCTGACCGTGGCCGCCGTGTTCATCTGGTGACTCACGAGCGCAACCGCGAAGAACTGGCCGCGGACTATCCCGACCTGATGAACCGGATCTCGTTCTGCAAGGACACCTGGGCCCACAAGCTGATCTGGGCGATGGCGTCGCGTTCGCCGACGGCGATCGCGGACCATTTCTTTGGCAACATGATGGGCCTTCTGACCAACATCCAACAAAAGCGGATGGTCAAGAAGCTGATCCGCAAGGGGCATGGCGACATCGTTCACCAGCCGATCCCGGTATCGCCCAAGGCGCCGTCGCTGATGTACGGATTCGGGGTGCCGGTGATCATCGGCCCGATGAATGGCGGCATGACCTATCCCAAGGATTACGAATATTTCGAAGGCCGCCTGTCGCGCGCCTTCATCAAGTTTGGCCGGCCGATGGCCAGCTTCATCAACCTGTTCATCCCCGGCAAGCGCCGCGCGGCGATGCTGTTGGTGGCCAACAAGCGCACGCGCGAGGCCCTGCCTTCGACCCCGGCGCCGGTATTCACGATGACCGAGATCGGCGTCGAATACGGGCTTTGGGATCAGGCTGGTCCGCGCCCGCATCCGTCGGGCCATCTGAAAATGGTGTTCGTCGGGCGTCTGGTCGAACTGAAAGGCGTGCATTTCGTTATTCAGGCCATGGCCAAGGCCAAGAAAATGCGTCCCAACGTCCGCATGTCACTGGACATCATCGGTGACGGTGTCGAACGCGAAGCCCTGGAGACCATGGCCCGCGAACAGGGCGTCGATGACCGGATCGTTTTCCACGGCTTCAAGACCCAACCCCAGTGCATGGAGATCCTTGGGCGTTCGGACGCTCTGGTTCTGGCATCGGTGCGCGAAGCCGGCGGAACCGTGCTTCAGGAAGCCATGGCCATGGGCCTTGCCGTGCTGGCGACCGATTGGGGCGGGCCGACCGACTATGTCGATGCCGAGACCGGGATCCTCGTGAACCCGACGCCTGCGGCAAGTTTCGCCGATCGTCTTGCCGACAAGATGATCTTCATGGCGACGAACCGCATGGTGACCTACAAGATGGGCTGCAACGGCGCAGAAAAAGCCTATGCCAAGTTCCGTTGGGAAGCGAAGATCGACGAAATGGAGCGCTATTATGCGCAGGCACTGACCGAACAGGTCAAGGGCACGCGGCGCAGCCTCAAGTCCGCGCGCGCCGTCACCAACTGATCACAACACCGACAGCGCCGTGGTCTTGACCACGGTGCGCAGCGCAAACGAGCTTTGCATCTGCGCCACACCCGGCAGCCGTGACAGGTATTGCCGGTGGATCCGCGCGTAATCTTCGGTGTTCTCGACCATGAGTTTGAGCAGGAAATCCGCGCTGCCTGCCATCAAGTGACATTCGAGAACATCGGGAATGCGCGCTACCGCCTTTTCGAACGCGTCCAGAACCTCATCCGATTGGCCATTCAGCGTGATTTCGACGAAGACGGTCGTTGGCTTGCCCATCTTGCGCGGGTCGAGAAGGGCGACATATCCGGCGATATACCCGTCGGTTTCAAGGCGCTGGACGCGGCGATGGCAGGCCGATGGCGACAAGGCAATCCGTTCGGCAAGCTCGGCATTGGACATCCGGCCCTCGCGTTGAAGGACCTGCAGGATGCGGCGGTCTGTCGGATCAAGCTGCATTGCAGCGCAATTATCCCCCGTGTTTAGCGATATTTCTCGCAGTATCTTCGCAAGGATACCCTGCAGAGCCGCAAGATTACAAGCAAATGCACCGGAAATTCGGGGATCATCCCTTATCTGATCCGACACACTCCGGGAGACTCAAGAATGCTGATCGGTTGCCCCAAGGAAATCAAGCCGCAGGAATTTCGCGTGGGGATGACCCCCGCCGCCGCGCACGAAGCGATCGCCGCCGGCCATTCGGTAATCATCGAAACCGGCGCGGGCATGGGCGCGGGCTTTGCCGATGACGCCTATCGCGCCGTCGGTGCACGGATCGTTGACACCGCCGCCGAGGTCTTTGCGACCGCCGACATGGTGGTCAAGGTCAAGGAACCCCAAGCAGTCGAACGCAAGCAACTGCGCGAAGGCCAGATCCTGTTCACCTACCTGCATCTGGCACCGGACCCCGAACAGACGCATGACCTGCTGGCCTCGGGCGCGACCTGCATCGCCTATGAAACCGTGACCGACCGGATGGGCGGCCTGCCGCTGCTGGCGCCGATGTCCGAAGTCGCGGGCCGCCTGGCCCCTCAGGTCGGCGCCTGGACGCTGCAAAAGGCCAACGGCGGGCGCGGCGTGCTGATGGGCGGTGTGCCGGGCGTTCTGCCCGCAAAAGTCGTCGTGATCGGTGGCGGTGTCGTGGGCACCCATGCCGCCAAGATCGCCGCCGGGATGGGTGCCGATGTGACGGTTCTGGACCGCTCGCTGCCCCGCCTGCGCTATCTGGATGATGTCTTCGGCGGGTCGTTCAAAACGGCCTACTCAAGTGCCGCGACAACCGCCGATCTGGTCGCGCAGGCCGATATGGTGATCGGCGCCGTGCTGATCCCCGGCGCTGCCGCGCCGAAACTGGTCAGCCGCGCGCAGCTGTCGACGATGAAGCCGGGCGCGGCGCTGGTCGACGTGGCAATTGACCAAGGCGGGTGCTTTGAAACCTCGCGCGCGACGACCCATGCCGAGCCGATCTATGAGGTGGACGGCATCATGCATTACTGCGTTGCCAACATGCCCGGCGCTGTGGCCCGGACGTCGACGCTGGCTCTGGGTAACGCGACCATGCCCTTCATGATGGCGCTGGCCAACAAGGGCTGGAAGAAAGCCTGCGCCGATGACGCGCATCTGCTGAACGGGCTGAACGTGCACGCCGGCAAGCTGACCTATGCCGC
>JAWKXG010000005.1:0-167609 GCA_041397065.1 Paracoccaceae bacterium | reverse complement strand
GCAACACCCCTGCGCGGCGCAAAGCGTCGGCAAAAGCGCGGGTATCCACGGCGAGATGCGACGATGACATTTGCGGATAGGGCGGCTGCGCATCGAAGAATTGGCTGTCGACAGCGATCAGACGCCATTCGTCGCCGATCCGGGTCATCAGGGGCGATCCCGAGTCACCGCGCGTCGTGTCGCAGGTGTGGATGAAGGATCCGTCGCGATAGGCCGTCAACACGCGGCAATCCATGTGCCCCGACAGATGCGAGCCGGTATCCCAGCTGTATCCCGCCTGGCTTACGAAGAACTCTCCTGCCTGTATCCGGGTAAGATCGTCCTTTTCCAGCACATAGGGCCGGATGAACCCCAACCGGCTGCCGAGATCGTCCGACAGGGTCAGAATTGCCCAGTCGTTGCCATTGCCACCCCCCGGCGGGGCGCTGTTCTCGGTGTAGTTCGGCGCGACATCGGCCGAAACAACCGCGGCAGACGCCAGATCGGTGTCCCCCGACTGCCCCGCGTGGAACACCATGCCCTTGGTCTGGGCGCCGCTCTCGGACCAGACGCAATGCGCGGCCGTCGCAATGGTGCGCGGGCCGACGAGGGTCGCGGTGCAGGACCCGTCCGTCATCTGCAAGAGCCCGACCGAACGCCAGGGCGACTGGTTCACATCGACCAGCGTGCGGTCATCGTGGCCAAAGAAGTGATCGCGCGCCTGCTCGGGGCGGTCGCGCCCGACGCAATCGGCGGTGTCGGTGTCGGCGCGGCACTGGCCGGTGCCCTGCCCTGGTTCGTCGCAAACGCCGTTGAAGGCGCTGGCGCAGGTGTTCGACCGGTTGCGCAAGAAGGCGACCGCACGGCAATCCGAGACATCCGTCCCCGAGGTGCAGACACCGGTCCCGATTCCGGGCTCGTCGCATTCGTTGTCATTCGCCCAGCGGCAGGTGTCGTCGCCACCGATTGCCATCGCGCGGCAGTCGCTGGCATCGGTGCCGCCTTCGCAGGCGCCGGTGCCGCCAAAGGCGCGGTCGTCGCATTCGAGGTCGTGCGCCCAACGGCAGGTGTCGCTGCCCAGCCGGGTGCGCAGGGCGGATGGCACGGCATCCATCAGGCGTTGCCAGGCCGATGCCTCGGCCCGGCAATCGTTGGCGTCGGTGCCGTTCTCGCAGGCGCCCGTGCCATTGTAGCGCGGTTCGTCGCATTCGTTGTCATTCGCCCACCGGCACGTGTTCTGCTGGGCGAGGACGGTGCCGGGGGCCACGACCGAAAGGGCGACGAAGGCCCCCACAAGAACGGTGCGGATCAGTTGAGAAGGGGACATGGGCAGGACCTCCGGTCGAAAACGGACGCCCCGGGCGGTGACCCCGCCCGGGGGTGGTCGTTGGTCTCAGTGTTCGCGGTCCATGACCCACTGCGGGTTGGCGACGGTGACGCCCATGGTCGCCAGCCCGCCGTTGCCCCCATAGGTGCCGACGAAGACCGAATAGGACCCGGCCATCGGGCTGTAGATCACCACGCCCGGGTTCAGTTGTTCGAAGTCATCATTGCAGAACAGATGCCCGTCAGGCCCGACGATCGCCAACGTCCCATCCGCGTCCGAGGCGACATAGACCATCATCTGCGGCAAGCCGCTTTCGGCGTTGATCACCAGATCCGGGGCTTCGGGGTGGATGAAGCCGGCGCAACCCTCGCCCATGCCGAAGGCCTCGTTCTGGCTGGGCTGAATGTCGAAGATGATGCGCGGGTCGATCCGGGTGCCGGGGCCGAAGTCGATCGTGCCCAGCAGCGGCTCTGCCGCGGCGTTCAGCGGGATCTGGCTGGTGGTCCCGGTGCCGGCACCGGGCGTCGCGCCCCAGTTCGCCGAGCCGAGCGATGCGAACAGCGTGAAGGGATCGCTGCTGCCCGGGTTGTAAGACCCGACATAGGCAAGATAATCGCCCGGCTGCGCGCCACTGAAGCTGACGGCGGGGTTCAGTTCGAAGCTGTCGTCATTGCACTGCCAGCTGCCATCGGGCGCGCGCACGGCCAGCACCGTATCCGCCGACGAGCGGGCATAGAGGCTGAACATCGGCACCGACTGGTCCAGCGTCAGAACCGCCGTCGGGGCCGAAATATCGGTCACGCCGGGGCAGAACCCGCCGACCGGCAGGCTCTCCATCGGGTCGGTCCCGGTCAAGGTGCCGTTGGCGACGGTCTGGCCATTGCCGGCCTCGTTCATGTCGAGGACGGCGCGGCCGAAGATCGGCTCGGCCTCGGGGTTGAAGGTCGCATTCGAGAAGGCCGGACCGCCTTGCGAGGCATAGAGGTCATAGCGCCCAGTGCCGCCCTGCGAATAGCCGCCGACGAAGACATGGTAGTTGCCCGCCTCGGCGCCATCGATCGTGACGGCGGGGTTCAACTGATAGCTGTCATCATTGCACAGGACCTGCCCCGATGGGGTGAGGACGGCCATCGTCAGATCGCGATCCGACATTGCAAAAAGGCTGAAGCGGCTCGTCGCCTGATCCAGCGTCAGCACCGCATCGGCTGCGTCAAGACGGCCATAGCCCGGGCAATAATCGCTGCTGAGCGGGTCGAGGGGGACATCCGCAAAAAGCGCCGCGCTTTCCGCAAGGACCTGACGGCCAGTCTCGGCACTGGCGGCGAAGACGAAGCGCCCTGCGCGCGGCTCGCCCAACCGTTCGGGATCAAGCCCGAAGATCTCGATCGGCGAAACGGGCTGGCCCGAGGCGATCACCTGTGCCGCCAATTCGGCCCCCTGATCGCCACCGACCCAGACGGTATAGGCCCCGGCTGCCGCCTGCGCGAGGTCGGTCGTGGCAAAGCCCTGATCATCGGCCAGTGCGCAACGATAGAGACCGTCCGGCGTTCCCAGCACCATGCTGCGCACACCGTCCCCGGCCGCGCTGAACGACAGGGCGGGCATCGGGGCCGTGACTTCGAAGCGGGCGCCCTGCTCTTCGGGAACGACATGGCCTTGGCAGCCGCGAACGAAGGACCCTGCCGGCTCGGTCAGTGTGCCGAACACCCGTGCCGTGACACGCATCGGCGCGTCGTATCTGCACCCGGGCTGAGCTGGATCACGAAACCGCCCGCGGTCTGTGCCTGGGCAAGGGCGGGTAGCAACAGAAACGTCGAAACCGCGGTTGAAATCATCAATCTTTGAAAATGCGTGCGAGGCATGAATTTCCCTTTCATGGAAAAGCAATGGACACCCTGATCCAGCTTGCGACGGACGGGGGCCGCGCGTCAATGCGGGTAACACGGTTGTCAGCAAGACGTGAGCGAGGGATGGAAGATTGTGCCACCATGCTGTAAGGGCTGGGAAAATCGGCTTTCGACTCGACGGGAAACCCCTGCCATGGCGCGCATTCTGATCACCTCGGCGTTACCTTATATCAACGGGATCAAACACTTGGGCAACCTTGTGGGCAGCCAGTTGCCAGCGGATCTGTTCGCCCGCTACATGCGCGCGCGGGGTCACGAGGTGATGTTCATCTGTGCAACCGACGAACATGGCACGCCGGCGGAACTGGCCGCGGCCAAGGCGGGCAAGCCCGTCGATGCCTATTGCGCGGAAATGCACGATGTGCAGGCCGAACTGGCGCGGGGCTACCGACTGTCGTTCGACCATTTCGGGCGCTCGTCCAGCCCCGAAAACCACGCGTTGACACAGCATCTTGCCGGGCGATTAAAGGCTGCGGGCCTGATTGCCGAGGTCAGCGAAAAGCAGGTCTATTCCAATGCCGATGGTCGGTTCTTGCCGGATCGCTACATCGAGGGCACCTGCCCCAACTGCGGCAACACCCGGGCGCGCGGCGATCAGTGCGAGGAATGCACCAAGCAGCTTGACCCGACCGACCTGATCGAGCCGCGCTCTGCCATTTCTGGCAGCACCGACCTTGAGGTGCGCGAGACCAAGCACCTGTTCCTGCGCCAATCGGCGATGCGTGACAAGCTGGACGCGTGGATCGACAGCCAGCAGGGATGGCCCGTGCTGACGACCTCGATCGCCAAGAAATGGCTGCACGACGGCGACGGGCTGCAAGACCGGGGCATCACCCGCGATCTTGATTGGGGCGTCGCGGTTAAGGATGGCGAGAACGATTGGCCGGGGATGGAAGGCAAGGTCTTCTATGTCTGGTTCGATGCACCCATCGAATATATCAGCGCCACCGCCGAATGGGCCCATGCCCAAGGCTTGGGCGACGACGCATGGCAGCGCTGGTGGCGGCGCGACATGGGCGCGGAAGACGTGCGCTATATCCAGTTCATGGGCAAGGATAACGTGCCCTTCCACACGCTTTCCTTCCCGGCGACGCTGATGGGCGCCAATTTCGACGGCACCGAGCCGTGGAAACTGGTCGATTACATCAAGTCGTTCAACTATCTGAACTATGACGGCGGCCAGTTCAGCACCTCGCAAGGGCGGGGGGTGTTCATGGATCAGGCTCTCAGCATTCTGCCCGCCGATTACTGGCGCTGGTGGCTGCTCAGCCACGCGCCGGAAAACAGCGACAGCGAATTCACGTGGGAGAATTTCCAAGCCTCGATCAACAAGGATCTGGCCGATGTGCTGGGCAATCTGGTGTCGCGGGTCACGAAGTTCTGCCGCTCGAAGTTCGGCGAGGTTGTGCCCGAGGGTGGCGCGACCGGCCCGCGCGAGGCGCAACTGATCGCCGATATCACCGCCCGACTGCGCGCTTATGAGGCCACGATGGAGGCCATGGAGGTGCGCAAATCGGCGGGCGAATTGCGCGCGCTTTGGGTGTTGGGCAACGAATACCTGCAAGAGGCCGCGCCGTGGTCCACCTTCAAGACCGAGCCCGAGCGCGCCGCGGCGCAGGTCCGTCTGGCGCTGAACCTGATCCGGCTTTACGCCGTCGTGTCGCAGCCCTTCATCCCCGATGCGTCACAGGCCATCATGACGGCGCTGCACTGCGACGACTGGGCATGGCCCGAGGATGTCGCAGCCGCGATGGAGATCCTTCCCGCGGGCCATGCGTTCGTCACACCCGACGTGCTGTTCGCCAAGATCAGCGACGAGGACCGCGAAGATTGGCAGACCCGCTTCGCCGGCAAGCGCTGAGGCGTTCAGGCACCCCGCGCCAGTTCCTCGAACAACCGGCAATAGGCCACCTGCCCGCGCTCGAAACTTTGCAGACGAAAGAATTCGTCGGGCGCGTGCAGGTTCTCATCCATCAATGAGAACCCGAAACTCGTGGCGTGAACCCCCAGTTCCGTCAGGAACATCGCCAAGATTGGCACCGATCCCCCGGCGCGCAGGCCATAGGGCTCCATCCCGTAAACCTCGTGCAGGACACCCCCCGCGATTTGGCTGGCGTTGTGGCCATGGGGCACACCAAAGGGTTCGGCGCTGCCGGGCAAGCGGCTGACGCTGACGCGCGTCGATCTGGGCGCATGGCGACGGATATGCGCTTCGGCCTTGGCGAAGATGTCTGCGGGCGTCTGGCCGGGAACCAGACGGCAAGTGATCTTGGCCGAGGCCCGCGCGGGGTGCACAGTTTTCGTGCCTTCGCCCTGATACCCGCCCCAGATGCCGTTGATGTCCAGCGACGGTCGCACGCCCATCAGTTCCATCGGTGTATAGCCCGCCTCGCCCACCGCCGCCTCGGCACCGTGGCTGGCGACAAAAGCAGCCTCGTCAAAGGGCACACGGGCGATTTCGGCGCGCTCGGCCTCGGTCAGTTCGGGGACGCCGTCGTAAAACCCCTCAATCAAAACGCGGCCCGTCTGCGCGTCCTTCATCCCCGCCAGCAGATGCGCCAACGCCATCGCGGGGTTGGGCAGCGCATTACCGACAAGGCCGGAATGCTTGTCGGCATTGGTCCCTTCCAGCGTGACTTCGAACCCGACAAGCCCCTTGGCCGATAGAAAAAGGCAAGCCTCATCGGGCGAATACTGCATGGAGTCCGCCGAAAAGATCATATCCGCCGACAGCAGATCGCGGTGCGCGGCGATGAATTCGGGCAACTGCGGCGATCCGATTTCCTCTTGCCCCTCGAACAGGCATTTGACGTTCACGCCCAGCGCATCGTTCTTCAGCATCGCCTCAAGCGCGAGGATCGGGATCAGCATGCCGCCCTTGTCGTCGGTGGCGCCCCGCCCATAAACGCGCCCGTCGCGGATTTCAGGCTGAAACGGCGGCGTTGTCCACAGGTCGAACGGCTCGGCCGGCTGCACATCGAAATGGCCATAGATCAGGATCGTCGGCTTGCCCGGCGCGTGCATCCAATCGGCATAGACCACCGGATGCCCGCCGGTTTCCATCATGCGGGCGTTTTCCATCCCGGCCTTCTGCAAGCGGTCGATGACCCACTGCCCCGCCGCGCGCACATCCCCGGCATGCTCAGGCTGCGCCGAGACCGAGGGGATGGCGATGAACGCCAGAAGCTCTTGTTGAAAGCGGGTTTGGTGCGTGTCGAGATAAGCCTGCCAAGGGGTCACGGGTGCCTCCATCCTTTGGGCCATGAAACGCGGCTTGGCGTGGGGCGTCAACCGGCGACGGGTGCTTGCGTTGCGACCGTATTCAAGTACCCTGTGCCAATGTTCACCATCGAGCACGATTTCGACGCGACCGTCATCACCCTCATCGACGAGGGAGAGTCACCGCTGCACGAGGATGTGACGATCGAAACCCACGAGGCCGGCGCGACGATCACCCAGCTTGATCCCGACACCGAGGAGGTGATGGTGGTGAACCTGTCGATGCATCAACTGCGCGAACTGGCCGCGGCGCTGGACCTGCCCGAAGGGGTGTATCGCGTCAGTCCGCGGGACCGTCAGTCGACCTGAAAGACCTTGTCCCGGCTGGTGGCCCCGCGCAGCAGCGTCAGCCGCGACGGGGCGACTCCCAATGCCTTGGCCAAAAGCTTGCGGATGGCATCGGTGGCCTTGCCGTCCTCTGGCGCGTCGGTGACCCAGACGCGGATCGGATCGCCGGGTTCGATGGCGTTGCGCCGGGCCTTTGGCGTGGCGCGCACCGACAGGATGTGGCCGGGTTGCGCCAATGCGGAGAGGTCCGGCAGGCTCATCCCGTCAGCGCGCGCACCATCATCGCGCGGTCGACGTTACCCCCCGATGCCACGGCGATCACCGGCCCATCGCCGGGGCGGAAAAGCGCCGCAGCCAAGGCCACCGCTCCGCCCGGTTCCAGCACGATTTTCAGCCGGTCATGGGCGAGCGCCATTGTGCGCAGCGCCTCGTCCTCGCTGACTGCATGGCCCGGCCCGCACAGCCGTTTCAGGATGGGCCACGTCAGGTCGCCGGGCTGCGGGGTGACGATGGCATCGCAGATCGATCCCGACAAACGCGCGTTGCGTTGTATCGAACCAACCTCAAGCGAGCGCCGGACATCGTCAAAGCCTTCGGGCTCGACCGGGCGAACGGTGAAGCCGGGGGCCCGATCTTCGAGTGCGAGCGCAATCCCCGAGGTCAGGCCGCCGCCGCCGCAACATACCAGAACCTCGCCGCCGGTTATCCCCAGTTCGGCCGCCTGTTCCGCGATCTCCAGCCCCGTCGTCCCTTGGCCGGCGATCACCTCGGGCATGTCGAAAGGTTTGACCAGCGCAAGGCCCCGCTCGGCCGCCAGCCGGTCACCGATCGCGTCGCGGTCTTCGGTCGCGCGGTCATAGAGAACGACCTCGGCCCCCAGCGCGCGCGTGTTGTCGATCTTGATGGCGGGGGCGTCTGCGGGCATGATGATGACGGCAGGGATGCCCTGCATCCGCGCCGCCAGCGCAACGCCCTGCGCGTGGTTGCCCGATGAAAAGGCGATGACTCCGCCCGGCCGCAGCGCGGATACCGCGTTCCACGCCCCGCGAAACTTGAACGAACCCGTGTGTTGCAGGCACTCGGCTTTGACAAAGACCGGACGCCCGGCAATCTCGTCCAGAAACGGCGAAGACAGCAGCGGCGTGCGCCGCGCATGTCCGGCAAGACGGCGCGCTGCCGCCTCGATCATGGCGATATCGGTCATATCAAAAGCCCCAGAAACTGGTGGATCACGCTGACGGCCTCGGGCTCGTCGAGGAAGGGAACATGCCCACGGTCGGGCACTTCGGCATAGAGCATTGCGGGCGCGCGCTCTGCCATCTCGTCGGCCGTGACCTGCGTCAGCAGGTCCGAATTCGCCCCCCGGATCAGCGCCAGCGGACGGGCGACGCAAGCGTCGAACATCGGCCACAGATCGACGGGTGGTGCCTTCATGGCCGCCTCGAAAGCGCTGCGCAAGGCGGGGTCGTAATTGATGTCCAGACCTTGGTCGGTCTCGATGTAGTGGCGCCGGGCCTCCTCCATCCAGCGGCTTGCCGGAACATCGAACCCGGTCATCGCATGCTGCAACGCGACCGCCGCCGCGGCATGGGTGCGCACGCCGGGCCGGCGGCCGATATAGCCCGCGATCCGTTCCAGCCCCATCGGGTCGATCACCGGGCCGACATCGTTCAGAATCAGGCCGCGAACGCGCTCTGGCGCGACCAGCGACAAATACATCCCGATCAGCCCCCCGCGCGAAGTGCCAAGGATCGCAGCGCTTTCCAGCCCCAGTTGGTCCAGCAGCGCGAGGACGTCAGCGCCTTCCTGCAGGATCGTATAGCTCTCGGCCCCGGTCCAGTCAGACTGGCCACGGCCGCGATAATCGAGCCTGATCATCCGCAACGGCGGAAGATGCGGCGCGAGATAATCGAAGTCGCGCCCGTTGCGCGTCAGACCGGCCAGACACAACAAGGGGATGCCGTTCCCCTCGTCGGTGTAGAATAGGCTCGCGCCGTCCGAGGTGGAAAATCTGGGCATCGTCTTGTCCTTCCAGCAATCGGCTCACTAGACCACGGCGCGCGGTCGCCTTCAATCTCCTTGCAGCAGGCCCAGGGAAACCAGTGCATCGGCCAACCCCTCGGGCGTCGTGAAGTGATGGGCCATCATGCCGACCGCGCGAGCGCCTTCGACATTGGCGGGGCTGTCGTCGATGAACAGGCACTGGGCAGGGTTCAAGGCGTTGCGTCGCAACAGGCAATCAAAAATCCCGGGCCCGGGCTTCAGCATCTTGACCTCGCCCGAGACCACGACATCGTCGAAGATCGACGCCAGTCGAGGGTGCAGATCCACCGCCACCGGCCACAGATAGGCCGCGAAATTGGTAATCGCGAACAGGCGATGGCCTGCCTCGACCAGCCTCTCCGCCAGCGCCCAACTGCCGTCGATCGGCGCGTCGATCGTCAGGGCAAACCGCTCGCGATACGCAGCAAGCGGGACGGCCTGCCCCGGATGCGCCGCCTCGAGCGTGGCAAGCCCGTCCTCCCAACTGCGGCCACCATCCTGCTGATAGTTCCAGTCGAAAAACCCGACGCGGTGCAGGTAGGCCATGGCTTCGGCCGGATCAGGAAAGACATGCGCCACCGCGCGCTCGGGTGCCCAGCGGATCAGCACATTCCCGACATCAAAGATCACGTTCACGGCGCGGGCCTCTTTCTTTGCTCGAAAAATATCCTCGGGGGCAGCGCCCGCAGGGCGCGCGGGGGCAGACAGCCCCCGCGAAAGCAGGAAACGGGGGCGAAGCCCCTGCGCGGCTTGGGGGCTCGATGCCCCCAAGCCGCGCCCGCCCTTGTTACAGGGTCGAATTGATCCCGCCGCCGTCCAGCAGCAGGTTCTGACCGACGATGAACCCTGCGTGCTGGCTGCACAAGAAGGCACAGGCCGCGCCAAATTCGGCCGCCGTGCCATAGCGCCCGGCCGGGATCGTCGCGATCCGCTGCGCCCGCGCTTCGTCCAAGGTCACGCCCGAACGCGCGGCGACGCCCTTGTCCAGAGCGTCGGCACGGTCGGTGGCGTGAATGCCCGGCAGCAGGTTGTTGATCGTCACGCCCGAACTGGCGACCTGCCGCGCGGTGCCCGCGACAAACCCGGTCAACCCTGCCCGCGCCGAATTCGACAGCCCCAGCGCCCCGATGGGGGCCTTGACCGACTGGCTCGTGATGTTCACCACCCGGCCCCAGCCGCGCGCGATCATCCCGGGCAGAAGCGCCTGCATCAGGGCGATCGGAGTCAGCATGTTCGCATCGATCGCCTTGATGAAATCGTCGCGCGACCAGTCGGTCCACATGCCGGGCGGCGGGCCCCCGGCGTTGGTGACGAGGATATCGACCCCCTGCGCCGCCGCCAGAACCCGGGCACGCCCTTCCTCGGTGGTGACATCCGCGGCAACGGTGATCACCTCGACCCCGTGACGCGCGCGGATCTCTGCCGCGGCGGCTTCCAGCGCCTCGGCCCCGCGCGCGTTCATCACAAGGCGCACACCCGCTTCGGCCAATGCCTCGGCGCAGCCGCGGCCCAATCCCTTGGACGACGCGCAGACCAGCGCCGATTTTCCCTTGATCCCCAGATCCATCTCGTCTCTCCCGATGTCTTGCGCCCGAGAGGTAACACCCGGCCCGACCCTCGGCAATCCGGCGCAGGACGGAAGCATCCCCGCGAATTCCACGGCGCCGCATTGACCTCGCCCTGTGCGAAACCTTAGGGTGGACCGGTTCCCCGCGCACGCCGGACAAGCCCCCATGCCCGCCTCCCCTACGCCACCGCCGCCCTTGCCTCCGGCCACCGGACAGGCGCCCGACTCCGCGTCGGGGGCGATCTATGTCGCGGCGGTGCTGCGGGCCGGTGACCTGTGCGTGGTGTCGGGCGCGAACATGGGCGACGCCATGCCCCTGCCTGCGGACAGCATCTGCGGCGATTACTATCGCCTGTCGGAACACGCCCCGCGGCGCGCGCTGGCGCTGGCACTGACATCCCCCGGCGAGGCTGCTGGCCGTGTCGCGCCGGGCTCCGAGGTCGGCGAGCCCGGGGCATCTGTGTTCATGGCCGGAACCTTGTCGCTGATGGCGCCCGACGGTGACCGGGTCGAGGTGCTGGTCCTCGACCTTGCGGGCGAGCGCCTTGCATTGCCCCTGTCGCCCTTGGTTTCGCGCCATGATTACGTGTTGATTGCCGCCAGCGATGCGCCCACAGAAATCCGGCTGGCGGATACTGTGGCCGGGGCCTTCGCGCGCGGCACGCGGATCGCGCTGGCCGATGGCAGGCTTGCCCCCGTCGAAATGCTGGAACCCGGTGATGGCGTAATCACCCGGGACCACGGGGTGCAGCGGCTGCGCTGGAGAGGGTCGGTCCGGCTGCGCGCCGACGGGGCCCATGCCCCTGTGGTTCTGCAACCCGGTGTCCTTGGGAACCTGGGCGCCTTGACCGTCAGCCCCCATCACCGGCTGTTCCTGTATCGACCACAAGGCAAACAGCTGGCGGGTGCCGCCGAATTGCTCGTGCAGGCCCGGCACCTTGTCGACGGGCGCGCGATCCTGCGGCGCGAGGGCGGGCATGTCGAATATTTCTCGCTGGTTTTCGATGACCACGAAGTCATCTATGCCGAAGGCATCCCCTGCGAGAGCCTGATGGTCTGCCCGTCGGTGCTGTCGCGCCTGCCCGAGGACCTCGCCGTCCCGCTGCGCGAGGCGTTGCCGGCACTTAACCACCGGTTGCATACAGGCGCCGACCTTGCGCCCGAACTGGTATCCCTGCTACGAGATCGGCCTGAACCGCCGTCCGTTGCTTCACGTTGAGACCAAGCCATGCCGTTGCGTTGCATCCTTGCCGCCACTGATTTGTCCCCGCGTTCGACGCAGGTGACACAGCGGGCCGCCCTGCTGGCGCGTCGCGTCGATGCACGGCTGATCCTCGCGCATGTCGCGGAACCCGAAAGCTCGGGCCTGTCGTTGTTTCCGCTGCGGGGCACGCGTGGCCCCGATATCGACCGCCTGCACGCCGAAGCCGCGGCAATCGGCGCCGAGGTGCGGTTGCTTGACGGTGAACCGGCGCAGGCCCTCGCCGATCTGGCAGCGGCGGAAGGGGCGACGCTCATGGTTTTGGGGCTGCACCGCGAACGGCGGGTGCTGGACGTTCTGCGCCTGACCACGATGGAGCGTATCGTTCTGGCAGCCCCTTGCCCGGTGCTGGTGGCCCACAACCGTCCGGTTGCCGATTATCAGCAGGTTCTTGCGCTGTGCGATTTCGGCGACGCCGCCGCCGAGGCGTTGCGCGTGGCGGGGCATATCGCGCCGCAAGCCCAGTTTCACGCCATCCATGCGCTGCATCTGCCGTTGGGGGCGATGTTGCGCACCCACTCCCCTGAGGCCGAGGCCGCTTTTGCCGAGGCCGAGAGCCTCGCACGTGGCTACCTGTCGCGGCCGGGCTTGCCCGCTCTGGCCGAACCGCTGGATATCGTGCCGGGCGGGGTCCATCAGGTTCTGGGATTCCGACGGATGGAACTGGGGGCCGATCTGGTGACCATCGGTGCGCAATCGGGACGTTTGGCGCATGAGCTGGGCCACTACGCGCGCGACCTGATGCGCGCGCCGCCAACCGACCTTCTTGTCGCGAAGGCCGCGCAGAACGGGGCTTGACGCTTCGGGCCCTGTGCGGCACGAGGGGACGGGTCGCAGACACCCGCCGCTCGCAGGTCGCAAGGCCATGGTGAAGGTCTGCATTTCACGGTCACGTTCGTCCCCCGCCCAACAAGGGTGCGCGGATGGCAATGCGAGCCCTGTCCACAGTTGCGCGCCCTTTGGCCCAAGGACCCGGACCATGACATTACCGATATCTCTTCCCTCGCGTGCGCAGATCAAGGCGCGCGCCCGGCGCTTGTGCGCCAGTTCAGACGGCAGCCTGAGCCATTCGCAAGCACTGGAGCAAATCGCCCATGACAGCGGTTTTCGCGACTGGAATACGCTTTCCGCGGCGCTTGATGCCCCGGCTGTCAATGCCTTCCAGATCGGCCAGCGTGTCTCGGGCCGCTTCATGGGCCAACCGTTCGAGGCGTCGATCCTGAACGCGCAATCCACCGAGCCCGGCTGGACGCGCGTGGAACTGGAGTTCGACACGCCCGTCGACGTCGTCACGTTCGAGAGCTTCTCGAACATGCGTCGCCGCGTGCGCGGCGTTGTCGGGCCCCGTGGCACCTCGCGCGAGGTGACCAGTGACGGCACGCCGCATCTCGTGCTCGACCTCTGAACGGCGGGCTTGACTCGTGTGTTAGCTACGACTTACGGTTAGTCATGGCTAACACATTATCCGATTCCGTCCTTGCAGCCCTTGCCGACCCGACGCGGCGACAGGTGCTGGAAGCCCTGCGCGAGGGGCCTCGATCGGTCGGCGTTCTGGCCGAACGCCTGCCGGTCAGCCGCCCGGCAGTGTCGCAGCACCTCAAGGTGCTGACGGATGCCGGTCTGGTCACCGTCCATGCGCAAGGCACACGCCGCATCTATGCCGTCCGCCCCGAGGGGCTGGCCGAATTGCGTGCATGGCTGGACGGGTTCTGGACCGATGTGCTGGCCGCCTTTGCTGCTGAAATCGCCCTGAACCCCGAGGAACCCCAATGACCGATCCCATCGTCAAGACCATCGACGTCCCCTGTTCACCCGCACATGCCTTCAATGTCTTTGCGAACCGCATCGCGGATTGGTGGCCGCTGGACGGGCATGCCGCGTCGGCGGCAGCAGGCAAGGCTGCATTGGGCGTGACGGTCGAACCACGCGTGGGTGGCCGGGTGTTCGAAACGATGCATGACGGTGCCATAGACCTGTGGGGCGAGGTCTTGACCTATGTTCCCGGCGAAGGGTTGTCGTTCACATGGCACCCAGGGAACAACAAGGCCCACCCGACCCATGTCAGCGTCAGCTTTGCGGCGGTGGCGAACGGGGCCTGCCGCGTCACGCTGACCCATTCCGGCTGGGAAGCCTGGGCGGACCGCGCCGCCGACATGCGCGAGAATTACAACAAGGGTTGGGATTTCGTGTTCGGCCAGCGGTTCGCCAGCGCCGCCGAAGCATGATGAAGAAAGGGCGCGCAGCCTCCCCGCTGCGCGCCCCATGCACTCGCTCGCAAGTGCATTGATCGCGATCAGTTCCGCGACTTGTCGACCATCTTGCCCTTGGAAATCCAGGGCATCATGGCGCGCAGCTTCTCGCCAACCTGTTCGATCTGGTGCTCGTCGTTGATGCGGCGGGTTGCCTTGAAGAACGGCTGGCCCACGGCGTTTTCCTGCATGAAGTCGCGCACGAACTTGCCGGTCTGGATGTCGCGCAGCACGGCCTTCATCCGCGCCTTGGTTTCGTCATAGGGCAGGATGCGCGGGCCCGAGACATATTCGCCATACTCGGCGGTGTTCGAGATTGAGTAGTTCATGTTCGCGATGCCGCCTTCATAGATCAGGTCGACGATCAGCTTCACTTCGTGCAGGCACTCGAAATAGGCCATTTCGGGCTCGTAGCCGGCTTCGACCAGCGTCTCGAAGCCCATGCGGATCAGTTCGACCAGACCACCACACAGCACGGCCTGCTCGCCGAACAGGTCGGTTTCGCATTCCTGACGGAAGTTGGTCTCGATGATGCCCGAACGCCCGCCACCAATGGCCGAGCAATAGGACAGGCCGATTTCCATGGCCTTGCCGGTCGCGTCCTGATGGACGGCTACCAGACAGGGCACGCCGCCGCCCTTGACGTATTCGCCGCGCACGGTGGCCGGGGCCCTTGGGGGCCATCATGATGACGTCGACGCCCGGCTTCGGCTCGATCAGGCCGAAGTGCACGTTCAGGCCGTGGGCGAATGCGATTGCCGCGCCCTCGCGCAGGTTGTCGTGGACGTATTTCTTGTAGGTCGCAGCCTGCAGTTCGTCGGGCATGGTGAACATGATCAGGTCGCACCAAGCGGCAGCTTCGGCGATCCCCATGACCTTCAGGCCTTCTTTTTCGCACTTGGCGGCCGAGGCCGAGCCTTCGCGCAGGGCGACCACGACGTTCTTGGCCCCCGAATCGCGCAGGTTCAGCGCATGGGCGTGGCCCTGCGAGCCATAGCCGAGGATGGCTACTTTCTTGTCCTTGATCAGGTTGATGTCGCAATCGCGATCGTAATACACGCGCATGGGGCGCTCCTCTTTGTTGATGCGGTGCAGCATACGGCCCGCGCGGGGATTTGCATGGCATTTCCCCCAAGTTCTGGCGTCAGAATGATAGTTTTCATTCGCCCGTTTCGCGATTATAGGGATATCCATGCATATAGACGACCTTGACCGCAGACTCTTGCGCCATTTGCAGGCCGATCCGGCGCAGCCGATCTCGGCCCTCGCGAATCGGGCCAATGTGACCGAAGCGACAGCGGCGCGGCGGCTGGACAGGCTGCGGGCACGCGGGGTGCTGCGTGGCCAACAGGCGGTGATCGACTGGCGGGCGCTGGGGTGGCAGGTGGCGGTGTCGTTGCGGCTGACGCTGGACAAGACCAACCCGCGCGCCTTTGACGAGTTCATCACCGCCGCCCGAGCCGTGCCCGAGGTTCTGGAGATCCAGACGTTCCTCGGCCGCGTGGATGTGCGGCTGTTCGTGATCGCCCGCGACATGGCGCATTATCAGGATATCTATCGCGACAGGATCCTGACGCTGCCGCATATCGCCGATCTCGAAGCGCTGATGCATATCGCGGAGATCAAGCGCGGCGAGGAGTTGCCGTTGTGATCGACCTCGACGATCTCGACCGGGCGCTCTTGCGCGCCCTGCAAGAGGACGCGACGCGCAGCGCCAGCGCGCTGGGGCGCGGGCTGGGCCTCAGCCAGCCAGCGACATGGCGACGCCTGAAACGCCTGACCGATGCGGGGGTGCTGGCGGGGCGGCGGCTGGACCTAGACCACAGGGCGCTCGGGTTCGGGGTGACGGTGTTTCTGGGGATCACACTGGCGACGAAGGGGCGCGCCAGTCTGGAGGATTTCGAGAGGGCAGTGTCCGCCATCCCCGAAGTGCAGACCATTCAGCATGTGCTGGGTCATTACGATTACCGTCTGCGGGTGGTGGCGCGCGACCTGAGCGATTTCGAACGGGTTCTGCGGCGCCGGATCATGACTTTGCCCGGGGTCGGCCATGTCGATGCCAACGTTCTGCTCAGCGAGGAACGACGGCCCGGCCCTTTGTAGGGTGCCGTCCATCGGCAAGGGGGCTTTGCCCCCTCTGGCCCTGCGGGCCATTCACCCCCAGGATATTTGCGGACAGATGAAGGGGCGCAGATTTTAGTAAAATTGTTCGCGGATCAGGCGTTCTTCCAACCCATGCCCGGGATCGAACAGCAGGCGGTGGCGCACGTCGGCGGCCGAGCGGATCTCGACCGAGGCGACATCGCGGACCGATTGCGCATCCGCATCGGCCATGACCGGCCGCTTGTCAGGGTCGAGCACATCGAAGCGCACCACGGCCGAGGTTGGCAGCAAGGCCCCCCGCCAGCGGCGCGGACGAAATGCGGCGAGGGATGTGAGGGCCAACACATCGGCGCCGATCGGCAGAATCGGGCCCCAGGCAGAATAGTTGTAGGCGGTCGATCCCGCGGGGGTGGACACCAGCGCGCCGTCGCAGACCAGTTCTTCCATCCGCACGCGCCCGTCGACCGAGATCCTGAGCCGCGCGGCCTGCGGACCGGCGCGCAACAAGGACACCTCGTTGATGGCGAGGGCCTCGTGAATGCGGCCTTGCGTATCGGTCGCCCGCATGGACAGCGGGTTCAACACGGTTTCGGCAGCGGCGGCGACGCGCTGGGGAAGCTGGGCCGTGTCATAGGAATTCATGAGGAAACCGACGGTTCCGCGGTTCATGCCATAGACCGGGATGTCCAGAGCCTGCGTGGCATGCAGGGTTTCCAACATGAACCCGTCACCGCCCAGCGCCACGATGACCCTGGCCTGTGCGAGCGGCGTTTCCCCGTAAAGCGCGACCAGTTCCGCGCGGGCGGTCTGCGCGGCTTCGGTCTGGCTGGCGAGAAACACCATCGGCGAACGGTCGGGGACGGGGGCGCCCTCGGGGGCATCTGGGTCCTGCACGCGAGTCTCCTGCATGTTTCCCTTGTGGTTTCGCAAATGCGCGCGAGGCAGGCAATCGGAAAGGTCACCCGGGCGGCATTGGGGCGTGAACGGCCGGCAAGCCGGAATCGGGTGCGGATGCGGCGTTTTCGGCGCTTTCCGTCGCGCCGAGCCTGCGATAAACAGCGCCAAACCCCGATCCATTCCCCCGGCAGGAGACGCGCATGTCCACTTCGAACGGCTTTTTCACCGAAACGCTTGCCAGCCGCGACCCGAGATCGCGCGCGCCATCGGCCTCGAACTGGGCCGCCAGCGCGACGAGATCGAACTGATCGCGTCTGAAAACATCGTCAGCCGCGCGGTGATGGAAGCCCAAGGTTCGGTGATGACGAACAAATATGCCGAGGGATACCCGGGCAAGCGCTATTACGGCGGGTGCCAGTATGTCGACATTGCCGAGGAACTGGCGATCGAGCGCGCCAAGGAACTGTTCAACTGCGGCTTCGCCAACGTGCAGCCGAACTCGGGCAGCCAGATGAACCAGGCCGTGTTTCTGGCGCTGCTGCAACCGGGCGACACGTTCATGGGCCTTGACCTGAACTCGGGCGGGCACCTGACGCATGGCTCGCCGGTGAACATGTCGGGCAAGTGGTTCAACGTGGTTTCTTATGGCGTGCGCCAGCAGGACCAGATGCTGGACATGGACGAGGTGCGCGCGAAGGCCCGCCAGCACAAGCCCAAGCTGATCCTCGCCGGTGGCACCGCCTATTCCCGCACCTGGGATTGGGCCGCGTTCCGCGAGATCGCCGATGAAGTCGGCGCCTATCTGCATGTCGACATGGCGCATATCGCCGGTCTGGTTGCGGGCGGGATGCATCCGTCGCCGCTGCCGCACGCGCATGTCGTGACCTCGACCACGCACAAGTCGCTGCGCGGGCCGCGCGGCGGCCTGATCCTGACCAATGACGCGGACATCGCGAAAAAGATCAACTCGGCGGTGTTCCCCGGCCTGCAGGGTGGCCCGCTGATGCATGTGATCGCTGCCAAGGCCGTGGCCTTCGGCGAGGCGCTGCGCCCGGAATTCAAGGACTATGCCGCGCATGTGGTGGCCAACGCCAAGGCGATGGCAGACCAGTTGATGAAGGGCGGCATCGACATCGTTTCGGGCGGCACCGACAACCATCTGATGCTGGCCGACCTGCGCCCCAAGGGCGTGACCGGCAAGGCGACCGAGGCCGCGCTCGGCCGCGCCCACATCACCTGCAACAAGAACGGCGTGCCGTTCGACCCGGAAAAGCCGTTTGTCACCTCGGGCATCCGTCTGGGCACCCCCGCAGGCACCACGCGCGGCTTTGGCGAGGAGGAATTCCGCCTGATCGCCGACTGGATCGTCGAGGTTGTCGACGGGCTGGCCGCCAATGGTGACGCTGGCAACGCCGAGGTCGAGGCCCGCGTGCGCGCCAAGGTTCAGGCTCTGTGCGACCGTTTCCCGCTGTATCCGGGGCTGTGATCGGGTAGACTGCCGACAGGGCGCGCGCGAGTTCCCTCGCGCGCGCCTTTTCATTTCGGAATGACACCATGCTGACGACCCTTCGCCACGGAACACCCGCCTCCCTGCCCCCCCTGCTGATCGTGCACGGGCTTTTTGGTTCGGGCAGAAACTGGGGGGCGATCGCCAAGCGCATGTCCGACACGCGCGAGGTTCTGGCGGTCGACATGCGCAACCATGCGGGAAGCTTCTGGGATGATGTGCATGACTATCCCGCGATGGCCGGGGATCTGGCGCAGGTGATCGAGGCCGGGGGGCATCCGATGGATGTTGTCGGGCATTCGATGGGGGGCAAGGCGTCGATGCTGTTGGCGCTGACCCGGCCCGAACTGGTGAACCGGCTGGTGGTCGCCGATATCGCGCCGGTCAGTTATGGTCATAGCCAGAACCACCTGATCGACGCGATGCGGGGGCTGAAGATCGACGATCTGGCCGCGCGGGGCGAGGCCGACCGGCGACTTTCAGCCTTGGTTGACGATCCGTCGGTGCGGGCCTTCCTGCTGCAATCGCTGGATCTCAAGGCACAGCCCCCCCGATGGCGGCTGAACCTCGACGCGCTGGAGCGTCAGATGGACCTGATCACCGGCTGGCCGGAGGGGCACGCTGTTACCCCCTATCACGGTCCAACCCTGTTCTTGTCAGGCGCAGAATCGTCCTATGTCCGGCCCGAGGCGCGTGAAACCATCCGCACCCTGTTCCCCAAGGCACGCATGGCCAAGATCCCCGGCGCGGGCCATTGGCTGCACGCCGAGAAACCGCGCGAATTCGAAGCCGCGCTTCGCGTCTTCCTCGACTGAGGTCAGGCGTTCTGAAGCTGCTTGGCGACATACCACGTCAGCGGCAGCGCCAAGATAGCCCCGGCAGCGGCCGAAACGATGATCGGCGTCATGGTATAAAGCCCCATCGTCACCGCGACCACGACGCCGATCCCGGCCAGTGTGGTTCCAACGATGGAATACAGAAGCATCATCAAGCGAAGCATGGGTGGTCCCCCTTACATGGTTCCCCGACATGGTAGGCCATCGGAACGACGGGCGACTTGATCCTGCGCAAGTTACGCATCGAAAAAGCGGATTATGTGAATGCTTCCCGCTTGCCGCCCTGCATCGTTTCATGGGCAGTCAAGGCGCGCGGTCATCACACCGCTGTCCCCCTGATCGCTGCCTTCGACGAGGGCGCAGGCCGATGCCTGCACAGCCGCCTGCCGCATCGCGGCAAGGATCGCGACATGGTCGCCGCGCCTTGCCCACCCCAGACGGATCACCTGCACCTGTCGATCCCGCCCGGGCGGGGTGACATAGACGGCATACAAACGGCCATCGATCCGGATATCCTGCCGTGGTGCAGTGCGAAATCGCCAGTCGGGCGACGCGCAGGCACCAAGCACCACCGAGAGGACGGCAACAACGTGAATGACGGGGGCGACGCGGCGGTTCATGCCGACACGGTGCCAGACACAGGTTAACCGCCAGTTAACTCTGCCCCCCTTGCCCGCGCCCACCTCGATGCGCTATCAGGGCGCGTCGGGTGATTAGCTCAGTTGGTAGAGCGCTTCGTTTACACCGAAGATGTCGGGGGTTCGAGTCCCTCATCACCCACCAGCCCTTTCCCGTGCCAGAATGCCAAACGGCCCGACACAGGGTCGGGCCGCGGGCTTGCAGGTCGTGGCAGGGATCAGCTGGCGGGCAGCAGCACCGAGTCGATCACATGGATCACGCCGTTCGACTGCATCACGTCGGCGATCGTCACCGTCGCGTTCCGGCCTTGGCCGTCTTCGATCATGATCATTCCATCTGCATAAGTGGCGGTGAAGGTGCAGCCGCCGAGGGTCTCGATCGAGGCCGAACCGCCGCCCGCTTCGATCAGCCCGCGGATGTCGGTCGACAGCGCGTTCGCGCCGACGACGTGACAGGTCAGGATCGTGCGCAGCGTTTCGAGGTTCGCGGGCTCGAGCAGGCTTTCGACCGTGCCGGCAGGCAGGGCGGCGAAAGCAGCGTTTGTCGGGGCGAGCACCGTGAAGGGCCCTTCGCTCGCCAGCGTATCGACAAGGCCGGCAGCCTGAACAGCGGCGACCAGCGTGGTGTGGTCGGCAGAATTGACGGCGTTCTCGACGATGTTGCGGGTCTCGTACATGGCGGCCCCGCCAACCATCGGATTGGCCAGAGCGGCACCGGCCTGAAGGGTCGCGGCAGCAAGAACGGCAAAGGCAAGTTTGGTCATCGTGGATCTCCCGATTTTTTTTGACGCCCGGTATAGGGCATCATGCAAGGACAACGTTGCGGCCCGGGGTTTGGATGACACCCGGCCAATCACGGACGGTCACATCGGCGCGAGCGACGACGCAGCGTTTCGGATTCTTCACGCCACAAAGCCCTTGATGGCGGGGATGACCGCGCCCTATCATTCTTCCACCGAAATGTAATTCTAATGGCAGAATACCTTGCGCGCAGATGAGTCCCATCAGGGTCGGCCAGTCGGTGCCCTCGTGCATGCGCTGCGCGTGCTGCGTCACCTGTGCGCGCAAGGAACTCCGCAAGGTGTCAGCGCGATTGCGCGTGCCACGGGGGTGAACGGGTCGACCTGTTTCAATCTGTTACGGACGATGTCGGCCGAAGGTCTGGTGGTCTTTGACACCGAGGCCAAGACCTATCGACCGGGTCTCGGGCTCGTCGAACTGGCCATCGGGGTCATGGCCATGAACCCGGCCGACCTGATCCGCCCTGAACTGGAACGGCTGGCCCTGCATCATGGCGCGCTGATTTGCCTCTGGCATGTGTCCGACATCGAACGGATCGTGCTGATCGACAGCGCCTTCGATCCGACATCGGTGCGCATCCATCTTCCGCAAGGCAAGCGGCAGCCGGCGCTGATCGGGTCGGTCGGTCGCGTCATTGCTGCGCGTCTGGGCCTATCGGATGACGAACTTCGCACCCGCTTCGCCCGGTTTCGCTGGGAATCCCCGCCCCTGTTCGACGACTATCTGGCCGATGTCCGCCGAGCCGCGATCGATGGCTATGCGTTCGACTGTGGACAGTTGTATATTGGTGTCGACGTCGTCGCGTCGGTCATCTGCGATCACCGAGGCATGCCGCGCTATGGCATCAGCAGCATCACGCTGGCCGGTCAGACCGATGACACGGCGCGCCACTCTGCCGGACGCGATCTTGCCGAAACCTGTGCGCGCCTCGGCCACGCTCTTTTCTCGACCCTGCCCGACCAAATCCGGGCAAGGACCCCCGTTTCAGCATCCTGAAGGAGGAGCCCCGATGCAAGGCCCGATCCGTTACGAAGCCCATGGCGATATTGGCGTGATTCGCGTCGACAACCCGCCGGTCAATGCGACAAGCCAGGCTGTGCGCCAAGGGTTGATGGAGGCCGCCGACATGTTCGCGGCCAGCCCGCAGAAAGTCGCGGTGATCGTCGCCGAGGGGCGCACCTTCATCGCCGGGGCGGATATCACCGAATTCGGCAAGCCGCCGATGCTGCCCCACCTGCCCGACGTGATCCACCATATCGAGGCGCTGGAAAAACCGGTCGTCTGCGTGATCCACGGCACCGCGCTTGGCGGCGGGTTCGAGGTGGCGCTGGGGTCGCATTACCGCGTGATGATCCAAGGCGCGCGGATCGGCCTGCCCGAGGTCAATCTGGGCCTGATCCCCGGCGCGGGCGGCACGCAGCGCCTGCCCCGCCTGATCGGCATCGTTCCGGCCTGCGACATCTTCACCTCTGCCGCGCAGATCAGCGCCAAGGATTGCCTTGCGCTGGGGATTGCCGATGAACTCTCGACCGAAGAGCCTTTCGAGGCCGGCATGAGTTTCGCCCGCAAGGTGCTGGCCGAAAACCTGCCGGTGCGCCGTGTTTCGGAAATGACCGTTCCGCCCACCGATGCGGACGCGCTGGCCGCGCTGCGCGCCAAGGTCGCCAAGGCCAATCGCGGGCATGTGTGCCACCTGAAAGGCATCGACGTCGCCGTCGAGGGCACCAAGCTGCCCTTCGCGGACGGCATGAAGATGGAGCGCGCCGCGTTCTGGGAACTGATGCAGACCCCCCAGCGCGCGGGGATGATCCATGCGTTTTTCAGTGAACGCAAAACCGCCAGCCTGCCAGAGCTGAAGGGCGTCCAGCCCCGCGCGCTGCACCATGTCGGCGTGATCGGTGGCGGCACGATGGGTGGCGGGATCGCCGTGTCGTGCCTGCTGAACGGCCTTTCGGTGACACTGATCGAACGCGATGCCGAGGCGGTCGAACGCGCCCACACCGGCATCGCCCGGATGCTGGCCGACAGCGTCAAGCGCGGCAAGCTGGGCGCCGACGCCCGTGATGCATTGCTGGCAGAAAAACTGGTAACGACCGACGATTACGAGCGGCTTTCAACGGCTGACCTGATCATCGAGGCGGTGTTCGAATCGATGGACGTCAAGAAGGACGTGTTCACCAAGCTGGACGCCGTCGCCAAGCCCGGCGCGATTCTGGCCTCGAACACCAGCTATCTGGACGTGGACGAGATCGCCGCCATCACCAACCGCCCGCAAGATGTGATCGGGCTGCACTTCTTCTCGCCCGCGCATGTCATGCGGTTGCTGGAGATCGTGGTCGCAGCCAAGACAGCGCCCGATGTGGTCGCCACGGGCTTCGCGCTGGCCAAGGCCCTGAAAAAGGTGCCCGTGCGCGCAGGCGTCTGCGACGGGTTCATCGGCAACCGTATCCTCAAGACCTATCGCACCGCCGCCGACATCATGGTTCTGGAAGGTGCGTCGCCGTTTCAGGTGGACAAGGCGCTCGAGGACTTCGGCTTCGCCATGGGCCCTATGCGGTGTCCGACCTCGCCGGGATCGACATCGGCTATCTGACGCGCCAGCGCCTGTTGCCGCTGCGCAAACCGGGCGAACGCTGGGCCGACTGGGGCGATGTTCTGTATGAAAAGGGCCGTCTGGGCCGCAAGACCGGGCATGGGCATTACATCTATGACGAGGCCAGCCCCAAGGGCCGCCCCGATCCCGAGGTCGAGGAAATCATCGCCCACGAACGCGCCGCCAAGGGCATCACCCCCCGCGCCTTCTCGGACGCCGAAATCGTCGAACGCTACATGGCCGCGATGATCAACGAAGGTGCCAAGGTCGTCGGTGAAGGCATTGCCCTGCGCCCGCTGGATGTCGATGTGACGAAGCTGTTCGGCTATGGCTTCCCGCGCTATCGCGGCGGGCCAATGCATTACGCCGACCAGATCGGGCTGGACAAGGTTCTGGCCACGATCACCGAAGCCGGGAAATCCGGCGACCATATCTGGGAACCCGCGCCGCTTCTGGTGCAACTGGTGGCCGAGGGCCGCACCTTCGACAGCCTGAACAAAGGATAAGCCGATGAAAGACGCCGTTATCGTTTCCACCGCCCGCACCGCCATTGGCAAAGCCTATCGCGGGGCTTTCAACATGACCCATGGCGTGACCATCGGCGCCCATGCCGCAACCCATGCGGTGCAGCGCGCGGGCATCGACCCTTCGCTGATCGAGGATTCGGTCTGGGGCTGCGCGATCCCCGAAAACGTCACCGGCGGCAATGCCGCGCGGCAAGTCGTGATCCGCGCGGGCCTGCCCGTGACGGTCGCAGGCACCACGGTCAACCGCTTCTGCGCCTCGGGCTTGCAGGCCATCGCGCAGGGCGCGCACATGATCCAGAACGAAGGTGCGCGCGCCATTCTGGCGGGAGGGTTCGAAAGCATCAGCCTCAACCAGCCCAGCCCGCGCAACACGCCCGAGCCATGGATCGCCGAGCACAAGCCCGCGCTGTATCTGCCGATGATCGACACCGCCGATATCGTCGCGCAGCGCTATGGCGTCAGCCGCGAGGCACAGGACGAATACGCCCTTCGCTCGCAGCAGCGGATCGCGGCGGCGCAAAAGGGCGGGATCTTTGCCGATGAGATCGTGCCGATGGATGTCACCATGGGCACCAAGGACAAGGAAACCGGCAAGATCAGCACGCATCAGGTGACGCTGACGCAAGACGAATGCAACCGCCCCTCGACCACGCTGGAGGGGCTGCAATCACTCGACGCCGTGCGCGGGCCGGGGAATTTCGTGACGGCGGGCAACGCCAGCCAATTGTCCGACGGCGCCGCCGCGCTGGTGCTGATGGAGGCGGGCGAAGCCGCGCGCGCAGGGCTTGAACCGTTGGGCGCATTCCGCGGCTATGCAGTGGCGGGCTGCGAGCCCGACGAGATGGGCATCGGCCCGGTCTTTGCCATCCCCCGCCTGTTGGAACGCCACGGCCTGAAAATCGACGACATCGACCTGTGGGAACTGAACGAGGCCTTCGCCTCGCAGTGCCTCTATTGCCGCGACCGTCTGGGCATCGACCCGGACAAATACAACGTCAACGGCGGCTCGATCGCCATTGGCCACCCTTACGGCATGTCCGGCGCACGCATGGCGGGCCATATCCTGCTGGAAGGCAAGCGTCGCGGCGCGAAATACGGCGTCGTGACGATGTGCATCGGCGGTGGCGCGGGCGCTGCCGGCCTCTTTGAAATCTTCTGATCGGAGGATCGCATGGACCTGAGTTATTCTGCCGAAGACATCGCGTTTCGCGACGAGGTGCGCAGCTTCATCGCGGCGAACCTGCCCAAGGACATTGCCCAGCGCAATACCGCCGGCCAGCCGTTGACCAAGGCCGATTTCGATTTCTGGCACGCCAAGCTGAACGAGAAAGGCTGGCTTGCCGCGACATGGCCAAAGAAATTCGGTGGCCAGGAATGGACGGCGGTGCAGCGCCATATCTTCGACGAGGAATGCGCCTTTGCCCATGCGCCGCGCATCGTGCCGTTCGGCGTGAACATGCTGGCCCCGGTGCTTCAGGCCTTTGGCTCCAAGGAACAGCAGGATTATTACCTGCCTCGCATCCTGTCGGGCGAGGATTGGTGGTGCCAAGGCTATTCAGAACCCGGCGCCGGGTCCGACCTTGCCAGCCTGAAAACCCGCGCCGTGCGCGAGGGCGATCACTACATCGTCAATGGCCAGAAGACCTGGACGACCCTGGGCCAGTTCGCGAACAAGATCTTCTGCCTTGTGCGCACCGATCCCAAGGCCAAGCAACAGGAAGGCATCAGCTTCCTGCTGATCGACATGGATACCCCCGGCATCGAGGTGCGCCCGATCATCCTGATCGACGGTGTCCACGAGGTGAACGAGGTCTGGTTCACCGATGTGAAGGTCCCGGTCGAGAACCTTGTGGGGCAGGAAAACAAGGGCTGGACCTATGCCAAATATCTGCTGACCCATGAACGCACCGGCATTGCCGGCGTCGGCTATGCGACCGAAGGTCTGGCAGCGCTGAAGCGCATCGCGCGGGCCGAATTGCACCACGGCCGCCCACTGATCGAAGACCCGCTGTTCGCCGCGCGTCTTGCCCGGATTGAAATCGACCTGATGGCCATGTCGACGACCAACATGCGCGTCGTGGCAGGCGCTGACGGCGGTCAGGCGCCGGGGGCGGAATCGTCGATGCTCAAGGTCAAGGGCTCGATCATCCGCCAGCAGATCAACGATCTGGCTCGTCGTGCCGTCGGGCCTTGGGCCGTTCCCTTCGTGTCGGAAGATCTGGCCGGGAACACTTATCACCCCGGCCCCGACTATTCGAACCGCGTTGCCAACACCTATCTGAACAACCGCAAGATCTCGATCTATGGCGGTTCGAACGAGGTGCAGCGCAGCATCATCACCAAAGCAATTCTGGGGCTCTGACCGATGGATTTCAATCATACCGAAGAACGCCGGATGCTGGCGGATTCGCTGCGCCGCACGCTTGAGCGCGGCGCTGACTGGGATGCCTTGGCCGAACTGGGCGTCTTGGGTGCCCTGTTCACCGAAGACGAAGGCGGCTTTGGCGGCGCGGGCTTCGACATCGCGGTGGTGTTCGAGGAACTGGGCCGCGCGGGCTGCACCCTGCCGGTCCTCGAGGTCGGACTGGGCGCTGGCCTTCTGGCCGACTGCGGGCAGGACATCGAGGCCGTGATCGCGGGCGCCTCGAAACCTGTCCTGGCGCATGGCGAACCGGGCTTGCGCTATGATCTGGGCCCGATCACGACGCGTTTCGAGAACAGCGCCATCACCGGCCGAAAATCCGTCGTCGCCGCTGCCGACGAGGCCGATCTGATGATCGTTTCGGCGATGGCCGACGGGGCGATGCGTCTCTTTTCGGTCGATCCCAAGGGCCCCGGCGTCAGCCTGCACGGCACCCCTGCCCTGAATGGCGGCACCGTGGCCGAGGTCACGCTGGACGCCGCCCCGGCGACGCTTCTCGGGGGCGACATGGCCGCGCTTGAAACCCGCCTCGCCGCCGCCACGCTGGCGGTCTGCGCCGATGCGCTGGGGGTGATGGAAACCGTCAAGGCGATGACGCTGGACTATCTGCGCACCCGCACCCAGTTCGGCGTGCCGATCGGCAAATTCCAGGCGCTGCAACACCGCATGGCCGATGTCGCGATCGAGATCGAACAGGCGCGCTCGGCGGTCATCAACCTTGCCGGCAACCTGCACGGGCCCGACCGCGACCGCCACGTTGCCGCCTGCAAGGCGCTGGTCAGCCGCGTTGCCCATCTGGTGGCCGAGGAAGCGATCCAGATGCACGGCGGCATCGCCATGACCGAGGAATACGCCCTCGCGCCCCTCTCGCGCCGCCTGATCGCTGCCGGGCATCGTTTTGGCGACGAAGACTGGCATCTGCAGCGCTTCATCCGGCTTTCCGCATGACCATCCCGCACGAGGCCACCGGCACCAGCAAGCTGCTGGGCTATCGGCTGGACCCGCCCGACAACGAAGGGCGGGTCACCGTGCGCATGACCGTCACAGACCAACATACGAACCGCCATGGAAACCTGCACGGCGGGCTTATCGCGACCGTCATGGACACATCGATGGGCGCCACCGTCAGCCAGATCAAAGGCGACGGGCAGCGCATCCCCTTTTCAACGATCTCGCTGACCGTCAACTTCATCGGCCCCATGCCGATGGGGGAAATCACCGCTCGCGGGCGTGTGACGGGGGGTGGTTTCAAGATCGTCTTCGCCGAATCCGAGGCCCGCGATGCGCAAGGCCGCCTGATCGCCACGGCATCAGGCACCTTCAAACGCGCGCCTTTGACTCCCAGCCCCGAAAGCTGATTTCATCTGTCCTAAAATATCCTGCGGGGGGTGAATTCGCGGAACGCGAAGAGGGGGGCGCAAAGCCCCCCTTGCCCTGCCTGCCACCATCGGGCACCGTGGCGTCAAACGGAGGATTCATCATGGCCAAGACCGTCATCATCACCCAGCAGGGCGGACCCGAAGTCCTGACCATCGCCGACCGCCCGGTCGGCGAACCGGGGCCGGGGCAGATCCGCATCCGTCATCATGCCTGCGGGCTGAATTTCATCGACGTCTATCAACGATCGGGCCTCTACAAGCTCGAGTTGCCCGCCGCGCTGGGGATGGAAGCCGCCGGCATCGTCGAGGCCGTGGGCGAAGGCGTCACGCACCTCAAGGCTGGCGACCGGGCGGCCTATGCCTCGGCCCCTCCCGGTGCCTATTGCGAGGCGCGCGTCATGCCCGCCGCGCAGGTCTGCAAACTGCCCGACGGCATCGCCTTCGAAACCGGCGCCGCGATGATGCTCAAGGGGCTGACGGTCGAATACCTGTTCCACCGCACCGTGCCTCTCAAAGCAGGGGACACCGTGCTGTTCCATGCCGCGGCCGGGGGCGTGGGGCTGATCGCCTGCCAATGGGCCCGGTCCGAAGGCATCACCCTGATCGGCACCGCCGGATCGGACGACAAGTGCCAACTGGCGCTGGACCATGGCGCAACCCATGCGATCAATTACAACACCGAGGATTTCGCCTCCCGCGTGCGCGAGATCACCGGCGGCAGGGGCGTCGATGCGGTGATGGATTCCGTCGGGGCCTCGACCTTCGAAGGCTCGCTGAATTCGCTGCGCCCGCTGGGCATGATGATCTCGTTCGGCAATGCCTCGGGCCCGGTTCCGCCCGTGGATCTGGGAATGCTGGCGGCCAAGGGGTCGTTGCAGATCACACGGCCCACTCTGTTCACCCATATCGCAAAACATGAAACCTGTCAGGCGATGGCGGCGCATCTGTTTGACAAGGTGCTGAACGGCGATGTGACGATCCGCATCGACCAGCGTTTCCCGCTGGAAGATGTCGTTGACGCGCACCGCACGCTGGAATCGCGCAAAACGACCGGCTCGACGGTGCTCACCCTGTGACCGGCGCGCGGTATTGCGAAACGGCGGCGGCCAGCACCGATGAGGCCGCCACTATCGCCGACCTGTTCGCGCAATGCTTTGCCGACTCGGAAGGGCCGGACGAAGGCGCGATGATCGGTGCCTTGGTGGCAACCCTGCTGGCCAGCCCCGCCGACCAACGGCGGGTCTTTGTCGCCCATGATGGCGGCGCGCTCGTCGGTGGCGTCGTATTCACCCCGCTGCATTTCGCCGGGGATGCCCGCCGCGTGATGTTGCTGTCGCCCATGGCCGTGGCCACGGCGCATCAGGGCCGGGGACTTGGGCAAGGGCTGATCCGCCACGCGCTCTCTACGCTGCGGGCACAGGGTGTGGATGTCGCCGTCACCTATGGCGACCCGGCTTTCTATGGCCGCACCGGTTTCCGGCCCGTCACAACCGACGACGTCCCGTCCCCCCAGCCCCTGAACATGCCGCAAGGCTGGATCGCCCAGTCGCTGGATGGCGCGCATCTCGCCCCGCTGCCCGGCCCCTGCACCTGCCATCCGGCCTTCAACGATCCCGCCTTGTGGTAGGCCCCGACCTCAGCCGCGTTGAAGGCGCATCGGCTCGGTCCGGGCAAGGCGCAGGAAATGCGCCATGAAAGGCTTGGTTGTATCTTCTGACCGCGTCGCTGCGTAAAGCCGCCGCGTCATGCCCCCCTGCCCCAACGGCAGCGTCACGAAATTCGCCGATGCCTTCACCTCGCGCAGCACCCAGTCGGGCAGCACAGCCACCCCCCGCCCCGATGCGACCAGCAGCAGGATCATGGCCGTCAATTCGACCTGCCGGACCGCCCGGGGTTCGACCCGCGCCGGTCCCAGCAACCCGGTAAACACATCCAGCCGCGTGCGATCCATCGGATAGGTCAGCAAGGTCTCGTCGCGGAAATCTTCGGCCTCGGCAAAGCCTTTCGCCGCCAGCGGATGCCCGGCAGCGGCGACGAATCGCGGCTCATAGTCGAAAAGCGGGGTGAAGGTGATGCCATCGATCTCTTCGGGGTCTGACGAGACCACGAGGTCGACCTCCTCGCGTTCCAGCGCCGACAGGGCCCCGAAGGCCAGACCCGGCCGGATGTCGACATCAACATCATGCCAGGCCATGCGAAACTTTTCCAACACCGGAAACAGCCAGTCGAAACAGGCGTGACACTCGATCGCGATATGCAGCCGCCCTGATTTTCCGGCGATCAGCGCGCGAAAGTCCTCTTCCAGCGCCTCGACTCGCGGCAACACATCCTCGGCCAGCCGCAACACGCGATGCCCCGCCGCCGACAGGCGCAACGGCTTCGTGCGCCGCACGAACAGCTCGACACCGCATTGTTCCTCAAGCCCCTTGAGCTGATGGCTCAGCGCCGATTGCGTGATGTTCAGCAGATCGGCCGCACGCGCGACTCCGCCCGCCTGATGAATAGCCCGGATCGTCTTCAGGTGGCGCAGCTCGATGTACATTATGAGGCAAACCGCATCTAAATGATGAGAACAATGAATTTGTCTCACACTTACCCGCGTGCGACAAGGGGGCAACAGAACAGGAGCCCTCGCGATGCCCGCACCCCGCATTTCCTTCGAATTCTTCCCGCCGAAATCCCTCGAAGCCAGCTTTCGCCTATGGGACACGGTGCGGCTGCTCGCCCCCTTTGCCCCGGATTTCGTTTCCGTAACCTATGGCGCCGGCGGCACCACGCGCGAGTTGACGCATGACGCCGTCGTGACGATCGGCAAGGAGTTCGGCCTCGAGGTCGCGGCGCACCTGACATGCGTCGATGCCACCCGCGACGAGACCCTCGCCATCGCCCGCGGCTACAAGGCCGCCGGGATCGACCAGATCGTCGCCCTGCGTGGCGATCCACCCCGCGGCCAGCGCGGCTTCGTCGCACACCCCCAAGGCTTCGCATCGACACTCGACCTGATCGCAGCGTTGAAGGACGAAGGCGGCTTCACCTTGCGCGTCGGCGCCTATCCCGAGCGCCACCCCGAGGCCACCGACGACGACGCCGACTTGCTTTGGCTGAAAGCGAAGTTCGAAGCCGGCGCGGATTGTGCGATCACCCAGTTCTTCTTCGAGGCCGAAACCTTCCTGCGGTTCCGGGATGCAGCCGACAAGGCCGGTATCGACGCCGCGCGGATCACGCCCGGCATCCTGCCGATCGAGAACTGGACCGGCATCCGCAACTTTGCCAAGGCCACTGGCGCATCCGTCCCCGCATGGCTGGACGACGCCTTTGCCAGCGCCATGCGCGACGGCCGCGAGGACCTTCTTGCCACGGCGCTCTGTGCGGAAATGTGCGACACACTTCTGTCCGAAGGGGTCCCGGCGCTGCACTTCTATACGCTCAACCGCCCGACCTTGACGCGCGATGTCTGCACCGCGCTGGGCATCACGCCACGCAAGGCGCTGCGCGACGTAGCCTGAGAGGGCGTGTCTCTTTGCTCTGGAAATATCCTGGGGGTGAATGGCCGAAGGCCAGAGGGGGCAAAGCCCCCTCGCCCGGTTATCCGCCGATGCGCAGCACTTCGTTACGGCCATTGCGGGTATAGCGGACCTCGTTTTCGCCAATCGCCGAAACGCGGCCACCATCGATCGTGTCGCCCACCGCGACCCGCACCACGCGGCCGCTCGACAGTCGGACAAGCGCGCGCCGGTCGCTGGGGGCCCCGAACACACCAATCAGGTTGACGCGGCCAAGGTTGATCGCATCCGTTTCGGTCGCTTGACGCGCGACCGAGGCCGAACTGGGGATCGCAGGCGCATTGGCCGAGCTGGCCGTCTCGCCCTCGTCATCTTCAACAACTTCCGGCGCGTTCGACGGCGCCGCCGCAGCCGCGGCCAGCGCGCGGCGCGCGCGCTCGGTGACGTCATCGGGGCGCGAATTGGGCCGCAAAGAAGAAGCAACCGCCCCAGGGGCGGTTTCAGGGTCCTCGGCGAGGGCTGTTTCCGCCACGGGCTCGGCCGGGGGGACAAGGTCTGTTGGCCGCTGTTGTGGTCGCAGCGCCGCCAGCGAGATCGCCCCCGGCGGCGGTGCCTCTGCCGTCGCGGGGGCTTCGGCCTGCGCTGTTTCAGTTTCCGGTTCGGTGACGCCATCCCCCGCCGGGGCGGGAACGAGGGCGGCATCCTGCTGTGCGGCTGCGGGCGCTTGCGGTGCCGGGGTCACGGCGGGGCCAGCGCCTCGACCCGGGGCTACGCGGCTGCGGGCGGGCACCCGCCAATGCCGGATCGGCGCGCGGCGTATCGTCCGCCACAACAGGCGCGGTTTCGACAACCGGTGCTGCCGGCGCGGCTTCGGCGACAGGGGCAACCGTTTCCGGTGCAGCGGCGGCTTGTTCGGCAACGGCGGCGACCGGCGTCGGGGCAATGCCAGCGGGGCGCGCGACAGGCGCCGAGGACGGACGGCGGGCGAAAACCGTCACCCCGGACGGCGTCAAGGCCCCATCAGGCGTCGCCAGCACAAGGCCGTTTTCGTCGAAATCGAACGTCGCACCCGGTGGGGGCGGCGGCGCGGGCGGGATCAACGCCGTCTCGGGTGCATCCCCAAGATCCAGCGCTCCCGGCAGCGACAAGGGGCTGCTGAGGCTGGTGGCTTGCGGTGCGTCCAGCGCGATCTCCGCGGCGTCCGAAGCCTGCGCAGCGATGTCGGGCGCCTGAACGGCAACCTCGGCCGGGACGGGTTCGCGCAAGGCCTCCTGAACCAGCGCCTCGATCGCGCGGTCAGGGTCGGCATCCGGCAGCGCCGCAGCAACACCTTCGGAAACCGCGGCGGAACCTGCGGCAACAGCTTCGGCCACCGCGGATTCGGCTGCTTGTTGAACCGGCGCTGCCAAGGTTTCGTCGACCGGTGCTGTGGTCGCCGCGTCGACGGTTTGCGTCGTCGCGCTGTCCGTTGCGGGCTGGGCAGCAGCCATGTCGGTTGCGGCGCTATCCGTATCAGTCTGCGGCACGACGGAATCGGGTGCGGCGATAGTGGCGGTTTCGACAGGCGTTTCCTGTGGGGTCGGCAGGTCGGCGACAGATACCGGCTCGTCCGAACCCGAGAAATAGATCGCCCAGACAGCCACCGAGACCAGCACCAGCAGGCCACCGCCAACGGCGATCAATCCGCCGCGTGCAAAACTGCCCGCGGGTTTTTGCTGGCCACGCGCACCGAAGATGGTCAGGGCTTCCGCCTCGCGCGCCTTGTCGCGTTCATTCGCAGGCGGGCGCGAGGCCGGCACCAGCGGTTCAAGCGGGGCAGACGCCTTGCGCGCCACCGGGGCGGACGACGCTGCGGGTTTCAGGCGGCCCAGCACATCGGTTCCGGCCGTGCGCAAGCGCGCAGCGAACGCGCCGACAGTATCGCCCAAGCCTTTGCGGGCAGTGTCGGTCTGCGGCAAGACAGCGATGCGCCCCCCGGGGTTACCGGAGGTGGAAGGCTTCGCCGCGGGGTTGGTCGCCGGCGGTGCGGCCCGACGCGATGCGAAAGCGACCGGTGCGGGCGCGTCCTCGCGCGTTTCGGGCACCACGGCAGCGACAACCGGGCGCGCGGGCGGCGCGGACGCGGGCTTGGGCGCGGCGGGGGCTGAGGCTGCGGGCGCCGGTGTGACAGGGGTCAGAGCAGCAGGGGCCACAGGCGCAGCGACCGGCTTTGGCGCAGGCGCGACCGGGGCGGCAGCAGCCGGGGGTGCGACGGGTTTCTCCCGCGCTTCGGCAGCTTGTTCACGACGCAGACGGGTCCCCATGCGGCGCACGAGATCGCCGACCTTTGATAGGGGTTCTGCGCCTTCTGCCTTGGCCGGAGCCGGAGCCGGGATCTTGGGAAGAACCGGCGCGGGCGGAGCCGAGCGCGCGGGTGCCGGGGTCACAGGCGCGCTGCTGCGGGGCATCGCAGGCATCATCGGGGGCTTGGCCACGGTGCGCGATGCATCATCGCGGGCGCCGGGCTTGTCCTCGGCGGCAGGCGCGGCAGGTTTGGCGGGCTGCGCGGCGACCGGGGCCGGGATCACGGCGCGGCCAGTGATGCGCACGGGTTCGGCGTCTTGCGACAGGGGGTCTTTGCCCGAAAGATGGATACGCGACACCGCCGTCAGGCCAAGGAAGGGCTCGCGCGGGAATTCGCCGTTCTCGGGGATCGCGACAAAGGACACCGGCTTGAATCCATATCCCTCGGCGAAGGCCTCGGCCTCGGCCAAGGTCTCGCGCGCGCCGATGACGACCATGGCGAAATCACCCTCGACCGCCCAGTCGTAAACGAGGTCCTCGACCCCATAGGGCGTAAGGGATTCGATCTCGGCCTCGATCTGATAGCGGCGCGCTTCGTCGGTGGGGCCGGGTGCGGCGACCGTGGCATAGCGCAATTCGCTGTTGGGCAGGATAAGCTTGGTCCGCAGTCCGCCCGGCTCCAGACATTCGGCATCGGCAACGAGGCGTGCGCAAGCAGCCCCGACATCGTCAGAGGCAAAGTCCACCTGACCGACAGACAACCAACCGCCCGTGGAACGGTGAACCAGTTCGATGCCGTCGTTCGACAGCCTGAGCGCAAAATTCGGTTTCATATCGTGCGTTTATCACAGCCCTTCCGATGCGCCGAGTCATCGACTCGGGCCTGACAATCCCTATAGCAGGTTTCCGCCGATTCAAAGAAAAAGCCCGGCAGCGCGGCTGCCGGGCCACACAGACGTGATCCGTCCGGCTTATTTTCCTGCTTTGTCCAGCGCTTGCGCCAGATCGGCAATGATATCATCGGCGTTTTCAATGCCGATCGACAGGCGCACCACGTTGGGCGCCGCGCCTGCCGCCACCTGCTGCTCGGGCGTCAACTGCCGGTGCGTGGTGCTGGCGGAATGGATGATCAGGCTGCGTGCGTCGCCAAGGTTTGCAACGTGGCTGAAAAGTTCCAGCGAATCCACCATCTTGACGCAGGCGTCATAGCCACCTTTCAGCGCCACGGTGAACAGGGCGCCCGGGCCCTTGGGAACGATCTTTTCCGCGCGCGCCTTGTATGGCGACGATTCCAGCCCGGCATAGGTCACGGCTTCGACAGCCGGGTGCTTTTCCAGCCATGCAGCCACGGTGCGGGCGTTGGCGACGTGCTTTTCCATCCGCAGGCTGAGGGTTTCGATGCCCATCAGCGTGTAATGCGCAGCCTGCGGGTTCATCGTCATGCCCAGATCGCGCAGGCCGATGGCGATGCCGAAGAAGGTATAGGCCAGCGCGCCGAAGGTTTCGTGGAACTTCAGGCCATGGTAAGCGGGCTCGGGATCGGACAGCGACGGGAACTTGCCGTTCGACCAGTCGAACTTGCCGGAATCGATGATCGCGCCGCCAGTGACCGTGCCGTTGCCGGTGAGATATTTCGTGGTCGAATGCACGACCAGCGTCGCCCCCATCGCGATCGGGTTCGCCAGATAGGGCGTCGCGGTGGTGTTGTCGACGACCAGTGGGATCCCGTGCTTGTCGGCAATCTTGGCCAGTGCCGGAATGTCGCTGATATAGCCGCCCGGGTTGGCGATGGTTTCGCAGAAAATCGCGCGGGTGTTTTCATCGATGGCGGCCTCGACGGCGGCCAGATCGTCGGTATCGACGAATTTGGTCGACCAGCCGAAGCGTTTGAACACCTGCGTGAACTGGGTGATCGTGCCGCCATACAGACGCGTGGACGAGACGATGTTCTTGCCCGGCCCCATCAGGGGATACAGCGCCATGATCTGCGCCGCGTGCCCTGACGAGGTGCAGACCGCGCCGACGCCGCCTTCCAACGCCGCCAGCCGTTCGCCCAGCGCGGCCACGGTCGGGTTGGTCAGGCGCGAATAGATGTATCCAACCTCTTGCAGGTTGAACAATGCCGCAGCGTGGTCCGCATCGCGGAACACATAGGCCGTGGTCTGATAGATCGGCACCTGCCGCGCCCCGGTGGCGGGGTCGGGCCGGGCGCCGGCGTGAACTTGCAATGTGTCGAAACCATGCGTCATGGTGATGTCTCCCGTTCGATTTGCGCCACGCTAGGGGATCGGGCGACGTATCGCAACGCCCGCGCTCGCGTCCTGCGCAATTCGGCCCGGAACAGCCTTCTGCGCCGGATCGTGCCTTGGGGAATTGTGGCCGCCATGGTCGCACGGCGAAAACATCGTTCAGATCGGGCCATCGGCAGGGGAACACTGTTCTTTTCGCAAAAAGACGCCCCGGGTTTTGATCCCCGGGGCGCTGCGTCGATGAAAAGGTCTGAAACAGGCTTTGGTTCTGAAAACCGAACGGCGACCCATGCTTGCGGTCCGGACCCGACGTTCGTGCCTGTGTGTCGTGGCAGTTCGATGAAGGGTTCAAAGAAAAAACGCGGTCTCGAAAAAAACGACGAAAAAACCCCGGACGCGGTGTCCGGGGTTCTTGGGGCTGTTGGCTCTTTGGGCGCGGTGTCAGTTCACGCGGGCAATCGCGCTGTTGTTCGACGCGTTGCAATCGGTGTTGTGGCTGTTGCCATCGGTTGCGACACTGGGGTCGAACTGAATCTCGGCGCGGAAGTGCATGGTGTGATCGCTCATCGGAACCTGGGCCAGCCAGACCCGCTGGTCACCCGATGCCAGAGACGAGAAGCCATACGTCTCGAGCGGCGAACCATTCTGGGTCAGCACGACGCGCTGCTGGCTCGGATCCGAGGTATAAGCGCCGATCCCGCCGTTACGCATGCGCGTCGTGATGCGGATCACTCCGTTGACAACCTGAGTCGAGACCGACATCTGCAGATCCGCACACGCGACCAGTTGCGGCCGGATCGGGCGAATGTCGCGCAGAAGGTTGGGGTTGACGGCAAAGTCGGCATGGGCGGCCGGGGCGAGCGCAAGGGTGGCAAGACCGGCATACAGGGTGCGAGAGAAGAAGTTCATCGGGGTCGTCCTTTGTGGTTGTTGGCAGCAAAGCCGTGCATCGGCTTTCTGATAATGGGTCGTGCAGGCCCCTTTCCCGGTTCAATCGGCGAATAAAAAAATCCCCCGAGCGAACTCGGGGGAGTTAATGGGACAGAGCGACAAGGGATGTCGGGGGGAGCGCGGGCAAAAGGGCTGACACCCGCCCGCGCCGACATCGTGCCGCACAAGTCAGACGAACAGGGGCGGCGCCCGGTTCACAAATTGTGGGATTCTTCAGGTCACATTCCCGTGCAACGGCTGTGCGCCGCCTTGGCACGCAGACGCGCCCTCAGCACCCGCCCGACCGCACCAGCCCCCAGCCGAACTGCGTGTTGCGCTGGCCGGGGCCAAGGGGTTCGACACCGTCGCGCAGGGCGCTGCGCACCGCATCCACCGACTGCGCCCCGCGCGCCATGATCCGTGCCGCCAATGCCGTCACGATGGGCGCGGCGAAGGACGTCCCCGAGGCGTATCCCGCGCCACTCTCGCGCGCGGTATAGACATCGACACCGGGTGCCGAAAATTCGATCTCGACCCCTGTATTCGCAAGGCGGAACAGACGCCGCGCCGCATCGACGGCCGTCACCGCAATGACGTCGGGCGCGGCTGCGGGCCAAGCGACGTTCGGCCGGCGATGGTTGCCCGCCGCCGCCACGATGACCACGCCGCGCGATGCCGCCGATTCCAGCGCGCGGGCCAAGGCCGCGTTCTCGGGGCCCGACAGCGACATGTTGACAAGGCGAACACCGCGCCCGACCAATCGATCCAGCGCAGTGACAATCAGTTCGACGCTCGACTCGTCGCTGTCGTCTCGTCGTTCAAAGACGCCGATCGCCTCGAGCCGCGCGCCGCGCGCGAAACCACTGACGCCCTGCGCGCCGTCGTCGCCCACCAGCAGGGCAGCAACGCCGGTGCCATGATCGCGCCGGGCATGGCGGTTCGAGGTTGCGAGATCCTCGAAAAGAACCGATGCCCCTGCCAGCGCCGGATGCGCCGTGTTCACCGGCCCGTCGATCATGCCGATCACCATCCCGCCGGGGGCAGCACACCCACCCGCGACCGGATCGCCGATGAGACCGGCGGCATAAAGCCGGGCCGAGGCATAGGAAAAGATGTGATGCGGCGCCAAGGCCGAATTGGGTGCCCTTTCACGCAGGATCTCGATCGCGCGTTCACGGGCGGCGGTGCTGGGGAACACGGCGATGACTTGGGCATCACCAAGGCCCGGCAACGAGCCCGAACGCACGACGCGCCCGCCAACCGCCTCGATGGCGGCGCGGACTTCGCCCAACTCCCCGATCGGGCCAATCACGACGAACTCGAATTGCCCGCCCTCGTTGGTGCGCACTCGCGGCGCGACGCCGGACGACGCGTTCTGCGCGAGGATCTCGCCCCCTTCGTCATAGCTGCACCCGACCGAGCAACCGCCGCCGGGGCTGACAACCCCGCCTTGCGCCAGCGCCGCCGAGGCACCGCCCAGCGCCGCCAGCACCAAAACTGTCGTCCGGACAAGATCAAGGATCCGCATTCGCCACGCTTTCGACAATGGTGCCCGCCGCCCGCAAGGCCTCGGCCACCGCGTCGGCATCCGCTGGATCGGTTACCGACAGTTGATACAATCCCAGCGCCGACGGACCGCCGACGATTTCCGCACCGTTGTCCAGCAACAGCGCCCGGATCTGGGCCTCGGTCGCGTCGGGCTGGAACGCCACGGTCAGCGTCGCCGATGCCATCATCACGCTGGGCGCTCCCGCCACTTCAAAGCGCTCGGGCTGCGACGCGTTCGGCAGCAGCGCCTGCCCAAGGGCAAAGGCGACGGCCATCGCAGCGGCCACCTGCCAGACCCAAGGTTTCTGATAGAGCGGCCCCGCGGTTTGCTGGCGCCCCCTGGCGCGGTCGACATCGCGCATCAGCCGCGCCAACCCGAATTCGCCGGGGCTGCGCACGTCTTCGGCCTGCATCCTCTCGCGGATCGCGGCCAGCGCGCCAACTTCGGCCTGCAAGCCACCATCCCTGGCCAGCCAGTCTTCGACTTCGGCCCGGGTCTCTGCGTCGAGGGTGCCGTTCACGAAAAACGGCAGGTCCAGTTCGATCTCGTCACGCGTGCGGGTCATGCCATCACCCCCCCGCGCATCCGGCCCGACAGGCAATGCAGCAGCAGTTTCTTGGCGTGGTGGATCCGCGACTTGACCGTGCCCTCGGGCACGCCCGAGACGCTGGCGATCTCGGCCACGCTCATGTCTTCGAAGAAGGCCAGCGACACCGCGCTGCGATGGTCGTCCGACAAGGTTTCCATGCAGGCGCGCAGATGCCCCGCCTCTTGCTTGGCGGCATATTCGGCATCTGCCGCATCCGCCATTTCGCCAGTTTCGGGCACTTCGTCGGTGACGGTGACCCGCCCCTTCTTGCGATGCAGGTCGATAACCTTGCGGTAGGCGATGCCGAAAATCCAGGTCCGCACTTTGCTTCTCCCTTCAAAACTGGCGGCAACGCGCCAGATATCCATGAACACTTCATGGAGTATGTCGGAAGCTTCATGCGGATCGTTCAATCGTGAGACGATGAATTTATAGACGGCACGTTCATGGGCCCGATACAGCGCCGCCAGGGCCTGCTTGTCGCCTTCGGCGATACGCTGGACGAGATGAAAATCGGGATCAGACATGGATTGGCCATCAAGGGATGGTCGCACGCTACACGAGCATCATGTTTTTTCAAGCCCTGCGCAGGGTTAGGCCCCGGCAAATCGCAGCGCAACCGAGCCGAACGGCCCGAAATCGGCCTCGAACCGGCTGCCAGCCGGGGCCTCGACCGGGCGGATGAACGAGCCCGACAACACGATGTCGCCCGCCCCCAGACCCATCCCGTATTGCGCCAGCCGGTGCACGAGCCAGACGATCCCGGTGGCCGGATCATCCAGCACACCGGCGCCCAGCCCGGTTTCCTCGACCACGCCGTCCCGCTTGACGATGGCCCCAACCCAACGCAGGTCCATCGCGTCGGGCCGGTGACGCTGGGCCCCCAGCACGATCCCGGCATTCGCCGCATTGTCGCTGATCGTGTCGGTGATGACCCGCGCTTTGCCGGTCACGGGGTCCGCCCGCAGGATGCGCGTATCGAGGATCTCCAGCGAAGGCGCAACAAAGTCGGTCGCCGCCAATACGTCCGCCCGCGTGACAGACGCGCCTGACAAGGGCGATTTCAGGATGAAGGCAATCTCGGCCTCGATCCGGGGCTGGATGAACCGACCGGCGGGCACCGTCGCGCCATCGGCAAACAACATGTCGTCGAACAGGATGCCCGAATCCGGCGTGTCGATCTTCAGCGCGTCCTGCATCGCGCGGCTGGTCAGCCCGATCTTCCAGCCGATCACCTGCCGCCCGGCCGCCTTCTTGCGCGCCACCAGCGCGGCCTGCACGGCATAGGCATCGTCCAGCGTCATTCCCGGATGGGCCAGCGACAGAAGGCCCATCTGCTGCCCGCTGGCCTCGGCCCGAAACAGTGCGTCGGCGGCGGCTTCGATCTGCTCGGGCGTCATTCGTCGATCACCGTGTTTCGCAGCACGCCCAGCCCATCGGCGCTGACCTCGACCACGTCGCCCGGCACCAGATAGCGCGGCGGATCAAACCGCGCACCCGCCCCGGTGGGGGTGCCGGTGACGATGATATCGCCGGGCACCAAGGTCGTGAACGTGCTGATATAGGCGATCTGCCGCGCCACCGGAAAGAGCATCCGGCCCGTGCGATCGTCTTGGCGCAGCTCACCGTTCACCCGCGTTTGCAAGGCAACGTCCACGATCTGCTCGGGCCCTTCGAAGGGCACCAGCCAAGGCCCCATCGCGCCGGATCGATCCCAGTTCTTGCCTTGCGTCACGTTGAACTTTGCGTGGCGCACCCAGTCACGCAGCGTGCCCTCGTTGCACAGTGTCATCGCGGCGATATGGCCCAGCGCATCCTCCTCGGCGATGCGCCGCCCGCCCCTGCCGATGACCACGGCAATCTCGCCCTCGTAATCCAGTTGCGGCGTTTCCGGCGGGCGGACCAAAGGCGCGTCATGCCCGGTGAACGAGCGCGGGAACCGGATGAACAGGCTCATGTTGGGCGGCGCTTCCTGCCCGTCCTTGTACTCGGCGTTGCGATCCGGGAAATTCACGCCCACGCAGATGATCTTCTCGGGGTCGGGCACCGGAATATCCCACTCGAAACTGCCCATCGGATGCGTCACCTCCCGCCCCTCGGCCATCGCCGCCAGATCGCCCAGCGCGCCGGCTGCGATCACATCGCGCAAGGTTGGCCATTGCGGCAGGCTGTCCGACAGGGCGATCACGCCGCCCTCGGCCACCACCCCATAAATCTGCCGACCCTGAACCCTGATCGTGGCGAAACGCTGTGTCATCATCTGTCCTTCAAATATCCACGGGTTTCAAAGGGGGCGTGCCCCCTTTGGGCGGTGGCGGGGGCGGCAGCCCCACCCTCCTCGGCTTCGGCCCTAGGGTGCAATAATCGGCTGTGCCTTCAACCCCGATTCGACCAGATCGGCCCCTTCGAAGACCGAGCCCTCCTCGAACCACGACCGGGGCGCGGCGGCACCCCAAAGGGTCTGGCGCTGGGGGTCCTTCAGATCCCATTTGATCGGTTCCAGATCCGGGTCGACGGTCTGGTAATCCGAGCAATAAATCTCGATCCGGTGGCCATCGGGGTCGCGCACATACAGGAAGAACGCGTTCGAGATCCCGTGCCGCCCCGGCCCGCGCTCGATATTCTTCAGGTAACCCGTGGTGCTCATCAGATCCAGCAGGTCGATGATGTTCAAAGGTGTCGGCACCCAGAAGGCGGTATGATGCAGGCGCGGCCCGGTGCCATTGGTGAAGGCCACGTCATGCACCCCGCCCTTGCGGTGCATCCATGCCGCCCAGCATTTCCCGGTTTCCGCATCCTCGGTGTATTCCGTCACCCGGAACCCGATCTCGTTATAGAAGGCGATCGAGGCATCGACATCGCTGGCGAACATGTTGAAATGGTCGATCCTCAGCGGCTTGACGCCCCGATACAGCTTGTATTGCTGGTGGATCGGCGGCAGGCGGTCCATCTTGACATAGAATTCCAGCGGAATCCCGAACGGATCACGCGTGCGCAGGGTGCGGCCCTGAAACGGGCGTTCGACCCATTCCACTGGCAGCCCGCGCCCGGCAAAGAACGCGGCCGCCTTGTCCAGATCGGGTTCGTCATACAGCTTGAAGCCCAGCACCCCCACCGACGGCGCTTCGGCCTTGACCAGCGCGATGCAATGATGGCCCCGCTCCTCCATCGCGCGCAGATAGACGGTGGTGTCGTCTTCACCCGTCACCTGAAGGCCCAGGATGTCGGTGTAGAACACTTTCGACGCCGCCAGATCGGTGACGCGGTATTCGACATGGCTCAGCCGGACGATGTTGAACGGCGGATACAGAACGGGGGCGGGAACGGGCATGATACCTCCTTAGACGGGGAACAAGACATTAACCTGCCCGGTGCCGGACGAGGGGAAATAATCGGTCACGATCTCGCACTGGCCTGTGTATTCGTCCCAGCCCAGCGCACCATACAGCATCGCGGTGTCATGCATCGACCCTTCGCCCGAGCAATGGCGCGCATAATCGCCCAGCATCTTGAGGAAGGTCGCGTGATCGCCGCGCTTCCACATCTCCAGCACCATCAGATCGACCTGACGGTTGAACTCGCTGGAAATCGTGAAGGTGCCATTGTTCGGCGCGTATTCCTTGTTGGTCCAGATCTTGTGGCTCAGCGACCCGGACGCGACCAGCAGCACCTTGCCGCAAGCATCGCTTTCCTCGATCGCCTGACGGATCGCCTGACCGACGATGCGGCTCTCGTCATGGTCGTGCACCGTGCAGAAGGCGGCGACCGAGACCACTTTCATGTCATGCTCGCGCGACATGAAATGCATCGGCACCAGTGTGCCATATTCCAGATCCAGACTGTCCAGATGGTGCGACAGGGTATAGACGCCCAGCTCCGTCGCCTTGGCCGCGATCTCGTCGCCCAGCACCGGGTTGCCGCGGTGCGAATAGGGCAGATCGCGGATGAACTGCGGGAATTCCGACGAGGTCAGCAACCCTTCGAAGCGATCATTGGCGTTGACGTGAAAGCCCGCGTTCACCAGCCAATGCGTGTCGCAGATCACCACGGTATCGACGCCCAGCGCCTTGGCGCGCCGCGCGATTTCCAGATGGCCGTCGATGGCCGCCTGCCGTTTGCCTTTCAGCGCTCCCTCTTGCTCGGACATTTGCAAGGTCGGCACATGTGTCATCTTGGCTGCAAGGACGAGTTCGCCCATTGGTCTTTCCTCCCGAAAGTTTCGCGCGTTTCCGGGGTTCGGTTCAGGCGCCCAGGCGCTGGATCTTGTGCTGACCCAGGGCAAAGGACACGTTCTTCGTTTCCATGTAGAAATCGAACGACCAGTCGCCGCCGTCGCGCCCGATGCCGGACGCCTTGACGCCGCCGAACGGGGTCGGCAGGTGGCGCACGTTCTCGCTGTTGACCCAGATCATCCCGGCTTCAAGCCTGTCGCTGAAGCGCAGCGCGCGGGTCAGATCGTTCGTCCAGACATACCCGGCCAGCCCGTAAGCCACCGAATTCGCGATCGCCAAAGCCTCGTCCTCATCCTTGAAGGTGAGACAGGTCAGGAAGGGCCCGAAAACCTCCTCCTGCGCGATGCGCATGTCGCTGGTCGCCCCGGTGAACAGCGTCGGGCGCACATAGAACCCGGCGTCGCCCACGCGCTCGCCACCCGCCGCACAGATCGCCCCTTCGGCCTTGCCAATGGCGACATAGGACATGACCTTGTCAAAATGTTCCTTGGCGATCAGCGGCCCGACCTCGGTCGCCGGGTCCAGCGGGTGGCCCACCTTGATCGCCCGCGCCCGCGCCGCCAGCTTGGCGCAAAACTCCTCGGCGATGCTTTCGTGCACCAACAGGCGCGAGGACGAGGTGCAACGCTCGCCATTGAGCGAGTAAATCATGAACACCGCCGCATCCAGCGCGCGCTCCAGATCGGCATCTTCGAACACCACGACCGGGTTCTTTCCGCCCAGTTCGAAATGCACGCGCTTCAGCGTGTCCGCGCCTTGCTTCATGATCATCGACCCGGTGCGGCTTTCGCCCACGAAGGCAATCGCCTTGATATCCGGGTGCTCGGTCAGCGCGCGGCCGGCATCCTCGCCAAACCCGTTCACAAGGTTCAGCACGCCGTCAGGCAGCCCTGCCTCGCGGCAGATCTCGGCCAGGAGGCGCGCGGTCAGGGGGCTCAGTTCCGCCGGCTTGTGCACCACGGTGCACCCCGCCGCCAGTGCTGGCGCGATCTTCCACGTCGATAGCATGAAGGGCGTGTTCCACGGCGTGATCACCCCCACCGGGCCAATCGGATGACGGCTGGTCACGTTCATCTGGCTGGGCGTGTGGATCGATTGCCCATCGCGCGCGCCCGGCGCCATATCTGCAAAGAACCGGAAATTCTCCGCCCCGCGCAGGGCTGCTTTCGACATGAAGCGCCACGCCTGCCCCGTGTCCCAGCATTCGCACAGCGCGATCTCATCGGCCCGCGCAACGATCAGATCGGCGATCTTGTGCAGGATCTTCTTGCGCGCGGCGCCATCCATCGCCGCCCATGCCGGAAAGGCTGCCTTAGCCGCTTTGGCCGCCGCATCGACATCCGCCGCATTCCCCCGCGCCACGCTGCAAATCAGGCTCTCGTCCACTGGAGAATGCGTCTCGAACGAACCACCCTGCCCCGGCACGTCCTGGCCATTGATCAGGTTCAGGATCCCCCCCGCGCGGAACCGCGACAGATGGGTCTCAAGCTGGGCGAGCTTTTGCGAAAGGTCGGTCATCAGTGCATATCCTCAGGCAGAAAACGACGGATGGAGCTGGTCTTGGGGCTCAGCTCGGGGTCGATGTCGCGCATCTCCAGCGACAGCATCAAGGAATTCTGTGCCATGTCATCGGCACAAAAAGCCTCGGCCGCGGCGAAGATATGGGCGGTCGCTCGGGCCTTGTCGGCATCAGACCGCCCGCCACGCAGGCGCACGGAAATATCGATGAACGCATGCCCCGGCTGCCCGTCGGCGATCAGCACATGATCGGCGGCAAAGGCCCGGATGCCCGCGAGGCGGAAACACCCCGGTCTCGACTGCCGCGTCGCGCAACTGCAGAAGGCGGGCATGTCCAGCTACAACTCACTCTGAAGTTCCGACTGTACTGGATCGACAGATGGGGCATCGGCTCCAGATTAATTGCTTTGTTAAGCTTTATCCGGCGGTCTGTCAAACGATTCCATCATCGTGACTTGCGAAACCCGCCCACCTGCGCGAAGGAAAGGAACATGACACATCCCTCGTTGCGCCGCACCACCCGCTCGCTGCCCATCGCGCTTCTGCGCGCGCGCGAAACCGTCATGGGGCCCGTACGCGAAATGCTGAACCGCTCGGGCATCAACGGGCGAAATGGCGGGTGCTGCGGGTTCTCGACGAAAGCGGCCCGCTCGATCAAAGCCTGCTGGCGAACGCGCCACTGCCTGCGCCTGCCGTCGTTGACCCGCATCCTGCAGGTCATGACCGAAAGCGGCTCCGTCCGCCCGCGAAACCGACGAAACCGACCGCCGCCGCACCATCGTCACGATCACCGAAGCGGGTCGGAAATCATCGCCGACCATGCCGAGGAAAGCGCGGCCATCTTCCGCAAGCTCGAAGCCGAATTCGGTCATGACAAGCTCGAAACACTGCTTGACCTTCTCGAAGACCTGAACACCCCCGCTGATCGCCCTTCTTTGCTCAGGGAAATATCCTGGGGGTGAATGGCCCGCAGGGCCAGAGGGGCAACGCCCCTGCTCTTGCGGCGCAAGCGGCAGGCCGAGGGGCTCGATGCCCCGGGGCCCGCCCCAACACTCCGTCGGCGCGCCACCCGCGATCCACGCCCATGGCCGCGTCGTGAAATACCCGCGTCGTTGATATGCGCGTCCAGTTCCACCAACCGCACATTCGCCGGGCAATGCGCCCGCCATCGCGTCGATGAACGCGGCCAGCCCTTCAGGGTCGCTCAGCGGTCCACCTTCGCGGTCCCATTCGTTGCCGCCGTGCGGCGGCAAGAACTGCCACCGGCCCCGTTGCCCGCGCCAGCCGCTCGCATAGCGTCCGCGCCATCTCGCGCCGGCTCGTCGAGGCGTCATCACCACCGAGGTCAGCAGCCGGTTATGCGCATGCGCCGGGCGGTCGCGCAGATGCCCGGGCATCGGGTGCCAGCCGACCAGATCGACCAGATCATAGCAGCCGATCGACACGATCTGCGGCACCCCGGCCTTGCCTGCCGCCGTCATCCGGTCAGGCCCTGCGCTGATGGCGGATCCGTGCAGGTGGTTGCCCACTTCTTGCGGCGCGAAATCCATGACGGCGGCAAAGGCCCCTTCGGCCGCCAGCGCCTCGAACGCCCGCCCGCCCATGCCGGTGGCGTGGAACACCGCCACCTCAAACCCCATTGCCTCCAGTGCGGGTTTCAGCGTCACCATATAGCGCAGCACCGTCTTGCCGAACGAGGTCATGCCGATTAGCGGCCGGTCGCACGCGGGTTTTTCCACCGCCCGCGCCGCCCCCAGAACCGCCCCCGCCGCCTGCGACAGCGACGCCTTGCAGACCGAGTTCAACCCATACAGCCCCCCCGCCCAGAGGATCATCTGGATATCCGGCGCCAGCCGGTGCGGCGGAATCATCGGCGAGAAGCTGACCGTCGAAACCACGTATTTGGGCACCCCCCAGCGGCGGCGCCACACAGGTCCAGCGCCAGGTCCGTGCCCATCGAGCCACCGCGCAGTCACGCCGTCAAACCGCCCCTCGGCCTGCAACCGAGCCGCCAGCACCGCCGAGCCACGCGCCATGATCTGCATCGCAAGGTTCTCGTCGTCGCCCGCGATGGCCTCGGCGATGGATAGTCACCCGCCTCGGCGCGACCTGATGCTTGCTGATGTCGGTCGGCTGTGCCGGGTCGCCCTAGCACGCTGACATCCATCGTCATCACGCCACCGCCCTGCGCGCGGATCACGTCGGACAGATAGCCCAGTTCGTCCTGCTTCGTGTCATACGTCCCCACCACAGAGATCAGTGCGGTCAGCCATCGTTCCCTCCGTTCATGTATGGCCCGCGCCAACGGCATCGCCCGTGTCTCGTGCGCGGAGGCGGATCGTACTGCGCCCGCCCGCCTCGTGCTGCCTGTCGATGATCCATCCCAGATGGAGTCAGCGACCTGGTAGGATGAAATCGAGCACCGTTCATCCACCCCCGCCGCAGCATAACCGTGCAGCAGCCCCGCGCGCAGGGCCGGGTAATCATCTGCCCAAAGGTGGCGCATCAAAACCGTCGCCAGAATCGAAATCGAAACCCCCGGCCACCATCGTCAAAATCGATGAGGCCAGTCGTATCGCCGTCGATCATCGTTTTCAGTAATTGCATCGGCATGGATCAGCCCGAAATCCTGCGTGGATTCGATGCGTGACAACTCCTCATTCGCCCGCTCGCGCAATGCCTGCAAAAGCCCCTGTTCGCCCGGCGTCAGATCGGGATTATCCCAGAACCGCCCTGAAGGCGTGGGGATAAAACCGGCAAAATCGCGATCCCAGCGTGGGCGGGTAAAGCCCTGCGGCAAGGAGTCCACGCGTCCGAAACATCGTGCAATTGTGCCAGCAGCGCGCCCCGGTTTGCGCATGTAACCCACGCGGTCTGTGATGCCTTCAAGCGCGCCCTGCTTGCCGACCATCCGCCCCGGCAACCATGTCAGCACGTCAACCGCGACGCCCTCCACCGTTTCGATCAACCGCCCGCCGCTCGAGGGGATCGGGCGCGGCACGGCCATCCCCGACGCTGCCAGCGCCCCCATCCACGACAATTCGCTGACCAGTTCGGCTTCGGTGCGATAGCCCACGCGATGCAGGCGCAGGGCAAAGCCGTCGTCGACCCGCCAGACCGCATTTTCGCGCTGCGCCGCCAGTGTGATGCGTGCGGTGTCGAACCCCCACAAACCTGCCGCTTGGTCGACGACCGCCCTCATGCCAGCGGGGTCTCGGCCAGAACGGAATCGAGCGTGTCGATCACCTGATCGACATTCAGCGCCAACCTGAAGAGGCATCGGCGGGCGCATCTTCAGCACGTTGTAGTGCTTGCCAAGGAAGTTCAGCAAAACCCCGCGCTGGCGCATCTTGTTCACGACGACTTTCACGAAAGCGGTCGCGGGTTCTTGCTGTCGCGGTCCGCGCCATCTCGGCGCCAAAGAACAGGCCCGCGCCGCTCTGCATCGCCCGTGCAGGTGTGCCGCGTCGCCAGTTCGCGCAGGCCCGCAGCAGCATAGGCGCCCACATCGGCGGCTTTGGCCTGCAACCCTCGTCCTGCACGACGTGCAACGTGGCCATCGCCGCCGCGCAGGAAACCGAGGTTGCCGCCGAAGGTGTTGGAATACCGGAACGGCTGCGGAAGGTGCGCATGGTTTCAACCAGGGCCACCACCGCCGCGACCGGGTGGCCATTGGCCATCGGCTTGCCCATGGTGACGATATCGGGCGTGAATCCCCATGCGCTGAGCCAGAAATGGCTGCCCAGACGGCCAAAGCCCAGCGCACCTCGTCGGCGATGATCACGCCGCCGCGCTGCGCACCAGCGCAACCACAGGATCAAGCCAGCCTGCGGGAAGGTCGGGAACCCCTCGTTGGCAAAGAACGGGCACAGGATGATCGGAAAACGTGACCTGCCTCTTCAGGCGTCGATCTGTTCCTGAACCTTGGCGGCAAAGGCGTGGGCGTGCGCCATGCCCCCCTCGCCCCCAGCGGGCGATAACTGTCGGGCGCAGGAACAAAGCGCGCGAATCCCAATACCCCCCGGCGGCAGGTTGGAACGGCTGAGCTGGTGCACCGCAGTCGTATTGCCGTGATAGGTGTGGTCGGTCGCGATGACGCCGGTCTTGCCGGTCAGCGCCTGTGCCATCCGAAGCGCGACATCGTTCGCCTCGCTGCCCGTGCAGCACATCAGCGCGCTGTCGAAAGGCGCGCCGAACGTGGCCGTCAGCGCCTCGACATAGTCCAGAATCCCCTCGTGCAGATACCGCGTGTGGGTGTTCAGCGTGGAAGCCTGTTCGCAGATCGCCTGCACCACGCGGGGGTGGCAATGCCCGACATGCGGCACGTTGTTATAGCAGTCCAGATACTGCCGCCCGTCGGCGTCCCACAGATGCACCCCCTGCCCGCGCACCAGATGCACGGGCTCTTCGTAAAAGGTGCTCATGTTCGGGCCCAGCAGCCGCTCGCGTCGCTCGATCAGGCTTTCGCTCACAGTTGGATCCACGCGGTTTTCAGGTTCACGTATTTGTCCAAGGCATGCAGCGATTTGTCATGCCCGTTGCCAGACTGGCGATGCCCGCCCAGGGGCACCGTGACATCCGGCCCGCCATAGGTGTTCACATGCACCACGCCTGCGTCGATTGCCCGCACCATGCGGTGCGCCCGCGACAGGTTGCCTGTCCAGACCGCCGCGGCCAGTCCGTAATCGGTGCCATTGGCGATGCGGATCGCGTCTTCCTCGGTGTCGAAGGGGATCACGCCGACCACCGGACCGAACACCTCCTCTCGGGCGATGGTCATCTCGGGATTGACCTCGCCAAAGATCGTCGGCGCGAAATAGCTGCCGCCGGTTTCGGCAAGGATGCGCTGGCCGCCCGCAACCAGCGAGGCGCCTTCATCGGACGCCTGCGCGACCATTCCCGCCACGCGGGCCAGTTGCATTTCCGACGCGATGGCCCCGGCCTGTGTGTCCAACTTCAACGGGTTGCCGACCTTCATCGCCCCGGCTTCCTCGGCCAGCATGGCGGTGAATTCCTCGGCCACGTCGCGCTGCACCAAGAGGCGCGAGCCCGCCACACAAACCTGCCCCGAGTTGCGGAAGATCCCCGCCGCCGACACCTTGGCCGCCTGCCGCAGGTTCGGCGTATCGGCGAACACGATGTTGGGCGACTTGCCGCCCAGTTCCAGATAGACCCGCTTGAGGTTCGAGCGCGCCGAATATTCCAGCAGCTTGCGCCCCACCCCGCCCGAGCCGGTGAACACCAGCACATCGACATCCATATGCAGCGCCAAAGCCTCGCCCGAAACCGCCCCGTTTCCGGTGACGATGTTCAGCACCCCCTCGGGCAACCCGCATTCGTGGCAGATCTCGACCAGACGCAGCAGCGACAACGAGGCGACCTCGGACGGTTTCAGCACCACCGAGTTGCCCATCGCCAGCGCGGGCGCGATCTTCCATGCAGCGATCATCAGCGGGAAGTTCCACGGCACGATGGCGCCCACCACGCCCACCGGCTCGCGGTGGATCAGGCCCAGAACGTCGCCCTGTGTCGGCGCGATCTCTCCGTTCACCTTGTCGACAGCCTCGGCGTAATAGCGGAATGTCGCCGCCGCACTGCCGGGCTCGGCCTTGATGGCCATGCTGATCTCGGTGCCATTGTCGCGCACGCCCAGAACGGCCAGCGCCAGCGCCTCGGCCTCGATGGCATCGGCGATCTTGTGTAGCACCTTTTTACGCTGCACCGGAGCCGCTCGCGACCATGCACCGCTCGCGAAGGCCTTTCGCGCCGAGGCAACGGCGGCATCCACATCCGCCTTGCCTGCGTCGGCAATGGTTGTCAGCACCCGCCCGTCGATCGGCGAGATGACATCCATTTCCGCCCCCGACTGCGACGCAACCCACTGGCCATGGATGAACAACCGCTGCGCAGCAACAGGTTTCGCGGCAAGCGCGTCAATGCTGGATTGTTCCATTTTTCTTTCCCTTCCAATCCTTCCACAGGCCCCAGACGTGCAACGCGAGGACCAGACAAATGAGGCCGAAGATCACCATGGCCACGGGCCGGTCGATCCAGCTGTAGATCGAACGGATGCGCGGCTAGCGAGGTGCGGAACTTGTTTTCCATGATCCCGCCCAGCACCATGCCCAGGATGATCGGCACGATGGGCAGGGTTCAGCCGCTGAGCATCACGCCCAGCAGGCCGAACACAGCAGCCGTCAGGCAGTCTATGGGCGAATTGCGCAGCGAATAGATTCCCACGAAGCTGAGCGTCAGGATGATCATGCCCAGAAACCGGTTCAGGATCACCAGCACTTTCAGCAGCGGCTTTGTCGCCACCAGCAGGAACGCCAGCGCCAGAACGTTCAGCAGCGCCAGGCAGATATAAAGGGCGACCACGAAATCCATATGGTTCTGGAACAGACCCGGCCCCGGAATGACGTTGTGCACGTAGAACACGCTCAGCATCATCGCTGTCAGCGCCTCGCCAGGAATACCCAGCGCCAGCAGGGGCACCATGGCGGCAGGCGGGACCGAGTTGCTGGCGGTTTCCGAGCGATCAGCCCCTCGGGGCTGCCCCCGCCGAACAGTTCGGGCCGCTCGAACTGGCGCGTGCATAGGAATAGCTGAGGAACTGCGACGTGAACTCGCCCACCCCGGAATGATCCCCATGATCGTCCCCGAGAGTGAACCGGCGGTGGCTACGCGCTTGTTGCGGAACACCTCCTTGACGCCTTCAGACGCTGCCGCTGATCTCGGGCGCGGCCTCCATGTCGTCCTTGCCGGTCAGCAGCACAAAGGCCTGCGACACGGCGAACAGCCCCAGCACAACGACGATCAGGTTCACACCCTGGGTCAGGAAGGGCAGATCGAAGGTGAAACGCTGGGTATAGTTGTTCGCCTCCATCCCCACCGTGTTCATCAAGAGGCCGAACATCAGCAGCGCCCCGCCGCCAGCGACTGCCCGCGATGGGCCACGACGACCAGCACACAGCCCAGCAGCGCCGACAGGAAAATCTCGCGCGAGCCGAACATGGGCGCGACTTTCGCCAGTACCGGCGACAGGAGCACCAGCGCCACAACGGCGAACATCCCGCCAAAGAACGAGGCCCCGAACGACAGGCCCAGTGCGCGCGGCGCCTCACCGGCCTTGGTCATCGGAAAGCCGTCATAGGTGGTCAGCGCGTTTACCGCCGTGCCGGGCGTGTTGATCAGGATCGATGGAATCAGGCGCCGAACAACGACGAGCCATAGATGCCCAACAGCAGAGGTCAGGCCGACGATGGGCTCCATCCCAAAGGTCGCGGGCAGCAGAATGGCGATGGCAACCGCCGGACCGACACCGGGGATCGCGCCGATGATCACGCCCCCCACCGACCCGACCAACAGCGCCAGGATCACATCCAGCCGCGAGACGATCAGCAGGGCATCAACGAAGGTTTCCACGCGGAACTCCCCTCAGAAATAGACGACAAGGAAATTGCGGATCGCCTGCGGGAAGATGTCATAGACCTCGCCGCCGGGGATGCGCACGGACAGGAACGCCTTGAACAGCACGACAATCGCGCAGGCCAGCAACGGGGCGAACACCAACAGCTTGCCGCGATAGCCCAGCCGCCACGTCATCGCCGTCATGAACACCGCCGTCGTCGGCAGATAGCCGGTGATCGGGGTCATCCAGACATAGGCCATGAACCAGACGACATATTCCGCCGACCGTGCCCAGAGCCACAGCTCGGCCTTCACATCCCCGCCGCCATTGCGTTTGTTGCGGATCAGACAGGCGATCAGTTCACCCGCGCCAAACACCAGCATCCCGATAATCGCGATCAGCGGCCACAGGCCCGGCTGACGGCTGAACGGCTGCCCCTCGATCCAGGTTGTCTGGGTGGACCACTGGGTTGCCAGCAAGACCGCGATCAGGAAGGATGCCACGGCAAAGACGATCTCGGCCCGGTGATGGGGCGGGTGCGTCAGTTCCGACATGTCGTGATTTTCGTCGCTCATGATCCCCCTCGCATGAAAAAGGCCCCGGCGTTTCCGCCGGGGCCTGCGTTGTCACGGTCAGTTGCCCAGAATGGCGCCGATGCGGGCCATCGTGGCAATGTCGCTTTCGATCTGCGCGTTCGAGGCTGCCATATCCATCCAGTAGATCTGCGCGCCGGTCTCGGCGGCGAACTGCTGGGCGCGCTCGCTGGCGATGGTCTGCTGGGCCACCGCGGCGATGCGGTCGATCACCTCTTGCGGGGTGTCCTTGTGCACGAACAGGCCGTTCCACAGCGAGATGTTCAGCGACGGCACCAGTTCGCCAGCGGTCGGCGCATCGGGGGCCAGCGACAGCCGGTCACCGGTGATCGACGCGAGGATGGTCACGTCATCGAGACAGGGCATGATCAGCTGGATCGTGGTGTTGATCACGTCCACATCGCCCGAGGCCAGCGTGTTGCAATCCAGCGCGTCATAGGCGGCGTCCGAGCCATACGAGAAGCCCATCTCATGCGCCATGGCGAAGCTGACCGCCGTCGGCGTCAGTTGCGCGCCGAAATGGCCCAGAGCGACCTCGTTCGACTGCGCATAGGTCGCCAGTTCCTGCATGGTGTGGAACTCGGCATCGCCCGAGGCGGCCAGCACGAAGGGATAGGTCAGGAAGATACCGACCGGCACAAAGGGGTTCGGGTTCAGTTCCGGGATGCCGATATTCGGCCCGACAACCGGCACGCCGATCACGAACGACCCGACGGTCGACCCATCGGCCGGAGCGCCCGCAACCTCGATCGCACCGGGGAAGGGGCCGCCACCGCCACCGGGACGGTTCACCACCGCCGCGGGCTGGCCATAGGCCGCCTGGAAATCCTCGGCGATCATGCGGGTCAGCACATCCTCAAGGTCGCCGGGGGGCCACGGGACGATGAAGCTCACAGGACCTTCAGGATATTCCGCAAACGCGGGCGCCCCCATCAGGGTCGCAGCCGCCGCCAGCGTCAAGGCGATACGCGATTTCATTCTATTATCTCCCATGTCAGACGAAACTTGTTCGGTTCATTATTTACACCGATGTTTCAAAAAACAGGTTGCGCGATGCATGGGATTCGGTCAAGACTTTTCTTGCACCTGCAATGATGCTTTGATGCCACGCCACCGGACACGCCCATGCGAACCGTCGAGAAAGCCTTGAGATTGCTTGATTTCTTTACCGATAAGGTGACGGAAATCGGCCTCAGCGAGCTTGCGCGGCTGAGTGGAATCGACAAGGCGACGGTTCTCAGGATGCTCAACGATATGGCAGAAACTGGCCTGGTGGAGCAAAATCCGCAAAGCAAAGGTTGGCGTCTGGGCGCCGGCGTCCTGCGCCTTGCCCGCCTGCGCGAGGCCGCGCTGCCCTATAACCGCGTGCTGACCCCGGTGCTGGAGTCACTGGCCGAAACCACGGGCGAAACGGCGCATGCATCGCTGCTCTCGGGGCGCGATCTGGCGAATGTGGGTGTTGTGGAAAGCGCGCGGTCGAACCGAGTGCATATCGAACCCGGCCTGACCCTGCCCCTGCACGCGACGGCCTCGGGCATCGCCGTGTTATCGCGCGCGCGCCCTGAACTTCTGACGCGAACGCTGGCGCGCAAGCTGGGCGCGATTACCGCCACCACACCGCAGGATGCGGGCGATGTGCAGGCCCGTGTGGCGCAGGCCCGCGCGCAAGGATACGCCTTCGCCGATCAGACATTCGAAGCCGAGGTGTGCGGCGTTGCGGTGCCGATCTTCGGCCCCGACGCCTTTGCCATCGGGGCACTCGCCGTTGCTGCCCCTGCCTCGCGCGCGTCGCAACCCCATATCACCGACATTCTGACCCATCTGGTGCCCGCCGCGCAAAAGGCGACGCGGGACATCGGCGGGCAGATCCCCACCCTCTAAGATCAGGAGCTTTCGATGCCCAGAGACGAGAATTTCCTCAAGGCCAATAACGCGCGCCACCTGTGGCACCCGATGACCCATCCGGCCGATCACCACAAGAACCCGCCGACCATCGTGACCGGGGCCGATGGTGTCTACATCACCGACATCGACGGCCACCGCGTGGTCGACGGGGTGGGCGGGTTGTGGAACGTGAACCTCGGCTATTCCTGCCAACCGGTGAAGGACGCCATCGCGCAGCAGCTTGATGCCCTGCCCTATTATTCGATCTTCCGGGGCACCTCGAACGACAAGGTGATCGAACTGGCCGAGGAATTGAAGGATTTCTTCGCCCCCGACGGGCTGACCCGCGCGTTCTATACCTCGGGCGGCGGCGACAGCGTGGAAACCGCGCTGCGCCTTGCCCGGCAATACCACAAGATCCGCGGCGAAGCCGGGCGCGTGAAGTTCCTCAGCCTGAAAAAGGGCTATCACGGCACCCATTTCGGCGGGGCCTCGGTGAACGGGAACGCCAATTTCCGCACGATGTACGAGCCGCTGCTGCCGGGCTGCCATCATATCCCCGCGCCCTATCCGTATCGCAACCCGTTCAACGAGACCGATCCCACGAAGCTGGCGCAACTGTGCCTGCAAGCGCTGGAGGACGAGATCGCCTTTCAGGGCGCGGGCACTATTGCCGCGATGATCATGGAGCCGATTCTGGGCGCGGGCGGCGTGATCGTCCCGCATGAAAGCTTCATGCCAGGCGTTGCCGCGATTTGCCGCAAGAACGGTATCCTGCTGATCGCCGACGAGGTGATCACCGCCTTCGGCCGCACCGGCGACTGGTCGGGCTCGCGCCATTGGGGCGTTCAGCCCGACATGATGGCCACGGCCAAGGCGATCACCAACGGGTATTTCCCCTTCGGCGCGACGATGATCGCCGAGGGTGTCGCCGAGGTGTTCGAGAAGGACGAAACCGGCAAGGCCGCCATCGGCCATGGCTATACCTACTCAGGGCATCCGGTGGGCGCGGCGGCGGCGCTGGCATGCCTTGCCGAAACCAAGCGCCTGAACGTCGCGGCCAATGCCAAAGCGCGGGGCGATCAGCTCTGGGCCGGGATCAACGCGCTGAAAGACAAGTATGATGTGATCGGCGACGTGCGCGGCGGTCACGGGCTGATGCTGGCGCTGGAACTGGTGGGCGACCAAGCGACGAAGTCCGCCCCGGACAAGACGATCCCCGCCAAGGTTCAGCAGGCGGCCTATGCCGCGGGCGCGATGATCCGCGTGTCCGGGCCGAACATCATCCTGTCGCCCTCGCTCGTGTTGACCGAGGCCGAGGCGCAGATCATCCTCGACGCGTTGGATGCCGGCCTGCGCGCACTGTGAAACGCAGGGGGGCCTCGCGGCCCCCTTTTACATTCCGGGGGGAACCATGCACGCCGACCTGATCCTGACCAACGCCCGCATCCGCACGATGGACACGGCCCGCCCCTTCGCGGAGGCTATCGCCATCGCCAACGGCCGGATCCTCGCGGTTGGCTCGGCGGGTGACATCGCCGCGCTGGCAGGCCCGGGCACGCGGGTGCACAACCTGCATGGCCGCGCCGTGATGCCCGGCCTGATCGACAGCCATACGCATGGCCTCTGGGGGGCGACGCGCGACACGCTCGAGGTGTTCACGGGCTTCGCCTCCAGCCATGCGCAATTGCTCGACGCGATCCGCGACCGCGCCGCCACGTTGCCGCCGGGCACATGGATCGCGGCGGGCCCGTGGAAGCTGCATCTGCGCCCCGAACTGGGCGCGCGCCCTGCCGACCTGCTGGACAAGGCCGCGCCCGATCACCCCGTCGCGATCAAGGATATTACCCATCACGCGATCTGGTTGAACTCGGCCGCATTGGCGGCGGCGGGGATCACCGCAAGCACCCCGAACCCCGAGGGCGGTGAGATCGAGCGTGACATCGCCGGTCAGCCCACCGGCATCCTGCGCGAAACGGCGATGGCGCTGGCCCTGCCCTTCATCGCCCATTCACCCGAGAACCTCGCGAAAGCGGTCCGCCACATGGTGCGCTATTTCAACGCGCAGGGGATTACCGGTTTCAAGGAGCCGATGGCCTTCGAACCCGATCTGCGCGCCTATTCGCAAAGCCGACGACGCGGGCGAACTGACCTTGCACATGGCCGCCCATCTTGCCCGACAATCGCCCTTTGGCGACGGGTTCACCCCGATGGAAACCCTGCAGGACTGGCGCGAACGTTACGCCCGCCCGCACCTGAAAACCGGCTTTGCCAAGCTGTTTCTGGATGGCGTCGCCCCCAGCCATACGGCTGCCTTCCTTGACCCCTATTTGGGCACCGATCCGGCGACGCATGTCCCTGAGGCCATGCTTCGATGCCCCCGACCGCATCGCCGCCGAGGTCACGGCGCTGGACGCGGCGGGCTTCGCGGTCAAGATGCATGCCGTAGGTGACCGGGCCGTGCGTGCGGGACTCGACGCAATCGAATCTGCGCGCAAGGCCAACGGGAACAGCGGCCTGCGCCATGAAATCGCGCATTCCCCCTTTATTACGCCCCAGGATCTGCCGCGTTTCGCCGCACTGGACGCGGTGGCCGAGGTCTCGCCCAAGCTGTGGTATCCCAACCCCGTGACCGAAGGACAGCGCATGGTTCTGGGTGCCGAAAGGGCCGAACGGTGCCATCCGGTGCGCGCGCTGCTGGACGCGGGCGCACGCGTTGTCTTCGGCTCGGACTGGCCCGCCGCTGCCATGGCCCCCGCCCCGTGGGAGGGGCTGGCCGGGATGATCACCCGCGCCGATCCTTCAGGGCGCTTTCCGGGCACGGTGGGGGCCGATCAGGCGATCCCGCTGGAACGGGCTTTGCCGTTGTTCACGACGAACGGCGCCGCCGCGATGCGCCGCGCCGATCAGACAGGCCGCCTTGCCGCCGGGTTCAGCGCGGACCTGATCGTGCTTGAACGCCCGCTGGAAGACATGCCCGCCGCAGAAATCGCCACCCAAACCCCCGCCGCGACCCTGTTCGAAGGGCGCACCGTGTTCGGAGAGGTCTAAATGCGCGCCTACAAAGTGGTGGACGTGTTTACCGACACCCCGTTCCGGGGCAACCCGGTGGCTGTGGTCCTGAACGCCGAGGGGCTTTCGACCGAACAGATGCAGGCGATTGCCGCCTGGACCAACCTGTCGGAAACCACCTTCGCCCTGCTCTCGACGACGGGCGACTATCGGTTACGCATTTTCACCCCGCGCATCGAGTTGCCTTTTGCCGGGCATCCAACCATCGGCAGCGCGCATGCCCTGATCGAGGCGGGGATCGTCACCCCTCGCAACGGAACGCTGGTGCAGGACTGCGCAGCTGGACTGGTCACGCTGCATGTTGAAGGGGGCCAGATCACCATCGACCTGCCGCCCGCCACCTTGACCGACCTTTCAGCACGCGAGACGGCGGCGCTGGATGCGATCCTTGGCAACCCCACGCGGCAGCCCGCGATTGTCGACCTCGGCATCCGCTGGATCGTCGCCGACGTTCTGTCGCCTGAAACCCTGCTCACCCTGACCCCCGACCTGCCCGCCATGGCACGTTTCGAGAAATCGCTGCTCGCCACCGGCGTAACCCTGTTCGCCCCCTATCCCGACGGGCGGGTCGAGGTGCGGTCTTTCGCGCCCTCGGACGGGATCAGCGAAGACCCGGTTTGCGGCAGCGGAAACGGCGCTGTCGGCTATTGGCGCCGCGCGCGGGGCGACTTGCCCGCTGGAGGCTATGTCGCCGAACAGGGGCAACGCGTGGGCCGGGCGGGTCGGATCACTGTCTCATCTGATGGAGAGACCCTGCGCATCGGCGGGCAGGCGGTCACCACGGTCAACGGGACAATCCTTCTCTGAACCCTCTTTTTTACCGTTTGGTTCAATGCTAGCCTGCGCGCAAAGCGACAGGAGTTCCCATGACCGTTCACATCGGCGCGAAACCCGGCGACATCGCCGAAACCGTCCTTCTGCCCGGCGATCCTTATCGCGCGCGATGGGCCGCGGAAAGGTTTCTGGAAAACCCCGTTCTTGTCAACGAAGTGCGCGGGATGCTGGGCTTTACCGGCATGTGGCGCGGGAACCGCGTCACGATCCACGGGTCGGGCATGGGGATGCCGTCGTTTTCGATCTACGCGAACGAACTGATCCGGGACTATGGCGCAAAGACCTTGATCCGCGTGGGTTCGGCGGGCGGAATGCAGGACCATGTGCAAATCCGCGACGTGGTGCTGGCGATGACGTGCTCGTCGTTGGGCACGCCGTCGTCGGGCATCCTGCGCGAATTGAACTTCGCGCCGCATGCCGATTTCGGCTTGCTGCGTGCCGCGCATGACGCGGCGCAAGCCCTGGGCGTGCGCACGCATGTCGGTGGGCTGTATTCCTCGGACACGTTCTATGACGAGCGCACGGACCTCGTCGACATCCTGACCCGCCACGGGGTTCTGGCTGTCGAGATGGAGGCTGCCGAACTCTATAACCTCGCGGCACGTCACGGGGTGCGCGGGCTGGCGATCGTCACCATCTCGGACCACCTGAAAACCGGCGAGGCCCTGCCGTCCTCGGACCGCGAGAAGACCTTTGGCGACATGGTCGACATCGCGCTGCACGCGGCCTTCGCCTGACGCAAAGTCATCGTTGGCGTGGGGCGCGCCGCTCTCCTAGGGTGAGGAAAAGCGGGGCCTTGCGATGGATGACCTGATCGAAACACCGGTGACACTGGCAACCGCGCCGCATCTGGCGGGGGTGCTGGTGCGGCCGCAAACGCCGAAACTGGCCGTGCTGGTCAACGGGGCGACCGGCGTGAAGGCAGGTTTTTACCTCGCCTTCGCGCGCTGGCTGGCCAAGGAACGCCATGCCGCCGTCCTTGTCTGGGATTATCGCGATTTCGGCGCGTCGGGCGCGCCTTATCGCAGCACCGCGACAATGACGGACTGGGCGATCCATGATCCCTTGACGGCCCGGCGATGGCTGCAAGAGCAGGCACCGGGCGTTCCGCTGTGGCTGATCGGGCATTCGCTTGGCGGTATGGCGGCCGCTTTTCAGGACGACGCAAACACCTTCGAGAGGATCATTACCGTTGCCGCGGGGCACGGGCATATCCGGGCGCATCCGTGGCCCTATCGTGCGAAGGTCTATCTGCTGTGGTATCTGCTGGGGCCGGTCGGCACGGCGGTGCTGGGGTATCTGCCGGGCCGCCGGATCGGGCTGGGCAATGACCTGCCCAAGGGGGTGTTCTGGCAATGGCGTGACTGGCTGCTGGATCCCGCCGCCCTGCCCGGGGACGCGCGTCTGGGCGGCGTGCGTGACCCCGGATTTGCCGGCCCCCTGACGCTGGTCGCGATGGCGGATGACGCGCTGATCCCCCCGCCCTGTGTCGCACGCATGGCCCGATGGCATCCCCATGCCCGGGCCGAGACCCGCATCCTGCATCCTGCCGACTTCGGTCTGACGGCCATCGGGCATATCCATCCTTTCGCACCACGCAATGCGGCCTGCTGGCCGGCGATCATCGCCCCTCCAGCGCACGGATGACGGCGCGCGCGGCAGGGCTGTCGCGCAGCACGGACAGGCGCAGCCCGCGGCCCGTTCCGGCCTCGACCCCGAACAACGCCACCAGACGCCCGACCCGGATCGCCGCTTCGGCATAGGGGCGGGAGATCACCAGCACCCCGGCGCCATTGGCGGCTTCCTCGACCGCGAGGGCGGCGCTGGCATGGACCGGCCCGCGCGGAACAAATGACGGGGTGCCGGCAGCCCGGCACCAGACCGGCCAGTCGCCATCGACCCCGGCCAGCGTCAGGCACTGCGCCGGATCCAGCGCGTTCAGGGCCAGCCCCGGCGCAAGATCAGGTGCCGCGACCGCGATCAAAGGGGCGGCAAGCGGGCCGCCAGCGTCGATCAGAACGGCGATGTCCGCCACAACGCGGGCTTGATCCAGCGTGGTGACGGGCACAGGAACGACCTGAAGCCCCTGCGCCCGCAATCCGGAAAGACGCGGCGATAGCCATAGCTGTGCTAAGTCTTGGGTCGTCGCGACCCGCACGAGGCCCGGCGCAGCCTCGACCTCGAGCCGATGCATTGCAGCCTCCAACGCGGCAAAGGCAGCGCTGAAATCAGGCAGCACACGCTCGCCAAGCTCGGTCAAGCGGACGCCTCTCGCCTGGCGCTCGAAAAGCGCTGCGCCGAGCTGATTTTCCAATGTTTTCAGATGAGCGGTCACGGCTCCCGGCGTCACACCCAATTCCTGGGCGGCGGAAGCGAAGCCGCCCAGCCTACCCGCCACCTCGAATGCTCGCAGCGCAGATAGCGGCGGCAGTCTCGGTCGCGGTGGCTGGGCGGCCATTTTGCCTGATATTTTCTTGCCTGAATTTTTCTTACCCTATTTTTTCTGAGTCTTGCAATAGGAAAATCTGCGCCCCAGCGATCTTTTTTCGGCAACGAAGAACCCCGCCGTTTCGGGCGGGGTTGCGGGGCAGATTGGGATAGCGATTACCAGTCGATTGGCTTGCGGTCGCGAAAGAAACCGCCCGTCGGTCCGTCATCGGGCAACAGCGCCAGCCAGATCGCCGTATCGGCGCCTTGCTCGGGGCTGCGCGGCGCATCGGCCCCACCCATCCGCGTCGCGACCCAGCCGGGATCGCAGGCGTTGATCTTGACGCCGGGGGGCAGATCACGCGGCAGCACCCGGGTCAGCGCGTTCAGAGCCGCCTTTGCGACACCATAAGCACCGGGGCCCGCCAGCCCCTCGGCATGGGCGCCCCAACTGGACGACAGGTTGACCACCCGCCCCCACCCGCGCCGCCGCCAATGAGGCACGTTCAGGCGGATCAGATCGAGGGGCGCGTTGACCATGACTTCCATGCACAGGTCGAAATCCGAGCGCGGCGCCAGCAGCGACACATCGTTCAGGACACCCGCGTTGTTCACGACGACGTCGAATCCGCCCGATCGGGTTACGGCATCGAAATAGCTGTCGGGGTCTTGCAGGTCGATCCGCGCAAAGGCACAGCCCGTTTCCGCCGCTGCGCGGCGACCGTCGTCCTCGGACCTCGCGCCGATGGTGACCGCGCAGCCCCGCGCCTTGAGGCCCCGCGCAATGGCAAGGCCGATGCCGCGATTGGCGCCGGTGACGAGGGCGGTGGGATGCAAGGGACGCGTCATGCCTCTGTCTTAGCAGGCAAGCCAGCAGGGGCAAGCGTCAGCGCGGTTCGATCAGATCCCACAGGTTGCCATACAGATCCTTGAAAACGGCAACCGTGCCATAGGGCTCGGCCACCGGGGCGCGCACGAATGTCACGCCCTTGGCGGAAAGATCCGCATGGTCGCGCTGGATGTCGTCGGTATGCAGGAACAGGAAGACGCGGCCCCCCGACTGGTCGCCGATGAACCGGGCCTGTTCCGGCGTCGCGGCGCGCGCCAGCAGGATCGAACATCCGGTCGATCCGCGCGGCCTTACAACCACCCAACGCTTGGCGTCGCCCGGTTGCGGCGTGTCCTCGACAAGGTCAAAGCGCAAGACGCCGACGTAGAACGCCAGCGCCTCGTCGTAATCGCGCACCAGCAGAGCCACATGGGCAAGGCTCTGCCGCCCGAAATCAGGCATAAAGCCCGACCTCGCCGCCCGGTCGAGCGACGGTGCTCAGCAGGTCGAACATGTATTGCGCGACCGACCGGAAGCAGACCAGCGTCCATTCGTTGTCGGCCCCGCGCCAGATGGCGGCAGCGACCTGCGCGGCGCGGGTGCGGCGCACCTCACCCTCGGCGAAGTCGGCGAAGTCGACCGGGCAGACCTTGGCCAGCACGTCGCGCGCCTGCGCCCCTTTCAAGGTGAACACCGCGCGGGCGTCCGACACATTGACCGCCAGCGCGAATTCCCCTGCCAGCGCCCTTTCCAGCGCGGTCACGGTTTGCGTGACGGTGGCATAATCGACGACCAGCAGCAGTTCGTCGGGCGACATCCAGATCGCCAGCCCCTTTGCGCCGGTTTCGACGCGGCGTTGGGCCGGGATCGCGGCGCCGGTGGCGTCGTTGACCGCCTTGGCGATGGCCCCCGACGACAGATCGCCGCGCAGCGTGATCATGCCCTTCAGCCCGGCTTCGGCGATTTCGACCATGCCGGAGGAATGCGCCCCGGCCAGCGCGCTGATGGCGTCAGACATTCTGCTTCTCCCCGGCCTTGTCATAGAAACAGGCGTCGACGATGCGGGCCTTGACCCGTGCGCCGTTCTCGCCCTGGAACTCGATCACCTCGCCCATGCGGTCGGGGCCTTTGTGGACCAGCGCCATGGCGATGCCCTTGCCCAGCGTGGGCGAGTAATAGGTGGATGTCACGCGGCCCTGCGTGTTCTGCTGGCCGTTGACGTTCTTGGTCGCCAATGGGGCCAGCGAGCCATCGGGCAGCACCGAACCGTCCAGCGTTTCCAGACCCACCAGTTTCCAGCGATCCGGCGAGACCATCGCCTCGCGCTCCATCCCGCGCTTGCCCAGGAAATCGGCCTTCTTCTTGCTGATCGCCCAGTTCAGCCCAAGATCCTGCGGGATCACGGTGCCGTCGGTTTCGTCGCCGATCATGATGAAGCCCTTTTCCGCACGCAGCACGTGCAGGGCCTCGGTGCCATAGGGCATGATGTTGAACTCGGCCCCGGCTTCCATCAACTTGTTCCAGAACGCCTGCCCCTGCGAGGCGGGCACGGCGATTTCATAAGACAGCTCGCCCGAGAACGAGATACGGAACGCCCGCGCGTCGAACCCGCCCAGCTTGCCTTCGCGCCAGTCCATGAAGGCGAAGTTGTCCTTCGACACGTCCATGCCGCCCAGCTTTTCCAGCACCTTGCGGGCGTTGGGGCCGACAACGGCGATCTGGGCGTATTGTTCCGTCAGGTTGGCGACATGGACTTTCCAGTCCCACCATTCGCATTGCAGCCAGTCTTCCATCCAGGCATGGATGCGATCCGCCCCGCCCGAGGTGGTGTGGCACAGCCAGGTATCCTCGCTGATGCGCGCGACCACGCCGTCATCCGACAGGAAGCCGTTTTCGTTGCACATCAGGCCATAGCGGCACTTGCCGACCGGCAGGGTGCTCATGACGTTGGTATAGAGCATGTCGACAAAGCGGCCCGCGTCCGGCCCCTTGACCAGCAGTTTGCCCAGCGTCGACGCATCCAGCAACCCGACCGAGTTGCGCACTTGGTTGATCTCGCGGCTGACGGCATGGCCATGGCTTTCGCCGTTGCGCGGATAACAATAGGGGCGCCGCCATTGGCCCACCGGTTCCCAATGCGCGCCGTGATCCTCGTGCCACTGGTGCATCGGCGTGCGGCGCAGCGGCTGGAAGATCGCCCCGCGCGCCTCACCGGCGATCGCACCCAGCGAAATCGGCGTGTAAGGCGGGCGGAAGGTCGTCGTGCCGGTCTGCGGGATCGGCTGGCCCAAAGCATCCGACAGGATGGCAAGGCCGTTGATGTTGCTCAGCTTACCTTGATCGGTTGCCATGCCCAGCGTGGTATAGCGCTTGGTGTGTTCGACCGATTGATAGCCTTCCTGCGCCGCAAGCTGCACGTCGGAAACCTTGACGTCGTTCTGCGGGTCGAGCCACATCTTCGAGCGCAGCTTGTAGTTCGCATGCGTGGGCATCAGCCAGACGGGTTTCATCGGGCCTTCGCCCGCGTCGTCCAGATCGCCGTTCGCGGCACCAACGCAGGACACGAAGCCAGCACCGTCATGGCCCAGCGGCGGGCGGTTCGCATCGGGGCGGAACATGCCGCGGGTTTCATCCCACGACAGCTTGCCACCGCTATGCGACCACAGGTGAACGACCGGCGACCAGCCGCCCGACATGGCGACCGCGTCGCAGGCCAATTCCTCGGCCACGCGCGAGCCGTCGCTGTCCATCGGGCACAGCGCGATGCCGGTGACAGACTTCTTGCCGATGACATGGTGCACCGCCGTGCCTTCCGACACGCGGATACCCGCAGCACGCGCCTTGGCAGGCAGTTCGCCCGTCACGCCCGTGCGCGCGTCGATCACGCCGACCACGACAACCCCGGCTTCGTGCAGCGCCAGTGCAGTGCGATAGGCGTCGTCGTTGTTGGTCACGATGGCGACGCGCTTGCCCGGCGTCACCGCCCAGTTAACGACATAGTCGCGCACCGCCGAGGCGAGCATCACGCCGGGACTGTCGTTGCCCGCGAAGGACAGCGGGCGTTCGATGGCACCGGCGGCATTGACGATATGCGCGGCGCGAACCCGCCACAGCCGGTGGCGCGGTGCGTCCGCGCCCGGCGTGTGGTCGGCCACACGCTGGTAGGCCAGTGCGTAGCCATGGTCATGCACACCGGCGACCATGGTGCGGTTCAACACCGTGACATGCGCCAGCCCGCCCAGTTCGGCCAGAGTCGCGGCGACCCAGTCCTCGGCGGGCTGCCCCTCGATGGGGGCGCCGTCGACCACGGCACGCCCGCCCCAATGGGCATTTTGCTCACACAGGATCACGCGCTTTCCGTCGCGCGCGGCGTCCCGGGCGGCCTTCAGCCCGGCCACGCCACCCCCGGCGACCAGCAGGTCGCAGAAGGCATAGAGCTGTTCATACCGGTCAGCATCGCGGGTTTCGTGATGCGGCGCCCGGCCAAGGCCTGCCGACTGGCGGACGATGGGTTCATAGACATGTTTCCAGAAGGCGCGCGGCTGGATGAAGGTCTTGTAATAGAACCCGGCCGGGAAGAACCGCCACAGCAGCGAGTTCACCGCCCCCACGTCGAACTCGAGGCTGGGCCAGTGGTTCTGGCTTTTCGCCTTCAGGCCCGCGAACAGTTCGGTCGTCGTGGTGCGCTGGTTCGGTTCGAAACGAGGCTCTTCCCCCATGCCGACCAACGCGTTCGGTTCCTCGGCGCCTGAGGCGACGATGCCGCGCGGGCGGTGGTACTTGAACGAGCGGCCGACCAGCGTCTGGCCCGCCCCCAGCAGGGCCGAGGCAAGCGTATCGCCGGCATAGCCACGCTTGAGCGCGCCGTTGAACGAGAATTCGAGAGGCTGCGACCGGTCGATCAGACGGCCGCCCTTGGGTAGACGGTGGCTCATTTGAAACCCTCCCATTCGGGGCGGCGGGATTTGATATGGGCAACGATCTCGGCTGGCGGTTCGGTCGTTTGCGCCTTGTAGCTGCCGTAAACCTCGAGCGTCATGGTATCGCGCGCCATCAGGAACCACTTGCCGCAGCCATAGGCGTGGCGCCAGCGTTCGAAATGCACCCCGCGCGGGTTCTTGCGGTTGAACATATAGGCTTCGTACTCGGCATCCGACGAACCGGGGCCGAAGCGCTTGAGATGCGCCTCGCCGCCATTGGCGAATTCGGTTTCCTCGGCGGTCACACCGCAGCAGGGACAGGTCAGCAGAAGCATGGAACCTCCAGTTCGGGGCATGCGAAACGGCCGGGCACGGCAGCGCCGAACCCAGCCGGGATGGTTGAACGCGAAAGAACGGTCAGGACGCCTGCGCGGCGGCCCGACGTTTGACCATGGGCGACAGCAACGCGCCCAAAACGGGAGCGCTGGCCATGGTCAGGGTTTGCAGCAGCCACGCCAGCCGAACCTCGTCCGGCCCGTGCACGGCAGTCGTGCTGCCCGTCGAGACGCGGATCGTGGTGGTCGAACCCAGCATGCGGATCGTTTCCGTGATCGCCTTCGGCCCCGAGGAAACGACTGACACCAGCCGGTCGAACCCTTGCTCGAAGCCGAACCAGACAGCCCACATCGCCCCGACAGCCAGCGCCGCGCTGATCAACGACACCGCGAGATTCAGCACGAAGGCACGCCGCAAGCCCGCGTGCAGGATCGCAACGATGATGCTGCCGCCCAGCAGGACCAGCAGGTTGAATTTCAAAAATGGCAGTTGCGACGAGGTCGCGCCATACAGGGCGCCGGCCAGCAGCGCCCCGAACATCGCGCCGGGAAGGGTGGAGGGCTTGATCGCTTGTGCGGAACGGGTGGTCATGGCAGTCCTTTGACTCGGGGGAAACACCCGTGTGTCGGACCACCATGGCCATCGGTTCAATCGAAACCGCAGGCCGGGGGCGCTGCCCCCGGACCCCCGGGATATTTGAAGAGCAAAGAGGGGCGCGCGGCGTGGCGGTCATCAGTGCGCGACCCCCGCCGCGACGGATTCATCGATGAAGCGGCCTTCGCGGAAGCGGAACATGGAGAATTCCTGCGCGAGCGAGCTTTCGCCCTTGGCCATGAGTTCGGCCATGGCCCAGCCCGAGCCGGGGATTGCCTTGAACCCGCCGGTGCCCCAGCCGCAGTTGATGAAGGTATTGCCCAGCGGCGTTTTCGAGATGATGGGCGAGCGGTCGCCCGTCATGTCGACGATCCCGCCCCATTGGCGCAGCATCTTCAGGCGCGACAGCATCGGGAAGGTTTCGATCAGGGCGCGCACGGTTTCCTCGATATGCATCCAGGAGCCGCGCTGGGTGTAGTTGTTGAAGTGGTCGGCGCCGCCGCCGATGACCATTTCGCCCTTGTCGGATTGCGACATGTAGCCGTGCACGGTGTTGGCCATCACGACGCAGTCCATCACCGGCTTGATCGGTTCGGACACCATGGCCTGAAGCGCCACCGATTCCACCGGCAGGCGGAAGCCTGCCATATCGGCCAGATGCCCCGAGTGACCGGCGACGACGATGCCCAGCTTGGTGGTGCCGATACGGCCCTTGGTGGTGTTGACCGCCGTGACCTGGCCATTGGCCTGCTCGACGCCTGTGACCTCGCAGTTCTGGATCACGTGCATGCCCATGTCGGAACAGGCGCGGGCATAACCCCAGGCAACCGCGTCATGGCGGGCGGTGCCGCCACGGGCCTGCCACAGCGCGCCCAGCACGGGATAGCGCGGGCCGTCGATGTTCATGATCGGGACGATCTTTTTCACCTCGGCGGGCGTGATCCAACGGGTATCGACGCCTTGCAGAGCGTTCGCCATGGCGGTGCGCTTGTAACCGCGGATCTCGTGCTCGGTCTGGGCCAGCATCATGACGCCGCGCGGCGAGAACATGACGTTGTAGTTCAGGTCCTGCGACAGGGTTTCATAGAGCGAGCGGGCCTTCTCGTAGATCGCCGCCGACGGGTCCTGAAGGTAGTTCGAGCGGATGATCGTCGTGTTCCGGCCCGTGTTGCCGCCGCCGAGCCAGCCTTTTTCGAGGATGGCGACATTGGTGATGCCGAAGTTCTTGCCCAGGTAATAGGCCGTCGCGAGCCCGTGGCCACCAGCCCCGACGATGATCGCGTCATAGCTGGCCTTGGGCTCGGGCGAGCCCCAGGCGCGGTTCCAACCGCTGTGATTGCGCAGGGCTTCGCGGGCGATGGCAAAGGCTGAATATCGGGGCATGGGTCCGCTCCAGTGCAGGGGGCCGGGTTTGCTCAGGTGATGGAACGCGGCGGGGTTTATCCCTTGGCTGCGAACGGCACAATGAGGATAAAAGCGACATTCGCCGCGCGATGCGTCATTCGGCCACGCGCCGCGGTGCAGGTTGGCGTGATTGTGAAGGCGGGTTTGGCTTTTGAATCCGCGGACGAGCGGCTATGGAAGGGCAAATTGCCCGGGTGCCGCGTGGTCGCCCACGGGCATTGCGGCCCCAAAGAAGGAACTCGATCGCATGGTTTTCTGGCTCCCTGCCCTGCTGATTGCCGCGGTTGCGACGGTTCTGATCGTGCTGGGGGTTGTGCGGGGCGGGCGCGTGGCCGCCGCCGAGGCCGCCGGCAAGCGGGACATCGCGGTTTACAAGGCACAGCTGCGCGAGATCGATGAGGACCGCGCCAAGGGCACCGTCAGCGACGAGGAAGCCGAGCGCCTGCGCACCGAAGTTGCCCGGCGTTTGCTCGAGGCCGACAAGGCCGCGGACCGCCAGACCGCCGAATCGCCGCGGGCGGCGCGTGGCGTCGTCATTGGCGCGGCTGTCGCGCTGCCGGTCGCCGCGATGGTGCTGTATTGGCAGGTTGGCATTCCGGGCTATGAGGACATGCCGCTGGTGGCCCGTCAGGTGCAAGCGCAAGAAATCCGCGAAGCGCGGCTTTCGCAGGCTGAACTGGAAACGCGCTGGAACGAAAGCCCCGACCGCCCCGCCGCCCCTGAGGCCGAGCCGCAGTATCTGGAACTGATGCAGCGCTTGCGCGATGCCGTTGCCCAGCGGCCCAACGATGCGCAAGGCCTGCGCCTGTTGGCCGTGAACGAAGGAAACCTCGGGAACTTTTCGGCCTCGGCAGCGGCATGGTCGCGGTTGATCGATTTGCAGGGCCCCTCCGCCCCGGTCGAGGATCTGGTTGCGATGGCCGAATCCATGATCATCGCGACCGGTGGGCTGGTCTCCCCGGAAGCGGACCGGGTGCTGTCGGAAGTCCTGCGCCGTGACGACCGCAACGGCAGCGCGCGCTATTACATGGGCCTGATGTTCGCGCAGACCGGGCGCCCGGACATCACCTTCCGCCTGTGGCGCGGCCTGCTGGAGGACAGCCAGCCCGATGATCCCTGGGTCCCCGCGATTCGCGGCACGATCGAGGAATTGGCGACGGTGGCGGGCGTGCGCTACACCCTGCCCCCGCTGGCGGCGACCGGGGCCCGCGGACCGAGCGCGGCGGATGTCGCGGCCGCTGCGGACATGACCGACGAGGAACGCCAGCAGATGATCGGCGGCATGGTCGAACAGCTGGCGCAGCGACTGGGCTCGCAGGGCGGGACGTCGCAGGAATGGGCGCGGCTGGTATCTTCGTTGGTGATGCTGGGACAAACCGACCGGGCGCGCGGGATTCTGGCCGAAGCCCGACTGGTCTTTGCCCAAAGTGCCGAAGACCTCGCCGTGATCGAAGACGCCGCCGCCCGCGCAGGCTTCGGGAACTGAGGATGGCGGTTCACGACACAGCCGAAAGCCTGATTGCCGCCCTGCCTCCGCGCGGGGCACTGGCGGGGCTGGACCTTGGCACCAAGACGATCGGCGTCGCGCTATCGGACCTGTCGCGCATGGTCTCGACCCCGGCGGAAACCATCGCACGCAAGAAATTCACCCTTGATGCGCAGGCCTTGCTGGCGCTGTGCACGCGCCGGTCGGTGACGGGGCTGGTGCTGGGTTTGCCGTTGAACATGGATGGGTCCGAAGGGCCGCGCTGCCAGGCGACCCGCGCCTTTGCGCGCAACCTGTCGGCACTGACCGACCTGCCCATCGGATTCTGGGATGAACGCCTGTCCACCGTCGCCGCCGAGCGCGCCCTGATCGCGGCGGACATGTCGCGCAGCAGGCGCGCCGAGGTGATCGACCACGTCGCGGCGGGGTTCATCCTGCAAGGGTTTCTGGACCGGATGGCGGGAATGACCTCGCGTTAGGTCGCAAACAGGATGGTCGACCGGCCCGACCACCCTATGTTTGCCCAAGCCCGAGGAACAATCATGACCACCGACCACATCTGGAAGCGCGACGAAATCGAAAGCCCCTGCGTCAAGATCTGCGTTGTGCATCCGGCGACGCGGCTGTGCACCGGCTGCCTGCGCACGATCGACGAAATCGCCGGTTGGTCGCGCATGACCCCCGATGCACGGCGCGCTGTGATGGCCGAGTTGCCCGCGCGTCAGGGTCAGTTGACACAGCGGCGCGGTGGCCGGGCCGGGCGCCTCAACCGCGCCTGAACCCGCCGGGGCCTAGTAGCCCAGCGCCTTGCGCAACATGTTCAACGCCATAATCGTGATGAAAACCGCGAAGACGCGTTTCAGCGGCTTGGGGTCCATCGCATGCGCCAGCCGAACGCCCCAAGGTGTGGTGATCATGGTCATGGCGATCACCAGCAGGAACGCGGGCAGGTTCACCGCGCCCAAGGTATAGGGCGGTGCGTCGGCGATCCGCATCGTCAAGAATCCAATGACCGACGGCACAGCGATGATCACGCCGAACCCTGCCGCCGTCGCAACAGCGCGATGGATAGCCACGGCATAAAGCGACATCAGCGGCACGCCGAAGGATCCGCCGCCAATCCCCATCAGCACCGACAGGCACCCCAGAACCCCACCCGCCGCCACGCGACCGGGCCCCTTGGGCATGGCTTCGCCCAGCCGCCAGTGGGGTTTGCCGAAGGCCAGATACATCCCGACGATCACGCCCAGCACGCCGAAGATACCTTGCAGCACGACGGAACGCAGACCCGACGCGACGACCATACCGACAATCGCCCCGGCCGCGATCCACGGCCCCCATCCACGCAGGATTTCCCAATCGACCGCACCCCGCTTGTTGTGGGCGCGCACCGACTTGATCGAGGTGACGATGATCGTCGCGAGCGACGTCGCAAGGCAGACCTGCATCAGTTGCGGCCCGGCATAGCCCAGCGCCGTGAAGGCATAGAAAAACGCAGGGACCAGCACGATCCCGCCGCCGACGCCCAGAAGCCCGGCGATCACGCCTGCCACGGCACCGATCGCGGCCAGCATCGCGGCCATCTCGACCAGCAGAAGGGTATCGGGCATCTCAGGCCTCCTGATGGGTGGTGGCGACGTGACGGATCCGTTCGATCATCGCCCGCACCCCGTTCGAACGCTGGGCCGAAAGATGACCGTCTAGTCCCAGCCGCGCGAGCTCGGCGGCAGCGTCGATTGCAGGGATATCGGACACCGCTCGCCCGGCATACAGCGTATGCAGCACGGCGATCAGGCCGCGCACGATCATCGCGTCGGAATCGCCAAGGAAATCGAAGCGGGCGCTTGCGCCTTCGCCGTCGATCTGAGGGAACAACCAGACTTGGCTGGCACAGCCATGGACCTTGTTGACCTCGACCTTGAGGGCGTCGGGCATCGGCGCCAATTGCTTGCCCATGTCGATCACGTGGCGGTAGCGGTCTTCCCAATCCTCGAGAAACTCGAAGGTCTCGGCGATGTCGTCAAACTCTGCCTGTGCCATGTCGGCCCCTTGTCGCAACACGCCCCAGACCTAGGCCGCGCCGTGCGAAAGGTCCAGCCCCCTCGCCGGGCCTTTGGGGCGATGGCTTTTCATCGGGCGTGGCATGCGCTACCTACAACAGTGGAGAATCCGTCAGGGGGAATGAACCGATGCGCCTTGTCCTCGTAGCATTGTTGAGCCTGACCCTCGCCGTGCCGGCGTGCGGCCGGATCGGCGAGTCGCGCATGAACCCGATGAACTGGTTCGGCGGATCGCGCGACGAACGCCCCGACCTTGGCCCAACGTCTGATATCACGGACAACCGGGCGCTGGTCGTGCGCGTGACCGAATTGTCGATCGAACGCACCTCGTCCGGGGCGCTTGTCCGCGCCGAGGGGCTGACCCGCAGCGCCGGATGGTGGGACGCCCAGCTGGTTCCCGAAAACAACGGTGTGCCGCTGGACGGTGTGCTGAGCTTCCGCTTCGTCGCCGCGGCTCCGCGCGAACCAGTGCCGGACACGGGCGAGCGGTCGCGCACGCTGGTGGTCGCCTATCCGGTGTCGACGGCGATCCTTGAACAGACGTCGGCCGTCGTGGTCAACGGGCAGGAAAACAGCCGCCGCGCGCGCCGCTGATCGTCAGTCGCCCATCTCGATCACGCGCACCGCCTGCCCTTTGACGCCCAGCGCGACTTCGCCGTTGCACAGGCGCAGAGCATCCTTGCCGAACAGCTCGGCCCGCCAGCCTTTCAGGCAGTCCACGTCGCGGCGCCCGGCGGCGATCGCGTCCAGATCGCTGGTGGGTGCGATCAGCTTTTGGGCCACGCCGCTTTGATCGGCGCGGGCTTTCAGAAGAACGCGCAGCAGATCGGCCAACGCGGGATTGACCTGCAATTGCTCGTCGTCGGAATTCACGCGCGGCCAGGTCTTGGGATCGCTTTCGACCGCGGTCTTGACGGCCGCTAGGATACCGTCGGCGATGTCGCCCCGCCGGGCCTCGCGCAGCAACAGCCGCGAGCGCCCCAGATCGTCGAGGCTCTCGGGCTTCGTCGATGCCAGTTCCAGCAGGGCATCGTCCTTGTAGACCCGCGACCGGGGGATGTTGCGGGCTTGGGCGTATTCCTCGCGAAACCGCGCAAGCTCGCGGACAATCGCCATGAACTTGCCCGAGTGTCCGCGGGTGCGCACCCGCTGCCATGCCTCGTCGGGGACGGTGACATAGGTGTCGGGCGTCGTCAGAATGGCCATTTCCTCGGCCACCCAGTCAGCACGGCCGGTCTTGGCGATCTGCTCGTTCAGGGTCTCGTAGATCTGGCGCAGGTGCGTGACATCATCCAGCGCGTATTTCAGTTGCGCCTCGCTGAGAGGGCGGCGCGACCAGTCGGTAAAGCGCGAGGTCTTGTCGAGGGGCGCGCGCGCGATCTTGCGCACCAGTGTCTCGTATCCGACCTGTTCGCCAAAGCCGCAGACCATCGCCGCGACCTGCGTATCGAACAGCGGCGCCGGGATCAGGCCGCCATCGACGAAGAAGATCTCGAGGTCCTGACGTGCGGCATGGAACACCTTGACCACGGCCGGGTCGCGCATCAGCGCATACAGCGGCTCAAGCGACAGCCCCTCGGCCAAGGGGTCGATGATATGCGCGCGTTCGGGGCCCTTGCCGGGAAGCGCGATCTGGATGAGGCACAGCTTGGCGTAATAGGTGCGCTCGCGCAGGAATTCGGTGTCGAGCGTGACATAGGGTTCCGAGGCCGCTTCGGCACACAGGGCGGCCAGCGCTTCGGTCGTGGTGATGATGTTCATGGTGCCTCGCATCCGCGGGGTCGTCCCGCTGTCTGTTCCGGCTATACGGGCGCGGGCCCGAAATGGAAAGAACCCCGTCCGATTAATCGCGGCGCATCAAATCAGCCGAGCCCACCGCGCGGCCCCGCGGACCCGAAGCCTGCAGCGAAAAGCGCAGCGTGTCGGCATCGGCCTCGAGTGCGAAACCATTGGCGCCGTCATCCCCGAAGCGCAGGCGCGATCCATCCAGCGCGCCGGTCAGACGCATCGGCAGGGCGTCGGGGTCGTCTTGGGCCCCCTCGCTGGCATTTTCGGCACGCACGGCACCGTCAGACTGGGGATGCACGGTATAGGCAAAAGACTGCGCGGCCTGCGCCGTCGCGCAGCGCCCGTTGAAGAACACCGCACCATCCGCCATCTCGCGAAAGCGCAGGCGACAGCGGAACCTCTCGGCAGGCTCGTCATCGAGGACCAGCGTGCCCTCGCCCTGCCACTGCCCCAGAAACGGGTCGAACGGGCCCGCGAGTGCAGGCGCAGCCATAGCCGCGCACAGCACCGTGGTGCGCAGGATCATCGGAACAGCCATCGGATCATCCCCGGCAGAAGGAACAGATCGGCCAGCAGCGCCAGCCCAACCGCAAGCCCGATAAGCCCGCCATAGACGGCGAAACCGGGCAAGGTGGAAAACAGTGTGACGATCAACCCACCAACCAGAATGACCGTCGTGGCGGTCATCGGTGGCCCAGCCTCGACCAGTGCCGCGCGCAAACGGGCTTCCGTCGCCCCCGTTGCCAATCGGAACCGATTGAGGAAATGCAACGTGTCATCAACCGCGATTCCGAACGCCAGCGTCAACGCAATCATGTTCATGATCGTCAGTTCGCGCCCGATCAGCACCAGCCAGACCTCGACGCCCAGAATCGGGATCAGGTTGGCGACAAGCGACACGAAAGCGAGCGCCCATGAACGGTACAGCACACCGATGAGCACCGTGATCAGACCGATGGTCGCGTAAAGTCCCATCCGCAGGCTGGCGACGATGTTGGGCCCTTCGGCGAGCAGCGCATGCCCTGCCCCGACAAGCTGCGTGGCGCCTGCCAGCCCGGCTGCGTCCAGCCTGTGCTCCAACACCTCAAGCGCGGTATCGGCGCGAATATCGCCGGTGGCGATGGCCAGTTGCAGCGGCAGTGCATGGGCGCCTTCATCGCGCGAAACCATGCGCGCCAGCATCGCCTGACCGGATTCGCTGGCTGCCCAGCGTGCACCCGGTTCGCCCCAGATCGCTTCGGCCGCGGCCTCGACCCGCGCCGAGGGGGCGGCGGGGTCTCTTTCCACGACCAGGATCATGCGGTCCGATCCCAGACCGCTGCGTTCCATGACCTGCAAGGCTTCTGTCACGTCGGCGCCGCGCGGCAGGTAATCGACATAGCGGAAACCGATCTGCGACCGGGTCTGCAAGGCCAGCAACACCAGCAACACCACCACCGAGACCCCCGCAACCAGCCGCGGCACGGCCAGTGCGCGCTGCGTCAGCGGAACGACGAACCCGAAGGGCGCGCGCCGGTGCACGGCGCGGGGAAGACCCAGCGCCAGCATGGCGGCCGGCATCAAAAACAGCGCCGACAGCAGGCACAGGATCATCCCGCCCGTGCCGGCCAGCGCCATCGTGTTCAGCGAGGGCGATTGCGTCAGCCACAGCGACGCCAGCGCGATGATCGTCGTCAGCGAGGTCAGCACCACCGCCGGGGCGGTCTGGGCCATCGCCCGGGCGATGGCCTGCACGCGGTCTCCGCCCGGCGTGGCGGTCGCGGCATGATGAACGTGGATGCAATCCGAAAAAGTCAGCACGATCAGCAAGACCGGCAGCGCGCCCATGACCGGGTCAAGCCCGATCCCCGCCGCGCCCATCCAGCCAAAGAACCACAGGACGCCGGTGATGGGCGGCATGGTAATCGCCACGACAGAGCGCCAGTCACGAAAGAAGGCCAGCGCCAGCACAAAGCAGATCACGATCGCCGCCGGAGTCAAAACCTGCAGATCCTTGATGAGTTCCGACGCAATGGCCCGCTGCACCGCCGAGATCCCGACCGCCTGCACCGTGATCCCGGCGTCGTTTTCCGCCGCGGCCAGCACCTCGCGCGCCCAACTCTCGCCGCCTGCGCCCTCGGCAGGGACGACGGCGACGACCATGTGCCGCAGGTCGGCGGAAACCAGTTGCGCCGCAAGCGGGTTCTCGGTTCGCATCAAGGTCAAGCGCTCGGCTGGGGCAAGCGCGGCCAGTTCCGGCCCGCCAAGCCACGCGCCCTGACGCCCCGGTGCGGGCAGCGACGCCAGCGAAATCACGCGTTCCACGTCATCGACGAACTGCAATTCGAGGATGATCGATTCAAACGCGGCGAGGGCGGTTTCGTCCGCGAAACTGGCCGAGCTGAGCAGCAGCACCTCTTCGTTTCGCAGCGACTCAAACCGGGCGTTATAGGCGCGCAGGGCCTGCGCCTCGGCGGTTTCGGGGCCGATCAGGCCCGACAGGTCGACGTCGATCCGCAACTGTGTTGCCTGCCAACCCGCCAGCAACGTCACCAATGCAAGCAGCCCCCCGAGGACACGCGGCATCCGCAATAGGGCGGCAAACATCCGCGTCAAGCCGTCCGTCATGTGCCTGTTGCCCGTCGAGGTGAAAAATCGATCATGCGCGGGAACTTAGCACGCCGCCTGCCAGCGGCAAGATGGCGGTTGCCCGCGCGCAGGCCGGGATGCTAGCCAAGGGGACGTGCTGCGCAGGAGGTTTCATGTTCACCCGTCACCGCCCCGATGGCACAAGGGTGCCGGGCCTGCCCCCGCTGCGCAAGATCATGCCCTTCATCATGCCGCGACGCGCCGATGCGATGGTGTTCTTCGAACAGGTCTTCGATCTGAGCGCCACGACCGCCTATCTCGAACGTTGGAACGCCGATCCTTCCCGCCCGCGCCTGACGTTGTTCCATGTCTATCTGGCCGCCGTCGCCCGCACGCTGCACGAACGCCCGCGCCTGAACCGTTTCATCGCCGGGCAGCGGGTGTATCAGCGCAACGCTATCGAACTGTCGGTCTCGGTCATCAAGACGAAGCACGACAACGCACAATTGACCGTCGTCAAACACGCCTTCGATGGCACCGAAGGATTGGCCGCGACCCGTGAGAGGGTCGAGACGCTGGCGACGACCGGGCGCGCGGCGCAAAAGACGGCGTCCGAAAAAGAGGTGGATCTCGTCACGCTGCTGCCGCGCTTCGTTCTGAACCTTCTTGTTCGGCTGCAACGCTTTGGCGATCACTGGAACCTGCTGCCCGCCAGCCTGATCCGCAACGATCCGCTCTATGCGTCCTTCATGGTGACCAACCTTGGATCGATTGGGATCGACGCGGCGTGGCACCATCTGTACGAACACGGGACGTTGTCGATCTTCGCCGCGATGGGCAAGGCGCAGCCGATGCCGTTTGTCAACGGCGACGCGGTCGAGGTTCGGCCCGGGCTGATCGTGCGCTATGCCTTCGACGAACGGGTTGCAGACGGGTTCTATGCGGCCCGGTCGCTCGATTTGCTGCGCGATCTGGTCCAATCGCCGTGGCGGCTGGAGACCGAGGCCGACAACGGCCCCGGTCCGGTCTGATCAGCCCAAAATGCCGGGCAGGCGCAATCCGTGATCCTTGGCGCATTGGATGGCCGCTTCATAACCCGCATCGGCGTGGCGCCAGACGCCCGAGGCCGGGTCGTTCCACAGCACACGTTCCAACCGCTTGGCGGCCTCGGGCGTGCCATCGGCGAGGATGACGACACCCGCGTGCTGGCTGAAGCCCATGCCGACCCCGCCGCCGTGGTGCAGCGATACCCATGTCGCGCCGCTCGCCGTGTTGACCAGCGCGTTCAGCAGGGGCCAGTCGCTGACGGCATCCGAGCCGTCGCGCATTGCCTCGGTCTCGCGGTTCGGCGAGGCGACCGAGCCTGAATCCAGATGGTCGCGCCCGATCACGATGGGTGCTTTCAACTCGCCCGACGCCACCATCTCGTTGAACATCAACCCCGCGCGATGCCGGTCGCCCAGCCCGATCCAGCAGATTCGCGCGGGCAGGCCCTGAAACGCGATCCGTTCGCCCGCCATGTCCAGCCAGCGGTGCAGATGCGCGTTCTCGGGGAACAGCTTTTTCATCGCCGCGTCGGTCTTGCGGATGTCCTCGGGATCGCCCGACAGCGCCACCCAACGGAACGGCCCGATGCCCTTGCAAAACAGCGGGCGGATATAGGCCGGCACGAAACCGGGGAAGGCAAAGGCGTTCTCGAACCCTTCTTCCTTGGCCACCTGACGGATGTTGTTGCCATAATCCAGCGTGGGCACGCCCGCGTTCCAAAAGCCCACCATCGCCTCGACATGGGTGCGCATCGACGCACGGGCGGCGGTTTCGACCGCCTTCGGGTCGCTCTCTTGCTTTGCGCGCCAGTCCGCCACGCTCCACCCCGCCGGGCAATAGCCGTGCAGCGGATCATGGGCGCTGGTCTGGTCGGTGACGATATCGGGGCGCGGACCGCCGGCCTTCATGCGGCGCAACAGTTCCGGAAAGACCTCGGCCGCGTTGCCCAGAAGGCCAACCGATTTCGCCTCGCCCTTGGCCGTCCATTCGGCAATCATGGCAAGCGCCTCGTCCAGCGTATGGGCCTTGGCGTCGACATAGCGGGTGCGCAGGCGGAAATCGATCCGCGTCTCGTCGCATTCCACCGCCAGGCAGCAGGCCCCGGCCATCACGGCGGCCAAAGGCTGCGCGCCGCCCATGCCGCCCAGACCGCCCGTCAGGATCCATTTGCCCGTCAGATCGCCGCCGTAATGCTGGCGCCCTGCCTCGGCGAAGGTCTCGTATGTGCCCTGAACGATGCCTTGCGTGCCGATGTAGATCCAGCTTCCGGCGGTCATCTGGCCATACATCATCAAGCCCTTCTTATCGAGGGCGTTGAAATGGTCCCATGTCGCCCAATGCGGCACGAGGTTCGAGTTGGCGATCAGCACGCGCGGCGCATCGGTATGGGTGCGCACGATAGCCACGGGTTTGCCTGATTGCACCACCAGCGTCTCGTCCGCCTCCAGATCCTTGAGGCCCGCGACGATCCGGTCGAAATCCTCCCATGTCCGCGCCGCTCTCCCGATCCCGCCATACACCACCAATTCATGCGGGTTTTCGGCAACATCGGGGTGCAGGTTGTTCATCAACATCCGCATCGCCGCTTCGCCAGCCCAAGTCTTGGCGGTCTTCTCGGGGCCGGTGGGCGGGTAGATGTCGCGCAGGTTGTGGCGGGGGTTGGTCATCTCGGGGCTCCGTGGATCAGGAAAAAGCGGGGCGGTCATCGGGCAAACCGCCGTAAATACGGCAGTGAAGTCCGGGCACGGCAATGCGATAGGCCAGTTCGGCCGGATGTTCGGCATTCCAGACAGCAAGGTCTGCGCGCATGCCCGGCGCGATCATTCCGCGATCGGTCAGGCCCAGCGCACGCGCGGCGTTGCGCGTGGTGCCCGCCAGCGCCTCGGCCGGGGTCAGGCCGAACAAGGTGCAGACCATGTTCATCGCCAGATGCAACGATCCCATCGGCGACGACCCCGGGTTCCAGTCGGTCGCGACGGCCATGGGCACGCCTGCTGCCCGGAAGGCTTCGACCGGGGGTTTGCGGGTTTCGTGCAACGCGTAAAACGCCCCCGGCAAAAGAACGGCAACCGTGCCTGAACCGGCCAGAGCGCGGGCGTCTTCGTCGGTGGCATATTCGACATGATCGGCCGAAAGCGCACCATAGCGCGCCGCCAGTGCCGTGCCGCCGATGTTCGACAACTGTTCGGCGTGCAACTTGACCGGCAGGCCCAGCGCGCGTGCCAGTTCGAAAACCCGCGTGATCTGTGCAGTGTCGAAGGCGATCCCTTCGCAGAACCCGTCGACCGCATCGACCAGCCCTTCGGCATGGGCCGCCCGCAACGCAGGCAGGCAAACGGTGTCGATGTAACGGTCGGGGTCCGCCCCCCGGGGCACCGCGTGTGCCCCCAGAAAACTGGTCACGACGGTAATCGGGCGCATCCGTCCCAGCGCACGGGCGACACGCAGCATGGTCAATTCGGTTTCAACGTCCAGCCCATAGCCCGACTTGATCTCGACCGTGGTCACCCCTTGGGCGATCAAGGCATCGATGCGGGGCAAGGCTTGCGCGATCAGCCGGGCTTCGCCGGCCTCGCGGGTTGCCGCGACGGTCGAGACGATCCCACCGCCGGCGCGCGCGATTTCCTCGTAGCTGGCTCCTTGCAGGCGCATCTCGAATTCGCGCGCGCGGTTCCCGCCGTGGACGATATGCGTGTGGCAATCGATCAACGCGGGGGTCATCAGGCGGCCCCCGAAGGCCAACGTCTCGCCCTCGTCGAACGCCGAAGGGCATTCGCGCCGGGGCCCCGCCCACTGGATCCGCCCCGCTGACACCGCGACGGCCCCATCCGGCACAAGGCCATAGCCGCCCGAATCATCGACCATGGTGGCCAGCGTCACATCGGTCAACAGCATCGGCACGGTGATTATCCTTGTCCCTCGATTGGTTCACGATTATTATGTATTTACATATTATGTCAACCGGAACGCAGGCCATGCCCAGACTTCATGCCAGACACGCCCTTCTGCCCGATGGTTGGCACGAGGATATCGTCCTTCACATTGGTGACGATGGTCGAATCGCCAAGATCGACACCGGCTTGGACGGCCACGCGGATTGGTCCGTGCCCATGATCCTGCCCGCGCCGGTGAACCTGCATAGCCATGCGTTCCAGCGTGCGATGGCCGGCCTGACCGAGATGCGCGGACCAGACCCGCGTGACACGTTCTGGACATGGCGGCAGTTGATGTTCCGGTTCCTTGACCGCTTGACCCCCGACCATGTCGAGGCCATTGCCGCGCAGGTTTTCGTCGAGATGCTCGAAGCCGGATACGCGGCGGTCGCCGAATTCCATTATCTGCACCATGACCGGGGCGGCCGTCCCTATGCGAACCCCGCCGAAATGGCCGAGCGCATTGTGGCTGCCGCACAGGATACCGGGATCGGGCTGACATTGCTGCCGGTCCTTTACACCCAAGGCGGATGCGACGGGCGGCCTCTGCAAGGCGGTCAGCAACGTTTTGGCACCGGTGCGGACGATTTCGCCCTGCTGCACGAGGCGAGCCAACGCGCCGTCACCCGGGGTCATCGCGATGCCCGGTTGGGGGTCGCACCGCATTCGCTGCGCGCGGTCAGCCCGTCTGATCTGGCAGCCGCCGTGGCGCTGGCCGGGGATGGCCCGATCCACATGCACCTTGCCGAACAGGTCGCCGAAGTCGATGAAGTCAGCGCCGCCTTAGGGGCGAGGCCGACAGAATGGCTGCTGGGCAATCACGACGTCGGCGCGCGCTGGTGCCTGATCCACGCGACGCAGATGATCCCCTCGGAGACCCGGGCGCTGGCGCGCACCGGGGCGGTGGCCGGGCTTTGTCCGATCACCGAAGCCAACCTTGGCGACGGGATTTTTGACGCGACCGGCTTTCTGGCGAACGAGGGGCGGTTCGGCGTGGGCTCGGACAGCAATATCCACATCGCCCTGTTCGAGGAACTGGCCCAACTGGAATATTCGCAACGTCTGCGCGACCGGGGGCGGGCGATTCTGGCCAGCCCGACGCAATCCGCCGGACGGCGGCTGTTCACCGCGGCGGCCACCGGCAGCGCCCAGGCCGCTGGTCGGGCATCGGGGCAGATCGCCGTGGGCATGCAGGCCGATCTGGTTGGCCTTGGCACCGACTCTGTCTGGTTATGCGGCCGCACTGGCGACCGGGCCCTCGATACGCTTGTCTTTGGCGGGCACGGGCGCGATTGCATCACCGATGTCTGGAGCGCCGGCCGTCATGTCGTGAGCAACGGACGCCATGCCCGGCGCGAGGCTGTCGCATCGAAGTTCAAGGCGGTGATGGACGATCTGGGCAGCAGCATCTGACCCCTTGGCTCTGCCCCAAATCCGTGCACACTCCGCGACTCACCGCACGGAGAAAAGCGCATGACCGACTGGACCAAACGCACGCTGGCCGCACAGGCGATGGGCGCGGTCGACACACAGACTCGGGCGGTCGTGCCCCCGATCCACTTGTCCACCACCTTCATCCGGGACGAGGACAATGGCTATCGGTCGGGGTTCGTCTATGCGCGCCCGGACAATGCCACCACGCACGAGGCCGAACGCGTTCTGGCGATGCTGGAAGAGGCCGAAGCCGGGGCCCTGCTGTTCGGGTCGGGCATGGCCGCGGCAACGGCGGTTTTTCAGGCGCTTGACCCGGGCGATCACGTTGTCGCGTCGAAGGTGATGTATTGGGCCCTGCGCAACTGGCTGCTGACAGAAGCCCAGCGCTGGGGCCTGCGCGTCGATTTCGTCGAGACCGACGATCTCGATGCCTTGCGGTCCGCTGTCCGGCCGGGTCAAACCAAGCTGGTCTGGCTGGAAACCCCGTCGAACCCCTTGTGGACGATCACCGATATCGCCGCGGCGGCAGAGATCGCGCATGCCGCCGGCGCGCGTCTGGCGGTCGATTCCACCTGTGCGTCGCCCGTGCATACGCGGCCTCTGACACTGGGGGCCGACATCGTCATGCATTCTGCGACCAAGGTTCTGAACGGGCATTCTGATGTTCTGGCTGGTGTGCTCTGTGCGCGCAGCGATGACGATTTCTGGGCGCGTATCAGAACGATCCGCAAGGGTCAGGGCGCGATTCTCGGGCCTTTCGATTCCTATCTTTTGTTGCGCGGATTGCGCACGCTGCATGTGCGGCAGGAACGCCAGGCCGCATCGGCGATGGCGCTTGCCGAACGCTTGCAGGCCCACCCACACGTCGCGCAGGTGCTGTATCCCGGCCTGCCGCAGCATCCCGGGCACGATATCGCTGCCCGGCAGATGGAAGGCGGTTTCGGTTACATGCTGTCGGTGCGGGTGCGGGGCGGCGAGGTGGCCGCGATCGGCGCCGCGGCCCGGGTGCTGCTGTGGAAGCGGGCGACATCGTTGGGTGGTGTCGAAAGCCTGATCGAACACCGCGCCTCGATCGAGGGGGCGGGATCGCCCTGCCCCACCGACCTGTTGCGCCTGTCCGTCGGGATCGAGGACATCAGCGACCTGTTCGACGATCTTGACGCTGCCTTGACCGCCAGCCACGGCTGAATCGTCAGATCCGCATGCGCGGCACATCCTCGGGATCGAGGCAGAGTTCGATCATCAGGGGTTTGTCGCGCGTGTCGATCGCCGCAATCGCGCGGTCGAGATCGGCCTCGGACTTGACGCAGATGCCGCGACCGCCCAGCGCGGTTGCGACTTCGGCGAACGAAGGCCAGTCGAATTGTGAAAGCCCCGGATCCATCGACCGGTCCAGGAACTGGATATGTTCCGCCCCATAGGCCGAGTCATTGGCGACGATGACGATCAGATCCTGGTTCAGGCGCACAGCGGTGTTGAATTCGTTGATGCCGCCCATCATGAACCCGCCGTCCCCGGTGAACAGCACAACCGGCCGGCCCGGAGCGGCGAAACCCGCCCCGATGGCGACTTGCAGGCCCAATCCGATCGAACCGAAGTTCGTTGTCGCAATGAAGTTGCGCGGGCCGGGCGCCGAGATACGGCACCAGACCTCGGTCATGAATCGTCCGCCATCGGTTGTCAGGAAACGGTCCGCCGGAAGCGCGCGTTCCAGTCGTTCCAACGCCTGAACGAAATTCACGGTTCCCGGCTTGGCTTTGCCGATGCGCCCCTGCGGATGCACCCGCAGCGCGGCCATATCCATATCGCGGGTAAAGCCCGAGGGCGGGATTTCGGCCTCGTCCAGCCAATGGACGATGTTGTCGGCGGTCAGCCCTGCATCGGCGACCAGCGCGGCATCGGGGTGATAGTTCTTGGCAACCTCGGTCAGCGAGTCGTTGATCTGGATGACCCGCTTGCCTTTCATCAGCTTGCCCTTGTCGGTCGTGAAATGGTGCAGGCTGGCACCGAAACAGACGACGCAATCGGCCTTGGCGATGGCTTCATAGGTCGCGGGGGTGCTGAGGGTGCCAAAGATATCCATGTCGAACGGGTGCCCGGTGAACAGCCCCTTCGCCTTGAGGGTCGTCGCCAGTGGTGCTTCGAGCCGGTCAGCAAGGCGGATGATCTGGTCTCGGGCACCAGCCGCGCCGCCTCCGGCAAGGATGATCGGCCTGCGAGCCGAGGCGATCATGCCGATCGCGGCGTCCAGATCGTCCCCCTCGGGGACGAAAGCGGGGGCCGAGAACGCCGGGAAAACGACGGTTTTGTGCGCCACCTCTTGCCACATGAAGTCGGCGGGCATGTTGACAACGATGGGCCGTTTTCCGACCCGCGCCCGATAAAAGGCGTGGGCGATGTCATGCGCCGCGGTTTCCGGCGCGCGGATCTGTTCGAAGCCCGCGCCCGTGACCTTGACGACTTCGCGCTGATCGATGTTCTGAAGGTTCTGCGGCGTCATCACCGGCGTGTCCCCGGCAAGCAGCACCATCGGCACATGCCCCCGCGCCCCTTCGGTGAGCGCCGTGACACAGTTCGTCAACGCCGGACCATGGGTGACGGTCGCGACGCCGGTCTTGCCGGTGACATGCGACCATGCCATCGCCATGAGAACGGCGCTGCCCTCATAGGCGACAGGCGCAAAGCGACCGCCGCCGTTACGCACATAATGATCAACCATGAACAGGTTGGCATCACCCATCAGGCCGAACATCGTATCGACCCCGTGATCCAGAACGGATCGGGCAATGGATTGATATGTATACGTTTTCGTTTCAGCCATGATGGCCCCCGTGGAAACTTCCTGCGGGAAACCTGTATCCTAACTATTGCAAAAGCAAGGGTTATGCGCGCCGGGTGCGGGGCGGCAGCGGTCTTTCACCCTTGCGCTGCCAGCCATTTCGCCATGCGCGCAAGGCTGTCGCGGCTGGCCCTGCACCATTGCATCGCCCGCAGATAGCCATGGATCAGCCCCTGGCCCCTGTCCAGCGCGACGGGCACGCCAGCGGCTTGCAAAGCCTCGGCATAGGCCAGACCGGAATCGCGCAGCGGGTCGTTTTGGGCAACGGCGATGAAGGCCGGGGGCAAACCGGCATGGGTATCGGCGACCAACGGAGCGACGCGCGGGTTGGTGGCCAGTTGCGCCGTGTCCGGGCAGTACATCGCGTTGACGACATCCATTCCACGCACCTGCAACAGGGGGGCTTCGGCGTTCACGATGTAGCTGGGCCGGGACGCATCGAAATCGCAGGCAGGATAGATCAGAAGCTGCGCGATCAGGTTGACCGGCGAATCGCGCAGGTCCAGCGCAAGGACGGCCGCAAGGTTGCCCCCGGCGCTGTCACCCCCGACGGCGATCCGCGCCGGGTCGATGCCCAGCGTGGCGGCCTGCGCATGCGCCCACAGAGCGACCGCGCGGCACTGATCGGCGGCAGCCGGGAACGGATTTTCCGGGGCAAGCGCGTAATCGACACTGATGACCGTCTGGCGGTTCCATGCGGCGAGGCGTGCCGTGATGTCCCAGTGTGTCTCGGGCGAGCCCTGCATCCATGCGCCGCCATGCATGTAGATCAGGCAGGGCTGCATCCCCCCCGTGGCGTGTCGGAAAATTCGGACCCGCACGGGGCCGGCCGGGCTGTCGACCCAGTGCACCGCGTCGGTTTCGACGTCTTCGGGCGTAGGCAAACGCATCTCGGCGGCGATTTCCTCGAATCTCTGCCGACGGGCTGCGGGGGGGCTGCCGGCGGGCAGGCTGGCCCACTTCTGGGACCAAGTGGCCAAAAAGGGTGAAAGCTCGGGATCGATCATGGGAACCTCGGATGGGGTGATGGCCGGGGCCTGCGCGGGATCCTTCAGCACGAGGCGAAGGATGGATTGCACCGCTTGCGCACGAAGGCGGGCTTGCCCGGCGGCGGTGAAGAGGCTGGCGCCGAAGCTTTCGGAAAAGCTGGGCTGGTTCGACACGTTGAAAAAAGACAGCGCCGAGATATGCCAGTGCAGTTCCAGCGGCGTCAGATCCGCGCGGAACGAGCCTTCGGCCTGCCCGCGCGCGCACAAATGGGCGAGTTTCTCGATGGCGCCCGCATTGACCCGCCCCATCAAGCCGGAAGCCCGCAGATGGGCGGCATTGTGGACGTTCTCGATCATCACGAGGCGGATGAAATCCGGGTGCGAACGGTGATGGTCGAACGTGAATTCGATCAACCGGCAGAGGGCCTCGACCGGTGGCAGATGATCGAGTTCGAGGGCCGATTCGCCCGCGCGGACCGTGGCATAGGCCGCTTCGAGCACTTGCAGATAGAGCCCCTCCTTGTCGTCGAAATAGTAGTAGACCATGCGTTTCGACGTGGCGGTCAACGCGGCGATGTCTTCGACCCGGGTCGAGGCATAGCCCTTGCGCGCAAATTCACTGGTCGCGGCCTCAAGGATCGCGCGACGCACGCCTTCCGGATCCTGCTTCCAGCTTTGACGCCCATGCAGGCCGCCGGTCGTTTCCTCTCCCATCCGGGCCCCCGTGGTCTTTTCGTCAATTTAACCTAGCCGAACATTTTGATTGACACAATTAAACCGTGAGAACATTTTGACCTTGGTAACGGGGGGAGAATCGTTCCAGATGACCGGACCAGCGACGATGGCCGCGCAGCCGCCGCAGGGCCAGATCAGCTCGATCCGGGTCGGGTTGATCGGCGCTGGAATCGGGGCGTCCCGCACCCCGCGGATGCACATGGACGCCGCGCGCGCGCTGGGTTTGGTGCTAGACTACACGCTGGTTGACGCGGACGAACTCGCGGGGGCGCCCGGGATTGCTGCCCTTCTCGACAAGGTCGAAGCGGACGGCTTCGCTGGCGTCAACATCACCTTTCCGTTCAAACGCGCGGCGCTGGCGCATGTCGACACCGTCGCCCCATCGGCGGAAGCGGTGGGGGCCACCAATACCATCGTGTTCCGCGACGGCCGGAGATACGCCCATAACACCGATTACTCGGGCTTTGCCGAAGGGTTCCGGCGCGGCATCACCGACCGGCCTTGTGACCATGTCCTGCTCTTGGGTGCGGGCGGTGCGGGTGGGGCGGTCGCGAACGCCCTTCTCGACAACGGGGTCAAGCGGCTCTTTATCCACGACACGCAGGCCGACGCGGCAACGGCGCTTGTCGCCTCGATCGCGGCGCGGCTTGGCACGGGGCGGGCCAGCGTGGCGACGGAACTGCGCACCGCCTGCGCTGCCGCCGATGGGATCGTGAACGCAACCCCCGTGGGGATGGCCAAGCTGCCCGGAACACCATTGGAGCCGGCCCTGATCGAGTCGCGCCATTGGGTTTGCGACATCGTCTATTTCCCGCTCGAAACGGCCCTTCTGGCGCAAGCGCGCGCCAAGGGCTGCCATACCATCGACGGCTCGGGGATGGCGGTCTTTCAGGCCGTCGCCGCGTTCGAGCTGTTCACCGGGGCCCACCCCGACCCGGCGCAAATGCGCGCAAGTTTCGACAGTTTCACATGATTCCCCGGGGGTTCGCCCCCACGAACGCACATGGGAGGAGAATATGCGTTTGACCCTGAAGACCACCCTTGCCACCAGCGCCCTTGCGCTGACCCTGACGGCGGGCATCGCCTCGGCACAGATCGATCTGGTCTATTCCGACACGGTGCCCGAAACCGACGTCCGGTCGCAATTGCTGCACACCGAATTCGGCGATTGCCTCGGTGACGAGTTCAATTTCCAGCCCTATCACGGCGCGACCCTGTTCGCGCAAGGGACCGAGCTGAACGCGATCCAGCGCGGGAACCTCGACATGGCGAACCTCGCGATCTTCGACTTCCAGAACCAGGTTCCGGCGGTTGGCGTGCTGGGGATGCCCTTCCTGTTCCGCGACTATGCCCATATGCGCGCGGTCTATAACAGCGACGTGCTGGACGATCTGCTGGCCGAAGCCAGCGCGGAAACCGGCGTCCACTTCCTTGCATTCCCCTATATCGGCGCGCGCCATCTGTCCTATGTCGGTGACCGCCGCTATATGACGCCGTCCGACCTGAACGGTGTGCGCCTGCGCATGCCCGGTGGCGAAGGCTGGCAGTTCGTCGGTCAGGCGATGGGGGCCACCCCCGTCCCCGTGCCCTTCACCGAGGTGTATACCGCGCTGCAGACGCGGTCGATCGACGCGCAGGACAATGGCTTTCCGGCGACCAATGCCATGCGGTTCAACGAGTTGATCAACCACATGGCCCTGACCAACCACCTAATCGCCGCCAACGAGTTCGTCATCGGCCAAGCCAAGTGGGACAGCATGACCCCCGCGCAGCAAGAGCGCGTGCAGATGTGCGCCGACCGGTTCGAAGCTGCCGTCGATGCCGAAACGATCCGCCTTGAAACCGAGCTTCAATCGGCCTTCGAGGCGCAGGGCATCGACGTCTATGTGCCCGATCTCGCGGCGTTCCAAAACCATGCGGTCGAGATGTACATGAACTCGGAATACTCGGCTGCATGGCCCGAGGGCCTGATCGACCGGATCAACGCCGTCGGCCAGTAATCCACGACAGGGCGGCGCGCCACTCGGCCGCCGCCCTTCTCCCTGCCTCCCTGCCGCGAAAGGCCTCCCATGCCGAGCCTTGTCCCCGCCGCCCTCGGCTGGCTGCAACGCCGCGCCGAGAATGTCATAGCCCTGCTGCTGGCGGCGATGTTCGTCACCTTCCTGTATCAGGTCGCCGTGCGCTATTTGATCGCCAACGTCGCTGTCGTTCCGGTCGGGTGGACAAGCTGGACGGTGGAATTCGTGTCGATCGCGTGGCTTTGGGGGATCCTGTTCGGCTATGCCTTCGTGGTGCGCGACGCCGACATCATCCGGCTGGATATCCTGTATAACGGGCTGCCGATGGGCGTCCGGCGCGCCTTTGACACGATCACGTCGCTCGTTGTCGCGGCGATTCTGGCGTATACGCTGCCCAAGGTCTGGGACTACATCGAATTCGCTGTATCGCGAACGCACCCCGGCGATGCGGATCCGGTTCATGTATGTCTTTGCCATCCTAATGTGCCTTCGCATTGGCGGGTGATCGTCAGGCTGCTGCTGAACACCGCGACGCGTCACCGGAAAAGGCGCGCTATGCCGTCGCGCGCCACCTGTGGGTCAAGATCATGACCGACCCGGTTCACGCTCGCCCTCGTGTTGATCGTCGCGCTGGCACTGATGGGCCAGTCCATCAGGTTCGATGCTGGCGGGCAGCTTTGTTTACCCACCTACTGGTCAAGGGCCCCGACGGCGATCGCCGCCGGACTGATGATGCAGGGGCTTTAACCGCTATGCACCTTGCTCGCGGTTCCGCTGTTCATCCTTGCGGCCGATATCATGAACATCGGCTCGTTGGCCGACCGCCTTCTGCGGTTCGCGCAGGCGCTGGTCGGCCCGGTTCCGGGGCGGGCTGGGCATGTAGACGTGGTGTCGTCGGTGATCTTTTCGGGCATGTCGGGATCGGCGGTGGCCGACGCGGTGAGGATGGGCAAGATCATCATCACGTGTTGACGCGCGACAGGAAGCACCCCGCCTATGCCGCCGCGATTACGGCCGCGGCCAGCGACCGTCGGCGATCATCGCCGGTGATCCCGATGGTCCTTTATGCCCTCGTGTCCAGACAATCGGTCGGATACCTGTTCGCCGCCGGGATGCGCCCGGTCTGCTGATGTGATAACTGATGGGCGTCCACGGAGCGGTCGTGGCTGGCGTGGGGATTCCGACCGGCGATTCCATCCCCTGGGTGCCCCGTGCAACGCATCGCCGACGTTCGACCTTGATGCTGCCCGTCATCCCCGCTTCTGGGCGGCATCTGAGGATCATGACCCCGACCAGCCGCCGCCTGTTGCCGCCGCTGGCTGGTGATCTCGGTGGTGTTGTATCGTTCGGTCAGCCTTCAGGCGCTGTATGTGCCTTCTTGGATCAGCGCGTTCGACGGCGTCGGTCGGCATCCTGATCGCCGGGGCGATGGCCTTCAACTATGTCATCACGCGCGAGAATATCCCCGACTCGGTGGCCGATCTTCTGGGGGTCTTCGAACTGACGCCGACCACCTTCCTGATCGCCGTGAACGTGCTGTTTCTGGTGCTCGGGTGCTTCCTCGAGGCCGGGGCGCTGCTGCTGATCGTCGTGCCGATCCTGATCCCCACGGCGCATGCGCTGGGGATCGATCTTGTGCATTTCGGGGTCGTTTCTGAGTGTGGTGCTTTGATGCTGGGACTCATCACGCCGCCCTATGGCCTGCTCTTGTTCATTGTCGCCTCGATCACGCGGCAACCGCTGGTGCCGATCATCCGTGAACTGGTGCCCTTCATATCGATCCTGATCGTCGCGCTGGCAATCATCACGTTCGTGCCGGACTTTGTCCTCTTCCTGCCGCGTGTGTGCTGGGCTATAGTGGCTGAGGATCAATGCTCGCTCGAGCGAGGCGGTTCCGCAGCCTGCGCGCGAATCACGGACCGCCGCGCGCGCAGTTTGCCGGTTCGTGGTGCTCAGGCGGTCGTCGGCGACCAGCCAACCCCTGGCCCTTGCGGTGCCGGTGACCTGCACCACGCGACAAGGCATAACGCGCACCGGGTGCCGGTTCGTCGATCACCACGCGGTTGCGGATGGTCAGGATGGTGCCGTCGTCGATCTGCATTTCGCCAAAAACGCGTCCAGTTCATGGCCCCGTCCGCGCGCAGAACCTGACGGTCCGCGCCACCCAGCAGAGAATCACGCCGCGCAACGGTATTCGAAGCCAGCGCCCCCACAAAAACTGACCACCCACGAGAATCGGGATGATCCCCCGCGCACCGTAAGGGCCCATCCCCAGATCTTGCCGAGCGCCGATCGACACATCGGCCTGCAAAAGCCGTGTTGTCGGGGCCGCGGCGGGCGAGGTTTGCGAATGATCCATGCGTCATGTTCCCCTTGAATGCCCGCGACCGCCGCGCTGTCGCGCCGATCAAACGCAATCCGCAACGGCGCACAGCAGCGCCGCAGGACGCTGCTGGCGTCTTGCACGCAGTGATCTGTATTCATGAGGAAAATGGCGCGCGAAAAGGATTCGAACCTCGACCCCCAGATTCGTAGTCTGGTGCTCTATCCAGCCGAGCTACAGCGGACCACTGTGGGGGTGATCTATCGCCAGCGGCAGACGGATGCGAGGATATTCGGTTTCTTCGAAACATCGTCACGTTCGCCAGCGGCGGCGCGTCACGCCCAATTCCGTGCCCTGTTCATCGCTATACACGAGGTCCAGACGCCCGCCATGGCGCACAGTTCGGCGGCGATCACAAGGCTGACCCCGTTCGCCTTGCGTTGCCGCCTTGGAACGCCGAGAAAAGGTTGTCGCGCGCACGCTGCGGCAGGTGACCCGTGTCGATGACCCGGATCGCCACGCCATCGGGGCTTTCCAGCGCCGATCTCGATGCCCATCGCCGCCTCGGTCCAGTTCCAGCGCCTGCCGGGCATTGCGCGCCAAATTCGCAAGGACGCGATAGATCTGGTCATGATCGGCGCGCGACCAGCGTCGGTGGCATACGACCAGAAACTCGATTGCAGCCCCGGGCTTTGCCGCGGGTCGTGCTCATTTCAGCCTCGTCGACCAGCGACTTGAGGCGAAGCGGCTCAGGCTGGGCGGCGGTTCCTGCGCCTTGCCGAAGGCCAGCGTGGTTTCGCACGGGTTCACCGCGCGCGACAACGACCCGGTCAGCAACTGGCGTGCCCGCATCACGGCGGGATCCGAAGAATTCTCGAGCCGGTCAGCCACCAGCGTCGCGGTGCTGAGGATATTGCGCAGGTCGTGACTGATGCGCGCGACGGCACCGCCCAACTGGGCCAGACGCTCTTTTTGCCGCAGGCCTGCACGTCGGTTCTCCTGCATGTCGTGCAGGGCGCTTTCGGCTTCGCGCAGTTCGGTCACGCGGGCGTTGGGGTGATGATGTGAACCGGGCGTCCTCGGGCGCGCGGGAATAGTTGATCATCGACAGCACGTGCAGCGCATGGGCGTGACGATCAGCCGCTGCGCAAACATGAACAAAACCAGCCGTCGCCACCGAAATCAGCGAGAGCAGAAAGAATGCGCCCGTGCGTCTAGCCCCTCGCGCAGGGGGTCGGCGTTCATCGTGACTTCGATCCAGCAGCCCCGCTTCCTGTACCAGGTCGCCGATCAGCCGGATCACCGTGCCATCCGGGGTGAACATGGCCGCAGGTCATCGCGCCTTGGTGCCACGTCGGCGTGGCACGCGAATCATAGGTCGCGACAGGCGGCGACAGCACAGGCGACGACAGCACCAATTCACACCACTGCCGTCGCCGCAGAGAACGACGTTATAGACCCCGGCGGTGTTCAGCAGGTTCCTCGGCCAGCTTGTCGGTGATCGACCCGTCCGATGCCGACGCCAACGGCCGACGCGATCTGCGCGCGTTCAAGGCGGGTCAGCAGGTATTCCTCGCGAGCGGGCCATGGACGGCACGAGGATCGGACCTCATTCCAAGCACGAAGAAATTAACATTACCAGAAGGACCGCCCCGAGAGCGTCCGAAGGAACGTGCTGACCATGACTGGCTGTCAGGATCAGCGTTGAACCGTCCTGACCGTTTCACAAGGCGTTATCAAACAACTTGCAGGGCAAATAGGTGCCCTGACGCGTTTGTTAAGGTCTCCATGGTCGGATAGGGCGCAGTTGACCCCGCAAGTGCGCCCAATTTCAACCGGTTGGCAATCGCGAGGACAGACGCCCCGATCAATTCCATGGCTGCGGACCGGCGATCGTAACGCCGATCAGACGTCCCTTGAGCGACCATCCGCGCCCGATCAGGCCGCAGATCTGCCTTCGGCCTGTGCGCGGTCGTTGGCATCGAACCCAAGAGCGCAGGACCGTCACCGCCGCCCCGTGGCGGGCGACGGCCTCGGCCTCGGTCGAGCCGATCTGCGCCAGTTCGGGATCGTGAAGGTGACGCGCGGCACATGATCGGCGCGCGCTCGCGACCGCAAACCAAACAGGATGGACCGGATGATCACCCCGGCATGATAGCCTGCCGTGGGTGAACTGCCCTGCCCCGCGACATCGCCGATCGCATAGACCCGACGGTTCGACGTGCGCAGACTGGGATCAACGGTCACCCCCGCGCGGGTATGGGCGATTCCCGCCGCGTCGAGGTTCAGCGCGGCGATGTTCGGCACCCGGCCCACCGCCACCAGCAGATGCGTGCCCATGGCGATGGTGCCGCCTGCCAGCCGCCTCGATCGCGCCGGACCGGCCGCCAATCGATTCGACGGCGATTCCCTCGATCACCTCGACACCCTCGGCCCTCAGCGACGCCAGCACGGTGTCGGCCGGCTTCGGGGTCCTCGCGGCCGAGTGCGCCCAGCGGCCTCGATCACGGTGACCTTGCAGCCAAGGCGCCGATGGGCCAGCGCCATTTCCAAGGCCGATCGGCCCGCCGCCAATGACAAGCAGATGCCCCAGCGGTTCGCGCAGGGCAAAGATCGTCTCATTCGTCGGAAGAGGAACGCTGTCCAGACCGGGGATCGGCGGCACGAGGGCGCGACCCCGTGGCAATGATGGAAACGGCGCGCGCGGATGCGTTCGCCTCCGGCCTCGATCTCGTCGGGGCCGGTGAAATACTGCCATGGCCGGATCGCCTGCGCCGAGCTTCTTCGAAACGCTCCTGCGAGATCATGGGGCTCGATGGCGGCGATGACGCTTGCGACATGATCCTTGGCAGCGGCGGAATCAGATCACCAGGTCAGCAGGTGCGACGCCCGGCCCCCGGCGCGGACGGCCTGCGCCGCATTGGCTGCCAGAAGGCCTTTGAGGGCACGCAGCCATGGTTCAGGCAGTCGCCCCCCATCGCGCCGCCTTCGACCAGGACGACACGCGCGCCCATTTGCACCGCGCCTGCCGCCACCGACAGCCCGCCGGCCCCGGCGCCGATCACGCAAAGATCCGTCTCGATCATCTCAGGCCCTCCGCCACAGTTTCACGATCCCCGGCAACAGCGACAACGCCGCCAGCCCCAACAGGGGGCCAAGGATTGCGGGTTCGAACACCAGCCCCAGATCAGGCGCCTCGCCACGTTCGAACACGGCGCCCAGACCAGCACCGACCCACGTATAGACCAGCCCGCCCGGCAAGATGCCCAGCGCCGTCGTCCACACGAAGCGCGTCAGGGCGACACCCATTAGCGCCGCGACAAGGTTCGCGACGAAGAATGGCACCACCGGCACAAGACGCATGCCCAGCAGGACGGAAACCTCGGCTTCGCGAAGGCCGGACATCAGGCTTTGCGCCGCACCGCCCGAGCGTTCGACACGGGCGCGCAGACCGTCTGCCAAACCTGCGCGCACCACCGCGAACAGGACAGTGGCGCCAATCGTTGCCCCCGCGACGTTATAGAGCGCCCCAGGGAACAGCCCGAACAGAAAGCCCCCCGTCAAGGTCATGGCCAGCGCGCCCGGCAGCGAAAGCGCCGTCACCGCGACATAGGCCAGCATGAAAAGCACGGGCATCGCCAACGGATGCGCATCGCGAAAGGCCAGAATCGCGGCGCGGTTCTCGCGCAATGCATCGAAGGTCAGGGAATCGCGCAGCAACACGAACCCCAGAACCGAGGCGGCGACCAACACGGCCAAGGGCAAGAAGCGCAGGACCGAGCGCGATATCCTGCCGTTCTCGTCGGTGTGGGTGGGCGGGTTTTCCTGGGGCACGGGTTGTCCTTTCGTCGGGGCCATGTTGCACAGTTCGGCCCCGATGTGTGATTGATTTCCGTGTTTCAGCGCGCTCACGGCTTCGTGTAAGCGACACCGTTCGAACGCGGGTGCAGTTTTTTCCTGCCAAAGGCTTGCGGTGAATTGACTTGCCCCCGGATCGTGTCTATTGCCCAGCCTTCATGAATAATGGCCTTCGAATCCCCCCCGGGTGGATTTGGGCCGGATAACAGAGGAACGTTGCGATGAAGCGCACTTTTCAGCCGTCGAACCTGGTTCGCAAGAAGCGCCACGGTTTCCGCAGCCGCATGGCGACCAAGGGTGGCCGCAAGGTCCTGAACGCGCGCCGCGCTCGTGGCCGCAAGCGTCTGTCGGCCTGAGGCTGACGCGACCCGAACGATCATGACACCGCCGGAGCAGCCTGAACCCAGCATTGACGCGGGGCAGATGGCGGTTCCGGCGGTTTCTTCGTGCCTGATGGTTCTGAAGAAGCGATCTGATTTTCTGGCCGCCGCCAAGGCCCGCCGCGCCCCCGTGGCGGGTTTTCTGCTGCAAGCGCGGCAGCGCGGCGACGATTCCGGGCCGCGTGTGGGGTTCACCTGTTCCAAGAAGGTCGGCAACGCGGTCACGCGCAACCGCGCCAAGCGCCGTCTGCGGGCGCTGGCGCGCGAGATGCTGCCCCTTTTCCGGTCGGGCTGGGATTACGTTCTGATCGGCAAGCCCGAGGCCACGGTATCGCGCGATTTCGCCGACCTGCGCGCCGATTTTCATGCGGCGCTGGCGCGGGTGCATCCGGGGCAGGCTTGATCAGAAAAGCAGGCTGAGGATGAAATAGGTGATGCCGGCGCAGGTCGTCACCCCGCCACCAATCGCCCCGATTTTCTCCAGCGCCGCGACGATATTCCCGCCGTCCCGCGTGATCATCACCGCCAGCCGCGTCGTCCAGCGATAGAGCGCCGGTTTCCTGTCCGCCTTCGGGTCGGTGATCACCTCGGCGTCTTCGATGAATTCCTGTCCCAGCGGTTCATCGGAAATCTCTACCGCAACCTGCGTGATCACCGTGATTTCCAGGCCCTGCGCGACCTCGCCAAACCGCGCCTCGATCCGGGCCTCGACCACGGCCTTGGTCTTGGGGCAGGCGTTGCGCATGTCCAGCGCGGCGGTCGATAGGGTCTGGTTCAGGTCGTGGACGGTGTGATCGTCGGGCAATTCGCCGCTGGCCAGATCGCGGGCGATATGGCTTTGCACTTGCAGGAAGGTATCGTGCAGGCGGAGGGGGCGGTCGGGGTATTTGGCCAGCGCACGGTCCAGCAGCTCGACCTCGGGGCCCAGCGCCGCCAGCGCGTTCGAGCGCAGCATACCCGCGCGCACCCTCTCGATCATGTCCGCCACGCTGTCGCTTGCGTCTTGCAGGATGTCGCGGTCGATGTCGGAACGCCCGGCGCGGTGCCACAGCCCGTTGTCGCCCTTTTCGATCGCATCCTCGCCCAGCGGGCGGGTGACGGCGATATGCTCCAACTGAATCCGCGCGATCATCGCGTTGATGTGCTCGGCGTTCTGGATCCAGTCGTCGCCGTGTTTTGTCCATTCCTCGGCGGGGATGAGGGCGACCTTGGTGAGCAAGTCCCAATCCTGCGGCTGGCCGTTCAGGGCGCGATCATACCAGTCGACCCAGAATTGCCAGTCGGAGCCGAGGGCGAGTGTGCCCTTGCGCGCCGTGTCCCACTTAGCCTGCAAGGGGTTTTTGCCGGGCCAGAGGGGGCGGGCGTTGGGGTCGTCGCCCGCCACAAGTGTCGCACAATCTTCCTGCACCCTCCCCCACACGACGTAGGCGGCGTCGGCGGCGGCGTCGGCGGCGTAGGAGGCATCGGCGGCGTAGGAGGCGTAGGCGGCATAGGAGGCATCGGCGGCGTAGACGGCGGCGTCGGCGGCGTAGGAGGCGTAGGCGGCGGCGTAGGAGGCGGCGCGGGCGGCAGCGGTGGCGCGGGCGGCGGCTTCCCCAATCAGCGGAGTTGGACAGGTGCCCGCAACCCCGCTGATTGTATTCAGCCACAACCAGGGCAGCGGCGTCAAATTAAGGTCGCGCGCAGTCTCCGACAGGCTCCACGCCCAAACATCCTGCAACACCCGCATCGCGGCCCTATGCGCGATCAGCACCGCCCAGCGGCGACCTTCGTCCTCGCCTAAACGCTCAACCTGACGGATCAGCCCGTGCTCAAGGCCAAGCTCATCCTCAATCTCGCTGACATCCACACCCGCACCCCGCCCCTGCTCAACCGCAGGGTAGCGCGGCGTGGGGTCGTGGGCAATATCGACAGACCCATTTGCAGGCAGAGCCCCATCGGCTACAACACGCGCAAGATGACGTGCCCCCTTGCGCCGCGCCGCCCTTCACCCCACATCGGCCCAAAGCCCCGAGGAACCCGATGCCCGACGACCGCCGCTATTCCCCCGCCGCCTGGCTGCTGTCGTGGCCGGTCAAGGCGTATCGGCTGATCCTCAGCCCCTGGGTCGGACATGGGTGCCGGTATCAGCCGACGTGCTCTGTCTATGCCCTCGACGCGCTGTCGAAACACGGGGCGATCAAGGGCGGCTGGCTCGCAGCGAAGCGCATCGTCAGCTGTCACCCTTGGGGCGGCTCGGGCTATGATCCCGTTCCCGGGTTCGACCCCGATCACGACGCGAAACACCGCTGACCCTTTTCTTGCGCGTTGCCTTCTGGCATAGGCATCCCAGCCCAACGGAGCCCTGCCATGCTTGACGACGAAGACCTCGGCGACATCCACGCCCTGTTCGCCGGCGCCCCCAAGAGCACCGAGTTTCGCAAGCTACGCAAGCGGCTGGTGCAGCAGGTGCGCGAGGCGGTCGATACCTTCGGCATGGTCAAGCCCGGTGATCGCTGGCTGGTCTGCCTGTCGGGCGGCAAGGACAGCTATACCCTGCTGGCCATCCTGCACGAGCTGAAATGGCGCGGCCTTCTGCCGGTTGATCTGCTGGCGTGCAATCTGGATCAGGGCCAGCCCGGCTTCCCGTCGACCGTCCTGCCCGAGTTTCTGGAACGCATGGGTGTGCCGCACCGGATCGAGTATCAGGACACCTATTCGGTTGTCGTCGACAAGATCCCGCAGGGCCGCACCTATTGCAGCCTGTGTTCGCGGCTGCGGCGCGGGAACCTGTATCGCATCGCGCGTGAGGAAGGCTGTTCGGCGGTCGTGCTGGGCCACCATCGCGACGACATTCTGGAAACCTTTTTCATGAACCTGTTCCACGGCGGGCGTCTGGCGACGATGCCGCCGAAACTGGTAAACGAGGACGGCGACCTGTTCGTGCTGCGGCCGCTGGCCATGGTTGCCGAGGCCGATTGCGAGAAATTCGCGCGATCGATGAACTACCCGATCATTCCGTGCGATCTGTGCGGATCGCAGGATGGCTTGCAGCGCATGCAGGTGAAATCAATCCTTGATGAATGGGAAAAGCGCTCGCCGGGGCGGCGCAACGTGATGTTCAAGGCGCTGATGAATGTGCGCCCCTCGCACTTTGTGGACCCGTCTTTGTTCGACTTCCTCGGGCTGACGACAAGCCCGCGATCGGTCGAAGTTGAGGCAAATCCCCCGGACATTCCAAGCCTGCGTTAAACCTTCCTTGTGACGCCGCGGCAAACCCTGTGAGCGGTCGGACATCGGGCGCCGGCGGCAGGGGGTTTCTTGATGCGCGTTTCGGCTGTCGCCACCCGGTTCTTCCAGCTTGTTTTCCTTAACCGCGGGACGGTGGCACTGTTCGTCGCCCCGATGATGACGGCCTTTACGCACCCGCTGCTGGGTTGGCCGTTGGCCACGGTCATCACCTTGCAATGTGGCCTCTTGTGGTGGGTGGCGCGGTTCGAACCGACTATCCGGCACCAGCTTGAACGCCAGCATGGCGCCGCGCTCGTCGCCCGGGACGAGGTTGAGATGCGGCTGGCAATGGGCGCGGCGCATGGGCGCAAGACGGGCACGCCGGCCTCGCTGGTTGTCCGCATCGACGAGGCACCGCGGCTGGAGGCCCTGCATGGCGCGCGGTTCCTCGACGCCTTGGCCCGAGAGATGGCCGTGCGGCTGAGCAAATCGCTGCGCACCGCCGACCTTTTCTGCCAGATCGACCGCTGGGGCCTTGGTGTCGCTCTTTGGCCGCAGGCGGGGTTGAATGTCGGCAGCGTTCTGGGCGTGGCGCAGCGGGTGCAGGCGGCCCTTGCCCTGCCCTTCACCTTTGAAACCGTCACCCATTGGCCAACCGTTTCGGTGGGGTTCTGCGCCAGCCCCCGCGCCGCGATGATGAACGGGCTGTCGATGCTGGATGCCGCCGACGCCGCGGCCCTGCGGGCGCTGCGCAGCGGGCCTTCGGGGCTGAGCAGTTACAGCGCCGTGGACTTCCCGACGCTCGCGCCCGGCAGCGATGATTCCGATCTGGCGCGCGCCCTCGATTCAGGCGAGATTCGGCCCTATTTCCAGCCGCAGATCGCCACCGCAACCGGCCTGCCCAGCGGGATCGAGGCGCTGGCGAGATGGCAGCACCCGCAACGCGGTCTCATCCCGCCCGGGGAATTTCTGCCGCGCATCGAAAAGGCCGGGCTGTTGCCGCGTCTGGCCCAGACGATGCTGCGCGAGTCGCTGAAGGAACTGGCCCGGCTGGATACGATGGGCCTGCACGTGCCCACCGTGGCGGTGAACCTCTCGTCTGCCGAATTGCGCAACCCCAATCTTGCTGATGAAATCCAGTGGGAACTGGACAAGGCGGGCCTGACACCGGACCGGCTGGTGCTGGAGATCCTTGAAACCGTAGTGGCGGACAGCGACGACGACATGATCGTGCGCACCATCGCGCGGCTGGCGCGGCTGGGCTGCGGCATCGATCTCGACGATTTCGGGACGGGTCATGCCTCGATCGCGAATATCCGTCGCTTCGCGGTGGGGCGGCTCAAGATCGACCGGTCCTTCGTGACCAAGCTGCACACGGACCCGGACCAGCAACGCATGGTGTCGGCCATCATCTCGATGGCGGGGCAACTGGAACTGGGGACACTCGCCGAGGGGGTCGAATGCGCCAACGAGCAGGTGGTTCTGGCGCAACTGGGATGCCAGCATCTGCAAGGCTTCGGCATCGCCCGTCCGATGTCGGCCGAGGCCCTGCCAGATTGGCTGCGCAATCACTTCCGTGCGCTCGAAGACGGCGAGCCCTGGTGTGAAGAGGGCCTCAGCCCCGCGACACCGTCCGCATCAGGACAGGCGGGGATGAAAAACGCGTGAGGGGGCGCAAAACCCGCCCCGTCGCCCTGATCGGCGGGGAATCCGCTTGACCTTTGCGGGCAGGACTTGTTGAACCGGGCCGAATGCTGAAACCCGCGCGGAAAGCCCAGATGGACGATCAAAGCAAGAACCTCATCCTCGCCTTTGCCCTGAGCCTCGCGGTCATGGTGGGCTGGTATGCCATGTTCCCGCCCCCCGTGGCTGACCCCGCGGCGACCGTAGCCGAGTCGGAACTTCTGCCGCCGGCACCGCAGGCCGCCAGCACCGACCCGGTTGTCGAGGCCGTCGTCGAATCGGCGCGTATCGCCATCGACACGCCGCGCCTCGCCGGTTCGATCGCCGTGACAGGCGCCCGGATCGACGACATGCAGCTGCGGGACTATCGCGAAAACGTCGACGACAACTCGGACCTCGTTCACCTGCTGAACCCGGTCAGCGGCGACCGCCACCCGTTCTATGCGATCCATGGCTGGGCGCCGCGCGGCGGCCTGACCTATGATCTCGTGCCGGGCCCGGCGACCCCGTGGGAACAGGTCGGCGACAACGCATTGACCCTTGATACCCCTGTCACGCTGCGCTGGGACAACGGCTCGGGCCTCGTGTTCACGCGCACGATCTCGGTCGACGGGAACTACATGCTCACGATCGGTCAGTCGGTTGAAAACACCGGGTCCGAGGCTGTGTCGCTGGACCCGTATGGCATCCTTGCGCAACACCAGCGCCCGAGCGATCTTCAGAACTTCTTCATCTCGCATGAAGGTCTGGTGATGCTGGCCGATGGCACCCTGACCGAAAACGATTACGGTGACATGGAAGACTATGCCGTCAGCGACGCCGAGCGCACGCCGACCTTCAGCGCCGATTTCGCGACCAACGGATGGGTTGGCTTTACCAGCAAGTATTTCATGGCCTCGCTTGTGAACCTTCCGGGCCAGCCGGGCACCGCTGTCGCGCAATATGTCCCGTCGGCTGAAATCTATCAGGCCAGCCTGCGCTTGCCGACAATGACCGTGGCCCCCGGAGAAACGGCGCAAGTCGAATCGATGCTGTTCACCGGCGCCAAGGAATACAACACCCTGACGGCGTATCAGGACGATCTGGGGATCGACCGTTTCACCGACGCGATCGACTGGGGTTGGTTCTTCTTCTTGACCCGCCCGATCTTCCTGCTTCTCAACTTCTTCTTCCACCAGATCGGCAACATGGGCTGGGCTATCCTCGCGCTGACCCTGACGCTTAAGGCCGCGCTGCTGCCGCTGGCGTGGAAATCCTATGTCTCGATGGCGCGGATGAAGGAACTCCAGCCCGAGATGCAAGCCATCAAGGAACGTGCCGGGGACGACCGCCAGAAGCTGCAGCAGGAAATGATGGCCTTGTATCGCGACCGCAAGGTGAACCCGGCCGCCGGGTGCCTTCCGATCATGCTGCAGATCCCGATCTTCTTCTCGCTGTACAAGGTGATCTTCGTCACGATCGAACTGCGCCATGCCGAATGGCTGTGGGTCTTCAACGACCTTTCGGCGGCGGATCCGACTTCGCTGTTCAACCTGTTCGGGGCCCTGCCTTGGGCCGCGCCTGATCCGGGATCGCTGCTGGCGACGATCTTCCTCGGTATCCTGCCGCTGCTCTACGGGATCTCGATGTGGTTCCAGATGCGCCTGAACCCGGCCCCGGCCGACCCGACGCAGGCCGCGATCTTCAACTGGATGCCGTGGATCTTCATGTTCGTGATGGGCGGCTTCGCTTCGGGCCTGCTGATCTACTGGATCGGGAACAACATCATCACCTTCATCCAGCAATACCTGATCATGACCAAGCACGGCTCGCGGCCGGACATCTTCGGCAATATCCGGGCCTCGGTCAGTCGCCCCAAGGGCAAGGTCAAGTGATCGGCGCACGCCTGACTCATATTGTTCGCCATCCGATCAAATCGGTCGGGTTCGAGGAAATCACGCGGGCGGCCCTGACCGAGGGCCGCCCGTTCCCCCATGACCGACGCTGGGCAATCGCAACCGAAGCGTTGACCACCGACGCAGACGTGGTGGACTGGCATCCAAAGATGCGCTTCGTGCGCGGCGCGGCCGAAGGCACGCTGCAAGCGATCCGCATAAGCCATGATCCCGACACCGGCACAGTGCGCCTGACCCATCCCGCGCGCGACCCGTTCGAAGGGCGCCTTCCCGAGGGCGCCGCCGCCTTGGTGGATTGGGTGCGCCCGATGTGGCCTGCGAACCGGCCGGCGCCCTCGCGCCTTGTGCGGTGCGTGGACGACGCCGCGCTCAGCGATCAGCCCGAGCCTCTCGTCTCGATCCTGAACCTCGCGTCCCTGCGCGCGCTCGAGGGGAAAATGGGACAGTCGCTGTCGATCCATCGCTTTCGCGGAAACCTGTGGATCGATGGCTGCGAACCTTGGGCCGAATTCGGCTGGATCGGCCAAACGCTTGCGATCGGGCCCGCCCGCCTGCGCATCGAGGCCCGGATCACACGTTGCATCGCGACAACCTTCGACCCTGACACTGGTCACCCAGCGGGCGACACGCTTGACACCTTGCAATCGGGCTGGGGACATCAGGATCTGGGTGTCTTTGCCCGTGTCATCCAATCCGGAACCGTGGCCATCGACGACCCTGTGGAGCCCTGCGCATGACCTCCCTGCCCTTCCCCCACACGCCGCACCCGACGCCCGAAGATGCCGAAAAGGGCCGCCTGCTGTTCGCGGGCCTGTCGACTTCGTCAAGGGCGTGGTTGCGATGTCGGGCCTGCCCCCGGCAGACCGCGTCGAGATCTGTTTTGCCGGTCGGTCGAATGTTGGGAAATCCAGCCTGATCAACGCCTTGACGGGGCGAAAATCGCTGGCGCGAACGTCGAACACCCCGGGCCGAACGCAGGAAATCAACTTTTTCGACGCGGGCGGCAAGGTCTATCTGGTCGACCTGCCCGGCTATGGCTTCGCCGAAGCACCTGTGGCCATCGTGCGCAAATGGCACGATCTTCTGAAATCCTATCTGTCGGGCCGCGCGACCTTGCGGCGGGCTTTCGTGCTGATCGACATGCGCCACGGCATCAAGAAGGTCGACACCGAGATCATGGACCTTCTGAACAAATCGGCCGTGACCTTTCAGGTCGTCCTGACCAAGGCCGACAAGCTGACGAAAGCCCAGCAGGACGCCACGCTGGCGCAGGTGCGTGCCGCGCTGGCCAAGCACCCCGCAGCCTACCCCGAACTTCTTGTCACCTCGTCTGAAAAAGGCGAGGGTATCGAGACTCTTCGCGCTCTCATCGCAACCATGGAATAACGGGCCCCGCCCCATGAGAACTCAGAACATGAACCGTGACTGGACTGCCATCGCCCGCACCCTCTCTGAAGCCTTGCCCTATCTTCAGCGCTTTTCCGGCGCTGTCGTCGTCGTCAAGTTTGGCGGTAACGCGATGGGCGACGACGATGCCATGGCAGAATTCGCCCGCGACATCGTGCTGATGCGGCAAGTCGGGCTGAACCCGGTCGTGGTGCATGGCGGGGGCCCGATGATCAACGATCTGCTGGGTCGGCTGGGCATCAAGTCCGAGTTCGTGCGCGGCAAGCGCGTCACCGACAAGGCGACGGTCGAAGTCGTCGAAATGGTGCTGACCGGGCTTGTGAACAAGCGCATCGTTCAGGCGATCATGGACGAGGGCGGTCGCGCGGTTGGCCTGTCGGGCAAGGATGACGACCTGATGGTCTGTGTGGCGGACGACCCGGAACTGGGATTCGTCGGCAAACCCGTTGAGATGAACGTGCAGGTCCTGCGCGACCTGTTCAACGCCGGGATCATCCCGGTGGTGGCCCCGGTTGCCACGGGCATGAACGCGAACGAGACCTTCAACGTCAACGGCGACACCGCCGCCGGTGCGATTGCCGGTGCGCTGAAGGCCGATCGCCTGTTGCTGCTGACCGATGTTTCGGGCGTCAAGGGCAAGGATGGCACCGTCCTGACCGAACTGACTCCCGATCAAGTGCGCGCGATGATCGAAGACGGCACCATCGCCGGCGGCATGATCCCCAAGACCGAGACCGCCTTGCAGGCGATCGAGGACGGCGTGCGGGCAGTCGTGATTCTGGACGGACGCGTGCCCAACGCCTGCTTGCTCGAACTGTTCACCGAGCACGGCGCCGGGTCGATGATCCGCTCGACAGCGCCACGCGTGAAACCTCGTGGACAGCGCGCCTGAGCTGCACGCCCGCCTGCGGGCGCATCACCTCGAGGTGACGGCCAGCCTTGATCCCGACCCCGCCTTCTGTCCCGCGCAGGCCCGCGCGCTGGTGCTGATCAGCCCAACCGGGGGTGACGGGTTCTGGCCGCACCTGACCACGCAGCCCGAATGGCGTGATGGCGCGCCAGACCCCCTCGACCGCTGGTCGCATCGTGTCCTGTCCGGCCTCGCCCGAGACGGCGGCGGAGTCACCTTTTTTCCCTCCGATGGGCCACCATGGCCCCCGTTCCAGCGCTGGGCGACCGAATCGGGCGCTCTGTGGCAAAGCCCGGTCGGGATGCTGGTCCATGCGCGCATGGGGCTGTGGACATCGTTCCGCGGTGCGCTGGCCGTGCCATTCGACGTGCCCATGCCACCAAGCGAGAACCCCTGCACCCGCTGCGCTGACCGTCCTTGTGTGACCGCTTGCCCGGTCGCGGCCCTGTCGCCGACGCGATACGACACCGATGCCTGCCACGCGCACCTCGACAAGCCCGAAGGCGCAGACTGTCTGTCGACAGGATGTCGCGCGCGGCGCGCTTGCCCCGTCTCGCAAAGCCATGCAAGATCACCCGAACAGTCCGCCTATCACATGAGCAGGTTCCACCGATGACCAAACGCCTGATTCTGACGCGCCATGCCAAGTCCAGCTGGGACGACCCGACGATGGCCGATCACGACCGCACCCTGAATGATCGGGGTCGCGCGGCGGCGGCCGATCTGGGGCAATGGCTGTCGTCACGCGGCTATGTGCCGGGCGAAGTCCTGTGCTCGGACGCACGGCGCACGCAGGAAACCTGGGAACGACTTGCCCCCGCCTTGGGCGCGCAGCCCGCAGTGATCCTGAAACCGGCCCTGTATCACGCCGGGCCTGACGTCATGCTGGCGGTGCTGCGTCACGCGGCTGCGGATACCGTGCTGATGGTCGGCCACAATCCCGGCATTGCCGAATTTGCCCAGCGGATGGTCGCGCAGGCCCCGCTGGATCCGTCTTTCTCGCGCTATCCGACGGGGGCAACCCTTGTCGCCAGTTTCGAGATCGACAGCTGGCGCGATGTCGACTTCGGCATGGGAACCACCCGCGATTTCATCGTCCCGCGCGAGCTCGCGGCCTGATCTTTCATCTGTCCGAAAATATCCTCGGGGGGTGAATTTGAGCAGCAAAGAGGGGGGCAGACAGCCCCCCTTTTCGCGTTTTCACCTTGGCGAACACCGGTTCAGTGACCCAGAATCTGGCTCAGGAACAGCTTGGTCCGTTCGGACTGCGGGTTGTTGAAGAAGTCGTGCGGGTTGTTCTGTTCGACGATCTGGCCCTGGTCCATGAAGATCACGCGGTTCGCGACGGCTTGGGCAAAGCCCATTTCGTGCGTCACGCAGAGCATCGTCATGCCCTCTTCCGCCAGCTGGATCATCGTGTCCAGCACTTCCTTGATCATCTCGGGGTCAAGGGCCGAGGTCGGTTCATCGAACAGCATGATCCGAGGACGCATGCACAGCGAACGCGCGATGGCCACGCGCTGCTGCTGACCGCCCGAAAGCTGGCCGGGGTATTTATGCGCCTGCTCCGGGATCTTGACCTTTTCCAGGAAGTGCATCGCCGTTTCTTCGGCTTCGCGCTTGGGGATCTTTCGAACCCAGATCGGCGCCAGCGTGCAGTTTTCAAGGATCGTCAGGTGGGGGAACAGGTTGAAGTGCTGGAACACCATCCCCACTTCCGAGCGCACCTTGTCGATGTTCTTGAGGTCTGACGACAATTCCGTGCCGTCGACGATGATCTGTCCGGCCTGATGTTCCTCCAGCCGGTTGATGCAGCGGATCAACGTCGATTTCCCCGATCCCGAAGGCCCGGCGATGACGATGCGTTCGCCGCGGTTTACGGTCAGGTTAATATCGCGCAGCACGTGGAACTGGCCATACCACTTGTTCATGCCGGTAATCTGGATAGCGACCTCGTCGCTGACCGTCATCTGGCTGCGGTCGATTGCGCGTTCTGCCATGGTTTCCATGGGTTCTACTCCTTAACGATGGTCGGTCTTGAGGAGGCGTTCGAGATACATCGAGTACCGCGACATCCCGAAGCAGAAGATCCAGAAGATCGCCCCGATGAAGATGAAGAGTTCCCAATAGATCCCTTGCCAGTCGCTCGAGGCGCGGATCGCGCTTGCCAGCCCGATGGGGTCCAGCAACCCGATGAAGACAACGAGAGTCGTGTCCTTGAACAGGCCGATGAAGGTGTTCACGATCCCGGGGATCGAGATCTTCAGGGCCTGCGGCATGATGATCAGGCGCTGTGCCTTCCAATAGTCCAGCCCCAAGGCATCGGCCGCCTCGTACTGCCCCTTCGGAAGGGCGGCGAGGCCCCCGCGGATCACCTCGGCCATGTAAGCCGTGGCGAACAGCGTCACCATGATGATCACCCGCAGGATCAGGTCAAAGTTCGTGCCGGGGGGCAGGAAGTAGTTCAGCAACAGCGAAGCGGTGAACAGCAACGTGATCAGCGGAACGCCCCGGATGAACTCGATGAAGATGACGCTGATATACTTGATCAGCGGCATGGTCGACTGGCGTCCCAAGGCGAACAGGATACCCAGCGGCAGCGACAGCGCGATGCCGGCAACCCCGATCACGATCGAGATCATGAAGCCGCCGAATTCGCGCGACGCCACCGGCGTGATCGACGCGGGGATCACGCTTTCCAGCCCCTCGGAGAGGTTCGGGACAATCGGGAACAGCCCAGCCAACGGCGCCGTTTCTGCGCCGAACAGCCCTGCGACCCACCCCAGCGGGTTGAGGAACAGGAACAGCGCGACGACGACGGTCAGGATGGCCGTCAGGATCGCGCCCAGTGACTCGGTCACGGTCAGCACGATCAGGCCCAGAACCGCCAGCCCAAGGAACACAGTGACCGGCCCCCAGACAGAACCGCCCCACAGCAACCAAACGCCGAAGAACGGATAGACGACCGAGAACCACAGCATCTTGCGCGGCAGGGACAGAAACAGGACCGGCGCCAAGGCAGCGAACAGCAGCACGAAGGCAAGGATCGGCCGCCAATACATGTCGGACGGATAGAAGCCGAACAGCAACTGGTGCCAACGATCGTTGATCACGCCCCAGCAGGCGCCCGATGCGCCGGCCAGAATCTCGCGGCACTCGTTAAGGGAATGCGCTTCCCAGATCGAATTCGCGAACCAGGTCCACAGATGCGAGACGATCCAGAGGACAGCCAGCATCGACAGAACGGTCAACACCGAGTTGAGAATGCCGTTGAACAGATTCTCGCGCACCCACTTCACAGCACCGACTTGGCTCGACGGCGGTTCCTGTTGTGGCAGCATCTCGGTGCGGACGAAGGAAACGGAGTGTTCGGCCATCTCAGCGCTCCTTCAGCTTGACGCGGTTGTTGTATACGTTCATCGCCGCCGAAATGACCAAGCTGATCACAAGGTAGACCAGCATCATCAGCAGCATGCCCTCAAGCTCGCGACCTGTCTGGTTGATCGTGATGCCGCCAAGGGTCGAACGCAGGTCCATGTAACCCACCGCAAGCCCCAGCGAGGTGTTCTTGGTGATGTTCAGATACTGCGAAATCAGCGGCGGAATGATCACACGCAGCGCTTGCGGCAGGATCACGAGGCGCATGGTCTTGCCCGGCTGAAGGCCAAGCGCAAAAGCCGCCTCGGTCTGGCCTTTCGAAATCGCAAGAATCCCGGCCCGGACGTTTTCGGCGATGAACGCGCCCGTATAGATCGACAGGCCGATCCACATGGCAATCAGCGAATTTCGCAACTGCAGGCCGCCGGTAAAGTTGAAGCCCCGCAGTTCAGGGTATTCCAGATGGAACCCCAATGCGATCAGCAACACGATCGCCGGCACGAACAGGATCAGCAGGCTTTTCCACCACGTGGCGGGGCGGACGCCGGTCTCGTTCTGGACGCGTGCGGCGTGCGACAATAGGCGCATGTTGGCCCAGACCGACAGCACCACGACGATCAGGAACGCGATCGCATCGAGGCTGGGCTGGATCACACCAAGGTTCAAGTCGCCAAGGCTGCGTTCAAACAGCGGCGACGGAACATAAACACCCCGGTTCGTGAAGGCGACCGAATCGTTCAGCAGCATGCTGGCGGTCGCGTTCTCACCCCGGAACGCATTGGGGGCGGGCATGGCCTCCGACATCACGGCGGCGGCGATGATGATCCACAGCAGGACGGGCACGTTGCGGAACATCTCGATGTAGATGGTCATCAACCGCGCGACGATCCAGTTGTTCGACAGGCGCAGGACGCCCGCAAAGATCCCCAGGATTGTCGCCGTCACGCAGGACATGATGGCCAGAATGAGCGTGTTCATCACGCCGATTGCAGCCGCGCGGGCATGCGAAGACTGGCTGGAATACTCGATAGGACGCTGCGAGATGTCGTAGCCCGACGTGTTCCAAAGGAAGTCGAACGAGAAATCCTTGCCCAGCGCAGCAAGGTTCTTGACCGTATTATCCACCAGCCAGGCCGCGCCCAGCATGAGCAGGATCATCGCGAAGACTTGGATGGTGAGCGAGCGATACCGCGTATCGTAAAGCAGCATGCTCAGCCGGAAGGACCTTTGAGGGGTCCCGCTGTCCATTGCCATGAAATTTTCCCCCTGCATCCGTGCCGTTATGTTTTTCCGTTGGTTCGCCTTTTGGCGACGGCTGGCACGATTATGCTTTGTCAGATTTGAGGACGGCGCGCAGGGCCATGCCCAGCGCGCCGAAGAGTTAGCCGATCAGCGGAACGGCGGGGCGTACATCAGGCCGCCCTGGGTCCACTGTGCGTTCAGGCCACGGGCCAGACCGATCGGGGTCGCTTCGCCGATGTTGGCAGCGAAGATTTCGCCATAGTTGCCGCCAGCGGCAATCGCGCGATGTGCCCACTGCGCGTCGAGGCCCAGCATCTCGCCCAAGTTGCCTTCGGTGCCCAGCAGACGGTTGATTTCCGGGTTGTTGGTGCCGGCAGCCATCTGTTCGAGGTTCGCCGAGGTCACGCCGAGTTCTTCGGCGGCGATCAGGGCGTTCATGGTCCAGCGGCCGATGTCAGCCCACTGGTCATCGCCATGACGGACCAGCGGCCCGAGCGGCTCTTTCGAGATGATTTCCGGCAGGATCACGTGATCGCCGGGGGCTTCGAACGAAGCGCGGGTTGCAGCGAGGCCCGACGCGTCGGTGGTGTAGACGTCGCAGGCGCCAGCCAGATACTGCTGCTGGGCTTCGGCGTTGGTTTCGATCGGAACCGGCTCGTAGGTCATGTTGTTGACGCGGAAATAGTCAGCCAGGTTCAGTTCGGTGGTGGTGCCGGTCTGGATGCAGACGGTCGCGCCATCGAGTTCGGTCGCCGACGAAACGCCGAGGTTGCGGTTCACCATGAAGCCCTGGCCGTCATAGTAGTTGACGCCCGTGAAGGTGAAGCCCAGGTCGACGTCGCGCGAGAAGGTCCACGTGGTGTTGCGGGCCAGCATGTCGATTTCGCCCGAAGCCAGCGCGGTGAAGCGGGTCTGGCCGGTGGTCGGAACGAAGTTGACGGCCATCGGGTCGTTCAGAACGGCGGCAGCGACGGCGCGGCAGACGGCGACGTCAAAGCCCTGCCAGACGCCATTCGCGTCAGGGGCCGAGAAGCCGTTCACACCCGACGAAACGCCGCAGTTCAGCATGCCGCGCGCGCGCACGTCCTCGAGCGTGGTCGCCGACGCCATACCGGCGATCAGCGCAGTCGCGGCCAGCGTGCCGAGCAATACGGATTTTTTCATTGTTACCTCTTCCTGTTTTTGTCCGCCCCATGGCGGTGATAAAGGCGCCCTTATGGGCATACTGCGCCAAGGGTGTCGCTTTGGTGAGTGCCTGAACACCCCGCAAAGCCTCATGACGCGGCATTGGCGAATTTGTGCCGATAATGCTGTGACGTCAAGTCACTCATTCCCCTTCTCGATCGGTGCCCCAAGGGAAAGGGAATGAGTCGGCCTCAGCTTTGGGCTTTGCCGGTTCGCGAAGCGGCAAGAAACGCCGCTGCCTGTAGAAACGCCGCCCTGCGCATCGCGGCATGGATCTCGGCCTCGTCGTCGGAACCCCAATGTTCGATCTGCCAATCTTCGTCGATTCGCGATATTTCCCAAAGGGTTTCAGGGCTCTGATGACCTTCGGAAACGGCCAGCCCGATCACCAGCGAACCCGACATCGCAACAAGATCGTGGAAACCCGTCAATTCAAAGTCGGAAAACGACGCAACATGGCCGCCCAGCACCCTCAACGTCTCGGGAGGTTGCGGGCGGGGCATCACGCCCGATGCGGTATGCCACCGGATACCGAATCGGGACTCGGACCACGCAAGAACCGGGTCCCAGGCGGCGGCCTGACGGGCGACCAACTCGGCGGGTTTGTCGGCGCGATAGCACAGAAGATCGGTCTCGCCATAGGCGGACAGCATCTGCGCCACCTCGGAAAACTGCCCGCGCACCTTGTCGATCGCGGCATTCGCGGCGCGTGTCACGGGCATGGCCTCGGGGTCGATCGTGTCGCCGACACCGGCCCATTCGGTGGCGATCATGTCCGCCAAGGCACGCGTCGGCACGACCAGCGGGACCTTGGCCGGTGTCTTGACGGTGCGGCCATCCAGCAAGATGCCATAACCGTCATCAACCTCGGAAACCGCGACGTCTTTCCAGAACCGTTTGCGTGCCCAACCGCTCATGCCTGCCCCCAGATCCATGCAAGTGTTGCATCAAGCTCGGCGAAGGTATTGATGACCGCGTCGGCATGGCGCAAATCCGTCGCCGGGTGATAGCCCCAACTGACGCCGATTGCCCGGGCCTGCGCCGCCAACCCCATATCGATGTCAAAGGTCGTGTCACCGATCATCACCGTGTTTTCCGGGGCGACCCCGGCCTGTTGCATTGCCGTCAAGACCATTGACGGATGCGGCTTGGACGGATGGTCATCGGCGACCTGCGTCGTCACGAAAAGACCCGTCAGCCCGTGGGCATTCAGCAAATGGTCCAGACCGCGCCGGGACTTGCCCGTCGCAACCCCCAACCGCAGGTCGTCGCGACTGGCCAGCGCTTGCAACGCATCCAGTGCGCCGGGGAACAACGGCGCCGGGCCGTCGCTGATCTGGATCTGGAACGAATTCTTGTAGCCCTGCACCAAATTACCCAGCAGCCCCTCATCGGCACCGGGCACGAGGCGGGCCATGGCTTGCGGCAGCGACAGGCCGACAATGCCCAGCACGGCTTCGCGGTCGGGCGGCACCATCCCGAGCCCGTCAAAGGCCAGCCCCATCGACCGCAGAATCTGCGCCTGAGAATCGACCAACGTGCCATCGACGTCGAAGATGACCAGCTTCATGCGTCCTCGAACGGGTCTGCGGGGGCATCGGCGGGGTTCCAGCCCAGCGTTTGCCAGCTTCGCGCCATGTGTTCGGGCAGCGGTGCCTCGAGGGTCATCATCTTGCCGGTCACCGGGTGTTCGAACGTGATTCGGCGCGCATGCAAATGCAACTTGCGGCTGATGTCGCCGCCCAGCTGCGAGCCCCAGCCATCGCCCAAGTTTTCCTGCCCCGAACCGCCATATTTGCCATCGCCGACAATCGGGTTGCCCATCTCGGCCATATGCGCGCGCAACTGGTGGGTGCGCCCGGTGATGGGCACCAGCGCGACCCATGCCGCGCGACTGCCCAGCCGCTCGATCACGGCGTAATCGGTCGTCGCTCGCTTGGCACCTTCGGTGCTTTCAACCTGATTGGGATGGATGCAGCGCATCTTTTCATTGCCGCGCCCGCCTTCCTTGACCAGCCCATACTTGATGGTGCCCATCAGGGGCTGTGGCACCCCCGCGACGATCGCCCAATAGATCTTGCGCGTGTTGCGGTGGCGAAACCCCTCGCTGAGGCGACGCGCGACACGGGGCGTGCGGGCCAGCAGCAGGATACCCGAGGTGTCCTTGTCGAGACGATGCACCAGAACCGGGCGTTCCTTGTAGCCGAACATCAACGCCGGGGTCAGGCCGTCGACATGCTGGTCGCCCTGCCCCGAACCGCCCTGCGAGGGCAGACCGGCGGGCTTGTTCAGCGCGATCACATGCTCGTCCATCCAAAGCACCGCGCCTTGGATCATCGCCGCATCGGCCGCGGAAATCCCCTTTGGCCTGTCCATGGCGGGCTTCGGGGCCTCGACGTCGGGCAGCGGGGGAACGCGCACGGATTGCCCGGCCTCGATCCTGTCCGAGGCCTTCACGCGCTTGCCATCCACCCGCAGCTCGCCCTTGCGGCAGAACTTTTCCACCATCCCTTGGGTGATCTGGGGAAAGCGGCGTTTCAGCCAGCGGTCCAGCCGCTGGTCACCCTCGTCCTCGGCGACGGTTACGGTTTGAACACCGCTCATGCGAATAGGCTCCTTGCCAGCCAGAGGCCAGCCATGATGGCCGCCAGCGAAAATCCGACCGAGGCGGCAACATAAACGGCCGCCAATCCGGGCTGACCGCGTTCCCAGATGGTCAGCGCATCCAGCGAAAAGGCCGAAAACGTCGTGAACCCACCCAAAACGCCTGTCATCAGCAGCGGCGCCCAGCGATTACCGCCCAGATGCGCCAGCGCCACGACAACCAGCCCCATGATGAAGGACCCGACCACATTGACCGTCAGCGTGCCCCATGGGAACCCCGGCCCCATCAGCCGCATCGCGGCGAGGCCTGCCAGATAGCGCCCGGTGGCCCCAAGGGCCCCACCCAGCGCAACTTGTGTCAAGGTTCCGATCATGGCGATGCCTTGGCCCCTGCCCTGCCCAAAGTCAACCCGCGCCCGGTCCACCGGCGCCATGCCGCTTGGCGCGCAACCGGGCAAAATAGTCGATCCGCTTCTTCAGTTCGCGTTCGAAGCCGCGTTCGGGCGGGGCATACAGGACCGGGCGCTTCACCCCCTCGGGGAAGTAATTCTGCCCGCTGAAGCCGTCCTCGGCGTCATGGTCATAGGCATATCCCGCACCATAGCCCTGCTGCTCCATCAGCTTGGTCGGGGCGTTCAGGATATGCGCGGGCGGCATCGCGCTGCCGGTCTTTTGCGCCAATTGCCGCGCGGCCTTGTACGCCACATAGACCGCGTTCGATTTCGGCGCCAAGGCCAGATAGACCACCGCCTGCGCCAGCGCCAGCTCGCCCTCGGGGCTGCCGAGGCGTTCATAAGTGTTCCACGCGTCAAGACACAGCGCCTGCGCCTGCGGGTCGGCCAGCCCGATATCCTCGACCGCCATGCGGGTAATGCGCCGCGCCAGAAAGCGCGGGTCCTCGCCGCCCTCCAGCATCCGCGCGAACCAGTAAAGCGCCGCGTCCGGGTCAGACCCTCGCACCGATTTGTGCAGGGCGGAAATTAGGTTGTAATGTTCATCACCCGATTTGTCGTATTTCGCGGCCCGGCGCATCAGGCGTTTGGCCAGCGTGTCGCGGTCCAAGGGGGCCGTGACGCGCCATGCCATCACCTGCTCCACAAGGTTCAGCATCGCGCGGCCGTCGCCATCGGCCATTTCCAAGAGAGCCTCGCGCGCCTCGGCCTTCAGCGGCAACGCACGGTCGAATTCCTTTTCCGCCCGTTGCACCATCCGTTCCAGATCGGCCAGCGACAGGCGTTCCAGCACGATCACCTGCGCGCGGCTGAGGAGCGCGGCGTTCAGTTCGAACGACGGGTTCTCGGTGGTTGCGCCCACCAACAGGATGGTGCCGTCCTCCATATGCGGCAGAAAGCCATCTTGCTGCGCCTTGTTGAAACGGTGGATTTCGTCGACGAACAGCAAGGTGCCCTGCCCGTTCTGCCGCCGTATCTTCGCCGCCTCGAAGACCTTGCGCAGCTCGGGCACGCCCGTGAAAATCGCGCTGATCTGGACGAAATGCAGATCGGTTTCCTTGGCAAGCAGCCGCGCGATGGTCGTCTTGCCCACCCCCGGCGGCCCCCAGAGCACCAGCGACGACAGCGCCCCGGCCCCCAGCATCGCCCCCAGCGGGCCATCGGGGCCCAGCACATGCGACTGTCCGATGACATCGGCCAACGACCGTGGCCGCAGCCGGTCGGCCAAGGGACGCGGGGCCTCGGCAGATCGGGGTTCGGGGGAATCAAAGAGGTCGGACATGGCGCCAGATTACGCCGCCCGCGCGTCTGGCGAAACCACCCTGCTAGATACGGAACCGCAGAAGATTCCGACGGCCTTCGCGGATCAGTTCGATCTCCCAGTAGCGACCGCGCTGGCTTAGGGCCTCGGCAAGGTCGTCGGTGTCGCGAATCGGCGCTCCATTGACCCCCACGATGATGTCGCCCGGCACCATCCCCACCCGCGAGGCGAGGTCGCGCGCCTCGATGGCCAACACGCCGGTGGAACCCGGCGGAAGATTGTATTCGGCGGCCACCGCCGGGTTGATGTTGACAGCGGCCAAGCCCTGCAGCGCGGTGCGCGGCACCTCGATACGGTTGCGCGGCGGGGTTTCCGGCGGCGCGATAAGGGCCACCGTGACCTGCGATTCGCGACCGGCGCTGAGGACTGTCAGATCGGCGGTGCCGCCGATCCCGCGGGCCGCAAGGCGGAACATCATTTCGGGCGGGGTGTTGACCGTGTCGCCATCGACCGCCAGCACAACATCGCCGATCTTCAGGCCCGCCTCTGCCAACGGGCTGTTCGGATCAAGATCGGTCAACACCACGCCGCGCGGCAACCCCAGCGCGAAGGACTCGGCCAGCGAGGCATCGACCGCCTGCGCGGTCACGCCCATCCACGGACGCTGAAACCGCGATTCACCGTTGCGCGCCTGCCCGATGACCTGCGCCACAAGATTCGACGGGATCGCGAAACCGATGCCGTTCGACCCGCCCGACCGTGTCAGGATGGCCGTATTGATCCCGACGAGGCGCCCGGCCATATCGACGAGTGCGCCGCCTGAGTTCCCCGGGTTGATTGCCGCGTCCGTCTGGATGAAATACCCGCGCCCCGACCCGACCGCGATCCCCGAACGGGCCAGTGCCGACACGATGCCGCTGCTGACGGTCTGACCAACCCCGAACGGGTTGCCAATGGCCAGCACAAGATCGCCCACCTCGACGTTGTCCGAATCGGCCAGTTCAACCACAGGCAGGTCAGATGCCTCGCGCAGTTGCAAGATCGCCAGATCGCTTTCCTCGTCCTGCAGCAAGACATCGGCCGCAAATTCGCGCCGGTCGTCCAGCACGACGCGGATGTCGTCGGCATTGCCAACGACATGGAAGTTCGACACCACGATCCCGTCGGACGAAACGACGACGCCAGATCCCAAGGCGTTCTGGATCCTTTGCTGGGTCTGGCCCATATCGTTGAAGAACTGGCTGAAAAACGGATCGTTCGAGAACGGATTCACGCGTTCCTCGACAATCCGGCGGGCGTAGATCGACACCACCGCAGGCGCAGTCTCGCGGACGATCGGGGCAAAGCTGAGGCTGATCTCGGCCCGAGAGGACGGGACGGTCTGCGCTACTGCAGGCATCGCCGTCAAGAACAGGACCAGTGCAAACCGCCATGAACCGCGCATGTGCATTCTCCGTGCTGTTGCGCGCCGACTATGTGTCTGCGCCAAAGCCGATGCAATCGGGGCTCACGCAAAAGAGAAGGCCCGCGCCACTGGGGCACGGGCCTTTGTCTTCACAGCTTGGCGAGGATCAATCCTCGGAAGCTTCGGCCTCGACACGGGCCTTGTCGGCAGCGCCTTTCGCCGAAAGGTCACGTTCGACGAATTCGATAATCGCCATCGGCGCCATGTCGCCATAACGGAAGCCGGCTTTCAGAACGCGGATGTAGCCACCGTTGCGGTCCTTGTAGCGGGCGCCCAGAACGTCGAACAGCTTGGCGACGTCCTTGTCTTCCTTCAGGAAGGCGGCGGCTTGACGGCGCGCGTGCAGGTCGCCGCGCTTCGCCAGCGTGATCAGCTTTTCCACAACCGGGCGCAATTCCTTGGCCTTCGGCAGGGTGGTCTTGATCTGCTCGTGCTCGATGAGCGAGCCGGCGAGGTTGGCGAACAGGGCCTTGCGGTGTTCTTGGGTGCGGTTCAGGCGGCGGTAACCACGGGCGTGACGCATGATGATCTCCTATGACGTCTTTTGCTTTGTGTTGCACCCCGTGCGTTGCGGGGTGCGTCGTTGGGGCATTGTGCCCAGGGTGTTCCCCGGCTGTCCGGGCATTTTTCGTTCCGCTTGGTACGCGGCAAACGCGGCAAGCGGTGTCTGGTAGGGTGCGCATTCATTGCGCACCCCAAATTCGTCAGAACTGGTCCTCGAAGCGCTTGGCCAGCTCTTCGATGTTCTCTGGCGGCCAGTCTTCGACTTCCATGCCCAGATGCAGGCCCATGCCCGACAGCACTTCCTTGATCTCGTTCAAGGACTTGCGGCCGAAGTTCGGGGTGCGCAGCATCTCGGCCTCGGTTTTCTGGATCAGATCGCCGATATAGACGATGTTGTCGTTCTTCAGGCAGTTCGCCGAACGGACGGACAGTTCCAGCTCGTCGACTTTCTTGAGGAGCAGCGGGTTGAATTCCAGCCCGTCGTCCGCATCGCCACGGCCCGCCGATTCCGGCTCGTCGAAGTTGACGAACACTTGCAGCTGGTCCTGCAGGATCCGCGCGGCGAACGCCACGGCATCCTCGGGCGACACCGAACCGTCGGTCTCGATCTTCATGGTCAGCTTGTCATAGTCCAGCACCTGCCCCTCGCGGGTGGGCTGCACTTCATAGGCGACCTTCTTGACCGGCGAATAGATCGCGTCGATCGGGATCAGGCCGATGGGCGCATCTTCCGGGCGGTTCTTGTCGGCCGAGACATAGCCCTTGCCGGTGTTGACCGTCAGTTCCATGAACAGGTCGGCGCCATCGTCGAGATGGCAGATCACGTGGTCCTTGTTCAGAACCTCGATCCCGGCCGAAACCGCGATGTCCCCCGCCTTGACCACCGCCGGCCCACGGGCCGAGATGCTCACGCGCTTGGGTCCATCGACGTCCATGCGCAGGGCGACACCCTTGAGGTTCAACACGATGTCGGTGACGTCTTCACGAACACCGGCGACCGACGAAAATTCGTGCAGGACGTTGTCGATCTGAACCGAAGTGATCGCAGCACCTTGCAGCGACGACATCAGCACCCGACGCAGCGCGTTGCCGAGCGTCAGGCCGAAGCCGCGCTCGAGCGGTTCGGCGATCACGGTCGCCTTGCGCGAGGGATCGGCACCGGGGCGAACATCGAGTTGCGCCGGCTTGATCAATTCCTGCCAGTTCTTGTGGATCATGGATTGGCCTCCATACTTGTATCCGGTCATGACCGGGGCCGGATACGCCCGAGGTTCATACGACAGAATCGGACCGCGCCCGAAAAGCGCGGTCCGACAAGGGTCGTCTTAGACGCGGCGACGCTTCGGCGGGCGGCAGCCGTTGTGCGCCAGCGGCGTCACGTCGCGGATCGAGGTGATCGTCAGACCGGCAGCGGCCAACGCACGCAGCGCCGATTCGCGGCCCGAACCGGGGCCCTGGACCTCGACTTCGAGGGTGCGCAGGCCGTGTTCCTGGGCTTTCTTGGCGGCGTCTTCGGCAGCCAGCTGGGCGGCGTACGGGGTCGATTTGCGCGAACCCTTGAAGCCCATGGTGCCAGCCGACGACCACGAGATCGCGTTGCCCTGAACGTCCGAGATGAGGATCTTGGTGTTATTGAAGGTCGAGTTCACATGCGCCACACCGGCAGCAATGTTCTTGCGCTCTTTGCGCTTGATACGGGTCTTGTCACGAGCCATTTGTCTACCCTCCCCTTACTTCTTCTTGCCGGCGATCGGCTTCGCCGGGCCCTTGCGGGTGCGGGCGTTGGTGTGGGTGCGCTGGCCGCGCACGGGCAGGTTGCGGCGGTGACGCAGACCACGATACGAACCGATGTCCATCATGCGCTTGATGTTCATCTGCACTTCGCGGCGCAGGTCGCCTTCGACAGTGAAGTTGGCGTCGATGTATTCGCGGATCGCCAGAACTTCGTCGTCCGTCAGCTGGTTGACTCGGCGGGCCGGGTCAATGTTCAGAGCGGTGACGATCTGGTTCGCGAACATCGGACCGATGCCGTGAATGTACTGGAGAGCGATGGGCACACGCTTTCCGGTGGGGATGTTTACGCCAGCAATACGTGCCACGCGGTATCTTCCTTCTGTTGCGGTTCCGTAGTGCCAGAACCTTTTTTCACAACACGCGCCGGGTGGCCGTGCAGGTGGTCAAACAAACGATCCGAGTCGCGGGCGACTCGGATCGCTGGTTCAGGCGCTTCGCCTATGGGGTTTTGCCGCCAGCGTCAAGAGGGCGGATCAGCCGTTCAGGGCTTTCGCCACATCGGCGGTAACCGCGTCCATCGACTGCAGGCCGTCGACGACCTTCAGCTTGCCCTTGGCGTGGTAATAGCCAATCAGCGGCGAGGTCTTCTTGTAGTATTCCAGCAGACGCTGGCGCAGGCTGTCCTCGTTGTCGTCGGCGCGGCGCTTCAGGTCGTGGCTGCCGCATTCGTCGCAGGTGCCCTCGACCTTGGTTGGCTTGGTGCGGTCGTGATAAACCTCGCCACAGGTGCCGCAGGTAAAGCGCCCGGTGATGCGATCCACCAAGGCTTCGTCGTCGACGCGCAGTTCGACCACGGCATCCAGCGACAGGCCCTTGGCCTGCAGAAGGTCGCCCAGTGCATCGGCTTGCGCCAGAGTGCGCGGGAAACCATCGAAGATGAACCCGCCGGGGGCGCCGTTGTCGATTTGCTCGGCGATCAGGCCGATGACGATCTCGTCGGTGACAAGCTGGCCGGCATCCATGATCGCGGCCACCTTGCGGCCCATCTCGGATCCCGAGGTCCGGGCAGCCCGCAGCATGTCGCCTGTCGACAGCTGCATCATGCCCCGGCCTTCGACCAGAATTCGGGCTTGCGTCCCTTTCCCCGCGCCCGGCGCGCCCAGCAGAATAATGTTCATCTCAGCGCGGGTCCCTTGCGGGCGGGTTTGTCGCCCGTGCGTTTGCGACCGCGCAGCTGCGACCGTTCAAGCAGGCCTTCATACTGGTGCGCGACCAGATGCGACTGAACCTGCGTCATCGTGTCCATGGTCACGGCGACGACGATCAGCACCGAGGTGCCGCCGAAATAGAACGGGATCCCCAGTTGTGCGCGCAGGATTTCGGGCATCAGCGCCACGGCGACCAGATAGGCGGCGCCGACGGTTGTCACGCGGGTCACGACATAGCGGATGTAATCCTCGGTCCGTTTGCCGGGGCGAATGCCGGGGATGAAGCCGCCCTGATTCTTCAGGTTCTCGGCCACGTCCTCGACCTTGAAGGCCACGTTGAGGGTGTAGAAGAAGGTGAAGAACGCGATCAGGCCCGCGAAGAACACCAGATACAAAGGCTGACCCGGGCCGAAATAGGCCAGAATCGTCGCCATGATCGGGTTGGTGGCGTTGCCCGAGAAGGTTGAGATCGTCGTGGGCAGCAGCAGCAGCGACGACGCAAAGATCGCCGGGATCACGTTCGCGGGGTTGACCTTGACCGGCAGGTGCGAGGACGAGCCGTCATAGACCTTCATACCCACCTGGCGGCGGGGGTATTGCAGATGGATCTTGCGCAGTGCGCGTTCCATGAAGACGACGAAGGCGACAAGCGCGATCATCATCAGCAGGATCCCGACAACGACCGGCCAGCTGATCGAACCCGCGCGGCCTTGGCTGAGGAACTGCGCCAACTGGCCCGGAACCTCGGCAATGATACCGACGAAGATGATCAGCGAGGTGCCGTTGCCGATACCGCGCGAGGTGATCTGCTCGCCCAGCCACATCAGGAACAGCGTGCCGCCGACCAGCGTGATGACCGTCGAGATGCGGAAGAACCAGCCCGCCTCGGTCGCCAGATCGCCCGCTTCAAGGCTGACGGCCAGACCATAGGACTGGATCAGCGCCAGAAACACGGTGCCATAGCGTGTATACTGGTTCAGCTTGCGCCGGCCCAATTCGCCTTCCTTGCGCAGGTTCTGCCACGGGCCATACATCGACGCGACAAGCTGCACGATGATCGAGGCCGAAATATACGGCATGATCCCCAGTGCGAAGATGCCCATCCGCGCAATCGCGCCGCCGGTGAACATGTTGAGCATCCCGCCCAAACCTGCCGCCGCGCCCGACATGAACTCGCGCAGCGAATTGGCATCGATTCCCGGAACAGGGATATAGGTGCCGATCCGGTAAACGATCAAAAGGCCAAGCGCGAAAAAGATGCGCTGACGCAGGTCTTTCGCCTTGGCGAGCGTGGCCCAGCTGGTGTTGGCCGCCATTTGCTCTGCAGCAGATGCCATGTCTTGTCTCTTTCATGACAGCGCCGCCAAACCGGTTCCCGGTCGGCGGCGCAGGAAATCCTATGCGGATGATGTAAGGGGCGAATGCGTCGCCCACAACACCTTATTCAGCCGCGACCGCCTCGACAGCGGCGGTTTTCAGCGAACCACCCGCTTTTTCGACGGCTTCGACGGCCGCTTTGGACGCGCCGGTGACCGAGATCGTCAGCTTTGCGTTCACTTCGCCCTTGGCCAGAACACGCACGCCGTCCAGTTTGCGACGCACGAGGCCTGACGCGACCAGCACGTCTTCGTTGATCTCGGCAGCGGCGTCAATCTTGCCAGCCTCGATGAAGGCAACGATTGCGCCGAGGTTCACAACAGCGAATTCCTTGCGGTTCGGCTTGTTGAAGCCGCGCTTCGGCAGGCGGCGATACAGGGGCATCTGGCCGCCTTCATAGCCATTGATGGCCACGCCCGAACGCGATTTCTGGCCCTTGATACCACGGCCAGCGGTCTTGCCCTTGCCCGAACCCGGGCCGCGGGCGACGCGCTTTTTCTTGCGGGTGGCGCCTTCGTTGTCGTGCAGTTCATTCAGTTTCATGTCGCTTCTCCTTGACCGGAATACCCCACCAGCGACGGATCGGGGCAACACGGCGTTTCTTGGTTATGAATCGGGTCTGATACCCGACCGGGCGCGTATAATGGGACCTGCCAGCGAAATCAAGCCACCGATACGGGAAGGGACGCATAGCCCCGGAACCGCGCCAGCGGCACGCGTTGGCGCGGCCCGTTGTCGGCCAGACGAGGAAAACGCTGCACGAGACGGCCGATGGCGATCCGCCCCTCGACCCGCGCAAGGGTCGCGCCGAGACAGACATGAATACCGGTGATGAACGCCAGATGTTTGTTCGGGCTGCGTGTGATGTCGAATCGGTCGGGCGCATCGAAGGCAGCCGGATCGCGATTCGCGCCGCCGATCGAGGTATGGATATAAGTGCCCTTGGGGATCACCTGCCCCGACAGTTCGACATCCTCACCCGTCAAGCGGTTGCCGATCTGCAGGGGGCTTTCGACCCGCAGGAATTCCTCGACTGCGGGCACGATCAGCGCGGGGTCGTCGCGCAACATTTGATGCTGCGCCGGGTTGTCCAGCAACAGCCCGACAGCATTGCCGACCATGCTGGTCGTCGTCTCGTGCCCGGCATTGAGCAGGAAGATGCAGTTCTGGATCAGTTCTTCTTGCGTGAGGCGCCGGCCATCATGCTCGCCGAAAATCAGGCTTTCAAGCACCTCGCCTTCCATCGCTCCGCCGGGGTTGCGGCGGCGATGGTCGATGATGTCGGCCAGAATTTCACCGAACTCGACAACGGCGGCATTCCCTGCGGCCAGACGCTCGGCCGGAACCACCGGATCCAGCGCGCCGAGGATCGACAGCGAATACCCGCGCAGCCGCGCCCGATATTCCTCGGGGATCCCCAGCATGAAGCTGATGATCTCGGTCGGCAGAACCATCGCGAAATCGCGGATCAGGTCGAGGTCACGCAGGTCCTCTACCCTGTCCAGAAGCCGGTCGACGATTTGCTCGATAAGCCCCTCGAACACCGCCAGTTTGCGCGGCGTGAACGCCCCCGAGATCAGCTTGCGCACCACGGTGTGATACGGCGGATCGTTGAAGATCAGGCTGATGGTATGATGCGTATGCAGCGGGCAACGGCCAAATTTCTTGCCGAACTCGACCTTCTTGTCCGATAGCATGGCGCGCGACTGATAGACCTTCAGAACGTCGTCATAGCGTGTCAGGAAGATCGATCCATCGGCATTGCGATGCACCGGGCTTTCGCGGCGCAGCGCGTGCAAAACAGGGTGCGGGTTCTCGATGAAATCCGCCCCGATGGTGTTGAGATCAAACCCGTCGATCGTCATAGCGCCCTGCCCCCTCGGCCTTCGGGACCAGACTGGCCGCGCGCGGGCCGGAACGCAACCCGAAAGCCCGGCGATCAGGCATCGCCCGATCCAGGCGCGGCATAGCTGCCGTCGGCGTCATGCTTTTCTTGCCCGGTCAGGGCGGGGGTGAAGATGCAGACGATCCGCATGTCGGTTTCGGCGCGCAGAATATGGGCATCGTGCTGGTTCAGCACATAGACGCTGCCAGGCGCCAGCAAATAGGTCTGCCCCGTCGCCACATCGGTCACGCTGCCGGTGCCCTCGATGATGTAGTTCGTCTCGATATGGTTCTTGTAATGCAAATGCTGGACCGTGCCCGCCCTGCAGATCGTGTCATGCAGCGAATAGCCGAGGTTATTGGCAGCCAGCAGCAAGCGGCGGGATTCGAAACTGTCGCCTTTGACGTGGGCGGGCGTGTTCAGAATGTCGGCGAGGGTTTTGACAAGCATGGCGGGCCTCCTGCGGCTGAGACTGACACATGGTGATGGCGGTGCAAAGAAAAACGCCCCGGCCTTTGGACCGGGGCGATTCTACTCATAATTCAAACCTGAAATCAGGCCTTTTCCTCGATGATCGCAACGAGGTGCGGGATCGAGTTGACCATGCCGCGCACGGAGGGCGTGTCTTCCAGTTCGCGGGTGCGGTGCATCTTGTTCAGGCCCAGACCCTTCAGCGTTTCACGCTGGATGGCGGGGCGACGGATCGGGGAGCCGATCTGCTTGACGACGATGGTTGCCATGTTCCTCGGTCTCCTCAGGCTTCAGCCGCCGCATCTTCCTTGCGGAGGATGTCAGCCACTTTCTTGCTGCGACGCTGTGCGACCTGACGCGGGCTGGCCTGCTTTTTCAGGCCATCGATCGTGGCGCGGATCATGTTGTAGGGGTTCTGCGAACCCAGCGACTTGGCGACGACGTCCTGCAGGCCGAGCATCTCGAACACGGCGCGCATCGGGCCACCGGCGATGATCCCGGTACCAGCGACCGACGTCCGCATCACGACCTTGCCAGCGCCATGACGGCCCTCGATGTCGTGGTGCAGGGTGCGGCCATCCTTGAGCGGAACGCGGATCATGCTGCGCTTCGCCTGTTCGGTCGCCTTGCGGACGGCCTCGGGCACTTCTTTCGCCTTGCCCTTGCCGAAGCCGACACGGCCTTTCTGGTCACCGACAACGACGAGCGCGGCGAAGCCGAAGCGCTTGCCACCCTTGACGGTTTTCGACACGCGGTTGATCGCAACAAGACGATCGGCGAATTCCGGGGTTTCCTCGCGTTCTTCGCGGCGGCGATCCCGGCGGTTTTCACGTTCTGCCATGAATTGGCATCCTTCTTTGGGTGGCGCACAAACGGCGCCGCTTCATCCGATCACAGTGGGCCGCGCGGACGCGTGCCCCTCGATCATCGAGGCGGCGCGGGGTGCGCGCCGCCTGCATTGATCAGAACTTCAGGCCACCTTCACGGGCAGCATCGGCCAAAGCCTTGATCTTGCCGTGAAAGAGGAACCCGCCACGGTCGAAATAGCATTCCTCGACGCCAGCGGCTTTCGCACGCTCGGCAATCTTGGCGCCAACCTTGGCAGCGGCGTCGATGTTGTTCACACCGACCACGCCCAGCTCTTTTTCGAGCGACGACGCTGCGGCAACGGTAATGCCCTTCACGTCGTCGATCAGCTGGACGCTGATGTTCTTGTTCGAACGGTGAACCGACAGGCGCAGACGGCCGTTGGCGGTTTTCCGCAGTTTGTTCCGAACGCGCTGACGACGCTTCTGGAACAGCTTCAATTTTGTGTTCGCCATCTGTCGCGTCCTTACTTCTTCTTGCCTTCCTTGCGGAAGATATACTCATCCTTGTAGCGGATGCCCTTGCCCTTGTAGGGCTCAGGGCGGCGCCATTCGCGGATGTTGGCGGCAACCTGACCCACCTGCTGCGCGTCGATACCTTCGATCACGATTTCAGTGGGTTTCGGGGTCGTGACGGTGATCCCGGCGGGAACTTCGAACACGACATCGTGGCTGTAGCCCAGCGACAGCTTGACGTCCTTGCCCTGCATCGCGGCACGGTAACCGACACCGACCAGTTCCATTTCTCTCTTGAAACCGGTGGTGACGCCGATCGTCAGGTTTTCAACCATCGACCGGGCCATGCCCCACTGCTGGCGCGCACGCTTCGAGGTGCCGCGGGGGGTAACCTTGATCGCGCCATCTTCCTGCGTGATCGTGACGTCATCCGTCGCCTTGAACGACAGCGTGCCCTTCGGACCCTTGACCGAAACGGTCTGGCCCGAGATGGTCACGTCAACGCCCTTGGGCAGAGCGACGGGCTTCTTGCCAATACGAGACATCTCAGCCCTCCTCAGAACACGCGGCAGAGCACTTCGCCGCCAACATTGGCAGCGCGTGCATTCGCATCCGACGTGACGCCCTTCGGGGTCGAAACCACCGAAACGCCCAGGCCGTTGCGAACCGACGGGATTTCCTTGACGCCGGCATAAACGCGGCGGCCCGGCTTCGAAACGCGGCTCAGTTCGCGGATGGCGGGTTCGCCGGCCGAGTACTTGAGCTGGATTTCCAGTTCCGGATGACCGGCGGCCGAAGTCACCGATTCATAACCACGGATATAGCCTTCGTCACGCAGCACATCCAGAACCCAGGCACGCAGCTTCGACGCCGGGGTGCGGACGGTCGACTTGCCGCGCATCTGCGCGTTGCGGATGCGGGTCAGCATATCGCCGAGAGGATCGTTCATCGACATGATCTGTCCTCCTTACCAGCTCGACTTGACCATACCGGGGATCTGGCCGAACGAGCCAAGTTCCCGCAGCATGATGCGGCTGAGTTTCAGCTTGCGATAGTAGGCCTTCGGACGGCCGGTCAGTTCGCAGCGGTTGTGCAGACGGGTCGCCGACGAGTTGCGCGGCAGTTCCGCCAGCTTCAGGTTGGCGCGGAAGCGCTCTTCCATCGGCAGGCTTTCGTCTTTGATGATCGCCTTCAGAGCGGCACGCTTGCCAGCATATTGCTGAACCAGCTTCTGACGCTTCTTCTCGCGTTCGACCATGGATTTCTTGGCCATGTTTCTCTCTCCTTCCGCGTCAAGCCATGAAGGGCATGTTGAAATGCTTCAACAGCGCCTTGGCTTCCGCGTCGGTCGGCGCGGTGGTGCAGATGATGATGTCCATACCCAGAACTTCGTCGACCTTGTCGAAGTCGATTTCCGGGAAGACGATGTGTTCCTTGATGCCCATGGCATAGTTGCCACGGCCGTCGAACGACGTGCCCTTCACGCCGCGGAAGTCGCGGACGCGCGGCAACGCGATGCTGATCAGACGGTCAAGGAACTCGTACATGCGGTCGCCACGCAGGGTGACTTTGCAGCCGAGGGGCATTTCTTCCCGAACGCGGAAACCGGCGATCGAGTTCTTTGCCTTGGTGATGACTGCCTTCTGGCCAGCAATCAGGGTCAGATCGGCTTCGGCCGACTTCACCTTCTTGGTGTCCTTGACAGCTTCACCGACGCCCATGTTCAGCACGATCTTGTCGAGCCGCGGGATCATCATGTCGTTCTTGTAGCCGAACTCTTCTTTCATCGCCGCGCGGATGCGGGCTTTGTAGTCGGCTTTCAGACGCGGGGTATAGGTTGCAGCGTCCAGCATCAGATCACCTCACCGGTCGTCTTGGCGAAACGGACCTTCTTGTCGCCTTCCATGCGGAAGCCCACGCGGGTCGCCTTGCCATTGGTGTCCAGCAGCGCCAGGTTCGACAGGTCGATCGGCATCGCCTGCGGCAGACGGCCGCCCTGCGAGGTCTGGCTTTGCTTGGTGTGACGGATCGCAATGTTGATACCGTCGACGATGGCCTTGTTATCGGCGGGCATGACGCGCGAAATCTCGCCCTGCTTGCCCTTGTCCTTGCCGGCCAGAACGACGACCTTGTCGCCCTTCTTCAGTTTCGCAGCCATCAGAGCACCTCCGGCGCAAGCGAAATGATCTTCATGAAGTTCTTCGCGCGCAGTTCGCGAACGACCGGCCCGAAGATACGGGTGCCGACCGGTTCGCCCTGGTTGTTCAGGATGACGGCGGCGTTACGGTCAAAGCGGATGGCGGTGCCGTCTTCACGGCGAACTTCCTTGGCGGTGCGCACGACGACGGCCTTGCGGACGTCACCTTTCTTCACACGGCCTTTCGGAATGGCTTCCTTGACCGACACCACGATGATGTCGCCCACAGAAGCATAGCGGCGATGCGAGCCGCCCAGAACCTTGATGCACTGCACCCGGCGAGCGCCGGAGTTGTCAGCGACATCCAGATTGGTCTGCATCTGGATCATGGGTTTACTCCCGACCTTTGGGCATCATGCCCAGGGTTTCGACAAAAAATGTCGAAAGAGTGCGATCAAGCCGAAGCTTCGGTCACAACCTTCCAACGTTTCGACTTCGAGATGGGCGCGCACTCTTCGATACGAACAGTGTCACCGATCTTGAACTGGTTAAGCGGGTCGTGGGCGCGATATTTCTTCGAGCTACGAACCGTTTTCTTCAGAACGGGGTGCGTGAAGCGGCGTTCGACCAGAACGGTAACCGTCTGTTCGTTCTTGTCCGAGGTCACGGTGCCTTGCAGGATGCGTTTGGGCATGTCTCGATACCTCAGTTCGCCGCCGCAGCAGCGGCTTTTTCGTTCAGGATGGTCAGCACGCGGGCGACATCGCGGCGGATCTGACGGATCCGGGCCGTGCCCTCGAGCTGGTTGGTGGCCTTTTGGAAGCGCAGGTTGAAGGCTTCCTTTTTCAGAGCGACCAGATCAGCCTTCAGCTGGTCCGGCGTCTTGCTACGCAGTTCTGCGGCGTTCATGCGCCTTTTCCTTTCAACATCACCAGAGGGCCCCTGTGGGGTGACCCTGCATCCGGTGGAGTCAATGTAAAACCCGCCGATTCCCTCACAGGAATCCGCAGGATGCGGCTCTATACGCGGGGGGGCGCGGCGTGGCAAGGGGTAAAGCCCCGGCCTGCGGGGATTCACGCGCCGCTGGAAATGCCGCAGCGGAACGCCCTCGCACTTGCGGCCACGCTGCGCTAGGAATTCCTCGACACCAGTTCAGGATAGACCCCATGGCACAGATCGAATCCCTCTTCGTCACCCGGCTTTATCGCGCGCGCCTCGACGAGTTCAAACCGAAGATTGACACCGACGAACTCGTCGCCTCGTGCTACTCCATCGCCGAGGATGACGAGGCCGGGCAGGAATGGTGCGAGACTGAGGGCTATCCCGGCTATACCTCCTATGCCTCGCTGACCGATCTGCCCTGGCGCTTCCCGATCTTCGCCGACATCAAGAAGGCGCTCGACAAGCACGTTGCCGCCTTCGCCAAGGATCTGGAATTCAACCTCGAGGACCGCAAGCTGGTGCTGGAAGACCTGTGGATCAACATCCTGCCCGAGGGCGGCTTGCACACCTCGCACCTGCATCCGCATTCGGTGATTTCCGGCACGACCTATGTGCAGATGCCCGAGGGCACGTCGGCCCTGAAACTGGAAGACCCGCGTTCCGGCCGCCTGATGGCCGCCCCTGCCCGCCTGAAAACGGCGCGGCGTGAGATGCAGACGTTCGTTTACGTCAAACCAGACGTCGGCGACGTGCTGCTGTGGGAAAGCTGGCTGCGCCACGAGGTCCCGATGAACATGGCCGAAGACGAGCGGATCTCGGTGAGTTTCAATTATCGGTGGGAGTGAGGGGAAAGATCTCGCGGATTAGGCTACTCAATACATGGCAAATCGCTGGAGAATCCCCTCAGATCTAGAGAGCGCCGTACGTGCACGCGACATCGCTTGCATTTATTGCAGCGCACCCTTTGGTGGTGAAGACACACCCGTGAAATCACGAGCGAGTTGGGAGCACATCATTAACGATGCCTCGATTATCACACTCGATAACATTGCGCTGTGTTGTAGAGGGTGCAACGCCAGTAAGGGGCAAAGATCGCTGCGGGAATGGCTATCTTCCGACTATTGTAGGGCACGTGGCATAGGGATTGCGACTCTGGCCGAGATTGCAAAGAAGCACTTAAAAATACAGACATAAAGAAAACCCCCGCCGATTTCTCGACGGGGGTCTTTTCTTTGTGCGACAGGCTGATCGGTAGGGCGGGGTTCCCCCCGCCGCGCCGATTACCAGTCTTCGCGGATGACGACGCGGGTCGTGACCGGCAGTTTCATCGCGCCGAGGCGCAGCGCTTCGCGAGCGATCTCGTCGTTGACGCCGTCGATCTCGAACATGATGCGGCCCGGCTTGACCTTGGCGACCCAACGGTCGACCGAGCCCTTACCTTTACCCATACGAACTTCGATGGGCTTGGCCGAGACCGGCAGATCCGGGAAAATACGGATCCAGACACGGCCCTGACGCTTCATGTGACGAGTGATCGCACGACGGGCAGCTTCGATCTGACGCGCGGTGATGCGCTCCGGTTCGGTGGCCTTGAGGCCATACGAACCGAAGTTCAGATCCGAACCGCCCTTGGCTTCGCCATGGATACGGCCCTTGTGCGCTTTGCGGAACTTCGTCCGTTTCGGTTGCAGCATAGTTCAGTCCTCCAAGGCTCAGCGACGGTCGCCGCGTTCGCGACGCGGGGCGTTGCTGGGGCCATCCTGGGCTTCGGCCTGCCGGCGATCGCGCGCCTGCGGGTCATGCTCCATGATGTCGCCCTTGTAGATCCAGACCTTGATCCCGATGATCCCGTAAGGGGTCGAGGCCTCGGCCAGCGCATAGTCGATGTCGGCGCGCAGCGTGTGCAGCGGAACGCGGCCCTCGCGGTACCATTCGGTCCGCGCGATTTCCGCACCACCCAGACGACCCGAGATATTCACCCGGATGCCGAGGGCGCCAATGCGCATCGCGTTCTGCACGGCGCGCTTCATGGCGCGACGGAACGAAACGCGGCGCTCCAGCTGCTGAGCGATCGACTCGGCCACCAGCTGAGCATCGAGCTCGGGCTTGCGGACTTCGACGATGTTCAGGTGCAGTTCCGACGTCGTGAAGTTCGCCAGCTTCTTGCGCAGGGTTTCGATGTCCGCGCCTTTCTTGCCGATGATCACGCCCGGACGTGCGGTGTGGATCGTGACGCGGCACTTGCGGTGCGGACGTTCGATGATCACACGGCTGACGCCAGCTTGCTTGCACTCTTCCTGGATGAACTGACGCATGCGCAGATCTTCCAGCAGCATGTTGCCGAAGTCTTTGCTGTCGGCATACCAGCGGCTGTCCCAGGTGCGGTTGACCTGGAGGCGCATCCCGATGGGGTTAACCTTCTGTCCCATTACGCTTGCTCCTCGCGCTCGCGCACCTTGATGGTGATTTCCGAAAACGGCTTCATGATCTTGCCGAAACGGCCGCGAGCCCGCGGACGACCGCGCTTCATGACCAGCTTCTTGCCAACCCAGGCTTCGGCGACGATCAGGTTGTCGACGTCCAGGCCGTGGTTGTTCTCGGCGTTGGCGACGGCCGACTGAAGGCACTTCTTCACGTCGATCGCGATACGCTTTTTCGAGAAGGTCAGGTCGGCGAGCGCCTTTTCGACCTTCTTGCCGCGGATCAGGCCGGCGACCAGGTTCAGCTTCTGCGGCGAGACGCGCAGCATGCTGGCCTTGGCCATAGCCTCGTTGTCGGCCACGCGGCGGGGATTTTGTTCTTTACCCATGGCTCTTACTTCCGCTTCGCTTTTTTGTCGGCGGCGTGACCGTAATAGGTCCGCGTCGGCGAATATTCACCGAACTTCTGGCCGATCATTTCTTCGGTGACCAGCACGGGGATGTGCTTCTTGCCGTTGTAGACGCCGAACGTCAGGCCCACGAATTGCGGCAGGATGGTCGAACGACGCGACCAGATCTTGATGACTTCGCTACGCCCGGATTCGCGTGCCTTCTCAGCTTTCTTGAGAATATAGGCATCGACGAAGGGGCCTTTCCAGAGAGAACGTGCCATGGATTAGCGGCCCTTCTTCTTGGCGTGACGCGAACGGATGATGTATTTGTCCGTCGCCTTGTTCGAACGGGTGCGGGTACCCTTGGTATCCTTACCCCACGGGGTCACCGGGGTACGGCCACCCGAGGTGCGACCCTCACCACCACCATGCGGGTGATCGATCGGGTTCATCGCGACACCGCGAACCGTCGGGCGAACGCCCATGTGACGCTTGCGGCCGGCCTTGCCGAGGTTCTGGTTCGAATGGTCGGCATTCGACACGGCGCCGATGGTCGCCATGCATTCCTGACGCACCATGCGCAGTTCGCCCGACGAGAGGCGCAGCTGGGCATAGCCACCGTCACGGCCGACGAACTGGGCATAGGTGCCCGCGGCGCGTGCGATCTGGCCACCCTTGCCGGGCTTCAGTTCGACGTTGTGCACGATCGTACCGAGCGGCATACCCGAGAACGGCATCGCGTTGCCCGGCTTGACGTCGGTTTTCGCGCCAGCGATCACCTGATCGCCAACGGCCAGACGCTGCGGGGCCAGGATATAGGCCACCTCACCGTCGGTGTAGCGGATCAGCGCGATGAACGCGGTGCGGTTGGGGTCATATTCGATGCGTTCCACCGTGGCGGGGATGTCGAATTTGCGACGCTTGAAATCCACGATGCGGTAGAGGCGCTTGGCGCCGCCGCCCTTGTGGAATGCGGTAACCCGTCCGGTGTTGTTCCGGCCGCCCGTTTTCGTCAAACCCTCGGTGAGGTGCTTGACCGGACGCCCTTTCCAAAGCTCCGAACGGTCGATCAGAACCAGCCCACGCTGGCCAGGCGTCGTCGGTTTATACGACTTGAGTGCCATGCTTTCTGTCTTCCGTTGCTTTGCGGGCAGGTTACCCTGCCCTCCGTTATAGCCCCCCGAAGGTGGCCGACTTGTCGGGCCCCGAAGAACCCTGTTTCCACAAATCGACAGCCCCGGACCGAATCCGGGGCTGTGCGATTGAGGGCGTGTAACAGGGAAGATGAGAGGTGTCTATAGCACCATCACGCTTTTCGTAGGGTGCGCATTCATTGCGCGCCAAGCGGCGGTTGGGTGGTGATGCCAACACGCGGGTGGGGGCGACAATGTTCGCGTCCGACACCGCGCGTGCTGGTGTCGGATGACAGTAAAGGTGCGCGATAAATGCGCACCCTACGGTTTGTGGCGGGATCCCTGGTCCGAATCGGATGACCGCCCGACCCGCCCTTACAGACGAAAAAGCCCCCGCGCTGCGGGGGCTTTTCCTTGTCTCGTGTATCGATCACAGACCAGTCGTCACGTCGATGGCGTTGCCTTCCTCGAGGGTGACATACGCCTTCTTGACGTCGTTCCGGCGGCCCAGCTGGCCACGGAAACGCTTGACCTTGCCTTTGGTCACGGTGGTGTTGACCGCTTTGACCTTGACGCCAAAGAGGTTCTCAACGGCCTCTTTGATCTGCGGTTTGGTCGAGTCGATGGCGACCTCGAAGACCACGGCGTTCGCTTCCGACGCCATGGTTGCCTTCTCGGTGATCACCGGCTTGCGGATCACATCGTAATGTTCGGGCTTCGCGCTCATGCCAGTCGAGCCTCCAGAGCTTCGACACCCGCGCGCGTGATCACCAGCGTGTCACGCTTGAGGATGTCATACACATTCGCGCCGATCGACGGCAGGATATCCACGCCTTCGAGGTTGCGGGCGGCGTTGGCGAAGTTCGCGTTGATTTCCGCGCCGTCGATGATCAGGACCTTTTTCCAGCCCAGATTGCTGACGGCCTTCGCCAGTTGCGCGGTCTTGCCTTCGGCCAGTTCAGCGACGTCCAGAACGACCAGCTTGCCAGCCGCGGCTTTCGCCGACAGCGCATGCTTCAGACCCAGGGCGCGCACTTTCTTCGGCAGATCGAAGGCGTGCGAACGCGGAGTCGGGCCCTTGTAGACACCCCCCTTGCGGAAGATCGGCGCCTTCTTGGAACCGTGGCGAGCGCCGCCGGTGCCCTTCTGGCGATAGATCTTCTTGGTCGAATACGACACGTCCGACTTGCCCAGCACCGAATGCGTGCCGGCCTGTGCCTTGGCGCGCTGCCAGCGGACAACGCGATGCAGCAGGTCGGCGCGCGGCTCGAGGCCGAAGATCGCGTCGTTCAGATCGATCTCCCCGGCAGAACCGGCGTCGAGTTTGATCACATCGGCTTTCATTCTGCGGCTCCTTCAGCAGCGGCGGCAGCCTTGACGGCGGCCGGACGCGGGGCGTCGGCATGAGCAGGCTTCTTCACCGCATCCTTGATGGTGACCCAGCCACCCTTCGAACCCGGCACGGCGCCCTTGACCATGATCAGGCCACGGTCCGCATCGGTGCGAACGATTTCCAGGTTCTGCGTGGTGACGCGAACGGCACCCAGATGACCCGCCATCTTCTTGCCCTTGAACACCTTGCCGGGGTCCTGGCACTGGCCGGTCGAACCGTGCGAACGGTGGCTGATCGAGACACCGTGCGAGGCGCGAAGGCCGCCGAAGTTGTGGCGCTTCATGACGCCGGCAAAGCCCTTACCGATCGAGGTGCCGGCGATGTCCACCAGCTGGCCAGCGACGTAATGCTCGGCCGAGATCTCGGCGCCGACGTCGATCAGGTTGTCGGGCGAGACACGGAATTCCGCCAGCTTGCGCTTGGGCGCAACCGAGGCCTTGGCGTAGTGACCCCGCATCGGGGCCGAAACGCGCTTGGCCTTGGCCGTGCCGGCGCCCAGCTGGACCGCGGTATACCCGTCGGTTTCCACGGTGCGCTGCGCGACGACTTGCAGGGCGTCGAGTTGCAGGACAGTGACAGGAACCTGCCGACCGTCCTCCATGAACAGCCGGGTCATGCCCAGCTTCTTTGCGATGACTCCAGAGCGCATCGGACGAGCTCCTTAAACCTTGATTTCGACGTCGACACCGGCGGCCAGGTCGAGCTTCATCAGCGCGTCCACGGTCTGCGGGGTCGGATCGACGATGTCGAGAAGACGCTTGTGCGTGCGGATTTCCCACTGGTCGCGCGACTTCTTGTCGATGTGCGGACCACGCAGAACCGTGAACTTCTCGATCTTGTTCGGCAGCGGGATGGGCCCGCGAACCTGAGCACCCGTGCGCTTGGCCGTGTTGACGATCTCGGCGGTGGACGCATCCAGCACGCGATAGTCAAAGGCCTTCAGGCGGATGCGGATGGTTTGACCTTGCATCTTATTTCCCTCGGGACGGTGGGTGGGGCCCGGTCTTTCGACGGGCCTCACCCGATCCGCATCACTTGATGATTTTCGAGACGACGCCTGCGCCGACGGTGCGGCCGCCTTCGCGGATGGCGAAGCGCAGCTTTTCTTCCATGGCGATCGGGGCGATCAGTTCGACTTCGAACTTCAGGTTGTCGCCGGGCATCACCATTTCCGTGCCCTCGGGCAGTTTCACGGTGCCGGTCACGTCCGTCGTGCGGAAGTAGAACTGCGGGCGGTAGTTCGCGAAGAACGGCGTGTGACGGCCGCCTTCTTCCTTGGTCAGGATATAGGCCTCGGCTTCGAACTGGGTGTGCGGGTTGACCGACTTCGGCTTGCACAGCACCTGGCCACGCTCCACGCCGTCACGGTCGATGCCGCGCAGCAGGATGCCGACGTTGTCGCCCGCTTCCCCGCGATCCAGCAGCTTGCGGAACATTTCCACACCGGTGCAGGTCGACTTCTTCGTGTCGCGGATACCCACGATCTCGACTTCGTCGCCCACGTTGATCACGCCACGCTCGACGCGGCCGGTCACAACCGTGCCGCGGCCCGAGATCGAGAACACGTCTTCGATCGGCATCAGGAACGGCTGGTCAATCGCGCGCGCCGGGGTCGGGATGTATTCGTCAACGGCCTTCATCAGCGCGTGGATCGAATCCTCGCCGATCTCCTTCATCTCGCCAACCATCGCCTGGAAGGCCGAGCCCTTGACGATCGGAATGTCGTCGCCCGGGTATTCATACGACGAGAACAGCTCGCGGATTTCCATCTCGACCAGTTCCAGCAGCTCTTCGTCATCAACAAGGTCAACCTTGTTCATGTAGCACACCATGTAGGGGATACCCACCTGGCGGCCGAGCAGGATGTGCTCGCGGGTCTGCGGCATCGGGCCGTCCGACGCGGCGCACACGAGGATCGCGCCGTCCATCTGCGCGGCGCCCGTGATCATGTTCTTCACATAGTCGGCGTGGCCGGGGCAGTCGACGTGCGCATAGTGGCGGTTCGCCGTCTCGTATTCGACGTGCGCGGTCGAGATCGTGATCCCGCGAGCCTTCTCTTCCGGCGCGCCGTCGATCTGGTCATACGCGCGGAATTCGCCGTAGTACTTCGTGATCGCCGCCGTCAGCGTCGTCTTGCCGTGGTCAACGTGCCCGATCGTCCCGATGTTGACGTGCGGTTTCGTCCGTTCAAACTTTGCCTTAGCCATGAGGCTTCTCCTATTCGTTCGGTTTTTTGGGCGGGCAGGCCCCGCTTTTCGGGCGCGCAGCGTCGTCCCGAAGGTGGGCACGCAGCATCGCGCGCGGCTTAATCGGCGAATCCGAAAAAATCAAGCCTGTAGACCGGCGCGGCGCGCAAATTTCGGTGCGTCACGCGGGGCCTTCAGGCCATCCCTGCACTGGGGATCAGTGGCGGCCGCACCCGCTGCCGGCTTCGGCGCCTTCGGGGGTGGTCGCGGCTTCGTCGGCAGCCTCGCTGGATGCGGCTGGCGTGCCTTCGGCGGGGGTTTCCGCCTCTTCGACGTCGGCTGCCGGATCGGGTTCGGGCAGCGGGAACCAGTCGGGGTTTTCGACCATCCATTGTTCGAAGCGCAGCGCCGCATTCTGCGCCAGAACCCGCATCTGTTGCTCGGCGCTCATGGTCAGGCCCGAGCCGACAATCGAAGATCCCGAGACGGATTCGAGGACGGTGAACTGTTCGGGTTCATCGTTCAGCGGCCGCCCCAGCGCGTCGTCCCAGACGTTCAGGCTGGCGATCAGTGCCGATCTGGGCGACGCGACGATCGGCACGCCGGGCACCGCAAGAACATAGGCATCGATATGCATCGCCAGATGATAGAGCCGCTGCCCTTCGTAACGGCCGAAGCGGCGTTCGATCTCTTCGCGCAGGATCTCGGCGAAGAGGTCAAGATCCGCCTCGCGCGAGAGGGGGCCCTGCACGGCGTCATTGGTCGTCACGATGTTGTAGCACAGCCGGAAGTCGGCCAGTTCGGGGCGCTCTTCGCCCAGTTCCGCGCCATTTGCGCAGGCCGCCAGCACGGGCAAGAGGCACAGGGCAGCGAACCGGCGGGCAGACAGGAAAAGAGCGTTCATCGCAAGGTCCATCATGGTCAACGTCCCCAGCCTTAGCGAAATAACCCCCCCAAGGCAACGCCGGGCGGGGTGCCGATCTCAGGTGAAGCGGTTATCCCGCGGAAAACCGCGCGGCGCCATGCGACCCATGCTGGCGCGCTTGCCGAGCCATTCGGTCAGATCGGATTCGAGGCGGGTGCGCCCGGCGGGGTCTTTCCACGAGAGGCCGTCGGCCAGCGTCAGTGTCGCAAGGTCGCTCAGCCCGCCGTCCTTGAACTTCTGCAGGCGAACGCCCTTGCCGCGCGACATCTCGGGCAACTCGTCCAGCGGGAAGACCAGCAGCTTGCGGTTCTCGCCGACGACGGCAACGTGATCGCCCGCGACCGGTTTGCAGATCAGCGCGCGCGCACCATCGCGCAGGTTCAGCACCTGCTTGCCCGCCCGGGTCTGCGCCAGCATTTCGTCCGAGGGAATGATGAAGCCGTCACCATCCGACGAGGCGACGATCATGCGGCCACCGGGGCGATGCAGGAACAGATCGACGATCTGCGCCTCGTTCGGAAGGTCGACCATCAGGCGAACGGGTTCACCCATGCCGCGCCCCCCGGGCAAGTTGGCGCCCAGCAGGGTATAGAACCGCCCGTTTGACCCGAAGATGACGATCTTGTCGGTGGTTTCGGCATGCAGGGCAAAGCCCGCTTCGTCGCCATCCTTGAATTTGAACTCGCCATCCAGCGCCACATGGCCCTTCATCGCACGGATCCAGCCCATTTTTGAAAGGACGACGGTGATCGGCTCGCGCTCGATCATGGCCTCCATCGGGACTTCGGCGATTTCTTCGGCCTCGGCGAAGGTCGAGCGGCGTTTGCCCAGCGCGGTGTCCTTGCCGAATTGCTTGCGCACGGTGTCCAGTTCCTCGCCGATGCGCTTCCACTGGCGCTGTTCGGATTGCAGCAGATCGTCCAGATCGGCGCGTTCCTTCAGCAGGTCGTCGCGTTCCTTGCGCAGTTCCAGTTCCTCAAGCCGCCGCAAGCTGCGGAGGCGCATGTTGAGGATCGCCTCGGCCTGAACCTCGGTCAGGTCGCCCTCGCCGGGTGCAGGGGGGATGTAATCCTTTTCGGACATCGCCCGCGGGAAGGTGCCGCCCCATTGCTCGCGCATGAGGGCGTCGCGGGGGGCGTCGTCGTATCGGATGATGTCGATCACCCGATCGAGGTTCAGATAGGCAATGATGAAGCCTTCGAGAATCTCGAGCCGGTGATCGATCTTGTCCAGCCGATGCTGCGAACGGCGTTGCAACACCTCGCGGCGGTGATCGACAAAGGCGCGCAGAACTTCGCGCAGGCTGCACACCTTGGGGGTGCGGCCATCAATCAGCACGTTCATGTTCAGGCTGAACCGGATTTCCAGGTCGGTGCTTTTCATCAGCATCGACATCATCAGTTCCGGATCGACGTTCTTCGATCGTGGCTCCAGCACGATGCGCACGTCGTCGGCCGATTCGTCGCGCACGTCGGCCAGAAGGGGAACCTTCTTGTTCTGGATCACTTCGGCCAGTTTCTCGATCAGCTTGGACTTGGCCACCTGATAGGGGATCTCGGTCACCACGATCTGCCACGTGCCGCGTCCGAGATCCTCGACGTTCCAGCGCGAGCGCAGGCGGAAACTGCCGCGCCCGGTGCGATAGGTTTCCAGAATCGACTCGCGCGGTTCGACGATCACACCGCCGGTCGGGAAATCAGGGCCGGGGATCAGCGCGACCAGTTCGTCATCCGTGATTGACGGCTTCTTGATCAGCGCCTTGGCGCCGGCCACCAGTTCATCGAGGTTATGAGGCGGGATGTTCGTCGCCATGCCCACCGCAATCCCGCTGGACCCGTTCGCCAGCAGGTTCGGAAAGGCGGCGGGCAGCACGATCGGTTCGTCCAGCGTGCCGTCATAGTTGGGGCGGAAATCGACCGCGTTCTCGGCAAGGCCTTCTAGCAGTGCCTCGGCGGCGGCGGTCAGGCGGGCCTCGGTATAGCGGCTGGCGGCAGGGTTGTCGCCGTCGATGTTGCCGAAGTTCCCCTGCCCGTCGACCAGCGGATAACGGACGTTGAAATCCTGCGCCAGACGCGCCATCGCGTCATAGATCGCGGCGTCGCCATGGGGGTGATAGTTGCCCATCACATCGCCCGATATCTTGGCCGATTTCCGGAAACCGCCGGTCGAGGTCAGCTTCAGCTCGCGCATAGCGAACAGGATTCGCCGGTGTACGGGCTTCAGCCCGTCGCGCGCGTCGGGCAGCGCCCGGTGCATGATCGTGCTGAGCGCATATTGCAGATAGCGTTCGCCCAGAGCCCGGCGCAGGGGTTCGGCCAGCGGGGCATCGGCAAGGGGTTCGTCGTTGGGCGTATCTTCGGTCATGGCGTCGTTCTAGCCGCTGCGCAGCGAAAGGGGAATCGGGTTTTTCATCCGTCCAGCGCGCGCGCCATCCGGGCGAAACTGTCGGCGACACTGGCGGCACCTGTGCCCGTCATGAACGCGTCGATCCTTGGCCACAGCTTGATTGCGCGATCGACCAGCGGATCGGACCCCTGCGCGTACAGACCGGCCTGCACCATCATCTCGGCGCGTTCCCACGCGCCGACCAGACGCCTGATTTCGGTGATCTGGGCGTTCTCGGCGGCGTTGGCCGCGCCGGGCAGCGACCGCGACACCGATCGCAACAGATCGACGGCCGGAAAACGCCCGCGTTCGGCAATGGCCCGGTCCAGCACGACATGCCCGTCCAACACGCCGCGCAGAATGTCGGCGACAGGTTCCTCCATGTCCGATCCGGCCACGAGGACGGTGAAGATCGCGGTGATGTCGCCCTGCCCGTCGGTCGCAGGCGAATCGCTGCCCGGCCCGGCGCGCTCGGCCAAGGCCATGATCTGGTGGGCGACCGACGGGGGAAAGCCGCGCAGGCTGGCCGATTCCCCGGCCGAGAGGGCGATTTCGCGATGCGCCTCTGCAAAGCGCGTGACGGAATCGCACAGGAAAAGCACATGCCTGCCTTGATCGCGGAAATGCTCGGCCACGCTCATCGCGGTCAGCGCCGCGCGGCGGCGGGCGAGGGGCGACTGGTCCGAGGTGGCGGTGACCACGACCGACCGCGCCAGCCCGTCGGCGCCCAATGTGTCTTCGGTGAAATCACGCAGCTCGCGCCCCCGTTCCCCAACCAGCGCCAGAACGACGACGTCGGCCTCGACCTCGCGGGCGAGTTGACCCAGTAGCTTGGTCTTGCCGACCCCCGACCCGGCAAAAAGGCCCAAACGCTGACCGCGCACCAGCGGCAGCACGGTGTTGAACACATCGAGCCCCGTGCGCAGGCGCGGCCCCATCCGCCGCCGCGAGATCGCCGGTGGCGGCGCGGCGCGCAGCGCGCGTTGCTGCGATCCGCGCGCCAGAGGGCGGCCGTCAAGCGGGTCGCCATAGGCATCGATGATCCGCCCGACCCAAGAATCTGCCGGCGCGATTGTGTTACGGCCGAGGTGCTCGACCCGGTCGCCCAGCGCGAGGCCGTCCAGAGGCGCGTCGGGCAGCACGACCGCACCATGATTGCCCAGCGCGATCAATTCGCCGCCCAACGCCCCGCGCCGACCCGTGATGCGCACCAGATCGCCCAACCGCGCGTGTTCCGACAGGCCGTGGCATTCCACCGTGCCCGCGTTCAGCGCCGAAATCCGGCCCGAGTGCCGGACAGGGCGGATTTCGGCGAGCGCCGCGATGAGCGGATCGAACAGGGTCATCGGGGTCTCCTTGCAAACCGTGCGGCGTCTTCAGCCCTGATTACGGTTTCTAAACGAATCACCCTTAATCCTTGGTGTATGCCAGCAGAGGGAGAAGCCCCATGTTTGCCAGTCTGGATATCTTGCGCATGGCGCAGGCGTTTGCCTCTCATGCCGCGACCCGCCAGCAGGCGATTGCCGAGAATATCGCGAACGCGGATACCCCCGGGTACCGCGCCCGCGACGTGGTTCCGTTTTCCGAATTCTGGGCGGCGCAGCATCGGCCCGATCAGGCGCCGCCGCCCCGTCCAACCGATCTTGTGCGCCCCGATCCACACGAGGAAGGCATGGCGCCCAATGCCAACGGTGTCTCGCTGGAGCACGAGATGACGCGCGCGGCCTCGGCCCGGCAGCAATACGACATGGCGCTCGGGATATACGCGACAGCCCGCGATATCCTGCGGGCCTCGATCGGGCGATAGGGGGCAGGGATGAGCGGGTTCGAACACACCCTCGCGCTGTCAGCCTCGGGCATGCAGGCCCAAGCGCAACGCTTGCGCCACGTCACCGAAAATATCGCCAACGCCGACACGCCCGGCTATCGGCGCAAGACCATCTCGTTTCACCCCGATGCCTTGCCGGGTGACAACCCCGGCGCCGCCTCGGGCGTGCGCGCTGGGCCGGTGACGCTGGACGAACGCGCGCTGATCCGGATTTACGACCCGGGCAACATCCTTGCCGACGACACCGGGCATTATCTGGGCTCGAACGTCGACTTGATCGTGGAAATGGCCGACGCGCGCGAGGCGCAGCGCTCGTACGAGGCCAATCTGAAGATGTTCGATCAGGCACGGCAGATGTCGCAAGCCCTCCTCAGCCTCTTGCGCAGATAAGGAAAGCATCATGGATACCATCGCATCCGCCGCCCGGTCTTACGGCGCGGCCCGGCCTCTGACGGCCCCGCACCCCGAGTCCCCCGCTGCCGATGCTGCCACGCGTCTTGGCGCCAGTTTCGCGCAGACCCTCGCGCAGGCCGATACGACTGCCCGACAGGCGATGACGGGAGACGCCGATCCCCACGCCCTTGTTACCGCCTTGAGCGAGGCGCAACTGGCCGTCGAAACCGCCGTTGCGGTGCGCGACCGCGTGGTCGAGGCGTATCTCGAAGTGCTGAGGATGCCGCTGTGATCACGGAGGCGGGCGTCTACGACATCCTGCGGCAAGGGCTTTGGGTCGCGGTGGCGATGTCGGCGCCCCTGCTGGGTGTCGCCCTGGCCGCCGGGCTGGCGGTGGGGCTGTTTCAGGCGCTGACCTCGGTTCAGGAAATGACCCTGACCTTCGTGCCCAAAGTGCTGGCGATGCTGCTGGTCTTCTGGGTGTCGATGAACACGATGACGACGCTGCTCGTCGATTTCTTTCACACGCAGGTTCTGCCTGTCATTGCCGGAGGTTGAGGCATGGACATTCCCACCTATACCGCGCTGACCCGACAGCAGGGCCTCCTGCGCGAGATGACCGTTCTGGCGAACAACGTCGCCAATCTGTCGACAACCGGGTTTCGGCGCGAGGGCGTGATCTTCTCGGAGTTCGTTCGCGATCTGGGGGATGATGCGCCCAGTGTTTCGATGGCCAGCGCTCAGGCCCGGCAGACCTATCTGACGCAAGGCGGCCTGACTCAGACGGGGGGCAGTTTCGATATCGCGATCGAAGGCGCAGGGTTCTTCGTCCTTGCCACGCCCGACGGCGAGAGGTTGACCCGTGCGGGCCATTTCACCCCGAATGCCGAGGGTGAGCTGGTAACCCCGGATGGGCACCGCCTTCTTGACACGGGGGGATCGCCGATCTTCGTGCCAGCGGACGCCGGCCCCGTGGCGATTGCCGCTGATGGGACGGTTTCCGCCGATGGTCAGCCGTTGGCCCAGATCGCCGTGATGCAACCCGAGGATCCGGCGCTGATCACGGTGCAGGGCGGCGTGATGCTGGGTTTTGACGGCGCCCTTCAGCCGGCCGAAACGGCGGTTCTGCATCAAGGCTTCCTTGAAGAGTCGAACGTCGATCCGATCGCCGAGATGGCGCGATTGATCACCGTTCAGCGGGCCTACGAGGCCACGCAGAAACTTCTGGACCGCGAAGACGAACGGATTCGATCGGTCGTTCAGACCTTGGGCCGCTAGGGAGGATTTTCGATGCGGGCACTGCAAATCGCCGCCACGGGCATGAGCGCGCAATCCATGCGCGTCGATACCGTGGCCAACAACCTCGCGAACATGTCCACCACGGGCTATAACGCCCGTCGGGCCGAATTCGCCGACCTCCATTATCAGCAGTTCACCCGCGCCGGAACGATCAGCGCGGCAGATGGCACCGTGGTGCCCACGGGTGTGCAACTGGGGCTCGGCGCGCGGCCTGCGGCGGTGTCGATGCAGGTCCAACAGGGGACGTTGACGGCGACGGGCGGCGACCTCGACCTCGCGATCGAGGGGCGCGGCTGGCTCGAGGTGACGCTGCCGGATGGGCGGGCGGGCTATACGCGTGATGGCGGGCTCAAGCGCACGGGCGATGGCCTGATCGTCACGTCTGACGGGTTCGAGGTGGCGCCGGGCCTGACGATCCCGGCGGATGTGACCCAGATTTCCATCAATGCCCAAGGCGAGGTCTGGGCCTATTTCTCGGACCGAACCGAGCCTGAGCGTCTGGGTCAGTTGTCGCTTGCCGGCTTTACGAATGAGCGCGGTCTCGAGGCGATCGGGTCGAACCTCTTCGTCGAGACCGAGGCATCGGGCCCGCCGCTGGTTTCGGCCCCGGGGGAAGACGGGATGGGCACGCTGCGGCAAGGGTATCTCGAAGAAAGCTCGGTCGATCCGGTGCGCGAACTGACCGAGATGATCAAGGCGCAGCGTGGGTATGAACTGAATGCCAAGGTCATCACCGCCGCCGACCAGATGCTGGCGGCCACCTCGCAGGTGCGGTGATGCGCTTTGTTCTGATCCTTGCGCTGCTCTCTGCGCCTGCCTTGGCGGATACCGTCCTTGCCACCCGCACGCTGCGCGCGGGGACACTGATCGCCGAGGGGGATGTCGTCGTCCACCCTGCGGCGTCTGTTGTCGGCGGGATCGCGGATCCGCGCGACGCGATCGGGCGCGAGGCCCGCGTGACACTGTATGCCGGGCGGCCGATCCGCGCCGCGAACCTGTCCGAGCCGGCCGCGATCCAGCGAAACGACCTTGTCACCGTCGTGTTCCGCCGCGGCGGGCTTGAGATCCGCACCGAGGGGCGCGCGCTTGGCCGTGCCGCCCCGGGCGACGAAGTGCGGGTCATGAACACGGCATCTCGCACGACGATTGCCGCCACCGTCATTGGGCCGGGCCTTGTGTCTGCGCCTTGAAAGGACCTTCCATGCGCCCCCCAGCCTTTCTCGTTGTCCTGCTTGCCGGCTGCGCCGATCTTGCGTCGGTCGGCAGTCCTCCCGATTTCGCCCCGCTTGCGCCGACACTCCAGCACCACGCGATGTATACCCTCCCGCTGCCCGAGGTGACCGAACGCGCCGCACCGCCCGATACCGCATCGTTGTGGTCTGCGGGACAGCGATCTTTGCTGGGCGACCGGCGCGCACAGGGGCCGGGCGATATCCTGACCGTCGTCATCGAAATCAACGATCGGGCCGAGATATCAAACGCGACGCAGCGCGGACGCTCCGGATCGCAGGACATGAGCGTTCCGCAACTGCTGGGCATCCCGCAATTGATCGACAGGCAACTGCCCGAGGGCGCGTCGATGAGTGAGGCGATGGCGATGTCCTCGGCCAGTAGCTTTCAGGGGAACGGATCCGTCAGCCGCAACGAACGGCTGACCTTGCGGGTCGCGACGACGGTCATCGAACGCCTGCCCAATGGGGTATTGCGCATCAATGGCAGTCAGGAGGTCCGCGTGAACAACGAACTCCGCGAATTGCTGGTCGATGGCTATATCCGGCCCGAAGATATCTCGCGGCGCAACGAAATCGCCTATGACCGGATTGCCGGCGCGCGGATCAGCTATGGCGGGCGGGGGCAGATCACCCAGATGCAGCAGCCCCGCTATGGCCAGCAGATCACCGATCTCGTGCTGCCGTTCTGAGGGAGAGGGCCATGCGTAAACTGCTGCCGATCCTTCTGTTGATGCTGGGTGTCGCCGCGGGCGGCGGGGCAGGGTGGTTCTTGCAACCCGCGCACAGCCCCCAAACTGTTGCAGCCCATGCCGACGATCCCCACACCGGCGGTGGCCAGCCGGCAGAGGGGCATTCCGGTGGGGCGCCATCGGCCGGGGAAAGCGCGGCCGATGGTGTCACCGTGCGCATGCCCAACCAGTTCGTCGTGCCCGTCATCAGCGAAGGGCGGGTGAATGCCATGGTCGTGATCGGCCTTGCGCTGGTGCTGCGGCCGGAAAACGACTTCAGCCTGTCGACGGACGAGGCGCGCATCCGCGCGGTGTTTCTGCAGATGTTGTTCGATCACGCCAATCTGGGCGGATTTGACGGGGTCTTCACCTCGGGCGAGGCGCTGTTGTCGCTGCGCCGGATGCTGCGCGAGGCGGCCCGCGCCGAGATCGGGCCAGACTTGCTGGACATCCTCATCACCGAGCTCATGCGTCAGGACAACTGACCACATCGGTCAATGGAAACGCGGGGCAGGCCCGCGCCGGGGGCGGCAAAACAAACGGCCCGGGACAGGCCCGGGCCGCGTGGTTGGCAGATCCGGACGCGTCAGCCTTGCAGCGTGCGCACCCCATACCCTTCGCGGCGCGACTTCATCGCGGCGACCGCGGCGATCGATCCGGCGGCGGTGGTGAAATAGGGGATCTTGTCCATCAGCGCGACACGGCGGATGTCGCGGCTGTCAGCGACGGCCTGCGCCCCTTCGGTCGTGTTGAAGACCAGCGCGATATCGCCGTTCTTCAGGCGGTCGACGATGTTCGGACGGCCTTCGTAGACCTTGGAAACCGCCGTTGTCGGGATGCCTTCGGTGTCCAGCCACTTCGCCGTGCCGCTGGTCGCGACCAGTTCGTAACCCATGATCACAAGGTCACGGACAGCTTGCGCCAGCACCGGCGTCTTGTCGTCGTCGCGCACCGAAACGAACACCCGGCCTTCTTCGGGCAAATGCGTGCCCGCGCCCATCTGCGCCTTGAGGAAGGCCAGCGCAAAGCTGCGATCCCAGCCCATGACTTCGCCGGTCGAACGCATTTCCGGCCCCAGCAACGTGTCCACGCCCGCGAAACGGGCGAAGGGCAACACGGCCTCCTTGACCGAGAACCACGGGGTCTTCGGGTCGGCCAGCGTCAGCGGGTCGGCCAGCGGCAGGTCGGTGTCGGGACCGACGCCCTCGGGATAGGGCGCGCGCATCGGGAAGGCACCCAGCTTTTCGCCCGCCATCAGACGCGCGGCGATCGACGCGATGGCCGAATCCGTCGCCTTGGCGACGAAGGGCACGGTGCGCGACGCGCGCGGGTTGACCTCGAGCACGTAGATCTCGCCGTTCTTGATGGCGAATTGCACGTTCATCAGCCCGACAACCTTCAGCGCCCGCGCCATCTGCACGGCCTGGCGCTTGAGTTCGGCGACGGTTTCATCGGCCAGCGAATGCGGCGGCAGGCAGCAGGCCGAGTCGCCCGAGTGGACGCCAGCTTCCTCGATATGCTCCATGATGCCCGCGACATGCACCGACTCGCCGTCGCACAGCGCGTCAACGTCGACTTCGATCGCGCCGGAAAGATAGCTGTCCAGCAGCACCGGGTTCTTGCCCGACACGTCCACAGCGGTGGTGATGTAGCGGCGCAGTTGATCCATGTCGCGCACGATTTCCATCGCGCGACCGCCCAGCACATAGGACGGGCGGATCACCAGCGGGAAGCCGATTTTCTCGGCAATTGCGATGGCCTGTTCATCCGACGACGCAATGCCGTTGATCGGCTGCTTGAGCCCCAGATCGTTCAGCAGTTTCTGGAAGCGCTCGCGGTCTTCGGCAAGGTCGATCGCGTCAGGCGTGGTGCCGAGGATCGGGATCCCTTCGGCCTCCAGCGCATTCGCCAGCTTCAGCGGGGTCTGGCCACCGAACTGCACGATCACGCCGTGCAACGTGCCGTTTTCCTGTTCGACACGCAGGATCTCCAGCACATGTTCCAGCGTCAGCGGCTCGAAATACAGCCGGTCCGAGGTATCATAGTCGGTTGAAACGGTTTCCGGGTTGCAGTTGACCATGATGGTCTCGTAACCCGCGTCGGTCAGCGCATAGCAGGCATGGCAGCAGCAATAATCGAACTCGATCCCCTGACCGATCCGGTTCGGGCCGCCACCCAGAATCACGACCTTCTTGCGGTTCGACGGGCGCGCCTCGCATTCCACGTCGCCCATCGCCGGGACTTCGTAGGTCGAATACATATAGGGCGTCTGCGCCTCGAACTCGGCGGCACAGGTGTCAATGCGCTTGAAAACAGCGGTCACACCGGCGGCACGACGGGCGCGACGCACGGCGGTCTCATCCTTGCCGGTCAGCTTGGCCAAACGCGCGTCGGTAAAGCCCATCATCTTGACGGCGCGCAGGCCATCGGTGTCACTCGGCAGCCCTTCGGCGCGGATTTTCTCCTCGGCCTCCACGATCTCGCGGATGCGCGACAGGAACCACGGATCGAACGCGGTCGCATGCTGGATCTCGTCATCGGTCAGCCCGTGGCGCATCGCTTGGGCAATCAGGCGCAGGCGGTCCGGGGTCTGCCCTGAGATCGCCTTGATCACCGCCGCCTTGTCGGGCGCGCCGGGGATCGCGATTTCGTCAAAGCCCGACAACCCGGTTTCCAACGACGCCAGCGCCTTTTGCATCGACTCGTGGATCGTGCGGCCAATGGCCATCGCTTCGCCCACCGATTTCATCGCGGTGGTCAGCTCGGCTTTCGATCCGGGGAATTTCTCGAACGCGAAACGCGGGATCTTGGTGACGACATAGTCGATGGTCGGTTCGAACGACGCGGGCGTCACCTTGGTGATGTCGTTGTCCAGTTCGTCCAGCGTATAGCCCACGGCCAGCTTCGCCGCGACCTTGGCAATCGGGAAACCCGTCGCCTTCGACGCCAGCGCCGACGAGCGCGAGACGCGCGGGTTCATCTCGATCACGACCATGCGGCCGTCGGCCGGGTTGATCGCCCATTGCACGTTCGAGCCGCCAGTTTCCACGCCGATCTCGCGCAGCACGGCGATCGAGCCGTTGCGCATGATCTGGTATTCCTTGTCAGTCAGCGTCAGCGCGGGGCCACGGTGATCGAGTCGCCCGTGTGGACCCCCACGGGGTCGACGTTCTCGATCGAACAGATGATGATCGCGTTGTCCGCCTTGTCGCGGACGACCTCCATCTCGTATTCCTTCCAGCCCAGCAGCGATTCATCGACAAGAATCTGTGCCATGGGCGAGGCTTCGAGGCCTGAGCGGCAGATCGCCTCGTAATCGTCGCGGTTATAGGCCACGCCGCCCCCGGTGCCGCCCAGCGTAAAGGCCGGGCGGATGATCGCGGGCAGGCCGATGGTGTCCAGCTCGGCCATCGCCTGCGCGATACCGGCCTTGATGTCGTATTTGCCGTTCGGCAGCTTGGGCGCCGCGATGATGGTGGCGCGCGGGTTCTCGATGCCCAGACGGTCCATCGCTTCGCGGAACAGCTTGCGGTCCTCGGCCATTTCGATGGCCTCGCGCTTGGCGCCGATCATTTCCACGCCGAACTTGTCCAGCACCCCCATGTCGGCCAGCGCCAGCGCGGTGTTCAGGCCAGTCTGGCCGCCCATCGTTGGCAGCAGGGCGTCTGGGCGCTCGCGTTCGATGATCTTGGCGACGACTTCGGGGGTGATCGGCTCGATATAGGTCGCGTCGGCAAGGCCCGGATCGGTCATGATCGTCGCCGGGTTCGAGTTGACGAGGATGACCCGGTATCCTTCCTCGCGCAGCGCCTTGCAGGCTTGGGCACCCGAATAGTCGAATTCGCAGGCCTGCCCGATGATGATGGGCCCAGCCCCGATGATCATGATGGATTTGATATCGGTTCTTTTCGGCATAGCGGACCCCGTGCGTGCGTAATCGCGCCGCCCCAAGGCTGCGCGCAAATTGAGGCGGGTTATAGCCACCGGGTCACGCGGCGCAAGCCCAAACGCTGCATTGCCGGGAACTTCGCGTGCCGCCCCGTAGCCCCGCCACCTCGCGCTTTTCATCTTGTCGAAAATACTCTGCGGGGGGTGAATTCGCCGCAGGCGAAGAGGGGGGCGCAAAGCCCCCCTTTCCCGCTTTACATGCACGCCTCGAACAGGGTCCGCGTGTTCTCGACGGTCATCGCGACCGGGTTGCCGCCGCAACTGGGGTCTTCCAGCGCCATGTCGGTCAGCTCGTCCAGCCGCGCGGGTTCGACACCCATCGCGCTCAGCGTCGCCGGGATCGACAATGCGGCCCGCAGGCGAAGGATTTCGGCCTTGAACCCGTCGAACCCGCCGTCGATTCCCAGATAGGCCGCAGCACGGTCCAGACGATCCTCGATTGCCGGGCGGTTGAAATCCAGCACCATGGGCATCACGCAGGCGTTCGTCGTGCCATGGTGGGTATTGTAGACCGCGCCGATCGGATGGCTGAGGGCATGGATCGCGCCCAGCCCCTTCTGGAACGCCACCGCCCCCATGGCGGCTGCCGCCATCATCTTGCCGCGCGCGTCGATATCATCGGGCACGTCATAAACCCGCTCCAGATTTTCCAGCACCAGCCGCATCCCCTCCAGCGCGATACCTTGCGACATCGGGTGGAAATGCGGGCTGCAATAGGCCTCAAGGCAGTGCGCCAGCGCATCCATGCCGGTGCCCGCGGTGATGAACCGCGGCATTCCGACTGTCAGTTCCGGGTCGGCGATCACCACCTTTGGCATCAGGCCGGGATGAAAGATGATCTTCTTGCGGTGCGTTTTCGTGTTCGTCAGGATCCCCGCGCGCCCAACCTCGCTGCCGGTCCCCGCCGTCGTGGGCACGGCAATGACCTGGGCGATTTTCGAGGCATCGGCGCGGGTCCACCAGTCGTCGACATCCTCAAGGTCCCAGACCGACAGGTCATCGCGCTGACCGGCCATCAGGGCGATCATCTTGCCGAGGTCCAGTGCCGATCCGCCGCCGAAGGCAACGACGCCGTCATGACCGCCCGCACGGAACGCCTCGATCCCCGCTTGCATGTTGGCCTCGGTGGGGTTGGCGTCGACCTCGGCGAAGATGGCGCTGCCCAGTCCCGCCGCCTGCAGCACCGCCAGTGCGCCTGCCGTTATCGGCAAGGCAGCCAACGCCTTGTCGGTGACCAGCAGCGGCCGCGAAAGGCCGGCCGCGCGGCAATGGTCGGCCAGTTCCGAAATCCGGCCAGCGCCGAATTTCACCGCCGTGGGGTAGGACCAGTTCGCCTGCATCATCGCTTTCCTTTGTTGTGATTCACGCGCGTTCCAGCCCGCGCTTGCGTTCCCAGTCTGTCACGACGCGGTCGGTTTCTGCGATTTCCCAGCGCGCGGCGTGGACATAATGCGCGACGACCTCAGGCCCCAGTGCCTGCGCCAGCCAGTCCGACCCGGCGGCAAGATCCGCCGCCTCGCGCAGCGTCTTGGGGATCTCTCGCACCCCTTGGGCGGCATACATGTCGCCGGTCATCTCGGGCTCCAGTTCCATCCCCTTGTCGATGCCGTCCAGCCCCGCCGCCAGCAGTGCCGCGCAGGCGGTATAGGGGTTCAGATCGGCCCCGCCGATACGACATTCGACGCGCACGGCCTTCGTCCCTTCGCCACACACCCGGAATCCCGCCGTGCGGTTGTCGGCAGACCACACGGCCTTCGTCGGCGCGAACATGCCCACGCAAAACCGCTTGTAGCTGTTCACATAGGGCGCAAGGAACAACGTGATTTCGCGCGCATGGGCCAGTTGCCCGGCCAGAAACTGCTTCATCACTGCTGACATGCCCTTGCTGTCGGTCGGGTCGAAAAAGGCCGCTGTGCCCCCTGTCCAGAGCGACTGGTGCACATGGCTGGACGACCCGGCCTTGTCGGTGTCGTATTTGGCCATGAAGGTCACCGACTTGCCCTGCGCATGGGCGATTTCCTTGGTCGCGGTCTTGATGATCGCATGTTGATCCGCCGTCGTCAGGGCATCGGCATAGCGCACGTTGACCTCGGCTTGCCCGGCGTCGGCTTCGCCTTTCGTGTTCTCGACCGCGATGCCGGCGCCATATAGACCGTTGCGCAGCGCGCGCATCAGGGGCTCTTCCTTGGTCGTCTGAAAGATGTGGTAGTCCTCGTTATAGGACGAGATCGGCGGCAAGTGTTCGCACCCCTTGTCGCGGATCTGTTCGTAACTGGCATCGAAAACAAAGAACTCCAGTTCGGTCGCCATCATCGCCTCGAATCCCATCGCGCGGGCGCGGGCGATCTGGCGTTTGAGCATCGCGCGGGGGGATTGCGGCACTTCCTTGTGGGTGTGGTGGTCCAGCAGATCGGCCAGCACCAGCGCGGTTCCTTCCAGCCATGGGGTGCGGCGCAAGGTGGCCAGATCGGGTTTCACCACATAGTCGCCGTAACCCTTTTCCCAACTGGCAGAATCATAGCCGGGAACGGTGTTCATCTCCATGTCGACGGTCAGAAGATAGTTGCAGCAATGCGTTTCCTCGTATCCACCGTTCAGGAAATGCGCGGCGTGAAACCGCTTTCCCATCAGGCGGCCTTGCATGTCGATCGCGGCGACAACGACTGTGTCGATCTCGCCTGCTTCGAAAGCGGCGCGCAGGGAATCGAGCGTCAGAAGTCCTGTCATTCCAGCATTCCTTTCGGGTAGTCGGCGTCAGAAACCCCCTGTCGCCGCGATAGCCTGCACAAGCAGCGGTGCCAGCCGTTCCGCCATGGCGTCCTGCGCCTCTGGCGTTGTGATGAGGTCGTTCCGGATTTCGAGCATCGTGTTGCGCAGCCGCAAGGGTCCTGCATGCAGCCGGATCGTGTGCGTGACATCGCCTTGTGCCGAGTAGGGTTCGTTCAGTCGTGTGTCCAAACCACACCCTGTCGCGGCCTCGATCACCGCGAGGCTGAGGTCACGATGATCGTCGTGGATCACCCCGAATTCGACCGCGCGGCGCGTGCCCATGTACACCGGTGTAAAGGAATGCACCGCGATCAACACGGGCCGCCGGCCCAGCGCCACTTGCCGCGCGATCACAGCCGAGAGGCCTGCATGGAACGGCAAGCACACGGCCTGTGTCCGGGCAAGGCGCTGCGCCGGGGTCAGTCCGATGTTGCCCGGGATGTCATGGATTTCAGATCGTTCCGGCATCGCACCGGGGTGGTCGGGCGCGCGGTTGAGGTCATAGACCAGTCGCGACAGGGGCGCATGCACCAGCACCGCCCCGACCGCCGCAAAGGCCATCCGTGCAGCCAGACCCCGCGCGACACCCAACGCGCCAATGTCCCATGCCGCATGCGAGGCGCGCGTTTGCGCACTGATCCCAAGGTCGCCGCCAAGGGCAGGGTCGTCTGTCATCCTGTTCGAGGCGTGTTCGCAGATCACGACGAGGCCGGCGGCGGTGTCCGACAGCCCGGGCTGGCCATCGCTGCGCCAGGCTTCGATCAGGGCGGGAAATCGGGGGTCTTCGGGGGGCATGGAAACCCTGCTGTTATTTGATCAAATCGTCGCGATCCTGCCGCGACTTGTCAACGCCTTTCCCGCCTTGGGGCTCGCCCCCGATTTCCCGGCCCGAGTCCCATCCGATGCGTCGCAGGCGGTGCTTGCGCTGGCGTCCGGGGGCATTTGACGCTATGCGTGGGGCAGTTTGGTTCCGGGGCGCTGCGCATGACTTCACTGACCTGTTTCAAGACCTACGACATCCGGGGCCGACTGGGTATCGATCTGGACGCCGCCATTGCCCGCCGCATCGGGCGCGGCTTCGCACGGGCGCTGGGCGCGCGAAAGGTGGTTCTGGGTCGCGATATCCGCGCCTCCTCGGTCGCACTGGCCGAGGCCGTGGCGCAGGCGCTGGTCGACGAGGGATGCGAAGTCCTCGACCTCGGGCTTTCGGGCACCGAAGAGATGTATTTTGCCACCACGCATTTTGGCGCCGATGGCGGGATCTGCGTGACGGCTTCGCATAATCCCATCGACTACAACGGTATGAAGATGGTGCGCGCGGGATCCGCGCCACTGGATGCCGCGACCGGGCTCGCGCGCGTCAGGGAACTGGCCGAGGCCGACGATTTCGGCGACCCCGTCGCGGGCGGAACCCACCGCGATGTCGCCACCGAGGCGCGCGCCGCCTATGTTGAACGGGTTCTTTCGTTCGTCGACGTGTCGGCGCTGCGCCCGTTGAAAGTTGTCGTGAACGCCGGCAACGGTGCGGCTGGCCCGACGTTCGACGCGATCGCCGCCGCTCTCGCTGCCCGGGGTGCGCCGCTGACCTTCGTGCGCCAGCATCATACGCCCGATGGCAGCTTTCCGCACGGTATTCCCAACCCTCTCCTGCCCGAAAACCGCCCTGCCACCGCCGACCGCGTGATCGCCGAAGCGGCTGATCTGGGCGTTGCGTGGGATGGCGACTTCGACCGCTGTTTCTTCTTCGATCACACCGGCGCTTTCATCGACGGCGAATACATCGTGGGCCTTCTGGCCGAGGTGTTTCTGGCCAAGGAACCGGGTGCCCGCATCATCCACGACCCGCGCGTCATCTGGAACACCATCGACGTCGTGACCCGCGCGGGCGGCACGCCGGTGCAGGCGCGCACGGGGCATGCTTTCATCAAGCAGTTCATGCGCGACCACGGGGCGGTTTACGGCGGCGAGATGTCGGCGCACCATTATTTCCGCGATTTCGTGCATTGCGACAGCGGCATGATCCCGTGGCTGGTGCTCGTGGAACTGATCAGCCGCAAGGGCGCGCTGCATGACCTCGTCGCCGCGCGCAAATCGGCCTTCCCGTCCTCGGGCGAGATCAATTTCCATCCCGCCGATCCCAAGGCCGCCATCGCCCGGGTGCGCGCGGCCTATGAAGCACAGGCAAGGGGCATTGACGAAACCGACGGCATTTCGCTGGACATGGGCGACTGGCGCTTCAACCTGCGCTCGTCGAACACGGAACCGGTCGTGCGCCTGAACATGGAGAGTCGCGGTCTGGCGCTGGGCGATCATCTGGCGGCGATCACAGCCCTGCTCTTGGCCTGAACGCGGCCTCTTTGCTCGGAAAATATCCTCGGGGGGGTGAATGCCCGAAGGGCAGAGGGGGGCAGACAGCCCCCCTTACACCGCCGGCCGCCGGATCGATGCGGCTGCGTCAATCACAAGCGGCCGCAGCCCGTCGCCCCCGGCATCGAGGATGGCGAACAACTGCGCCCGCATCCGCGGCTCCCAGAAATCGTTGATATGCGATGCGCAGCCCGCAACGCCCTCGGCATGGGGTTTGGATTCCATGAAGGTGGCGATCTGGTTCGCCATGCGCACGATCTTTTCAGCGGACATGTTCGGCCTCGGTGGTGATTCGGTCGGTGTGGGTAAAGGCCTCGAACCTCTCGGGGCGGGCCTGGGCGATCAGGGTAATGTGCAGGCGTTCGGCCAAGTCGACAGCCTCGGCCGTTGGCGAGGACACCGCAATGATCATCGGTTGCCCCATCGCGGCGACTTTCTGCACCAGATCGGTGGACACGCGCGATGTCAGCACAACCGCCCCGCTGGCGTTGGTCCCGGCGAGTGTGCCTGCCAACTTGTCCAGCGCGTTGTGCCGCCCGACATCTTCGCGCGCCGCACGGATACGCGTGCCGTCCCACAGTGCGGCGCAATGCGCGGCGCGCGTGGCGTCGTGCAGCGCCTGCTGGCCCGGCAGGGCTGACACCGCCGCCATGATCTGTGACGGGGCAAGCCGGAAGCTGCCCTGTGCGATCGGCGCGATATCGCGCAGCGCTTGTTCGAGACTGTCGATCCCGCACAGGCCGCAGCCGACCGGCCCGGCCATCACGCGCCGCCGTTCGCCCAACCGGGCGGCGGCGGGTTCCGACACCCAGACCTGCACATCAAGGCCGCGCGGGGTCTCGACGACCTCGATGCTTTCGATCTCGTCGGGGGTTGCCAGCCCCTCGGTCAGAGCAAAGCCACGGGCGAAGTCGGCCAGATGGTCGGGCGTCGCCATCATCACCGCCTGCGTCGATCCGTTGAAGGTCAGCGCGATGCCGACCTCCTCGGGCAAGACGCGTTCGCCCGGCGCGATCTGCGCGCCGAACGACAGGCGGGGAAGGGCGCGTGCCCCTTGTACCATCTTGGGCCTCACTCGGCCGCAGGCAGGATGCGGCGGGCTTGTTCGGCCTGCGCGGCATAGTCTTCCTGCCATTGCGACGGCCCGTTCGAGGGCGACACCTGCACCGCCGTGACCTTGTATTCCGGGCAGTTGGTTGCCCAGTCCGAGAAGTCGGTAGTCACGACGTTGGCCTGCGTATCGGGGTGGTGGAAGGTCGTGTAAACCACGCCGGGCGACACCTTGTCGGTGATCGTCGCGCGCAGGGTGGTTTCCCCCGACCGGCTGGCGAGGCGCACAAAGTCCCCCTCGCGGATGCCCCGGTTCTCGGCGTCGTGGGGGTGGATTTCCAGCACGTCCTGATCGTGCCAGACCACGTTCGCCGTGCGCCGCGTCTGCGCGCCCACGTTATACTGCGACAGGATGCGCCCGGTCGTCAGCAGCAGCGGGAAGCGCGGGCCGGTCTTTTCGTCGGTGGCCACGTATTCGGTGCGGATGAACTTGCCCTTGCCCCGCACGAACCCGTTGACATGCATGATGGGCGAACCATCGGGCGCGTTGTCGTTGCAGGGCCATTGCACGGAACCACGCTTTTCCAGCATGTCATAGCTGACATTGGCAAAGCCCGGCGTCAGCATGGCGATTTCGTCCATGATCTGCGACGGGTGTGTGTAGGTCCAGTTCGCGCCCATGGCATTGGCGAACATCTGCGTGACTTCCCAGTCGGCATAGCCGTTCTTCGGTGCCATCACCTTGCGCACGCGGTTGATGCGGCGTTCGGCGTTGGTGAAGGTGCCGTCCTTTTCAAGGAAGGTCGAGCCGGGGAAGAACACATGCGCATAGTTCGCGGTTTCGTTCAGGAACAGGTCGTGGACGATCACGCATTCCATCGCGGCCAGACCAGCGGCGACATGCTTGGTGTCCGGGTCCGATTGCAGGATGTCCTCGCCCTGGCAGTAAAGCCCCTTGAACGTGCCTTCGACCGCCGCGTCCAGCATGTTCGGAATGCGCAGACCGGGTTCGTTGTCGATCTGCACGCCCCAGGCGCCTTCGAACAGCGCGCGCACATCGTCGTTCTTGACGTGGCGATAGCCCGGCAGTTCATGCGGGAACGACCCCATATCGCACGAGCCCTGCACGTTGTTCTGCCCGCGCAGCGGGTTCACGCCGACGCCGGGGCGACCGATGTTGCCGGTCAGCATCGCAAGGTTGGCGATGCCGATGACGGTGGTCGAACCCTGCGAATGCTCGGTCACGCCCAGCCCGTAATAGATCGCCGCATTGCCGCCGGTGGCATACAGCCGCGCGGCTTCGCGCACGGTTTGCGCGTCGACGCCGGTGTATTCGGCAATCGCCTCGGGCGAGTGTTTGGGGTCGGCGACGAATTCGGCATAGTCTTGGAACTCGTCCCAGTCGCAACGCTCGCGGATAAAGGCCTCGTCCATCAGGCCCTCGGTCACGATGACATGCGCCAGCGCTGTGACGATGGCGACGTTCGTGCCGGGTTTCAGCGGCAGGTGATGCGTGGCACCCGCGTGCGGCGCTTCGACCGTTTCGGTGCGGCGCGGGTCGATCACGATCAGCTTGGCGCCCTGACGGATGCGCTTTTTCATCCGGCTGGCAAAGACCGGGTGCGCGGCATGGGGGTTGGCACCGATGACCATGATCACGTCGGATTGCTCGACGCTGTCAAAGTTCTGCGTGCCCGCCGAGGTGCCATAGGTCTGGCCCAAGCCATAGCCCGTGGGCGAATGGCAGACGCGGGCGCAGGTGTCGGTGTTGTTGTTCATGAACACCGCGCGCGTCAGTTTCTGCACGAGATAGGTTTCTTCGTTCGTGCAGCGGCTGGAGGTAATCACCCCCACTGACTGACGCCCGTGCTTGTCGATCAGGCCCTTCATGCGGGTCGCGGCGAAGGACATCGCCTCGTCCCACGAGACTTCGCGCCACGGGTCGGTGATCTTGTCGCGGATCATCGGGTTCAGGATGCGATCCTTGTGGTTGGCATAGCCCCAAGCAAAGCGGCCCTTGACGCAGCTATGGCCCCGGTTCGCCTCGCCGGATTTATGCGGCACCATGCGCACCAATTCGTCGCCGCGCATTTCCGCCTTGAACGAACAGCCAACGCCGCAATAGGCGCAGGTCGTCACGACCGAGCGTTCGGGCGTGCCGATTTCCACGACCGATTTCTCGATCAAGGTGCCGGTGGGACAGGCTTGCACGCAGGCGCCGCACGACACGCAATCGGATGTCAGGAACGTATCGTTCTTGCCGCCCGCCGAAACGCGGCTGTCAAAACCCCGGCCCTGAATGGTCAGCGCGAAGGTGCCTTGCACCTCTTCACAGGCGCGCACGCAGCGGCTGCACACGATGCATTTCGACGGGTCATAGTCGAAATACGGGTTCGACTGATCCTTCGCCAAATATTGCGGGTTCGCCTCGCCGTTCTGGCGGGGGGTGAAATGGTTGGTGCCTTCGGTATAGCGCACATCGCGCAGGCCCACCGCACCGGCCATGTCTTGCAATTCACAATCGCCATTGGCGGCGCAGGTCAGGCAATCCAGCGGGTGGTCGCTGATATAGAGTTCCATCACACCCTTGCGAAGACGCTTGAGCGTCTCGGTCTGGGTGTGCACCTTGAGGCCGGGTGCAACCGGCGTAGTGCAGCTTGCGGGGGTGCCGTTGCGCCCCTCGATCTGCACAAGGCACAGGCGGCACGAACCGAACGCATCGACCGAGTCGGTCGCGCAGAGCTTGGGCACCGAGATGCCGATTTCCGCCGCAGCGCGCATGATCGACGTGCCCTCAGGCACCGTGACCTCGAACCCGTCGATGGTCAGCGTGACCATGGTCTTCACGCGCGAGGCGGGGGTGCCATAGTCGCGGTCGTCCCAAGGGATGATGAAGTCTTTCATTTCGCGGTCTCCCGGTGCGGGGTGGCGGGGGTTTGCGGGCGGCGGCTCAGGACCATTTCGGTCACCAGCCAGGTCACAAGATCTTCGTGGCGGGTCATTCGGCGGCCTCTTTCGCGGTCGCGAAGTCATCGGGGAAATGCGTGAGCGCCGACATCACCGGATAAGGCGTAAAGCCCCCCAGCGCGCACAGCGACCCGGCCTTCATCGTGTTGCAAAGGTCCTCGATCAACGACAGCGCCACGGGGTCGCCTGCGGCCACACGGTCCAGCGTTTCGACACCGCGCACCGCACCGATGCGGCAGGGCGTGCATTTGCCGCACGATTCGATGGCGCAGAATTCCATCGCGAAACGGGCCAGTTTCAGCATGTCGGCCTGATCGTCGAACACCGTCAGGCCAGCGTGGCCGATCAGCCCGTCCTTGCCCGCGAATTCTTCATAGCCAAAGGGCGTATCGAACAGCGCGCGAGGAAAATAAGCGCCCAAGGGGCCACCCACCTGCACCGCTTTGACAGGGCGTCCGCTGGCGGTGCCGCCTGCGATTTCATCCACGATCTGGCCCAGCGTCAGGCCAAAGGCGACCTCGTACAACCCGCCATGCTTGACGTTGCCCGCGATTTGCAGCGGGATCGTCCCGCGCGAGCGGCCAAGGCCGAAATCGCGGTAATAGGCCGCGCCTTTTTCAAAGATCACCGGAACGGTGGCCAGCGACAGCACGTTGTTCACCACCGTCGGCTTGCCCATGAAGCCTTGCAGCGCGGGCAGCGGCGGCTTGGCGCGCACGATGCCGCGCTTGCCCTCCAGCGAGTTCAGCAGGCTGGTTTCCTCGCCGCAGACATAGGCCCCCGCGCCGACGCGGATTTCCATGTCGAACGCGTGGTCCGAGCCCATGATGGACGGGCCCAGCAGCCCTTCGGCCCGCGCGATCTTGACCGCGTCCTGCATGATGCGGATCGCGATGGGGTATTCGCTGCGGATATAGACAAAGCCCTTGGTCGCCCCGGTGGCCAGCCCTGCGATCACCATGCCCTCGATCAGGGTGAAGGGATCGCCCTCCATCAGCATGCGGTCGGCGAAGGTGGCGCTGTCGCCCTCGTCGGCGTTGCAGACGATGTATTTGCGGTCGGCCTGTGCCTCGCTGACGGTCTTCCACTTGATGCCCGTCGGGAAGCCCGCACCGCCCCGGCCCCTGAGGCCCGAGTCGGTCACCTCGGCCACGATCGCGGCCTTGTCCATGCCCAGTGCCTTTTGCAGGCCGATCAATCCGCCATGCGCGCGGTAATCGGCCATCGACAGCGGGTCGATGACGCCGACGCGGGCGAAGGTCAGACGGGTTTGGGCTTTCATCCAGGGCAGATCGTCAACCGGGCCCAGTGCCTTGGCGCTGGTGCCCGCCATGATCGCGGGCACGTCGTCGGCGTCAACAGGGCCAAAGCCATGGCGAACGCCGTCGATTTCAACCTCGGCCATCGGTTCCAGCCAGACCATCCCGCGCGAGCCGTTGCGGATGACGGTTGCGCCCGCAGCGGCAAAGGCGGCGGCGACATCATCGGCACCCAGCGCGACGGCGGCGGTATCGAGGGGGACGTAAACCTTCATCAGCGCGACTCCGCCAGCAGTTTGTCGAGTTTGGCCAGATCGGCACGGCCCACCAGTTTGTCGCCCACCATCGCGGCGGGGCCACAGGCGCACAGGCCCAGACAGAACACGGGTTCCAGCGTTACGGCGCCGTCTTTCGATGTCTCGTGCCAGTCCAGCCCCAGCTTTTCGCGCATCGCATCGGCCAGCGTGTCGGAACCCTGCGCCTGACAGGCCTCGGCCCGGCAGAGTTTCAGCACGGTGCGGCCAGCGGGGTTCTCACGAAAGTCGTGATAGAACGACATCACGCCATGCGCCTCGGCGCGGGTGATGCCCTGATCCTTGGCGATGATCGGCAGGGCGTCGGCGGGCACGTGGCCAAAAGCCCCCTGAACAGCGTGCAGGATGGGCAGCAAGGCCCCTTCCATCCCGCGATGGTCACTGAGGATCTCGTTCAGGGTTTGCCGGGCGGCATCCCCCAGGGTCGCGGTTGCAGTCATGGCGTTCCTCCGATCAGCGACTTCCGGATACGCCCGGATCGATTGCCGATCAAATTGCAATTTCCGTTGATTGATAGAGAATCTCTATCGATCTAGTCACGCCAGAGACTGCACGAAAGCGTCGAGGAGGAGTGTGCGCCGCCCGACCGGCGGCAGGATGAAAGCGACACGAGTCGCGCCGTTCAGCAAAGTAACTGGCGGCGTGCATGGGCAACACAGTCGCGACGGTTCCGTCCTCGACATGGCTGACCAAGGCGACGGTGGAGTTCGATTCGAGCCGAGGCGCAACCGTGACCCCGGCGCGTGCCAGATGCCGATCAAGGATGCGGCGGTTCTGCATGTCCGGCGTCAGCAGTCCCAGCGGCAGCGTCGCAAGGTCCGCCCACGCGGCTGTTTCGCGCGCCTGTCCGGCATGAGTGACCAGCGCATAGCTTTCATCATAAAGGGCGACGGTCTGAAAACCCGTCAGCCTGTCGGCCTGAAGGTCGGCTTCGGCATAGCTCAGGCCGGCGTCCAGATCGAATTCCGACAGTCGTTCCAGAATTTCGTTGCTGGTCAGCGACAGGATACGCAACCGCACACCCGGATTTTGCGACAGGAAAGGTCGGGTGTATTCGTGAACGGCGGTCAGCGCGGTGGGGATCACCCCGATCCTGAGAGTGCCGGTCAGCCCCTCGCGAGCGATCGCGACATCGGTTTTCATCGCGCGCGACTCGGCGACGATCGCCTTGGCCCGTGCCAGCACGCGGTCGCCTTCGGGGGTCAGCCCGACAAACCGCGCGCCGCGCACCACCAGTTGTACGCCCAGACTTTCTTCCAGTGTCTTGATCGCCGACGACAGCGTTGGCTGCGTGACATGGCAGGCCTCGGCTGCGCGGCCGAAATGTCTTTCGCGCGCCAGGGCGATCAGCATTTCCAGTTTGTCGATCATCCCGGGGTCCGATGCTTTGCGCTATCCTGACGCATCGGACCCCTGAAGAAAAGCGTCGCGGGATCAGATGTGCGACGCTTCCAGCACCTCGATCCGCCTGAGCGCCTCTTGCAGGGCGGCGGTAAGCACCGGGATCAGCTTGCTGTGGTCGATGCTTTGATAGACGGGCACCTCGCGGGTGCCGATCACGGCCGGGGCGATCTGGTTGCCGTCTGCATCGAACTCGGCGGGCGCGACCTCGTAATCCTCGGTCTGCATGGCGTCCTTTGCGCCCATGACGGCGGCCGGAACGACGGCTTGAACCTCGTGCGCGATGAACCCATCGACCCTGTCGCCGCCCGCGCGCCACGCGAAATTCACCGGCGCAAGGGCGAGAACGCGCTGGGCGGCGCCTTCGACCGGGCGCACGTCTTCCTTCAGTCGATAATCGGACGAGGTGTTGTAGGACGTCGACGAGCCCGAGACCGAGATGTTGCCGACCAGCGTTCCGTCATTCGAGAAATACTGGATCACCCCGTCCGAGCCATCGCGGCGCAGGATCAGGGCATAGGCATCGGTTGTCGTGAACCCGCCAACCCCTGCGGGCAGGGCAAAGAACCCGTTTCCGGCGTTCGTCGGGGCTGTTTTTCCGACCAACAGGTTGCCGCCCGTGTCGATGCGCGCCTTTTCAGCCCCGGCGATGTTGAACCGGTGCTGCGCCGCATCGTTGACCGCGTCGCAATATGCCCCACCCGAGCGGTTGTAATGCTGGATCAGGTTGGAGGTCCCGGAATAGCCCGGCCCATATTCGATCCCGCTCGCCCCGCTGTTCGAGATCACGAGCTTGTAGGGCGGGTTTGCGGTGCCGATCCCGACATTGCCGCCGTTGAACCCCAACGCCCCCATGCCCAGCGTCGCGCGCGCGGCCGCGGCATTGGCGTCATCCAGCAGGCTGCGGGCAAAGCCGGTGACGGGCGCCAAGTCCATCGTTGCCGCCCCGGTGAAATAGGGGATGCGATCCGCGACGCCGGTGAGGTCGGACAAGGCCGCAAGCGAATCGGTCAGCGCATCGGGGCGCGCGGATCGACCGGTGACGATCCAGGCATTCGCAGTGTCGCGCCAGGCCAATGTCAGCGCCTCACCATTGCGCAGCGTGGCCGAAGGTGCGCTGGTGGTCGGCGCCTGCGAAGGATCGTGCAGCACGACAACGCCGGGCGCTGCGGTTATGGTATGCGTTTGCGTGTCCGAAACCTGCGCCCCGATCAGCGTGATCTGTTGCCCCACAGACCCTGCAGGCAGCACGTAGCCGGCCGACGGGGCGGTCGACACAAGCCGCACGAAACCTTGTAACTTGGAAAGGTCGATCGTCGCGCCTTCGGTTGCCTCGGCGGCTTCGGTCAGCGGGGCGCCGAACGGGGAAACCTCGGTCACGGCACCCGACGCATCGACCCCCAGAAGAAACTGCGTGTTCAGCCCGGTCTGCGCGTCCTGCCGCGTCCCTGCGCCATAGTCGCCCAAGGCCAGCGTTCCGCCGCCGACAGAAAGTCCGTTTGGCAGTGTCACCGCCCCCGACCCCGGATCGACGCTCAGCGCTGTGCGCCAGGTCGTCATGTCGCTGACCTTGATGGAAAACGCGTTGCTGCCGATGGTGCCCATTTCGGCCTGCCCGGCCCATCCTGTCTGGAACAGCAGGCTGGCGGTGTCGGTGCCGGCATTCTTGTTGATCTTCAGCTGGTGGCCCGCCCCGTCATGCGACAGCAAGGTGGCTGCCGACGCCACGCTGAGCCGGTTGATGCCGTCATAGGTCGTGTTCACCCCGATCCCGGACAGGTTCGAAAGATCGGGTAAGTCCGGGGCAACCCAGGCTGCGCCGGACCACACACGGATTTCGGTCTCGCTGACCGCGATCCACCCGGCAACAGGATTGACGAAGAGCCATCCGCCATTGGCCCAGACAGCCAGCGCGCCATCCTGCCCGGACCAATCGCCGGTCGGCGTCGCGCCCAAGGCCCAGGTTTGCCCGTCAAGGGCCGTCAGCGGTGGTGTTTCGGCTTCGAAAGCCTCGACAGTCAACTGGGCCAACACGTCCAACCGCTGAAAGGCTTCGTTGACGGTGACATGTTTCTGGGCCTGTGCTTCGGCCACGTAAGGCAGCGAAAGGCGGGGGGAATCGCCGGTCATGATGGGCTCCTCGTCCGATGAATCGGCACCAGAATCGGCCAACCACGGTTGCCGGAGCCTTGCGACAGCGCGCGTTGCGCGGTCAGTCGATGCAGTCGAACAGCACGAACGCAGGCGTGTCGGCATAGAACGGGGCAAGCCGTTCCTCTTGCGCGGCGCGCAGCGGGTGGGAAAGCCACTCGCGGAACGATGCCTCGTCGGCCCATTCGGCGATCAGGCACAGCGCATCGGCATCGGCACGCGATGCCAGCAGCGATCCGTGGATGAAACCGGGGATCGCATTTGCGCACGTCTCGAACATCCGTTCGCCGCGAACCGCATCAAGGGCGGCATCGCGCTGCCCGGGGTGGACACGCAGGGTTGTCTGACTGAAGACTGCCATATCAAACCTTTAGCCGAAGCAGGAAACCACGCCGACACCTTAGCGCGGTTTCTTTCTGTTCGAAAGGCCACCATGCCCCACATCGGTCGGACATCGGCACAAAGCACGGAATGGGGGGAGAATGGTGGGCGACCCTGGAATCGAACCAGGCGTGGGTCTCCCCGGCGGAGTTACAGTCCGCTGCCGCACCTTGCAGCTCGTCGCCCGACGCTGGACGCGGGATACAGGCGCGGGCGGAGGGCGTCAAGGCCCCAAGTTGCGGGCCAGCCCCCGCTTTTTCATGGCGCCGGCGGGGAATTGCGGCAGGATAACCTTGGGTCGAATCAAGACAGGGGATCAGGGTGCAGAATTCCATTGCCGTGTCGCGCAGTGATCTGGCTGCTGCCTTTCGCTGGACCGCCCGGCTGAACATGCACGAATCGGTCGCGAACCACTTTTCGCTGGCGCTCGACGACAGTGGCCGCCGCTTTCTGATCAATCCGAATGGTCGGCATTTCTCGCGCATCCGGGCCAGCGATCTTCTCGAACTCGATGCAGACGATCCTACGACGATGCAGCGGCCCGATGCCCCCGATCCCACCGCGTGGGGCCTGCACGGGGGAATTCACCGGGCATGCCGCCATGCGCGCTGCGTCATGCATGTGCATTCGATCCACGCGACTGTTCTGGCAAGCCTTGCCGATTCGCATCTGCCCGCGATCGATCAGAACAGCGCAATGTTCCATGGGCGGCAGGTTGTGGATGACCATTTTGGCGGCATGGCTTTCGAAGAGGAAGGCGCGCGCTGCGCGGCGCTGCTGGCCGATCCCAAGGTGCACACGATGATCATGGGCAATCACGGGGTGCTGGTGATCGGCCCGACCGTGGCAGAAACGTTCAACCGGCTCTATTACTTCGAACGCGCGGCCGAGACCTATATCCGTGCGTTGCAGACCGGGCGTCCGCTGCGTGTCCTGCCCGACGCCATCGCCGAAAAGACTGCGCAGGAATGGGAATCCTATCCCGGATTCGCCGACAACCACCTGCGCGAGATCAAGGAGATCCTGCGCGCCGAGGGTTCGGATTTCGAGGACTGACCTTGCGCCTGCGCCGTCGACAGCGCATTGTCGCGCCCGAAAACCGGGGAAGACCAGATGAAAAAGCCCACGTGGGTCGTCGACAAGGAACGTGCCAAGCGCGCTGCCGCGAATGAAACCGTCTGGCTGTTCGGCCTGCATGCGGTGCGTGATGCCTTGATGAATCCCGCCCGCGTCAAGCTGCGTCTGCTGGTGACGAAGAACGCCGCCGACAAGCTGGCCGAGGCGATCGCCGCCTCTGGGGTTGAACCCGAACTTCAGGACGCGCGCAAGTTTTCGGCCCCAATCGCCGAGGATTCGGTGCATCAGGGGGCCGCGCTCGAGGTCAAGCCGCTGGATTGGGGGCGCTTCGAGGATGTGTGCATTTCGGGCAAGGGGGCACCGCTGGTGGTGCTGCTGGACCGCGTGACCGACCCGCATAACGTGGGCGCGATCTTGCGGTCGGCCGAGGTGTTCGGAGCGCGCGCCGTGATCGCCCCAAGGCACCATTCCGCCCCTGAGACCGGCGCGCTGGCCAAGACGGCGTCGGGTGCGCTGGAACGTCAGCCCTACCTGCGCGTGACCAACCTTGCCGACGCGATGGAAGAGCTGCGCCGGATGGGCTTTGTGCTGCTGGGTCTCGATGGCGAGGCGGCGATGACGGTCGCCGAAGGGGTCGCACAAGCAGGCAAGCGGCCTGTCGCGCTGGTCATGGGGGCCGAAGGGCCGGGCCTGCGCGAAAAGACGCGGGAAACCTGCGACCATCTGGTGCGCATTCCCTTCGCTGCCGAATTCGGTTCGCTGAACGTGTCCAACGCGGCAGCGGTTTCGCTGTATGCGGCGACTATCGGGCATTGAGTTCACGAAACCGCGACCGCCCTCTTTAAACGCGGGGACGATGCCCTATCTCTTTTGATGAAGCGCTGAGCGGAACCTCTCGTTTCCTCCACTGTCCCTCGTTCCCAACTGCGCCCGGTCCTTGTCGACACGGGCGCTTTTTCTTGTGCTTGCCCTTTGCGGGCCGATGGGGGCAGATAGGCGCAGGGCGAAAGGGGACACCATGGACGACAAGACGCTGCGCGACATCCTGAACATCATGCACACCGTCGCCGTGGTCGGAGTCTCGTCCAACCCGGTCCGTCCCAGCTATTTCGTGGCCCGCTATCTGGGCCTGAAAGGCAAGCGCGTGATCCCCGTGAACCCGGGGATCGAAGGCCAGACCTTGTTCGGCGAGACCGTGATCGGTCATGTCGCCGACCTCCCGGCCGAAACCGACACGCTGGACATCTTTCGCCGGTCGGAACATGTCGCGCCCATCGTGGCCGAGGGGCTGGAAAAACTGCCGAACCTCAAGGTTGTCTGGCTTCAGATCGGGGTTCAAAGCGACGAAGCCCGCACGATGTGCGAAGCGCGCGGGGTGTATTTCGTTCAGGACCGCTGCCCGAAAATCGAATATCAGCGCCTGTTCGGCGAATTGCGCATGGGTGGCTTCAACACCGGTGTGATTTCGTCAAAGCTCTAGGCCAGCAGCGTTTCGACCAGCAAACTATGCGGATCGGCGAGGTCGTCGATCACGTTGAAATGGTGCAGGCCGGGCGCCACGTGCCACGGGCAGGCCCATTCTTCGGACAACAGGCGAGCTTGCCACAGGAAGCTGGGCCGTTCCTGTCCGCCAACCCAGACCGTGCAATCGACACCCGCGCGACGGGTCCTCAGCGCCGGGCTCTCATCGGCCGCCTCGGCTGCATCGAGGAGCAGCGTGTCGTTCATTCCTGTCTGCATCAACGGGCGCAAGTCCGACAACGGCGAGATCGGCACCACCCGCCTCAGCCGTTCGGTCCATGCGTGGTGCTGATCGTCGCAGGCCATGCGGGCGCTCAGGTGGCCGCCCGCCGAATGCCCGGTGACGACGATAGGGCCATCGACCGCTGCTGCCGCGGTGCCGACTGCGCGCGCGATTTCGGCGGTCATGGTGCCGATGCGTGCGTGCGGGGCCAGTGTGTAACTGGGCATCGCGACCGCCCATCCCCGGGCCAGCGCGCCCGCCGCCAGATGCGACCATGTCGACTTGTCGAAGGCCAGCCAGTAACCCCCATGGACGAACACGCACAGCCCAAGGGGCGTCCCTTCGGGGAGCATGAGATCGAGGCGTTGGCGCTCGCCGTCGCCATAGCGCAGCTCGGTTATCCGTTCGCCCAGTTCTGCCCGCAGTCGCGCCGCCTCGTCTTCCCAGCGCGGAGGATAGGCGCTCGCCCCGGCAATGAAATCGCCATTGGCATAATCACGGCTCAGATCTGGAATCATGTGCTGCGTTTCCTTGTGTATATGTATCGCTTATGATCAAACTCGCCCGCAGCGTTTTTCGCCCAAAGAAGGATCCTGACCATGCTCGACCAGCCTACCAATTTGCGCGCCCTCCTCAAGGACCCGTCTCTCCTTGAAACACGCGCCTTCGTGGCGGGCGAATGGGTTCATGCCGATGACGGCAAGACCTTCGCGGTAACAAACCCGGCGCGCGGCGATGTCATTGCCGAAGTGGCCGATGTCAGCCGCGCCGAAACCGCGCGCGCCATCGCCGCCGCGAATGTGGCGATGCAGGACTGGAAAACATGGACCGGCAAAGAACGCGCCGCCGTGCTGCGTCGCTGGTTCGACCTGATGGTCGCCAATGCCGACGACCTTGCCGCCATCCTGACCGCCGAGATGGGCAAGCCCTTGGCCGAAGCGCGGGGCGAGATCCTCTATGGTGCGTCCTTTGTCGAATGGTTCGGCGAGGAGGCCAAGCGCATCTATGGCGAAACGATCCCCGGCCACATGCGCGACAAGCGCATCACGGTGCTGAAACAGCCGATCGGGGTTTGCGCGTCGATCACGCCGTGGAACTTCCCCAACGCGATGATCGCCCGCAAGGTCGCCCCGGCGCTGGCCGCTGGCTGCGGGTTCGTCGCCCGCCCCGCCGCCGAAACGCCGCTGTCGGCATTGGCCATGGCCGTGCTGGCTGAACGCGCGGGCGTCCCCAAGGGGCTGCTGTCGGTGGTCACATCGTCGCGCTCGTCCGATATCGGCAAGGAGTTCTGCGAGAACCCGATCGTCCGCAAGCTGACCTTCACCGGTTCGACCGAGGTCGGGCGCATCCTGCTGCGTCAGGCTGCCGATCAGGTCATGAAATGCTCGATGGAACTGGGTGGCAACGCGCCCTTCATCGTGTTCGACGACGCCGATCTGGATGCCGCCGTGCAGGGCGCGCTGATGTCCAAGTATCGCAACAACGGTCAGACCTGTGTTTGCGCGAACCGCCTGTATGTGCAGGCCGGGGTCTATGACGCCTTCGCCGAAAAACTGGCCGCTGCCGTCGGCAAGATGAAGGTGGGTGACGGCCTGACGCCGGGCACCGACCTGGGCCCGCTGATCAATGCCGCCGCCATCGACAAGATCGAGGACCATATCGCCGATGCCGTCTCCAAGGGCGGGCAGGTCGTGCTGGGCGGACGTCGCCACGGCAATGGCGGTTCGTTCTTCGAACCCACCATCGTGACCGGCGTGACCCAGTCGATGAAGGTTGCGCAGGAAGAAACCTTTGGCCCGCTCGCGCCCCTGTTCAAGTTCGACACCGAGGACGAGGTCATCGGCTATGCCAATGACACGATCTTTGGCCTCGCCTGCTATTTCTATTCGCGCGATGTGGGCCGTATTACCCGCGTTCAAGAATCGCTGGAATACGGGATCGTGGGCGTGAACACCGGCATCATCTCGACCGAGGTCGCACCCTTCGGCGGCGTCAAGCAATCGGGCCTTGGTCGCGAGGGCTCGCACCACGGGATCGAGGATTTCCTCGAAATGAAATACATCTGCCTGAGCATCTGAGAAAACGAAGAGGGGACGCGCCGCGCCCCCTCTTTGCTCTGGAAATATCCTCGGGGGGTGAATTTGCCGAAGGCAAAGAGGGGGGCAGAAAGCCCCCCCTTTTGTGCATGCATCACTGGCCCAAGCGGGGCCGAAGCGCGTCTGCCCTTGGCTCGCCCGGCGAGGGCCCGTGTCACTCCAGCAGACGCCGCGCGATGACTTGGGCCTGAATTTCGCCCGCACCTTCAAAGATGTTCAGGATCCGTGCGTCGCACAGGATGCGCGAGATCTGATATTCCAGCGCGAACCCGTTGCCGCCGTGGATTTGCAGCGCGTTTCCGCCGCAGCCCATGCCACGCGCGCGCCCAGCAGCTTGGCCATCCCGGCCTCAAGATCGCAGCGCTTGTCGTGATCCTTTTGCCACGCGCTGAAATAGGTCAGTTGGCGGGCGATCATGATCTCGACGGCCATCATCGCCAGCTTGTCGGCGACGCGGGGGAAGTTGATCAGCGCCTTGCCGAATTGCTTGCGGTCCTCGGCATATTGCATCCCGACTTCCAGCGCGTTCTGCGCCACGCCGATGGCGCGCGCGGCGGTCTGGATTCGCGCGCTTTCGAAGGTCTGCATCAACTGCTTGAAGCCCTTGCCCTCCTCGCCGCCCAGCAGGTTCTCGGCCTTCACCTTGAACCCGTCGAAGCCCAGTTCGTATTCCTTCATGCCGCGATAGCCCAGCACCTCGATCTCGCCGCCGGTCATGCCGGGGGTGGGGAAGGGATCGGCATCGGTGCCGGGCGTCTTTTCGGCGAGGAACATCGACAGGCCGCGATAATCGGTCGTGTTCGGATCGGTGCGCGCCAGCAGCGTCATGACATGGGTGCGCGCAGCATGGGTGATCCATGTCTTGTTGCCAGTGACCTCATAGGTATCGCCGTTCTTCACCGCGCGGGTGCGCAGCGACCCAAGGTCGGACCCGGTGTTGGGTTCGGTGAACACCGCCGTCGGCAGGATTTCAGCCGAGGCGAGCTTGGGCAGCCACTGCGCCTTTTGCTCGGGCGTGCCGCCCGCAAGGATCAGTTCCGCCGCGATTTCCGAGCGCGTGCCCAGCGAACCCACGCCGATATACCCGCGCGAGAGTTCCTCGGACACGACCACCATCGACGCCTTCGACAGCCCGAACCCGCCGAACTCCTCGGGGATCGTCAGGCCGAACACGCCCATTTCGGCGAGTTCCTCGATGATCTCCATCGGGATCAGTTCGTCCTTGAGGTGCCATTCATGCGCGTTGGGCGCGACACGCTCGTCGGCGTAGCGGCGGAACTG
>JAWKXG010000004.1:0-171986 GCA_041397065.1 Paracoccaceae bacterium | reverse complement strand
CTGCCCAGATAGGCACTGATCGCATGACGGACCATCACGCCGATAGCCGCTGCCACGGGAACGGCGACCAGCATCCCGACAAAGCCGAAAAGCCCGCCAAAGACCGACAGCGCGAAAATCAGCCACACAGGGTGCAGCCCGACCGACCGACCGACAAGGCGCGGCGTGAGGACATTGCCCTCAAGCATCTGCCCGGCGACGAAGATCGCCACGACCAAGCCAATCGACACCCAGTCGCCCCAGAACTGGAACAGGGCCAGCCCGATCGACAGGACACCGCCGACAATCGCCCCGACATAGGGGATGAAGGTGACAAGTCCGGCGATGGCGCCCAGCACCAGCCCGAACTGCAGCCCGACCAGCATCAGCGACACCGCATAGAAGGCGCCCATCAGCAGGCAGACCGTGCCCATCCCCCGGATGAAAGCCGCGACGGTGTTGTCGATGTCGCGGGCAATGGTGCGGATGACCGGCGCGTGTTCGCGGGGCAACAACGCATCCAGCCGCGCGATCAGGTGATCCCAGTCCAGCAGCATGTAGAACGCGACGACAGGCACCACGACGATCAGCAGAACGATGTTGAACACCGACAGTGCCGAGCCCAGCAGCGCATTGGCCAGTTCCCCGCCGCGCGACCGGATCATCTGCCCCAGATCGTTCAGCGACTGCCGCAACGTCGAATTCGCGTCCGACAGGGACGGGACCAGCGTGTTGACCTGTTCCGTCAGGTTGTCCAACACCTGTGGCGCCATCGCGATCAGCGACTGCGCCTGTTCGAACAGCATCGGCAACAGCAGCAGCGCGGCGATCACAAAGGCCGCCAAAGCACCCAGCGAGATCGTCACCGTCGCCGCTGTCCGGCTCAGGCCAAGACGTTCCAGCCGGTCGGCGACCGGGTCCAGAAAATAGGCGACCGCCGCCCCCAGAACAAAGGGCAGGATCACGTCGCCCAGTTTCCAGAGCATGAGCACCAGCACTGCGGCCAGTGTCCCCCAGATCAGCAATTGGCGACGAACCGGGACAGCCATCAGATCTGGCGTTCGGGCAGATGCACCACGAGGCCGTCGATATCGGCGGTGACCTTGATCTGGCAGGTCAGCCGCGAGCGGCGCGCGTCGGGCTCATAGGCAAAGTCCAGCATGTCTTCTTCCATCGGGTCGCGGGCGGGCAGGCGCTCGACCCAGGCTTCGTCGACATAGACATGGCAGGTCGAGCAGGCGCAGGCGCCACCGCAATCGGCCTCGATACCCGAAACGCCGTTGTCGCGGGCGCCTTCCATGACCGTCAGCCCCGGGGCCACGTCCACGGTGGTTTGCTTGCCGCCGAACTCGATATAAGTGATCTTGACCATCTGTGCCTCGCGAAAAATCGTGCCGCCCCCGACATAAGCCAAGCCGCGCCGCATTACCAGAGAGCCCGCCGCGATCTGGTCACGATCTGGCCGCGCAATCGTCGCCCGCCCGCCCGCACCATGCCCCGATGCCCCGGCAATGTTTCCGATGAAACAGACTGTCGACCGAATCGGACGAATGGACATGAGCGCTTTGCGTGCCCCGATCTTTCTTGTTGCTCTCGGCCTGCTGGCGGCCTGCCAGTCCGGTGACCCAAGCCCTGCCGTGGGCCGGGCCGAACCCGCACCGCAGGCCCTCGGCCCGGCGGTCAGCGGTTGCTGGGCGACCGATCGTATCCCCGCGCAGACCCGCAGCGAATTCGTGGTGACCGGCCCCGACGGCGCGCGCGCACTGCGCGAGATTCAGGTCGCACCCGCGCAGGACCGCCTGTTCGCCGTCCCATGTGCCGAACATCTGGGTCCAGATTTTACCGCGACACTGCAACGCGCCTTGCAGGCCCGGGGCCTGTATACCGGCGCGATCACCGGTGCGATGAATGACGATACTGCCCAAGCCGTGCGCCGGTATCAGGCGCCGCAGGGGCTGGACAGTGCGATCCTGTCCTTGCAGGCCGCACAGCAGATGGGTCTGGTTCCCGTCGGGCGCTTGGCGAACTGATCGGGCTCAGCGCCAGAACGGGCCGAACCCGGCCGCCCAACCCTGCACCTTGGCCAGCACGCGCAACCCTGCCGGCGTGTGTGTCGAGCGCGGATCGGCCAGCCGGTTGACGACAACCTCGACCGGGCAGGGCAGACCCGTGACCGGATCGCGATAGCGCGGATAATCGATCAGCGCGGCATGGATCAACGCCTCGATCGTCGGGCGCGGCGCGTGGGCACTGCGGCGCTCGGGCACCGGCGCGCGGTCATCGGTCAACCCCCAGCCCGCGTAGAATGGCACCCCAAGGCAGGTCACCGGCAGCCCCCTCAGCAACGCCTCGAATCCCAGTCCTGACGTGATGGTCCAGACGGCGTCCACCTCGGCCAGCGCGGTCTCGGCGGCGACGCGCGACAAGACAAGGTCGGCAAGCGATCCCGCATCCTCGACGGCGCCGGGTCGCAAACCCGCCTCGACATCAGGATGCGGTTTGAAAGTGACGATGGCCTCAGGGTTGGCCGCCCGCACGGTTTCCAGAAGCGCGCGGTTGGTCCGCACCTCGGCCGCCCCGTATCGGATCGAGGCGTCATCCTCGACCTGCCCGGGGACGAGGATGACGGGCGCTTGCGGGCGTTCGGCGCGCAGCGCCGCGATACGCGAACGGACGTCTGCACCGGGGTTTTTTGGCAAGTTGTATTTCGTGATCCCCGCCGCCAGAAGCCTTGCGCGCAGCCACTCCACGCGGTCGGCACCGCCGGGGGGCAGGGGGCGGCGGATCAACCGCTCCAGCGCGCTTTCGTGGGCCGGGTCGTAATGGATCCCGCTGTCGTCCAGTGCCAGCGACAGGGGCGGCACAAGATCGGCACCCAATCCGCGCGACCGCAGAAAGCCGTCTTCGACGCGCAGTCCGGCGAAGGTAACGGGCATCGCCGACGCCCAGCCCAGCACCCGCCGCCCTTCGGCCTGTGCGCGCGCTTCGGCCTGGGGCAGGGTGGACGCGAAGGCAACCTTGCGCCGCGTGCCGAAGAACCCCTGCACGAACCCGCGTTTCCAGCGGCGAAAGCCCACGGCGACATAACCATCGGCATCCTCGCGCCAGACACGCAGGCGAGCTTCGAACTGGTCGATCACTTCCTCCAGCGCGCAAAGCCGGTCCCCGAACGGATCATACCACAGGGGCGCCAGCATCATCGCACCGGCAAAAAGCTGGTGCCGCGTCAGCCGCCGCGTGCGCCGGGGCGTGGGTTCGCGGTCGTCGCTCAGGCCCCAGCCGGCATAGAACGGATGCCCGAACACGCGCGGCCGATGGCCAGCTAGGATCGCCTCGAATCCCATTTGTGACGACACGGTATAGACGGCAATCGCGCCTTCGAGCAGGCTCCAGGGCGAATGCGGCCCTTCGACGAACTGCACCGGGCCCTGCACATCGGCGGCGCTATAGTGGCCCGGGCGGGCGCCTGCTGTGGTCTCGGGATGCGCGCGGATCAGGATCGGGGCGTTCGGATGCTCGTCCATCGCGGTGAACAGCATCTCGCGGAACAGGCGTTCGGCTGGCAAGGGGCCGTCCAGCCCGCCATGCGTCAGGGATGCGTCGCCGCGCACTTGGTCGATGATCAGGACATAACCGGGCGGTGGCGGGGTCAGCGACGGGTCGTGACCGTTGTATTTCGACAGGTGCAGCGCGCGGATCCTGTCCAGACAGGTCCGCGCCCGGGCGATCAGGTTGCCATCGTCCCAGCTTTGCGTTTGCAAGAGGGTTTCAAGGTCGGACGGGCGCGATGGGTCGTAATGGATGCCCTGTCGATCCAGCAAGAGCCCGGCAGGCGGCTCTTGGCCCTGACGCGCGGGCAGGATTGATCGCAGGAACGCATCTTCGACCCGCCAGACGGGCGCATCGCGGCGCTGTGCCAGTGCTTCGGCCCGCTGCGCGCGTGGCGCATGCCCCCAAGCCAGCACGGCATCGCCGTCACCCGGAAGGCCAAGGCGCGGCCGGGCACCGGCGAGGGTCAGGATACGGCGGATACGACGGGCCTGCGCGCCCGGGCCAAGAAACCCGCCGCTGGCAGCGATAAAGCGACGAGGCGCGGGGGGATTATCGGAATCCATAGGCAGGGCCCGAAAAAAGGCGCGCCAGCGATGTCGCGGCGCGCCTTGTCGGCATCACGGGTTCAGGTCGTTCGCGGTCGAGACCGCGGCGCCCGTTGCGCTGAGCGTTCCGGTAAGCGACGCAATCTGGCGGTTCCAGGTGACCGACGACGCTTCGGTGACATAGATCGTGTCGCCGTCGCGGATGTGGAAGTCGCGTGCGTTGAACATCCCGTTCGGGGCGGTCAGGTCCAGCACATAGACGATCCGCTGGTCGCCGATCAGATCGGACCGGCCCAGAACCGCGCTTGCCACCGCGGCGGGTTCGTCGCGGAACACGAAGACACCCGTCGGATCGGCGCGCGTTGCATCGAGGCCGCCGACACGGGCCAGCGCCTCGACGGCGGTGATGGTGCGATCCTCGAACCGGACGAGGGCCTGCGTCCCCGTAGCCCCCAGAATGGTAAAGCTGCGCCGGTCGGCTTCGACCATGACGCGGTCGCCGCCGCGCATAGCGATGTCCAGATCGGGGTAGTCGAACAGATCCTGCAACCACACCCGGTCAGAAATCTGGCCCCGCGCGACGCGCACGACGGCGGTCTGGGGCGGAATGTTGACCCCGCCAGCAGCGGCGAGCATCGCCGATGCGAGCCTGCCGCGTCAGGCTGGTCGATCGGCACGACACCGGCGCGCGCGACCACAGCCCAGAACGGCCACGGTCGCCCCGTTGCCGGCTTGTGCGGCTGACATAGACCTGCGGGTCGGGCGTCTGCTCGTCAAGCTGCTGCGCGATGGCCGAACGAAGGCCTTCGGGCGACTGGCCGGCAGCGCGGACGCGCCCGGCGAAGGGAACATAGATGAAGCCCTGTTCGTCGACCTGCAATTCCACAAGGCGCGCACCGCGCGTGTCGCTGCCGGATAGCAGGCCTTCGGGCACGTTTTCGAAAACCGTCAAGGCGACCGTGTCACCGGCGCGGATGGTGTCGCTGCTCAGCACGCGGGCGCTGACCAGCGCGTCCGAGAACCCCAGAGCCTCAGGCACGTTGGCGGCGCGGCTCACGCGGTCGCCGACGGCAACGATGAATGCATCGCCTTCGCGCAGCACAGAGCCTGCGAAAATCTCGTTCATGGTCGGGCCGGGACGCGGGACTCCGCAGGCGCTGACGCCCGCAACGAACACGCCCATCGCCAACAACGTGGCGCGGCGGAAGGGTCTGACTGGCACTGCTCAGGCTCCTTGTATGAAGCTGCCTTATCTTTTTTTGTGAAACTATAGCCGCAACCAGCGGTTTTTCCAAGCAATTAGTCTATTGCCTGTCAATTTACGACGCGCAGGTGTTGCCGGGGTGCCGCCGTGCCGGACAACAGAGCGGTATAGGGGTCGTCGGGCGACAGGATCAGGTCGACGACCTGTCGCAGCAATTGGCGACGCCCGCTGGCCGAATAGAAGCCGCCCGGGATCTGCGACGTCTCCAGCAGGAAGCGCCGATAGTCACGATACGCGCGCAGATCGGGGCGCGTGGGCGTGGCGAAAAACTCGGGCAGGGGCTGCACAGACACAAATTCTGGTTTGTCATAGACCGCGCGACCGAACAGCTTGAGGGGCATGCCCCGCCAAAGCACCTGCTGCGCGGCGGTGGAGTTGACCGTCACCGCCGAACGCGCGGCGTTCAAAAGCCCGGCCAGCTTGCCCCCGCGGATGAAATGCACGCGTTCGGCCACGCCGACCGAACGCGCGATCCGCAGGATGTCGGCTTTCAGTCGCGTCCGGCCGTCTTCCAGCGGATGCGCCTTGAAAACGAGGTGATGATGACGCGGCGCGCCCTCGGCAAAGCCGCGAATCGTCACGTCGAGGAACTCGGTCATCGTCGAAAACGGGCTGTGCATCTGGAAACTCGAATCATGTTCGAGTTGCAGCAAGGCCAGATGATAGGGGAAGCCACCGGTCTTGACGCGCCAAGTCGCGACGCGCCGTTCGACGGCGTGCAGGGGCATGGCGAGCAAGCGGCGCAGATACAGCAGGAACTCGTCGCGCACATTCATCGAGCGGTGCGGCTTGAAATGCCGGTAGGCGCGGTTCGCCAGCAGCACACGCGCATGGTAGGCAAAGCCATAGAAAATGTGATGGCGCATGTCGCCCCAATGTGCAGGCGCATCCAGCAGATCGACTTCGCAGTTTTCGAGAGCGCGCCGCATTTCGGGCACGCCGAGGTCCATCAGGCGCGAGTGACCGTTCGATCCGCCGCGCTCGTATGTCACCCACCACGGTCGCAGATAGCCCTCTTCGAAGACATGCACCGTGATGCCGCGCGCGCGGGCTTGCGCCACGGCCTCGGCATGGACAAACCGCGTGTCGCCATAGAGCACGAGGTCGGTGATCGCGTGGATATCGAACAGCGAGGCAACCTGTTCCGGCCATTCGGCCTGTGGGGCGGTGAACGGGATAAAGCCTTCACCCGCCCAATAGGCCTGATCGCCGCGGTTGAACCCGACGCGCCAGACCTTGCATCCGGCACTGCGCAGCAGCGCACCCAATTGGCTGAAGAAGGGACCATGCGGCCCCTGCAAAAAGAGGAACCGTCGTTCCTCGCGATTTTGACTGCTCATGCCTTGCCTCGGCCTTGTGGGGTGTTCCCCTTTTGATGAAACAATGCCAGAGATTGCCAGATCGTGAAAGAGTCTCGTTGCGTCGGCCGTTCGCCGGCTGTTTTGACGGTGCCTTTTGCGGGCGAAGACAAGGAAAGGAGCACGGCGATGTTCACGGGGATCATCACCGATATCGGCCGGATCATCGCGTTCGAGGAACGCGGCGACCTGCGCGCGCGGATCGCAACGGGCTATGATGTCGACGGGATCGATATCGGCGCCTCGATCGCCTGTGACGGGGTGTGCCTGACCGTGATCGCGCTGGGCCGGCAGCCCGAACCGTGGTTCGATGTCGACATCTCGGCTGAAACCGTGTCGAAGACCGCAATCGGGCATCAGGGCTGGACGCTGGGCCGCCGCCTGAACCTTGAACGGGCGCTGAAGGTCGGTGACGAACTCGGCGGGCACATCGTGTCGGGGCATGTCGACGGTGTGGCGACCATCATCGGCAAGGCGCGCGAGGGCGACAGCACGCGCCTGAGTTTCCGCGCGCCGGCGGCGCTGGCCCGGTTCATCGCACCGAAAGGGTCGGTCGCGCTGAACGGGACCTCGTTGACGGTGAACGAAGTGGCGGGGGATACCTTCGGGGTCAACCTGATCCCGCACACGCAAGCGGTCACGACATGGGGCGACGCCGAGGTGGGCGACGCCGTCAATCTCGAGATCGACACCTTGGCGCGGTATGTCGCGCGGATGCGCGATCACGACGCGGGTCTTTGATCCCCGGTTTTTCGCGCATCGACCGGTGAGGGAAGCGCGGGCCGGAGCCCGCGCGGGGCAGGGGGCGCTGCCCCCTCGGGCCCTTCGGGCCCTTCACCCCCGGGATATTTTCAGAGCAAAGAGAGGGTCTTGTTGACGCAGCACCGGCCGGGGCGTATGGCGGGGGCGCGCGGATGACCGGACGGCCGCGGATCGCAAGGTTCGAGGAAAGTCCGGACTCCATGAGAGAACGGTGCCGGGTAACGCCCGGCCGGGGTAACCCGAGGGAAAGCGCCACAGAGAACAGACCGCCCCGGACTTCGGCCCGGGGTCAGGGTGAAACGGTGGGGTAAGAGCCCACCGCGGGACGGGCAACCGGACCGGCAAGGCAAGCCCCACCGGGAGCAATGCCGAATAGGGGCCTCGCGCGGGAATGATCGGGTTTCCCGATATCGCCGCAGGGACATCTCAGCCCGGAGGCTCGGGTTGGCAGCTCGACCCCGCCGGTAACGGACGGGGCAGATGAATGGCCGTCACCGGGCACCGCCCGGGACAGAATCCGGCTTACAGGTCATCCGCGTATTTCTGCATGCAATTGCCACATTTGCGCCCAAGCCGGGGGCTAGAACGATCCGATAGGAATCGACGAGTGACGAATCGTGACCGGAATTCCCGGGTGACGAGGTGAGCGAGTAGAATGAACGAGATTACCGCGCGAAAGAAATTGTTTGCCGAAACGTATCGACGCAGGCCCCATGCCGCGTCGAGCCGGCTGTTGAGCGGGCATGCCATGGCCATGGCGCAGCGCCTGAGCAATGTGACCGTGCGTCCGTCCGTTCTGGCGCTGACATTGTGCGCGCTGGATGCCACCGCGATCGTGGGCGGCGGCCAAGTGGCGGCCGATCTGGTGATGCCGGCTCTCGAGCCGCTTATCATCTTCGGCATGATCTGGTTGGGCGCATTGGTGAACATGGGCGTCACCTTTCTGGCGGGCGGGTATGGATTCCGCGCGATGCGCGAGATGGCGGCCAGCCTTGTCGTCGGGATGGCGTCGCTGCTGCTGTCGATCATGCTGCTGTTCCAAGGGATGGATTACCTTGTGCCCGATGCCTATTTGGCGCTGGGCTGGGTGCAGCTTTGGGTTCTCATCGCAGCGGCATTCATGGTGCTCGTGCGCTTCGGCCTGTATTTGCGCATCATGCAACTGACGCGCACGGGGCGGTTGGAGCATCGCATCGTGCTGGTTGGAGCGGGCGATGATCTTGCGCCGCTGATCCGGGAAATTCAGCGTGATCGCGGGCGCGGGCGGCGTCTGTGCGGCATCTTCGATGACCGTACGTCGCGCAGCCGTGTTTCCGCGGTTCTGGGCTTCGAACCGATGGGCGACATCAACGACCTCGTGGCCTTTGCCCGCCTCGCCAAGATCGACACCGTGATCATTTCGATCCCCAAGGCACCGCGGGAACGCATCGAGCAACTGATCGAGCGTCTGTTCGTCTTGCCGATCGATATCCGCGTGGTTGAAGGCTGTGCCGTGCCCGAGCATTCGAGCCGCCGCCTGTCGAGGATCGGGCCGATCAAGCTGCTCGAGATCTACGAGCGCCCGATCGGCGGTCTGAAGGCCTTTGAAAAGCGCGTGTTCGACATCGTATTTGCCCTGATCGGGATCATTCTCTTTGCGCCGCTGATGCTGTTCATCGCGTTGCTGATCAAGCTTGAGTCGCGCGGGCCGGTGCTGTTCAAGCAAAAGCGCCATGGCTTCAACAACAAGCCGATCGAGGTCCTCAAGTTCCGGTCGATGTATGTCGACCAATGCGATGCCACGGCGGTCAGGGCCGTTCGGCGCGGCGATGCGCGGGTGACCCGGATCGGTCGTTTCATTCGCCGGGCCTCGATCGACGAACTGCCGCAATTCTTCAACGTTCTGCGGGGCGAATTGTCGATGGTCGGGCCGCGTCCGCACGCGATGGCGGCACGCACGGGGGATATCGAGTACGACCAAGTGGCCGACTCGTATTCCGCGCGTCACAAGGTGAAGCCAGGCGTGACGGGCTGGGCCCAGATCAACGGCTGGCGCGGCGAGATGAATTCGTCCGAAAAGATCCACCAGCGCGTCAAGCACGACCTCTATTATATCGAGAACTGGTCCATCTGGTTCGACCTGAAGATCGTGTTGCTGACCCCCTGGAGCCTGGTGACCACGAAAAACGCCTACTGACCCTTCGGGGGGCGTTGACTCTGGCAGGCCTTTGCGTAAAAGGCAGGCTTCAAAGGAATACCACGGGTGGCTTGCGCGCCACCGCGCGCAGGAGAAAGACCATGGCGAAGCCGACGACGATCAAGATCCGTCTGAACTCGACCGCAGGCACTGGCCACTTCTATGTGACCAAGAAAAACGCCCGCACGATGACCGAGAAGATGGTCGTACGCAAGTACGACCCGGTTGCGCGCGAGCATGTCGAGTACAAGGAAGGCAAGATCAAGTAAGCCTGTCCCGACAAGACACGATGCAAAAGCCGCGCGACGCCACCGTCAGCGCGGCTTTTTCATGGGCAAGTCCCGCCGCGCCGATCCACTCCTTCATCTTGCGAGGCGCAGATGGACTGTTGTCTTTTCCCGATCCGTGCCGGTGGCGCGGCGGATCTTGCCGCCATGGCGGCTCTGCTGACGCGGGCAAGCCCCGAAACATGGTCGGCCGCGTTTGCAGGTGCCGCCCCCGCGAATGCGCTGGAAACGTGGTCGCGGTTGCAGCGCGCCGCGCTGGCCTGCGCGCAGACGTTGCTGGTCGAGGGCGAGGGGGCACCCTTGCCGCGATGGGTGGCTGGGCGCCAATGACGCCTTGGGGCCGTGTGGCACCCTCTGGCGTCGCGCATCTGGTCAGGGTTGTCACGGATGCAGGGCATCGGCGTCAGGGTATCGGGCGGGCGTTGCTTCGCCGCGTGACAGCCGAGGCGCGCGACGACGGCATCACCAATGCATGCCCATGTGCCGCGCGGGGCGGCAGGTTTCCTGATACGCGAGGGCTTTGTCGAGGTGGCGCAGGTAGACCTGCGCCTTGCGCCCGGGGTGCCGGTGCCTGCGGTCCATCTGCGCATTGGACCATGAAAAAGGGCCGGTCCCAAGGACCGGCCCTTTCATTCGGGTTGCCGCTGCAAATTATTCGCGGTTGCCGAAGAGTTGCAGCAGGAACATGAACATGTTGATGAAGTCGAGGTAGAGCTGCAGTGCGCCCATGATCGCCGACTTGCCCAGCCATTCGGCATCGCCATTGTGGGCGTGCGCGATATAGGTCGCCTTGATGTTCTGGGTGTCATAGGCGGTCAGGCCGGCGAACAGCAGAACGCCGATCGCCGAGATCGCGAAGGCCAGCGGCCCCGAACCCAGGAAGATGTTGACGATCATCGCCACGATCAGGCCGATCACACCCATCATCAGGAAGGTGCCCATCCCCGACAGGTCGCGCTTGGTGGTATAGCCATAGAGGCTCAGCGCAGCGAAGGCGATTGCGGTGATCAGGAACACCTGAACGATCGAAAAGCCCGTGAACACGAGGAAGATCGAGCTGATCGACACACCCATCAGCGCCGCATAGGCCCAGAAATACAGCTGAGCGCCGGCAGCGGACATGCGGTTCATGGCGGCACCGAAGAACAGCACCATGCCCAGCGGGGCCAGCATGACCACCCACTTGAGGGGCGAACCGTAAAGCGCGACGCCGAGGTTGGTCAGCATCGTGCCATTGGCCATCTGCGCGGCGGCAGCGGCAGGGTTGTCGGTGGTTGCCAGACCCGAAATCGCCCAGGCCGCGAGGGCCGTGATCAGCATGCCTACGGACATCGTGCCGTAGACCTTGTTCATGTGAGCGCGCAGACCGGCGTCGATTTGGGCACCGAAGGCTTCGGACGAAGCGGTGCGAATCGACTGGTAGTTTGCCATTGTGTGCCTCCGTTGGAATACAGTGGTGGCACGTAAACATGCCATCCTGCGCGTAATATCGGGATTGGGAATCCTCATTTCAAGAGGTTCTTCCCCAAAACCCGTCAGCCGCGCCACCATTCCGGTGCGTCCCAGAACGGGCGGCGGGCCTCGTTGTCGGCTTCGCGCTGGGTCAGCCCCAGATCGGCAAGCCGATCGGGCGGCAAAGCGCCCAGAGCCCGCCGCTGGCGCGACAGGGCGCGGGCCCGTTGCACAAATCCCCAGAGCCCCGGCCCGCGCCGGATGGACAGCGGAAGGATGGAGAGAAACTGACTGGCGAATGACATGGCGGGGGCTCCTTTCCTATTCGATATGGCGATGCTTCGTGTTCTTTGCATCACGTTCTTGCGTCTTTTGCCGCAGGTCGTTACATTTGAAAAACGGATTATTGTTATTCAATTCATCAAGGGTGATGATATGAGGCGCAACCTCGACCTGGCCTCGCTGCGGGCGCTGGCGGCCATCGCCGATTTCGGCGGGGTGACCCGGGCGGCCAATGTGCTGAACCTGACGCAATCGGCGGTCTCGATGCAGATCAAACGGCTCGAGGATTCGCTCGGCCTGAGCCTGCTGGACAAGGTCGGGCGCGGGGTGCAGTTGACCGCCGAGGCCGAGCAATTGCTCTCGTACGGGCGCCGGATGCTGGCGATCAATGACGAGGCGGTGTCGATGCTGGTCGATACGCCCTACGAGGGCGAGATCGTCCTCATGGTCCCCCACGACATCGTTTATCCGCATATTCCGCAGGTCTTGCGCCATTTCACGCAGGCCTACCCGCGGATGCAGGTGCGCTTGCAGGCGATGAACACGCAGATCGGCAAGCGTGCTTTCGAAGCGGGCGAATGCGATCTGGTGCTGACAACCGAAGAACGGTGCGATCCGGGCGGCGAAACCTTGACACGGCTGCCGCTGATCTGGATCGGGGCACCCGGTGGGCAGGCGTGGCGCCAGCGCCCCTTGCCCGTGGCGCTGGGGCGCAATTGTGCGTTTCGGCCGGGGATCGTTGCTGCCTTGGACAAGGCCGGGATTCCGTGGGAAGCGGCGGTCGACACTGATTCGGATCGCACGCAGGAAGCCGCGGTCAGTTGCGACATCGCCATCCACGCATTGCTGGCCGGAACCGAGCCGCCCAATGCCGAACGCATCAGTCACGGCGGGGCTTTGCCCGAATTGTCGACCCGGTTGGTGAACCTGTATGTTCACCCCCGCGCCACCTCGCCGGGGGTGACCGCCTTGGCTGACCTGCTGCGCAAGGCATGGGACCCGCGCAGCGCCGACGCCACTGCTGGCGTCGCGGCGGGTTAATCCATCGTCACGACGACCTTGCCGGTGGATTTGCGGCTGCGCATGAGGTCCATGGCCTCGGCGGTGCGCTCCAAGGGCAGCGCGTGGCTCACATGCGGTTTGAGCGCCCCACGCGCATACATGGCCATCAGATCGGCCAGCGAGCGCGTCAGCACCTCGGGCCGGAACCCGGCATAAGCGCCCCAATACAGGCCAATGACGTCGATGTTCTTGACGAGAAGGATGTTCGCCGGGAACTGCGGCACCTCACCGCCGGCAAAACCGATCACGACATACCGGCCCTCGGGGCGCAGGGTGCGCAGCGCGGCACCGGCGGCGGGTTCGCCCACCGCGTCATAGACCACGTCAACCCCGCCAAGTTCCTTGAACGCGCTGCGCAGGTCGGCAGTGGCACTGTCGATCAAGACCGAGGCACCCGCCCGCTTCGCGACCTCAAGCTTGTCGGCGCCCCGGGCGACCGCGATGACCCGCGCGCCCATCTGCGCTCCGATCTCGACCGCCGTCAGCCCGACGCCGCCTGCGGCACCCAGCACCAGCAGGGTTTCGCCCTCGCGCAGGCGGGCCCGATGCGCCAGCGCGACATGCGAGGTGCCATAGGCCACCATGAAGCCCGCGGCATGTTCGAAGCTCATGCCGTCGGGGATGGGCAGGCAGCGGTTCGCCGGAAAGCATCCGTATTCAGCCAGCCCACCTTGACCGGCAAAGGCCGCGACGCGCATTCCCGGGTGCAAATGGGTCACGCCTTCGCCCACGGCATCAATCTCGCCGGCGACTTCAAGGCCCATGACGAAGGGCAGGGCGGGGCGTTCCTGATACTTGCCCTGCGCCATCAAAAGATCGGCGAAATTCAACCCGCACGCACGATTGCGCAGGCGAATCTCGCCCGGCCCGGGTTCAGGCATGGCGATTTCGGTAACTGCCGGCGGATGGTCAAGGCTGGAGAGGACAAAAGCGCGCATGGGTCGTTCCGGTGCTGGGTGGGGTTGGCAGCAGCATGGCCGCTGCGACAACCAAGGTAAAGTATCAGGACGCCGCGAGACGCACCGATGAACGCAAGGTCAAGGACGCGCTGCGGTGGCAGTGGGCACTGCGCCCTCAGCCATTGCATTTTGCGAATACACGCCTTGGTTGATTGCAAAATGCGATGCAAAATGCTAAACACGTTTGGGGGGAGAGGGGAATTGTTGCAGGTATCCTTAAGGATGATTCTCGGTGCCTCTTTTGGGTGCCCTAACGTCAACTTTGGGCTCTGGCATCGAAATGGTTGCGCCCAGAGGCCCCGGACGCGTCTGGATTGCGCGCCGGGGCGCTTTCCCGATTTGGGCATGAAGAAATTTTCAGGCGACACGCAAGAGTTGGCACGAAAATTGCTTGAATACTACCGAGTATGAATTTCAAAGCCTTGAAGGGAACTTCAAGCGTGCTGGCAGAAGGAGAGAGCCCGTGAAGCACCCCGTAGACGTTCATGTCGGCAAACGGATCCGTCACCGCCGCTGGATGGTGGGTATGACCCAACAGCAGCTCGCGGATTCTGTCGGGATCAAGTTCCAGCAGATCCAGAAATACGAAACCGGGATGAACCGTGTCAGCGCCTCGCGCCTGTGGGATATCGCCCGCACGCTGGGTGTGCAGATCGGGTTTTTCTTCGAAGGTCTGGGTGGCGAAGAGGGCGAACCCGCCAGCTTTGAAACCGACGTGATCGCCAACAAGGAAGCGATGGAACTGGTGCGCGCCTATTATGCCATCCCCGAAGCGCAGCGCAAACGGCTGTTCGATCTGGCCCGGGTGCTGTCCGACGTCGCTTGAAAGGATGGGGGCCTTGATGGCCTCGGCAAGCTTGAGTAGACATTTCAAAGGCCCGCGCCCGCGGGCCTTTTTCATTTGCGCCTGGAGGTCCGCATGACCCGCGAAACCCTGTCGCCCGCCGAAATCGACGCCCTGTGGGACGTCGCGCATATGCTGGCGGATGCGGCGCGACCGGCGACGCTGGCCCATTTTCGGGCGCCCGGGCTGGATGCACAAAACAAGGATGCCGGCGGGTTCGACCCCGTGACCCAAGGGGATCGCGCCGCCGAAGCGGCGATGCGCGCCATTCTGGCCAACTGCCGACCGCAAGACGGGATCGAGGGCGAGGAAGAGGGCACCAGCGCCGGTCACAGCGGCCTGACCTGGGTTCTGGACCCGATCGACGGCACCCGGGGCTTTCTGTCGGGGACGCCGACTTGGGGTGTGCTGATCGCCTTGGCCGATGCCCGAGGCCCGGTGCTGGGGATCATCGATCAGCCCTATATCGGTGAACGGTTCTGGGGCGGGCCGGGGCGCGCGGGCATGGAGGGGCCACAAGGCGCGATGGCGCTGCGGACCCGTGCGCCGCGCGATCTGTCCGAGGCGATCCTGTTCACCACCTTCCCCGAAGTCGGCAACCCCGAAGAACGCACGGCCTTCGAACGTGTCGCCGCGCGCGCCCGGCTGACGCGATACGGGATGGATTGCTATGCCTATGCATTGCTGGCGGCGGGCCAGATCGATCTGGTGATCGAAGCCGGGCTTCAGGCCTATGATGTCATGGCGCCGATTGCCGTCATCGAGGCCGCGGGCGGCGTCGTGACCGACTGGAACGGGGCCCCCGCGCACCGGGGCGGCCGTGTGCTGGCCGCCGCGAATGCCACGATCCACGCGCAGGCGATGGCGGTTCTGAAGGGGTGAGCGCGGGCCTCGAACCCCCTCGGCCCGACGGCTGCGCCGCGTGTGCAGGGAGCTTTGCCCCTCTGGCCCTGCGGGCCATTCACCCCAGGATATTTCCCGAGCAAGAAAGCCTCAGCGCTGGTGCCGTTCGACGCCGTTGACCCAAGTTGCGCGGATCGCGCGGTCATCGCCCATCATGATGGTGGGAAAGAGCGCCTCCCACAGCCGAGGTGGCGCGGGCGCTGCGCTGGGCGATTGCGGGCGTGGATCAAGATCGATGGCTTGATCAGATCGGCTTCAGATCCGGTTCGAGCACCCGACCGATCCTGTCGTCAGATGCAGCGAGCGGGCCGATCCGGTGGTTGCCAGCCACCACAATTCGGCTGGATGAAGGGCGGATCCGCGCTTCGTGATCTCGTAGGCGGAGGCCATGGTGCGCAACATCGAGAAGGAGGAGCCCCCGCCGATATCGGTGGCAAGGCCGATCCGATGTCCTTCGGCGCTCAGGCCGCGCGTGTCGAAAAGCCCCGAGCCGATGAACGCGTTCGAGGTCGGGCAATGCACCCAACCGGGCGTCGGTTTCCCGCAACCGTGCCCTTTCGCGATCGGTCAGATGGATCGCATGGCCGAACAGGCCGCCGCGTCCCAGAAGGCCGAACCGCTCGTAGACGTCCAGGTAATCGCGCGCGTCGGGGAAAAGGTCGTGAACCCAAGCGATTTCCTCGGTCTGCTCGCTCAGGTGGGTCTGCATCAGGCATGACAGGTTTTCAGCCCAAGGGGCGCCGAGGGCCTCGAGCTGCTCGGGCGTCGAGGTCGGCGCGAAGCGTGGCGTGATCACATAGTCAGGCCTGTCGATCCCGTGCCAGCGTTCCAGCAGGCGCTTGGATCGTCATAGGCCGATTGCGCGGTGTCGCGCAGCGTATCCGGGGCGTTGCGGTCCATGCAGGTCTTGCCCGTCAACAGCCGCATGCCCCGCGCTTGTGCCGCGGCGAACAGGGCATTCACGCTTTCGGATGAATCGTCGCGAAGCTGCACAGCGTCGTCGTGCCGTGTAAGACAGCATCAGGTCAAGGCAAGTGTTGGCGGCTTCGGCTGCATAGGCAAGGGTCGCTGAAGCGCGATTCTTCGGGGAAGGTATAGGTGTTCAACCAGTCGATCAGGCGTTTGCCCCAACTGGCGATCATGTGGGTCTGGGGAAAATGGATATGGGGGTCGACGAAGCCGGCGGATATCAGCGCCGTCCCGTAATCGTGCACGCGTGCCTGCGGGTGGGCGGCGCGCAGCGTGTCGGCGGGGCCGACGGCCAGGATGCGGCCTCCCTCGACCAGTACGCCGCCTCGGCTGTCATGCTGTGCGGCACCGGGCCCCTCGACAAAGGGATCGGCGGCAGAAACGCAGGGTCCTGTCCCAGAGGCAAATCCATCTTATCTCCGACACGGGGCAAGACGCCCTTTATTGCGCAAGCTTTGCGCTTAACAACCGTTCTGCCCGCGGCGACTCGGGTGGGTTGAAAAACTTCGGGCGGGGGCTGAAACATGACGGAACCGGATCGCGACGAAGTTGGGCTGACCGTTCCGCCTGCCGGGGAGATCGACCCCGAGGAATTGAACGAGGGGCTGATCCGCGGGTTCTTGCGGCCGTCGAGGCCGAGGATGCCCGCGGCCGTCGCCAGGCCCTTGATCCCCTGCACGCTGCCGATATCGCCGACCTGATCGAACAGATCAGCGGACCCCAACGCCAGGCGTTGCTGTCGATCTATGGCGTCGAGATCGACGGTGAATCCTGTCAGACTTGACGAGGGGATCCACCCGGAGGTCATCGATGCCCTCCGCGCGACATGCTAACTGCCGGGCCCGGTGCGTGAACTGGATACCGATGATGTCGTCGACCTCATCGAGACCTCGAAAGGCGACAATCAGGCGTTCATCGTTGAAGCGCTGGAAAAGGACGACCGCGCGGCCGTCGAAAGCGCGCTGGCTTGGCCGGAATATTCGGCGGGCCGCCTCATGCAATCCGAAACCGTGTCGGTCCCGCAAGACTGGACCGTGGGGCAGGCGATCGATTTCCTGCGGTCGGCCGAATGGCTGCCCGACCAGTTCTATCACGTGATCCTGGTGGACGAGAGACATCGCCCGACCGGCTATTGCACGCTGGGCCGGGTGCTGGCCTCGCGGCGCACGATGCCGCTGAGCGAGATCGTCGAAGACAGTTTCCGCAGCGTCGAGGCGACCGAGCCAAGCGAGGAAGTCGCGCTTCAGTTCAACAAGTATCACCTCATCTCGATGCCGGTGGTCGATCCGGCGGGGCGGCTGGTGGGCGTGATCACGATCGATGACGCCATGACCGTTCTGGACGACGAGGCCGAGGAAGACATGCTGCGCATGGCGGGCGTGAACGAGGAAAGCTCGCTCAGCGACCGGATCTGGGACACGGCGCGCGGGCGATTCGTATGGCTGTTGGTGAACCTTGCGACAGCGATCCTCGCGTCCGGCGTGATCGCGCAATTTGCCGAGGAAATCAACGCGTTGGTGGCGTTGGCCGTGCTGATGCCGATCGTGGCCTCGATGGGGGGGAACGCGGGAACGCAATCGATGACGGTTGCGGTGCGGGCGTTGGCGACGCGGGAACTGACGGGCCGGAACACCCGCCGCGTGGTCTGGCGCGAGCTGGTCGTGGGGCTGATCAACGGTGCCGCCTTCGGGCTGATCATGGCGGTTGTGGCCGCGGTCTGGTTCGGGGTGCCGATGCTGGGCGTGGTGATTGCCCTTGCAATGGTCGCGACTCTGGCCTCGGCGGCGCTGTCGGGGATCGTGTTGCCGGTGTTGCTGGACCGGATGAACATCGACCCGGCGCTGGCGTCGGGGCCCTTTGTCACAACCGTGACCGATGTGGTCGGTTTCTTCGCATTTCTCGGGCTGGCCTCTGTCATGCTTCTCTGAGCAAGCAGGACCGACGGAGGGGGCAATGACGATCGACGACGACAAGGCGCAGGCGCGCAAGCAGGCTTTCGCGGCGCGCAAGGCAGTCCATGGAACGGGGCGCGATGCCGCGGCGCAGGAGGCTCTGCGGTCGTTGCTGGGCCCTTGGCACGATGCCGCGCTGGCCGGCTACATGCCGATCCGGACCGAGATCGACCCGCTGCCCGTGATGGCCGGGCATGGGGCATCGGGTGCGGTGCCCGTTGGCGTGCCGGTGATTCTGGCGCCGGCGCAGCCGCTGGTGTTCCATCGCTGGACGCCGGGGTGCGCGATGATCGACGGCGCGTTCGGCGCCCGGATCCCCGCCGTGGCCGTGCCGGTCGTGCCGCGCGTGGTCATCGTGCCCATGGTGGGGTTCGACGCGCGCGGGTTCCGGCTGGGATACGGCGGCGGGTTCTATGACCGGACATTGGCGCAGTTGCGCGCGGCGGGGCCGGTGCTTGCGGTGGGCTTTGCCTTCGATGCACAGGAATTGCCCGAGGTGCCGATCGACCGCTTCGACCAGCGTCTGGATGCCGTGGTGACAGAGAGCGGGCCCCGCCTGTTCGGCGGCTGACGCTTGCTGGGTGCCGGGGAAAGGGGGCTTTGCCCCCTCTGGCCTTCGGCCATTCACCCCCAGGATATTTTCAGAGCAAAGAGGAGACGCCCGAGGCAAGCGGTACGGCCCGGGATGGGCCGCACCGCCCGTCTTCGCTCACGGTCATCGGCGTCCCCGCCTGTACCGTGCTTTCTTTCTGGGCGAGGTTGGTTAAGGCCCGGTAAACGCGCCCCTCTTTGCTCGGCAAATATCCTGGGGGTGAGGCACGCAGTGCCGAGGGGGCAAAGCCCCCTAGCCGGCTATCCGTCCTGACCGGCGTCCCCCGATAGGGGGGCTGTGGTTGATGCGGCGGCGCATTCAGGAGGGTTACCCGGTGCGGATTGCCACAGGTCCCAGGCCTGCGGCGCGCATCCGGGCATCAGCCGGCGTTCCAGCCGCCAAGCCTCGCCCCGGGCGGCGCGGCTCCGTCGGCCCGGGGTGGTCAGCGGGTCGAGGGCCCAGCGGCTTTCGACCCCGACGATCCGGCTCTCGGCGGTTTCGTGGTGCATCACCACGCCCAGCGGGCCGGGCGCGCGCGGGTCCACCAGACGCGCGCGCGCCAGCCCGGTGCCGGCGGCGAGGGTCAGGCGCCGGAGCTGCCGCAGATCCGGCGCCTCGGCCAGCGTGCCGACCGCCAGCGTGGCCGCGCCCGAACGCAGGACCTCTTCCATCCCCCAGAGCACGTCGACCGGCCGGGTGCAGCGCACCACGATCAGTGCGCTGACATCGTCGATGAAGCGCGCCAGCCCCTGCGGGCAGAGTTCCTCGTTGCGCCAGCCGGGGTGGAACCAGAACACCACGCCCCCTTCGGCCTGCGCCGCCTGCGCGGTCATCGCGGCCAGCGTGCGCCGCGCGCTGCCGGTCACTTCGTGCACCCGGCCCCGGGCGAGGGTCATCGGCCCGACCGGGCAAAGTGGCGCCCCGCGCGGGCCCGCAGCCGCCGACACCAGACCGGCAAGGCTGGCCGGAACAGCGGGCAAGGTCCGCGCGGTGACGGGCTGGGGCACAGGGGGCAGGGACGCGGTCGGGGACATGCCTTAATTCTAGGATGTTCATGTTTTGTTTTCAAGTGTGCGCTCGCCGCGCCGGCTCGCGACCCGGTGACTTGCCTTCGCGACCTCAGGCGCTACTGTGGCGGCCCACCCCTTCCCATCCACTCGGAGCCCCCATGACCCTTGTCCCCCTCGGCCCGCAAGGCCTGCGCGTTTCGGATTTCTGTCTCGGCACGATGACATGGGGCCGGCAGACAGCGCCCGAGGCCGCGTATCGGCAGATCGATCGCGCGCTCGAGCGGGGGATCAATTTTCTCGACACCGCCGAAATGTATCCGACGAACCCGGTCCTGCCCGAGACGCTGGGCGGAACCGAGGCCATCATCGGTGACTGGATCGCCCGCGGCGGCGATCGCGACCGCTTGATCATCGCGACCAAGGTCACGGGCGAGGGCAGCGGGGTCATTCCTGGCGGCAGTCCGCGGATCGACGCGGCGCGGCTGCGGCAGGCGGTCGAGGATTCCCTGCGGCGTCTGCGCTGTGGGCGCATCGACCTGTATCAACTGCACTGGCCCGACCGGGGCAGCTATCATTTCCGACGCAACTGGCATTATGTCCCAAGGGTGACGGACAAGGCCACCGTGCTGGCCGACATGCGAGGCGTTCTGGAAACCGCCGCGGCTCTGATCGCCGAGGGCAAGATCGGCGCCCTTGCGCTGTCGAACGAAACCGCTTGGGGCGTTTCGCAGTGGTGCACGCTGTCCGAACGCGAGGGGCTGCCGCGTATCGCCAGCGTTCAGAACGAATATTCGTTGCTGTGCCGCACCTTCGACACCGACATGGCCGAGGCCTGCACCGCCGAAGGGGTGCCGTTGCTGGCCTTTTCGCCGTTGGCGACGGGGTTGCTGACGGGAAAATACGCGGGCGATGTGACGCCCGAAGGGTCGCGTCGGGCGGCGACGCCGGACCTTGGCGGGCGGATCACGCCGCGCGTTTTCGAGGCGGTCGCCGCCTATCTGAACCTCGCGCGCGAGTGGTCAATCGATCCCGTCGCAATGGCCTTGTGCTGGCACCGCACGCGGCCCTTCCGGTCGATCCCGATCATCGGCGCAACCACGGAGGAACAACTTGAACGGCAACTGGACGCGTTCGACATGACGCTGCCCGAAGGCCTCGCCGCGGCGATCGACGCCGTGCACAAATCCGTTCCGATGCCCTTCTGAGGGCCCCGAGGAAACCATGCGCTTGTTGTTTCGAACCTTGCCGGCCCTGTTGCTGGCCGCCCTTGTGGCCGGGGCCTGCGTGCCAGCAGGCGCCGGGCCCGACGCCCCGTTGACCGAAACGGTCCTGCCCCCACCCCCTGATGCCGAGACCGCCTCGACCGATGCGCAGGACGCTGTCGAGGCCGAAACCGCGCCCGAGGCGCCGCCAGAAGCCGTCGCCGAAGCAACGCCCGAACCCGTCACGCCGGCCGAACCCGCCGCGCCTTTGCCGCCGCCCGATCCGCCCATGCTGGCCCAGCAACGCGCCGCCTGCGCCCGCGAAGGTGGCGAGTTGCTGTCGCGCGGGGGGCGGCAGGGGATCTATTACTGCGCGCACCGAACCCGAGACGCCGGGCAGCGTTGCGACGAGGCATCGGATTGCGAAGGGATCTGCCTCGCGCGGTCGGGCACCTGTGCGCCGCTGCGCCCGCTGTTCGGCTGCCAAGAGGTCTTTACCGATCCGGGCCGTCGCGAGACCCTGTGCATGGAGTAACCAAACGCAAACGCGGCCCCGGCGGGACCGCGTTTCAGGGGTGTGCCTGTCGGCGATCAGCTTACTGGAAAGCCTCGGGCCGCGCCTCGCGCGCCATGTGGTCAAGCACTGCGTTCACGAATTTGGGCTCGCGCCCTTCGGGGAAGAAGGCCTGCGCGATCTGCACGAATTCGGTGATGACCACGCGCGGCGGGGTCTCGTCGCCGACAAGCTCGGCGCCGGCGGCGCGGAACAGCGCGCGCAGCGTCGGGTCAATGCGGGCGATCGGCCATTTCGCGACCAAGGCGCGGTCGGTCATCTGGTCGATCTTCGCCTGATTGTTCACGGCCCCGTCGATCAGCCGCGTGAAATGTGTATGGTCGGCTTCGACCCAGACTTCCTCGTCGCCCTCGGCCCCGATGCGGTGGTTCACGAATTCGGCCCGGACCTTGTCGACCGTCTGGCCCGAGGCTTCCATCTGGAACAGCGCCTGCACCGCGTAAAAACGCGCTGCACCCTTCAGGGCGCGTTTGTCGTCCCGGCTCATGCGCGCGTCCCTCCGTCGGCGAGGAGGATGGTTTCAGCGGGGCGGAAGCCGATGCCGCCCTTGGGGCTGCCCCAGCGACGCGACAGCGCCAGCAGATGCAGTGCGGCAGCAGCCGCACCACCGCCCTTGTTCTGGTCGGCCGGGTCGGCGCGGACAACGGCCTGTTCGTGGTTTTCCACCGTCAGGATGCCGTTGCCAAGGCAGCAGCCCTGAAGACCCAGCAGCGTCAGCCCGCGCGAGCTGTCGTTGCACACGGTGTCGTAATGGGTGGTCTCGCCCCGGATCACGCAGCCCAATGCAACGAAGCAATCGAAATTGGCCATGCGGAAGGCTTGACCAATGGCGGCTGGAACCTCAAGCGCGCCGGGCACCTCGATGGTTTCGTGGGTCGCGCCGACGGCCTCGAACGTTGCGCGCGCGCCCGACAGCATCATGTCGGCGATGTCGCGGTAATAGGGGGCGACGACGATCAACGCCTTGACCGGTTTGTCGAACTGGGGCAGCGGCAGGGTATAGTGGCTGGCTCCGGCCATCGGTTACTCCTTGGGAATGGCGCGGGTGCCCGCGATCGAAAGGCCATAGGCCTCGAGGCCGACAACACGCGGTGTCGGCGAATTGGTCAGCAAGGTCAGCTGGTGCATGCCCAGCGCGGCAAGGATCTGTGCGCCCAGCCCGTATTGCCGCAGGGTCTGCGGGCTGACGGCCTCGTCGAGGGCCAGCTTCATCTGCGTATCGCGCAGCAACACGACGACGCCGCGCCCCTCGGCCGCGATCAGCCGCATGGCGCCGCGCAGGTCGCCCGAATGCCCCTCGCCGATGCCCAGAACATCCTCGAGCGGGTTCATCGCATGCATGCGCACCAGCACGGGTTCATCCGCCGACAAGTCGCCCATGCTCAGGACAACATGTTCAGCGCCATGGGTTTGGTCGGTGAAGATCCGCAGGTCCCATGTGCCGCCATGGATCGATGTGACCGACCGGTGCGCCGTTTCGCGCACGAGGTTGTCGTGGCGGCGGCGATAGGCGATCAGGTCGGCAATCGTCCCGATCTTCAGCCCGTGTTTTTGCGCAAAGGCAACGAGATCGGGCAGACGGGCCATCTCGCCGTCGTCCTTCATGATCTCGCAGATCACGCCCGACGGGTTCAGCCCCGCCAGCCGCGAGATATCGACGGCGGCTTCGGTATGCCCTGCGCGCACAAGAACGCCGCCCTCGCGGGCGCGCAGCGGAAAGATGTGGCCCGGAGTCGCGATGTCGGCCGCGGTTTTCGACGGGTCGATCGCAACCGCGACGGTCCGCGCGCGGTCATAGGCCGAGATCCCCGTGGTGACGCCCTCGCGCGCTTCGATCGACACGGTGAAGGCCGTTTCGTGGCGCGAGGCGTTGTTGGTCGACATCAGGGGCAGGCCCAACGCATCGATGCGGGCGCCCGGCATCGACAGGCAGATCAGCCCCCGCCCGTGCGTGGCCATGAAATTGATCGCTTCGGGCGTGCACATCTGCGCCGGGATGACGAGGTCGCCTTCGTTCTCGCGGTCTTCGTGGTCAACCAGCACGAACATGCGGCCGTTGCGGGCGTCGTCGATGATCTCTTCGATCGACGAAATCGCGTCGCGCCAGTTTTCTTCGACCGGGCCGGGGTTTTCGTATTCCATGGGCTGCTCCTTGCGCTTGGGCTCAGATAGCGCAAGCCCGGGCAGGGGGAAAGGGCCCGTTGCGGCAGGACGTGGAGGAAAAGCGAAGCAGCGCCAGTTCCATCAGGGTGTGTCAACCTTGATATGCATCCGAATTGCGGCCATTGTCCCCGAGTAACAGGTTAAGAGGGTGCCATCATGCCAGCCGAATTTGCCGTCTTGTTCCTGCTCGGGCTTGTGGCTGCGGCGATGGTTTTCATCGGCGTGCCCTATTTGCTGTTTGCGCGCCTAGCGGCGAACAAGCGTATTGCCGCGCTGGAGGTCGAGGTGCGCCTGTTGCGGCAATCCGGGCCTGCCCAGTCCGAGTCCGAAGGCGCAGGGCAGCCGACGTCTGTCATGCCCGCGCATACCCCTTGGGACAAGGGCTTGTCGACACCGGCAACCGCCGCGCCGGAGGGGGACGACCCGACCGCGCCGGGGGCCCAAGCCGCCGTTGCGGCACCTGATGCCCCACCGCAAGCCAATGACGCGGGCGCGGAGAGCAGCACAGGGTATGTGCTGACCTCGGCCAATGTCGGGCGGTTGGGCGACTGGCTGCGGACGAACTGGTTGCTGGCCGTCGCCGCCGTGTCGCTGATCCTCGGGGGCCTGTTCCTTGTGCAATACGGGATCGAGCGCGGCCTGATGACGCCGGTGATGCGTGTTCTGGCTGCCTTGGCCTTGGGTGCGGCCTTCCTGACCGCCGGCGAGGTGATGCGCCGTCGACTGCCGCCGGACGACGATGACACGATGCGCCATTTGCCCTCGGTCCTGTCGGGGCCGGGGATCGTTGTCCTGATCCTCGGGATCCTCTCGGCGAATGCGCTTTATGGGTTGATCGGCGCGGGCACCGCGCTGGGCGCTGTCGCCGTGGTGGCCCTGGGGGCGGTGGTCATGGGCTGGGTCTATGCCGCAGCCTTGCCTGCCATCGGGCTCTTGGGCGCGGGGATCGCGCCGTTCCTCGTCAGGTCGGCCTCGGCCTCGGCGGATCCGCTGTTCGCCTATTTCGTCATCATCACCGTGGCGGGGCTGGCCATCGACAGCTATCGCCGTTGGGCATGGGTGTCGGCGCTGGCCCTGTCGATCGGGGCAATCGGTATCCTGCTGGTCTATTTTAAGACTGTCGAGGCCGTCGGCTTTCTGGCGGCGGCCCTTGCCATCGCCGCTGCCGCCCTGATCCTGCCGGACCGGCGGCTGGTGCCCCGGATCGTCGGCGCAAGCCCGCTGGCGCTGCGCCGTCCGAACGGGCGGCCCGCGTTCCCCGCTCTGTTGGCGTTGGGGGGAATGGTTCTGGTGGCATTGGCGGGGTTCTGGGTCGGGGTGGAAGCAAGGAGCGCGGCGGGCGTCGGCCTTGCGCTGGCGGTGCTGGTGGTCGCTGTGACGGCGCTGGGCGTCTGGCTGTGGCACTCGCCCGCCCTCGACCGGCTTGTCGCCTTGCCGGCGCTGGCCTATCTGCTGGTTGTCGCCTACCAGCACGAAATGCACGGCGCCTTGTTTCGGTCCTTTGCCACGGGGGCGTTGCTTGATCCGCCCGAGACCAGCATCCTCTGGGGCCTGATGGGTGGTGCGGCGATCATTGCCGCCGTGGCGCTTTGGCGCAGCCTCCGCCCCGCGACCGACGCGGACCCAGAGCCGCTTGCCGACACCTCGCAACATGGCCTGATCTGGCCGCTGCTGGCGGCAGGCATGATGCCCGCGACCGCGCTGATGGTCGATCAGCTTTGGGTGGCGGCTGCGTATGTGGGCGCCTATCCATGGGCGTTGATCGTCATGGCGGCGGCCGCGCTGAATGTCTTGATGGTCGAACGTCGCGCCCGTGGCACCGAGGCGTATCGCCAGCGCGACATGGGCCTGCTGGCGGCGGGGGCAATGATCCTGATTGCACTGGCCTTGTTCCTGATGCTGACCAAGGGCGCGCTGACGCTGGCGTTGGCCGTGATGATGGTCGCCGCGACGCTGCTGGACCGGCGGTTCGATTTGCCGGCGCTGGGCTGGATCGCGCAACTGGGCGCGGCGGTGATCGGGTTCCGCTTGCTCGTCTCGCCCGGCATGGATGAAAGCCTGCACATCCTTGGCTGGGGCTCTTTCCTTTTGGTGCATCTGGGCGCCGCCGCGGGTTTCGCCGCGACACGGGCGCTGGCCCGCGACGGCCGCGCGACCCTTCAGGCCGTCGCGGAGTCCGCGCTGGTGTCGACCTTGGCCTTGATGGCGATGCTGACGCTGTTGCGCCTTCTGGCGCCAAGCGTAGCCGCAAACTGGGTCGATGGTGTCTTTGCGGGCCTTTGGGGGGCCTCGGGGCTGGCGCAGATCTGGCGCTTGCGCGTGTCGCAAGGTGCGGTTGTGCCCCTGAGGCTGGCGCTTGCGTCAGGGTCGCTGGTGATCGCGCTGCGCTTCGCCGAGGAACAGGTCGGCTGGCTGTCCACGGCGGTCATCGACAGGCACCGGGTCACCGTGCCGGGTTGGCCGATCCTTGACGGTCATGCACTGGCGCTGTGGCCGATGATCGCGGTTCTGGCCGTTGCAGCGCGCTTGCTGCAGGGTCAGCCGCGTTTGCCCCGCTGGACGGGCGCCGTGCTCGCCGGTCTGTCGTCGATTCTCGCCGCGCTCTGGGCCTTTGTCGAGATCCGGCGACTGTGGCGCGGGCCCGATCTGTCGGTGGCGATGCAGTCCGATGGCGAGCTCTATACCTATACTCTGGTCATGCTGCTGGTCTCGGTGCTGGTGCTGGCGGTGGCCGTGCTGCGGCGCTCGGAATTGCTGCGGCGGATCGCCATGGCGGGGGTCTCGCTGACAATCCTCAAGGTGTTCTTGCTGGACATGGCCGGCCTGTCAGGGCTGACGCGCGCGGTATCCTTTGTCGGGCTCGGCATGTCCCTTGTTGCGCTGGCATGGATCAACATCCGCATCCGCGCCTTCTGGCCGCCCGCTGCGCCGCAGCCTGACACAACCGACCGGCCCGCCGATGAAGGGTGATCACAGCGCGACACATCACCAGAGAGGGGCGCATGACTGAGGACGAGATCACCCGCACGATCGACCTGCCGCTTGCCCCGGCACCAGCATGGGAGAGGTTCGTCGCGGGGTTTCCCGACTGGTGGCCGCGCGAGCATTGCTTTTGCGGCGAGGCGGCGCTGGATCGCGTGTTCATCGATACCCAAGCGGGCATCTGGGGTGAGGTCACGACGGCCGGGCAAACCCTGCCTTGGGGCGCTGTCCTTGCCAACCGGCCCGCTGCGGCATTGTCGCTGGGCTGGCAGATGGACGCGACCGTCAGCCCGTGGGTGCCCGAAGGGGATCCCGCGCGGGCCAGCGTGATCGACATTGCCTTTGATCCGAGCCCGGGGGGAACCCGGTTGCGGCTTCGCCATCACGGCTTCTCGCGGCAGGGCGCGCGTCATGGCGACGCGATGCGCGCCGTGATGATCGGGCTTGACCGTTGGCAGGACTGGCTGGACCTGTTCGGCAACTTCGCGCGGCGCTGACTGCCTTGGGGCAAAATACGGATATCAATCCGTGTTGATTCGCAAAATCCTTTGAAATCAGGCCTCAAGGTTTGTGACCGGTCCCCTGGGGTGTCGCGGGATGCCATGTGAAACGGCGTCTCGGCGATGGTTGGGTGGCCTGCTCGTGCGCCCGGGGTTGCTGTGTTAAGCCCATGAAATGACGCAGGTTTGCAGCATCGGCACCCTGTCGCAGCTGGTTTCTAGGTGTGACGGGAACAAGGGGCCGATCTTGCACGTCCCGGTGGAAAAAACGGTTGTCCACAGGAAATCCACCTTTACAGGGTTTCCGAATTGCCACACCATATCTAGTAAGAACGGCAAGATATATTTGCCGCAACGATCGGCCTGACAATCTATAGTGGGCCGACGGTCATTGAGGCCCGACCAGACAGAAGTGAACATGGCCCTGCCAGAGGACCACCTTCTGACCGATACGATCCACCCGATCGATATCGTCGAGTCGCTTGCGCAATATCATGCGTGGGAATTCGACCGGGTCGCCGATGACCAGATCGCGATGGCGGTCGAGGGGCAATGGCGCAGCTATTCGCTGACCCTTGCATGGTCGCATAACGACGAGACATTGCGCCTGATCTGCACCTTCGACATGGAGCCCCCCGACGAGCGTCTGGGTGCGTTCTACGAAGTGTTGAATCTTGCCAATGACATGAGCTGGGGTGGCGGTTTCACCTATTGGGCGCAGCAGCGGTTGATGGTGTGGCGTTACGGGCTGATGCTCTCGGGCGGGCAGATCGCCGCGCCCGAACAGATTGACCAGATGATCCAGACCGCGATTGCCGGATGCGAGCGATTTTATCCCGCGCTGCAACTGGTTGCCTGGGCCGAACGCGATCCATCCGAGGCGATCAAACTCGCCATTGCGCAGGCCTATGGCCGCGCCTAGTCTGCGCCCTCGGACGACAGGGGGGATGCGATGGATCTGAACCGTGTGAACGATGGTGGCTTGGTGTTGCTGGGCTGCGGCAAGATGGGCTCGGCCTTGCTGGAAGGCTGGTTGGCGAATGGCGTTCGCGCGGATTCCGTGCATGTCATCGAACCCCATCCGTCGGACTGGCTCAAGGCTACGGGCGTGCATCTGAATGCCCCGTTGCCGCCCTCTCCGGTCGTTGCGGTGCTGGCGGTCAAGCCGCAGATGATGGGTGCCGCCCTGCCGTCTCTCAAGGCGCTGGCGGGGGGGCGGACCGTCTTCCTGTCGATTGCGGCCGGAACGTCGCTGGCCAGCATCGAAAGCGCGCTGGGCGCGGGCACGGCCGTTGTTCGGGCCATGCCCAACACGCCGGCGGCGGTCGGGCGGGGGATCACAGCGCTGATCGGGAACACCGCTGTCGATGCCGGGGGCCTTGCGCTGGCGACCGACCTGATGGCCGCGGTGGGCGACACCGTTCATCTGGACAGCGAAGACCAGATGGACGCCGTGACCGGGGTCTCGGGCTCGGGGCCTGCCTATGTCTTTCACATGATCGAAGCCTTGACCGAGGCGGGCGTGGCCCAAGGCCTCCCTGAGGCGTTGGCGCAGAAGCTGGCCCGCGCAACGGTGACGGGGGCAGGGGAGCTGGCACGGCAATCGTCCGAGAGCGCGGCGCAGCTGCGCATCAATGTGACGTCCCCCGGAGGCACCACGGCAGCCGCGCTGGCGGTTCTGATGCCGCAACTGCCCGATCTGATGACAAAGGCCGTGACCGCGGCGACAGACCGTTCGCGGGAGTTGGGAAAATGACGATCGAATATGCCGATTTCGACAAGGTCGACATTCGCGCGGGCACCATCACCGCCGTCGAACCCTTTCCCCAAGCCCGCAAGCCGGCATGGAAGCTGACCGTCGATTTCGGCCCCGAGATCGGGGTCAAACGCTCGTCGGCGCAAATCACGGTGCATTACACGCCCGAGGACCTGATCGGCAGACAGGTGCTGGGTGTCGTCAATTTCGCGCCCCGCCAGATCGGCCCTTTCATGTCCGAGGTATTGGTGCTGGGCCTCTATGATGACGGCGGCGCGGTCGTGGTTATCGGCCCCGAACGCGCGGTGCCGAACGGCGCGAGGATGTGCTGATGCGGCTGTTCATCTCGCGCCCGCTGCCGGAACCGGTGGTCAAGGCGGCGCAAGCGGAATTCGACGTGACCCTGCGCGCGACGAACGCGCCCCTGTCGCATGACGAAATGCTCGCCGCGCTGAGAGATTACGATATCGTGTTGCCGACGCTGGGCGACCTGTTCAAGCCGGCCGTTTTCGATGCTTGCCCACATCCACGGGCGCGGCTGCTGGCCAATTTTGGCGTCGGCTACAATCACATCGACGTTGCCGCCGCGCGCGCTGCAGGCCTCATGGTCACCAACACCCCCGGTGCCGTCACCGATGCCACCGCCGATATCGCGCTGACGTTGATGCTCATGTCCTGTCGTCGCGCCGCCGAAGGCGAACGCCTCGTGCGTTCGGGGCGCTGGGAGGGGTGGCATCCGACGCAGATGCTGGGCCTGCACATGTCGGGCAAGGTGCTGGGCATCGTGGGCATGGGGCGCATCGGTCAGGCGATCGCCCGCCGCGCGATGCACGGTTTCGGGATGCAGGTTCGCTATTTCACCCGCACGCCCAAGGACTTGCCCGACCTGCCCGGTGCCACTGCCGTGCCCGACCTGCACGCGCTGATGGGCGGTTGCGATGTGGTGGTGATTGCCGTGCCCGCCAGCCCGCAGACGCATCACCTGATCGACGCCGCCGCCCTGTCCGCGATGCAGCCGCATGCGCATCTGATCAACATCGCGCGTGGCGATATCGTCGACGAAGCCGCCTTGATCGACGCCTTGACCCATCGCCGGATTGGCGGGGCGGGGCTGGATGTATATGAATTCGAACCTCGTGTCCCGCAGGCTCTGATCGACCTCGACAGCGTCACGCTGCTGCCCCATCTGGGCACGGCTGCGCTTGAGGTGCGGACACAGATGGGCCTTATGGCGGTTGCCAATGCTGTGGCGTTCAAGCGCGGCGAAAGCCTGCCGAACCCGGTCTGACTGCGACATCGCCGCGCTGTTCATCGCACCCCTGCGGTGCTAGCCTGTCGCTATCCAGCAGAAAGGGCCGCGCCGTGATCGTTGATACCTATGCCCGCCTGCCGCGCCTCGTGCGGCTGTATATCATTCAGGTCCTGATCGGTTTCGCCGTTTCGGCGGCCTTCGTGGGGATCCTTCTGTATACCGATTTCGCCCATCTGCGCAGCCTGATGCTGTCGACTCGCGGGGGGGCGATCGCGGGTTTCCTGCTGTTCTTCTTCAATGGTCTGGTGTTTGCCGGGGTTCAATTCGCGATCACGATCATGAACATGGGCGAGTCCGAGGATGCCGACCCCAAAGGCGGCAAGCGCCAGCCTGTCGCCACTGCCGAGCCCGCGCTGGTGCGCATCGACTCTCGTCGCTGAAAAGGCACGCGAAGGGGCAGGGGTGGCGGGCCCGCAGCGGCCGTGTCCGGCGTGAATTTCCCGAGAGCCTGAGTAAATCAGGTGGGCGCCAGATACCGAGGCCAGGACCCCGGCAGAGCCAGCCCCCTTCGGAAAGCTTATCGGCCACTGGAAAAGGGCCGTCCACGAGAAGAGCAGAACCCGCCGAGGCCCAAGCTAAGCCTGCTGACGTCGTGGTTCAAGGGGCAAGATCTGCCCGAAACGCAGGGACTTGCGGCGCTGGCCCCGGAACGGCATCCTTTGCGCATGGACCATCTTCTTCCCGGACAACGGCTGGCACGCGGCGTCTGCCGTCTGTTGCGCAGCCACGACTTCGCCACCCTCGACGAAGTGACCCCGACCCCCGGTCTGCGGGTCGATGTGATGGCTCTTGGACCCAAGGGCGAACTGTGGGTTGTTGAATGCAAGTCCAGCCGCGCCGATTTTGCCTCGGATCGCAAGTGGCAGGGATATCTGGACTTCTGCGACCGGTTCTTCTGGGCTGTTCCCGCCGATTTCCCGACAGATCTGTTGCCGCCCGACACCGGGTTGATCGTCGCGGATGATTTCTTCGGCGAGATCGTCACAATGGCACCCCATACGCCGCTGGCGGGTGCCCGGCGCAAGGCGCTGACGCTGAAATTCGCGCGCATGGCAGCGCTCAGGCATCACGCGATGCGCGATCCGCGGCCCTGAACCGGCGATGTAAAATGCGAAACGCCCCGCGAGGGCGGGGCGTTTCGATCTGTCGCGGTGCAGGGTATCGGCCGCCAGATGCCGGGGCCGATGTCTGTCACTGGGCGGGGGCAACGCTTTCCAGATAGGCCCACATGTCATCCGCGCCGCTGCGCAGGCGGAAGCTCATGGGCGAACGGGCGCTGTTGTCACCGGTATGGGCGCGCACGAAGGCGGTCGGGTCGGCAACGTATTCGGCAAAGAGTTCCGCGGTCCAGACAGCGCCGGTCGCGCCATATTCGGCCAGAATCTCGCTGTAGCGGAAGCCCTCGACCGAGGCGATCTGGCGGCCAGCGATACCATACAGGTTCGGGCCGGTGCGCCCGCCGCGCTGGATCTGGGTGCCATCTGGCGCCGTGATCGAGTGGCAGCTGCGGCAACCGCGCCACGCGGCTTCACCCGCGGCAGCGTCGCCGGCAAGGCTGGCGGTGGCGGAAAGGCCCAGCGACATCAGCGCAAGGGTCGAGATGGCGATCATCTTGGTCATCGGGGACGCTCCTTTGGGAACTGGTCTGGTCTGATCTTGTCTGGTGGCAGACATACCGCGACCGGCCTTGCAGGTCCAGCCCGGTGCGCGATTTGTCACAGGCTCAAGGCTTCAGCCGGTATCCCCGCCGCAACCATGCCCAGGCAAGCGCCGAGATCGCCAGCGTCGTGCCCGACGTTACCGCCAGACCCAGCAGCGGGTCGCTGTCGGACCTGTCCAGATAGGCCCAGCGGGCCCCGTCGATCAGGTAGAACACCGGGTTCACGTGGCTCACCTGTGCCATCAGCGGGGGCAGCGTGGCGGTGGTGTAGAAGGTTCCCGACAAAAAGGACAATGGCGTGATGATGAAATTGGTGATCGCCGCGATCTGGTCGAACTTGTTCGAAATGATCCCCGCCGCGATCCCCAGCGCGCCCAGCAGGCACGAACCGACCACAACCATCAGCGCCAGCCACACGGGGTGCTGCGGCCACAGCCCCAGGAACACCCCCAGTGCCAGTGTGACAGCCAGCGCCACCAGCGCGCCGCGTGCAGCACCGCCAGCCAGAAAGCCCAGCACCAGTTCCCACGGGGCCAGCGGGGGCATCAGCGTATCGACGATGTTACCCTGAACCTTCGAAATCACCAGTGATGACGAGGTATTGGCGAAAGCGTTCTGGATCACCGTCATCATCAGGATGCCGGGCGCAAGGAAATGGATGAAGGGTGCGCTCATGACCTCGCCCCGCTGCGGCCCCAGCGCCAGAGCAAAAACCGACAGGAACAGCCCCGCCGTAACCAGCGGCGCGGCGATGGTCTGCGTCCAGACCGCGAGAAAGCGCCGGGTCTCGCGCAGCGCCAGCGTTTCCAGCCCCAGCCAGTTCACCGCGCCGAAGCGTCGGGTTCCCATGCGGTCCTGTGTCATCGGTGGCTCCTTGTCCGGGCGATTCGCGGGCGTTGCATTCGCCGTGCTTGGCTTGTATCTGAGGCCATCACCTATAAAGTAGGCTCCCCGGCTGTGAAACCGGGATCTGGCCCAAGCAAGCGGAGCACCGAGAATGTCCTGGACCGACGAGCGCGTGGAACTGCTCAAGACGATGTGGGCCGATGGCAAGTCGGCATCGCAGATCGCCAAGGAACTTGGATCCGTGACGCGCAACGCGGTGATCGGCAAGGTGCACCGCCTTGGCCTCTCCAGCCGCACCGCCGACACGGGCGCCAGTGCGGAAGTCGCGCCGGAAACGGTCGAACCGGCGGCCGCTGCCCCGATCGCCGCCGAACCGGCTCCCAGCGCGGCCGCCGCATCAATCCCCGATCCGGCCCCCGAGGTTGCGCCCCGGCCCGAACCCACGCCCGCGCCGGCTGCTGCGTCCGCCACCAGCGCCGCCCCCGCCGGCACGCCGCCGCGCCCCGCCTCGAATGTCGTTGCGGTGCCCGGCCGCCGTCCGGTCGCCCCGGCCGGCCAGCCGCTGCCGCCGCAACCCTCGGCCAATGAAATTTCGCCCGAAGCCTTGGCCAACGTGCGCGAAGTCGAAAAAACGGCCCGCAAGCTGAGCCTCATGGAGCTGACCGAGCGCACCTGCAAATGGCCCATCGGCGACCCCGCCACCGATGATTTCTGGTTCTGCGGCTTGCCCTCTGTCGCCGGCAAACCCTATTGCGAGGCGCATGTCTCGGTAGCGTTCCAGCCGATGCAAGCCCGCCGCGACCGCCGCCGCTAAGCCGCGCCGCGGCTTACCCTTTCACCTTGTTGAAAATACTCTCGGGGGTGAATGGCCCTTCGGGCCAGAGGGGGCTGAAAGCCCCCTGGCGTCTCCAGAAAATGAAAAACGCCGCGCGACAGCGCGGCGCTTGGCCAAACGGGAGGGGCAGGATTTTCAATCCTGCGCCCGACGGGCGGGAGCCGCCCAGCGGGTCCAGCCGGGCGTCAATCCTTGCCGCGGAACGGCTCGACGTATTGCAGCGCCATGTCCCACGGGAAGAAGATCCACGTGTCCTGACTCACCCCGGTGATGAACGTGTCCGTCTGTTTCTCGCCCTCGGGCTTGGCATAGACGCAGGCGAAATGCGCCTTGGGATACAGCGTACGCACCAGTTCCAGCGTCTTGCCGCTGTCCACGAGGTCATCGACGATCAGAACACCGGTGCCATCGCCCATCATCTCGGCATCGGGGGCCTTCAGCACCTGAGCCTCGCGGCGCTGGTCGGCCTTGCCGCCGCCCGCGTGATAGGATTTGACGCTGATCGTGTCGACGATGCGGATATCCAGCTCGCGGGCGACGATCATCGCCGGGGCCATGCCGCCGCGGGTGATCGCGACCACGGCGCGCCAGTTGCCATCGTCCGGGCCACGGCCCTGCAGGCGCCACGCCAGCGCGCGGGCGTCGCGGTGCAACTGGTCCCAGCTGACATGAAAACCGCGTTCATGGGGCAGGCGTTCGATCATCGGCTCACTCCTTGCTGCCGGGCTGGTGGGTCACGGTGGCGATATCGGGCGCATCCACCGCCTTCATGCCGACGACGTGATACCCGGCATCGACATGCAGCACTTCGCCTGTTGTGCCCGAACCGAGGTCCGACAGCAGATAGAGCGAGGCCTTGCCGACTTCTTCTTGCGTGACGTTGCGCCGCAGCGGCGAGTTCAGTTCGTTCCACTTCATGATATAGCGGAGGTCACCGATACCCGAGGCTGCCAGCGTCTTGATCGGCCCTGCCGAAATCGCGTTGCAGCGGATACCCACCTTGCCCAGATCTTCGGCGATATACATGACCGAGGCCTCGAGCGCCGCTTTCGCCACGCCCATCACGTTGTAATGCGGCATGACCTGCTCGGCGCCGTAATACGTCAGGGTCAGCAGCGAACCGCCATCGGGCATCATCGCGGCTGCGCGTTTGCAGATAGCGGTGAAGGAATAGACCGAGATGTCCATCGTCATCAGGAAATTCGCGTGCGAGGTGTCGACATAGCGCCCGCGCAGTTCGGCCTTGTCGCTGAAACCGATCGCATGCACGACAAAGTCGATGGTTTCCCATTCCGACTTGATGCCGTCGAACAGCGCATCAACTGACGCCATGTCTGAAACGTCGCATTCGAACAGGCGCGGTACACCAAGGCTTTCAGCCAGAGGCAGCACGCGCTTTTTCAGCGCTTCGCCCTGGTAACTGAACGCCAGTTCCGCGCCATGCGCGGCCAGGGCCTGGGCAATCCCCCAGGCGATGGACTTGTCGTTGGCAAGCCCCATGATGAGGCCACGCTTGCCCTCCATTAGTCCTGCGGACATGGCACCACTCCTGTTGTCAAAGGCTCGTTCTCGAAGGATTGTGTTCTACAATAGGCCAAAGGCCGTGCTTCATCAAGGGTGCCCCCTTGTGCCCGGCACGGAAATCCCCAAGCTTGGCGCAGCCCAAGGAAAGAGCATCGCATGTCCACGTCACAGTCCGATCCCACCGAAACCGGCAGTCGCGGCGGTATCTTCGCGGGTGACGACCCGTTCGCCATCGCGCAGCGCTGGCTGGCCGAGGCCGAGGGAACCGAGATCAACGATCCCAACGCCATCGCCTTGTCGACGGTCGATGCCGACGGGATGCCCAATGTGCGGATGGTGCTCCTCAAGGAGATCGAGGCAGATGCCTTTGTTTTCTATACGAATTATAGCAGCGTCAAAGGGCAAGAGATCACCGCGGCCGGCAAGGCCGCCTTTGTGATGCACTGGAAATCCCTGCGCAGGCAGGTGCGGGTGCGCGGCCATGTCACCCGCGAGGACGGGCCACAGGCCGATGCCTATTTCGCCTCGCGCTCGCTGCAAAGCCGTCTGGGGGCTTGGGCGTCGCACCAGTCTCAACCGCTCGAGTCGCGGACAGCCCTGATGGCCGAGGCGACGCGCATGGGGTTGAAGTATGGAACGAATCCACCCCGCCCCCCGTTCTGGGGTGGTTTCCGCATCGCGCCCATCGAGATCGAGTTCTGGGCCGATGGCGCGTTTCGACTTCATGACCGATTTCGCTTCACGCGTGCAAGCGTGCTCGATCCTTGGACAATTCGACGGCTCAACCCGTAAAAATGACGCGTTACTGACGTTTCAATGACGGTCTTGCCCTTGCCAATGATGCAGAATGTGCCGATGTTGGGCAGGGTTGGTGATCGGGTTGGTGATGCCTATGAATGACGAGCAAAAGGACCTGCAGCGTATCCGCGGGTCCGTGAAATGGTTTGATCCGGCAAAAGGGTTCGGGTTTATCGTGTCGGATTCGGGCGGTCCCGACATCTTGCTGCACGTCAATGCCTTGCGAAATTTTGGCCAGAGTTCGGTCTGCGACAACGCGGTGATCGAAGTCAGCGTCCAAAACACACAGCGGGGGATGCAGGCGGTCGAGGTGTTCGAAATCCTCCCCCCGGCCACGAACGAATCGCAGCCTCAGTCGGAACTGGACGGGCAACATCTGGACCTGCCCATCGAACCCGCCCGCGTCAAATGGTTCGACAAGGTCAAGGGCTTCGGTTTCGCCAATGTCTTTGGTCGCCCGGAAGACGTCTTTATCCATATGGAAGTTCTGCGCCGCTCGGGCTTTGCCGACCTGCAACCGGGCGAAGCCATCGGTCTGCGCATCGCGCAGGGCGAACGCGGCCGCATGGCCGTGGTGATCGCGTCGTGGGACAGCGCCTTGCGGGGTGGGGAATAAGCGATGCGGTTGATGCTCGGCGCGATGATCCTTGCGGCACTGGCCGCGCCCGCCATGGCCGCGGATTGCGTCGCCGATCGCCTCGCGATCCGGGGCGATTTCGGTCAGGCCTCGTTCAACGTCGAAGTCGCCGATACCCCGGACGAGCGCGCGACCGGCTTGATGCATCGTCCGTCCATGCCGCGCTTTGCGGGGATGCTGTTCGTGTTCGACCGTCCGGAACGCGCCGTGTTCTGGATGGAGAATACCATGATCCCGCTGGATATGCTGTTCATCGATGAAACGGGCGTTGTGCGCACCATTCACGAGAACGCCATTCCCTATGACCGCACGCCGATCGATGGCGGTCCCGGCATCACCTATGTCCTCGAAATCAACGGAGGTCTGGCCGACATGCTGGGCATCGAACCGGGTGCTGAAATCCAGCATCCGTTCATTGCCCAAGACGGTGCAGTCTGGCCCTGCATGGTTGCCACGGGTTCCTGATTCCCGGCCGAAGGTCAAACGATGCGCGTTCGGGCTTTTCACGCCCGCGGGCTTCCGCTAAGAGGGCGCCAGTCGGGGCGTGGCGCAGTCTGGTAGCGCGACGGTTTTGGGTACCGTAGGTCGTAGGTTCGAATCCTATCGCCCCGACCATCTTCCATCCAGTCATCAATGCCCCGGGCGCGTCTGTGCCGGGTTCATGCCGCCGGTGGCAGGATCAGGATGGCCCGAAAATCGTTGACATTCGTCAGCGTCGGCCCGGTGACCACCTGCCCGCCGATCCGCCCGAAGAACCCATGCGCGTCGTTGCGTGCCAGCGCATCCTCGGCATTTTCGCCCAGCGACAGGGCGCGCGAAATCGTCTCGGGCCCGATCATCGCCCCGGCGACTTCCGCCGCGCCATCGACGCCATCGGTATCGCAGGCGAGCGCGTGAATGCGGGGGTGGCCCTGAAGGGCGATCGCCAGCGCGAGGCAGAATTCGGCATTCGGCCCGCCGATCCCGTCGCCGCGTCGTGTCACCGTGACCTCGCCGCCCGAGAGCAGGACGACCGGCCGATCGCCGGGCTGCATCGCCTTTGCAATCGTCATGGCCTGCGTGCCCTGCGCCTGCGCGAGGTCGCGCGCCTCTCCCTCGAGCGCGTCACCCAGCAGCCGAACATCGCAGCCTGTCGCGACCTCGGCCGCGGCGGCGAGGGATTGCGCGGGGGCGGCATAGATCACGTTTTCAACGCGGTCCAGACGCGGGTCGCCCGGGGGGATCACACCCGACGGCCCTGCCAGCGCGCGTGTCACGCTGTCGGGCACCGGGACAGACCAGCGGTCCAGCACCGCGCGGGCGTCGGCCGGTGTCGTGACATCGCCGACCGTGGGCCCCGAGCCGATGAAGGCCGGGTCGTCGCCGGGCACGTCCGAAATCATAAGGGCCAGCATCCGCGCGGGCCAAGCCGCAGCCGCAAGTTGCCCGCCCTTGACCCGGCTGAGGTGCTTGCGCACGATGTTCATGCGGTCGATCGGCGCCCCCGAGGCCAGCAGCGCGGCATTGACCGCCATTTTCTCGGCCAGCGCCACACCTTCGACCGGCGCGACCAGCAAGGCCGAAGCCCCGCCCGAGATCAGCGCCAGAACGGTGTCTTCAGGCCCAAGATCGGCAAGAAGCGCCAGCATGCGCGTCGTTGCTTGGGCGCCGGCTGCATCGGGGACGGGGTGCGCCGCTTCGACGATTTCGATGCCGGCGCAGGGGCGCGCATAGCCATACCGCGTAATCACAAGTCCTTCACAGGGGCCCCAGGCGGCCTCGACTGCCTCGGCCATCCGGGCCGAGGCCTTGCCGGCCCCGATCACCAGCACGCGCCCATCGGGCCGGGGCGGCAAGACGCGCGCCAGCGAACGCATGGGGTCAGCCACCTCGACGGCGCGGTCGAACATGTGGCGCAACAGGGATGCGGGGTCGTGCATGGAGGCTCCTCGGGGCAGGGTTGCGCGATAGAACCAACCCCGTCTGGCGAATGCAACGCCCCTCTTGCACCGCGCGGCATTCGCCGGTAGCGCAGGCGCGAACCAGACGTCATTCGTCCAGATTCATCGTCCAACAGGAGCTTCCGACATGACCGACATCAAACGCATCGACATCGGCCCCCGCATGAGCCAAGCCGTCGTTCACGGCCAGACCGTCTATACCGCCGGGCAGGTCGCGCTGCGCGCACCGGGCGCCTCGGTTGCCGATCAGACGCGCGACATTCTCGCCAAGATCGACGAGCTTCTGGCCGAAGCCGGGTCGCGCAAGGAAAACATCATCAGCGCAACGATCTGGCTGTGCTCGATGGACGAATTCGCCGAGATGAACAGCGTCTGGGATCAGTGGGTTCCCGCCGGTCACACGCCCTGCCGCGCGACGGTCGAATCGCCGCGCCTCGCATCGGCGGATTTCCGTGTCGAGATCCAGGTCATCGCCGCCCTCTGATGGGCGCTTCCTGTCCCGGCACCGAAGGAACGGGCCGGGGCAGGGCTCAAGGGGTGCGCGGCCGGGTCGGAAACTGCGCCAGCGCGACCCCGGCCAGCACAACGCCTGAGGCGCCCAAGGCCCAGCCGGTCAGCGTTTCCCCCAGCAGCAGCGCCCCCGCCGCCAAGGCGATCACCGGGACGCACAATTGCGCGACAGCCGCGCGGCTGGCACCCAGCCGGGGCAAGATGCGATACCACAGCGCATATCCAAGACCCGAGGTGATTGCCCCCGCCACCAGCGCCAGCGCGACGCCTGCGGGTTGCGTGCCGGCCCATGGCGCGGGCAGGGCGGCAAGGGCAATGATCGGGCTGGCCACCAGAAAATTCGCAGCCGTATCGCGCAACGGTGTCTGTGCACCGCGCCCGGCCAGAGAATAAAGGCCCCAACCAAAAGCAGCCATCGCCATCAGGAGTGCGGGCACAACGCCGGGGACTGCGCCCGCACCCGGCACCATCAACCCCGCCAGCCCCGCCAGTGCGATCCCGGCGCCGATCATGCGGCGCGGGGGGACGGCTTCGCTGGAAAACAGCGCGCCTGCCAGCATCGTCACCTGCACGCCCGCGAACAGGATCAGCGCGCCGATCCCCGCATCCAGCGCCACATAGGCCAGCGAGAAGCCCAGCAAATAGGTTGCCAGCCAGATCCCCGGTAGGATCGCGCGACGCGTGGGCCACGCCCGCGCCAGCATCGCCAGCACGACGGCCCCCGCCAAGACCCGCAACAGGGCGAAGGGCAGGGCATCGATCAGCCCGCCCCCCACGGCCGCGCGGTTCAGCAACGAGTTGGCGGCGAATGCCACCATGACAAGGGCCGTCAGCGCCAGCAGGCGCATGTCAGGCGACCGCGTCCAGCGCCGCCGTCAGCCTCTCGATCGTTCCGTCGATATCCTTCAGCTTGTCCAGCCCGAACAGGCCGATGCGGAAGGTGCGGAACGCCGCGCCTTCGTCGACCATCAGCGGCACGCCCGCCGCAATCTGGAAGCCTGCTTTCAGGAACGCCGATCCGTTCTGCAAATCGGCCCGGTCGGTATAGCAGACGACCACGCCCGGCGCCGCGAAACCATCAGCCGCCAAGGGTTTGTGCCCGCGCGAGGCGAGCAACGCCCGGGCCCGCGCACCAAGGTCGAGCTGAGCGGCGCGCGCGGCCTCCCAGCCCATCGCGCGGGTTTCTTCCATCGCGTCGCGGAACCCAACCAACGCGTCGGTGGGCATCGTTGCGTGATACGCGTGCCCGCCATCCTCGTAGGACTTCATGATTGCGCGCCATTTCTTGAGATCCAGCGCGAAGCTGTCCGACTCGGTTTCGGCAAGCCGGGCCTCGGCGCGCGGGCTGAGCACGACGATCCCGGCCGAGGGCGAGGCGCTCCAACCCTTTTGCGGCGCCGAGATGAGGACATCGATGCCCAAGGCCTCCATGTTTACCCACGCGCAACCGGATGCGATGCAGTCGAGGACCATCAGAGCGCCCACCTCGTGCGCGGCATCGGCCATCGCGGCAATATAGTCATCTGGCAGCATCATGCCGGCCGACGTTTCGACATGAGGGGCAAAGACCGCTTGCGGGGATTCGGCACGGATACGGGCGACCACATCCTCGATCGGGGCCGGGGCATAGGGCGCGATGGCGCTGTTGCCTTCTGGCCGGGCTTTCAGCACGGTTTCGCCTTCGGGCAGATGGCCGGCGCCGAAAATGGCACTCCAGCGAAAGCTGAACAGGCCGTTGCGCACCACCAGAACCTTGCCTCGCCCGAATTGCCGCGCGACCGACTCCATCGCATAGGTGCCGCCGCCCGGCACGAGGGCCACGGCCGAGCCATGATAGACCTCACGCAGTCCCTCGGACAGGTCACGCATGACCTGCTGGAACCGCCGCGACATGTGGTTCAGCGAACGGTCGGTAAACACGACCGAAAATTCGTCAAGACCACCGGGGTCGATATGATCGTGCAGCGCGGGCATGGAACCTCCTCTTCCTGAGCGTGGGCACAGTAAGCGCGCCTGCCTGCTTACGCAACGCGCAACGCTGTCGCGGCCTCAACCACCCCGGCGGCAACGGCGTGAATGTCGGCGACTGACCGGGCAACGGGGGTTGCCCTTGGGCAAAGGTGAATGTATCTGATCCTCACCTGGCGGGTATGGTGTAGTGGTAGCGCCTCAGCCTTCCAAGCTGATGGGGCGGGTTCGATTCCCGCTACCCGCTCCAGGTTTTTTCCCGAAAATCGATTTTCCGATGCGGCCGCGAAAAGACGGCGCGCGGAAAGGGTTTCTTAACCCTTGCCTGTCAGGGTCTTGGTAAAGAAACCCTTGCAATGTTCTTGTTTCGTGCTCATAACGGACGGAACATCCGATGAACAAACCCATCATTGCCGCCCAGATCGGCCCATGACATAAGAGGTCAAACCCATGGCAACCGCGAGCCTTCTCGACATGACCGACAAAAAAGCCCAGGACAAACAGAAAGCGCTGGACGCAGCGCTGGCCCAGATCGAACGCCAGTTCGGCAAGGGCTCGATCATGAAACTGGGCTCCGACAACCCCGTTCAGGAAATCGAGTCGACGTCGACCGGGTCGCTGGGTCTCGATATCGCTCTGGGCATCGGCGGGCTGCCCAAGGGCCGTATCATCGAGATCTATGGCCCCGAATCCTCGGGCAAGACGACGCTCACGCTGCATGTCGTTGCCGAAGAACAGAAAAAGGGCGGGGTTTGTGCCTTCGTCGATGCGGAACATGCCCTTGACCCGCTGTATGCGCGCAAACTTGGCGTGAACCTCGATGAATTGCTGATCTCGCAGCCCGATACGGGTGAACAGGCTCTGGAAATCGTCGACACGCTGGTGCGCTCGGGCGCGGTGTCTCTGGTCGTTGTCGACTCGGTCGCGGCGCTGACGCCGAAGGCCGAACTGGAAGGCGACATGGGCGATTCGAACGTTGGCCTGCATGCCCGTCTCATGAGCCAGGCGATGCGCAAGCTTACCGGCTCGATCTCGCGGTCCAATTGCATGGTGATCTTCATCAACCAGATCCGCATGAAGATCGGCGTGATGTTCGGTTCGCCGGAAACCACCACCGGCGGGAACGCGTTGAAGTTCTACGCTTCGGTGCGCCTCGACATTCGCCGCATCGGTTCGATCAAGGACCGTGACGAGGTTGTCGGCAACACCACCCGCGTCAAGGTCGTGAAAAACAAGGTCGCACCTCCGTTCAAGCAGGTCGAATTCGACATCATGTATGGTGAGGGAATCTCGAAAACCGGCGAGTTGCTGGACATCGGGGTCAAGGCCGGCGTGGTCGAAAAATCGGGCGCCTGGTATTCCTATGGCGACGAGAGGATCGGGCAGGGTCGTGAAAACGCGAAGACCTTCCTCAAGACCAACACCGCTATCGCGCTGGAGATCGAAGACAAGATCCGTGCGGCGAATGGCCTCGATTTCCACATGAGCAACGAGGAATCGGCAGAGGTTCTGGACGAGTGAGCCACGCGACCCGCGCTGAACTGGATGCGGCGATTCCGCATATTCTGGCCGCCCCCAAGGATGGGGCGGCCATTTCCATGCTTTGCTTTCGGCCCGGGTATAACCAGCGCGAGTTCCCCGACAGCCTGACCCTGACGCAGGCGCGCGGGATTTCGGGCGAACGCTGGGAAACCGCACCGTGGCTCAGAACCGATGACGGCGCCGGGCATCCGGGCATTCAGGTCAGCATTTTGCAAAAGCGTGTGCTGGATCTTGTCTGGCGCGATCGGGAAACGACGCCCTATCCGGGCGATACCTTCATCGCTGACATGGACCTTTCCGAGGCCAATTTGCCCGTCGGTCAACTGTTGGCGGTGGGCGAGGCGGTTTTGAAGGTGTCCGACGTGTTCAATGATGGCTGCGTCAAGTGGAAGGCGCGATATGGCGCCGATGCCAAGGACTGGATCACCGCCCCGGGGCATCCGCCCCTGCGCCTGCGCGGTGCGCTATGTTCGATCCTGCGTGACGGCATCATCTGCAACGGCGACATGCTGCGCAAGATCGCGCACCTCTGACGCAAGCATGGACAGGCGCAGGCCTTGGCGCTAAACGTGCCCTCAACGCCCGTTTCCGGGCGGCGACGCCTTTCACGAAAGACTCCTGCGATGGCCAGCCTTAACGACATCCGTTCCACGTTCCTCGATTATTTCCGCAGGCAGGGCCACGCGGTTGTCGACAGCTCACCCTTGGTGCCGCGCAACGATCCGACGTTGATGTTCACGAACTCGGGCATGGTTCAGTTCAAGAACGTCTTTACCGGGCTCGAGCATCGCGATTACAGCCGCGCGACGACGTCGCAGAAATGCGTCCGCGCGGGCGGAAAGCACAACGACCTCGACAACGTGGGCTATACCGCGCGCCACCATACGTTCTTTGAAATGCTGGGGAATTTCAGCTTTGGCGACTATTTCAAGAACGACGCGATCCCCTTCGCGTGGGAACTGCTGACCAAGGATTTCGACATTCCCGAGGATCGCCTGCTGGTCACGGTCTATCACACCGACGACGAGGCGGCGAACATCTGGAAGAAGGTCGCCGGCCTGACGGATGACCGCATCATCCGCATCCCGACAGACGACAATTTCTGGCGCATGGGGCCGACCGGGCCTTGCGGGCCTTGCACCGAGATCTTCTTTGACCACGGTGACCATATCTGGGGCGGCCCTCCCGGCTCGCCCGAGGAAGATGGCGACCGCTTCATCGAGATCTGGAACCTCGTGTTCATGCAGAACGAGCAGCTTGAGTCGGGCGAGTTGATCGACCTGCCGCGTCAGTCTATCGACACCGGTATGGGTCTGGAACGGATCGGTGCGTTGCTGCAGGGCAAGCACGACAACTATGACACCGACCTGATGCGCGGGCTGATCGAAGCCTCGGCCAATGCGACGAACGGCGACCCGGACGGGAAGGGCAAGATCCACCACCGCGTTATCGCCGACCATTTGCGCTCGGTCTCGTTCCTGATCGCCGATGGCGTGATGCCCTCAAACGAGGGGCGCGGCTATGTTCTACGACGCATCATGCGCCGCGCCATGCGTCACGCCCACATGCTGGGCGCGCAGGATCCGGTGATGCACCGTCTGGTGCCGGCGCTGGTGCGTTCGATGGGTGGCCATTACACCGAGTTGAAACAGGCCGAGGCGCTGATCACGGAAACGCTGCGGCTTGAAGAAACCCGGTTCCGCCAGACGCTGGACCGCGGGTTGAAACTGCTGGACGCCGAGTTGGACAAACTGGCCGATGGTGCGACCCTGCCGGGCGAGGCGGCGTTCCGTCTCTATGATACCTATGGTTTCCCGCTTGATCTGACGCAGGATGCGCTGCGTGAAAAAGGGCGGTCGGTCGATGTCTCTGGGTTCGAGGCAGCGATGGCCGAGCAGAAAGCCAAAGCCCGCGCTTCGTGGGCGGGGTCGGGCGAAGCGGCGAACCTCGCGATCTGGTTCGAACTGGCCGAGAAACACGGCACCACAGAATTCCTCGGCTATGACACTGAAACCGCCGAGGGGCAGGTGCTGGCGCTGGTGGTCGAAGGCGCAGCGGTTGACAGTGCGTCGGGCGCGGTCTCGGTCGTCGTCAACCAGACGCCGTTTTATGGCGAAAGCGGTGGCCAGGTCGGCGACAGCGGGATGATCCGCTGGGACGGCGGCGTGGCCGAGGTGCGCGACACCAAGAAGATGAACGGTGTCTTCGTGCATGTGGCCGAGGTGACCGAGGGCACGTTGCGCAAGGGACAGGCCGTCAAGCTCGAGGTGGCGCATGGCCGCCGGGGTGCGATCCGGGCAAACCATTCGGCAACCCACCTGCTGCACGAGGCGCTGCGCCGGGCTCTGGGCGATCATGTCGCGCAGCGTGGCTCGCTGAACGCGCCGGATCGTTTGCGGTTCGACTTCAGTCATTCCAAGGCGATGGACGCCGGTGAACTCGCCTCGGTCGAGGCTGAGGTGAACGCCTTCATCCGCCAGAATGCCCCGGTCGAAACCCGCATCATGACCCCCGACGACGCCCGCGCCATCGGCGCTCAGGCCCTCTTCGGCGAAAAATACGGCGACGAAGTGCGTGTTGTGTCGATGGGGGCGCTTGCCGGGTCGGGCAAGGGCTCAGACGGCAACACCTATTCGCTGGAACTGTGCGGCGGCACGCATGTGAAGCGCACAGGGGACATCGGCGCGTTCGTCCTGCTGGGCGATTCCGCATCCTCGGCTGGCGTTCGCCGGATCGAGGCGCTGACCGGCGACGCGGCGCTGGCCCATCTGCGCATGCAGGAATCCCGGCTGGCGGAAGTGGCCGGTATCCTCAAGACGCCGCTGGCCGATGTGGTCGATCGCGTCAAGGCACTGGCCGAGGAACGCCGCGCGCTGGCAAACGAGGTGGCGCAGCTCAAGCGTGACCTCGCGATGGGCGCTGGTGGCATCGCGGGCGGCGGCGAAAAGCGCGAGATCAACGGGATCGCTTTCGTCGGGCAGGTCCTGTCGGGCGTGTCGGGCAAGGATTTGCCGTCGATGGTCGACGCAATGAAGGAACGCCTTGGCTCGGGCGTCGTGCTGCTAATCGCCGATACCGGCGCGAAACCGGCGGTGGCGGCTGGCGTGACCGCCGACCTGACCGGCCGGATTTCGGCGGTCGACGTGCTCAAGGCTGCCGTAGCCGAACTGGGCGGCAAGGGCGGCGGTGGCCGTCCGGACCTGGCGCAGGGCGGTGGTGTCGACATGGCCGGGGCCGAGGCCGCGATCAAGGCCGCAGAAACCGTGATCGGAGGAAAGTGACATGCCCAAAGCCCTGTGGATCGCCCATGTCGAGGTGACCGATGCCGAGGCCTATGGCCGCTACGCCGCGTTGGCGGGCCCGGCCATCGCTGCCAATGGCGGCAAGTTCATCGCCCGGGCCGCGCGCTATGTGACGCTGGAAGGCGCCGACCGGCCGCGCCATGTGGTCGGTGTCTTCCCCTCGGTCGAGGCCGCCGAAGCCTGCTATCACTCGCCCGAATATCAGGCCGCGCTCGATCATGCGCGCGGCGCCTCGGTGCGCGACCTCGTGATCGTCGAATTGATGGACGGTGCCGAACTCTGAGCGCGGCGGCGCCCTATCATCTGTCCGGAAATATCCTCGGGGGGTGAATGGGCCGCAGGCCCAGAGGGGGGCAGACAGCCCCCCTTTTCGCGTCAGACCGGCAGGGCGGTCGTATCCTTGATCTCTTCCATCACGAAACTGGCCGACACGTCGGCAAGGTCGACCCGCCGGATGAGCTGCTGATACAGTGCGTCATAAGCCTTCACATCCGCGACCCGCGCCCGGACCAGATAATCCAGATCGCCCGTCATGCGATACGCCCCGAGGATCTCGGGCATGTCCTGCGTCGCGCGGGCAAAACGTTCGAGCCAGTCGGGTCGATGATCGCTCGTGCGGATCATCAGGAACACGGTCAGCCCCAGACCGATCCTTTCGGCATCCAAAAGGGCAACGCGTCCCCGGATGATGCCCGCTTCTTCCAGCAGGCGCACACGGCGCCAGACGGCATTGCGCGACAGGTTTACCCGGTCACCGATCGCCTCCAGCGGGATCGCGCTGTCTTGTTGAAGAAGTCGCAGGATCTTGCGGTCTGTTTCATCAATCACTTGCATAAAGGCAAGTATAATGGGAAAATGTCACAAGAAAAGGGGCGATGGCGCCAGAACTTTGGGATCTCATCCAAACCGGTTTGATTTAGACTTGCTGCATGATTTTCCAAAGGAGTCCTCATGATCCAGCGCCTGTTTCTTGACCACCCGTCCAGCGTCGACGAAAGCTATCTTGAACACGCGCGTTTCGCGGCGGGATTCGCGGGTTGGTTGGCCTTGGCGGCCATGGCGGCGGCGGTGCACGCCGTGTTGCCCTTCGCCTTTGAAAAGACCGCCAGCCAGATCATCCGCCGCCTCCATGCCCGGATCGAAAACAGGGGAAGGTGAATGTGCCGTTGGGCCGCCTATATCGGGAAACCGATCTTTCTTGAGGAAGTTGTCAGCCGGCCCGGTCATTCGCTGATCCGGCAAAGTCATTGCGCCACGCAGTGTTCCAGCGCGATCAACGCGGACGGGTTCGGGATTGCATGGTACGGGGATCGGCCCGAACCCGGCCTGTATCGCGACATCTATCCCGCTTGGTCCGATCCGAACTTGCGGTCGATCACGGCGCAGGTGAAATCGGGCCTGTTTCTGGCCCATGTGCGGGCGTCGACGGGCACCGCGACCAGCCGCAACAATTGCCACCCGTTCGTGGTCGGCAAGTGGAGCTTCATGCACAACGGTCAGGTCGGGGGTTATGAGCGGTTCCGCCGCGACGCCGACATGATGATCCCAGAGGGGCTCTATCCCCATCGCAAGGGGGCGACCGACAGCGAGGCGCTGTTCCTCATCGCGCTGGCCGAAGGGCTCGACAGCGATCCGCAAGGCGCCATGCAGCGCGCGGCGGCGCGGCTCGATGCCCTCAGCCGCGGCAAGGGCGAAGCCCCGCATCTGCGCCTGACTGCCGCCTTCAGCGATGGCGAGACGCTTTATGCCCTGCGCTATGCCTCGGACGACGCCGCGCCATCGCTTTGGCACCGCTGGTCCGACACGCGCGATGGCCGTGCCGTGGTGTCCGAACCGCTCGAAGCTGAACAGGACGGGTGGGAGGTGATCCCCCAAGGGTCTTTCTGCACCTTCAGCCGCGACCGGGTCGAGATCCGCCCCTTCACGCTGGACCCGCATCGCGCGGCGGCTTGACAGCGACGGTCGGGCGGGGACAGCCTGCCGGGCATGAACCATGCCGATTTCCTCTCCAGCCTTGACCCGGCAACGCGGGCGCGGCTGACAGCGCGACACAAGACCCGCGGAATACTGCACCTGATGGCGCATGGCGGCGCCATCGCGCTGACAGGGCTGGGCATCGCGCTGGTCGTGCCCGGTTGGTGGGCATTGCTGCCGGTGCACGGTGTGCTGCTGGTTTTCCTGTTCACGCTGGAACACGAATGCACGCATCGGACGCCCTTCGCCTCGGACCGGCTGTCCGACATCGTGGGCACCCTGTGCGGGCTGGTGTTGATCCTGCCGTTTCAGTGGTTCCGCGCCTTTCATCTGGCCCATCACCGCTTCACCAACCTGCCCGGACGTGACCCCGAATTGGCATCGCCCAAGCCCGCGACCTTGGGCCAATGGGCGTGGCATGTGTCGGGGTTGCCGTATTGGGGGGCTGCACTGGCGTTGCTTCTTCGGCTTGCCCGGGGCCGCGAGGAGCCGGACTATCTGCCGCCGCGCGCCCGGAAAAGGGCCGCTGCCGAGGCGCGCTGGATGCTGGCGGTCTATGCCGTGTTGGCGGCGTCGCTGCTGATGGGCCCCGTGATCCTGTGGGTCTGGGTCGTGCCGGTGCTGATGGGCCAACCCGTGCTGCGGCTGTATCTGCTGGCCGAACATGGCGATTGTCCGCAGGTCGCCGACATGTTCGCCAACACGCGCACGACCTTCACCACCGCTGTGGTGCGCTTTCTGGCATGGAACATGCCTTATCACGTCGAACACCATGTCTATCCGACCGTGCCTTTTCATAACTTGCCGTTGCTGCATCGCCTGATCCGTGACCATTTGCAGGTGACAGCCGACGGATACGCCGATTTCACCCGCGCCTATCTGGCCCGGCGGCGCTGAGGGGGCTTGAACCCGGGGCCCTGAACAGGCAAAACGGGAACAAGTGGGGAACAATTGATGAGCAACTCCGACAAGGGCCCAAGCCTTTCGCAACTGGCCATGGCCGGTGCCACCGCACATCGGCAGGCGCGCTATATGGACGGGCTGAACGCCCCGCAACGCGCCGCCGTCGAAACGCTGGATGGCCCGGTGCTGATGCTGGCGGGCGCCGGCACCGGCAAGACGCGGGCCCTGACCGCCCGCATCGCGCATCTGATCGCCACCGGAACGGCGCGCCCGAACGAGATCCTCGCCGTTACCTTCACCAACAAGGCCGCCCGCGAAATGAAGCTGCGGATCGGCGCGCAACTGGGCGACGCGGTCGAGGGGATGCCGTGGTTGGGCACGTTTCACGCGATCGGCGTCAAGTTCCTGCGCCGACACGCGGAACTGGTCGGGTTGAAGCCGAATTTCACCATTCTGGACACGGATGACCAGCTGCGGCTGCTGAAACAGCTCATCAAGGCGCGCAATCTTGATGAAAAGCGCTGGCCGCCGCGGGCGCTGGCGGGGCTGATCGATGCGTGGAAGAACCGCGCATGGCGTCCCGAGGCTGTCCCGGCTTCGGAAGCGTCGGCCTTCAACAACCTTGGCACGGAACTTTACGCAGAATACCAAGCCCGCCTGCGCACGCTGAACGCCTGCGATTTCGGCGATCTGCTGTTGCATGTGGTGACGATCTTCCAGCAAAATCCCGACGTGTTGGCGCAATACGAGCGCTGGCTGCGGTATATTCTGGTGGACGAGTATCAGGATACCAACGTCGCCCAATACCTGTTGTTGCGGTTGCTGGCGCAAAAGCATCAGAACATCTGCTGCGTCGGCGATGACGACCAGTCGATCTATGGTTGGCGCGGGGCCGAGGTGGGGAACATCCTGCGTTTCGAACGCGATTTTCCCGGCGCGAAGGTGATCCGGCTTGAACAGAACTATCGCTCGACCCCGCATATTCTGGCGGCGGCATCGGGTGTGATCGCCGCGAACGAAGGGCGGCTGGGCAAGACGCTGTGGACCGAAGTCGAAGTGGGCGAGAAACTACGCCTCCTTGGCCATTGGGACGGTGAGGATGAGGCCCGCTGGATCGGCGACGAGATCGAGGCGCTGGAACGCGGTGCGCGGGGCCTTGCGCCGATCAGTGCCAATGGCATGGCCATCCTCGTGCGCGCCAGCCACCAGATGCGCGCGTTCGAGGATCGGTTCCTGACTATCGGTCTGCCGTATCGAGTGGTTGGTGGCCCGCGCTTCTACGAACGGCTCGAGATTCGCGACGCGATGGCCTATTTTCGCCTCGCCGTGACGCCGACGGATGATCTGGCGTTCGAGCGCATCATCAACACGCCCAAGCGCGGGCTGGGCGACAAGGCCGTGCAGACCATCCAGCGCGCCGCGCGCGAGGCCGAGGTGTCGCTGCTGCATGGCGCCGCGCTGGTGCTGCGAGACGGGTTGCTGGGCGGCAAGGCCGCCGGCACGCTGCGCGGTTTCGTCGAGGATATGGCGCGCTGGCACAAGGCGGTGCTGGACGGCGCGAACCATGTCGATCTGGCGGGGCAGATGTTGGATGAATCCGGCTATACCGCGATGTGGCAGGCCGAAAAGACGCCCGAGGCCGAGGGGCGGCTGGAAAACTTGAAAGAACTGATCAAGGCGCTGGAATCCTTCGATAACCTGCAAGGATTTCTGGAACATGTCGCGCTGATCATGGAGAACGAGACCGAGGATCGCACTGAAAAGGTGACGATCATGACCCTGCACGCGGCGAAGGGCCTCGAATTTCCGGTGGTGTTCCTGCCGGGGTGGGAAGACGGTCTTTTCCCCTCGCAGCGCAGTCTGGACGAGCAGGGCCAGAAGGGGCTGGAGGAGGAACGGCGGCTGGCCTACGTGGGCATCACGCGGGCCGAGGAGCTGTGTGTCATCAGCTTCGCGGCCAACCGCCGGGTGTTCGGGCAATGGCAAAGCCAGCTTCCCAGCCGGTTTATTGATGAAATCCCCCCTGAGCATGTGGATGTGCAGACGCCGCCGGGCCTCTATGGCGGCGGGTTCGGGGCGGCTGGCATGGCGCGGCGCGCGCCCCCTCCAGGCCCCTTGAGCACCATCGAAGAGCGCGCGACCAAGGCCGATGTCTATAACGCGCCGGGCTGGAAGCGGATGCAAGAACGCTCGGGCGCCTCGCGCGTCTCTCCCGCGATGGCCAAGGCCTCGGTGGCGGTCGAGGTGCATTTTTCGGCGGGCGAGCGGGTGTTTCACCAGAAATTCGGCACCGGCACCGTGCTCGCGGTCGATGGTGACAAACTGGCGGTCGCATTCGACCGCGCAGGCGAAAAGCACATCGTTGCGCGTTTCCTGCAACCCGCCGACGGGATGGACGACGTTCCGTTCTGATCGGGTTCGCGCGCGCTTGCGCCAGCCGGACGCGTTGCCATTTTCCAATGTCGAACATGAAAAAGCGCGGCTGCCAAGGGAGGAGAGGCAGCCGCGCTATCGGCGGGGTCGGGGAGGAGGATCGACCCTCGCGTCCGTTTTGGGCGCAGCAGCGGGGAGGAGGTCGCTGCTGCGCCAACGGCAGTCACCGGGGGAGGAGGATCCGGCGCCTGCATTCGGTTGGGCCCCAAGGCCCGGAATTCGAGGCGCGGTTGCCAGGGAGGAGGAGGGGCAACCGCGCCGGAGTGCGTGTCGGCCCAGGGAGGAGACGGGCCTCAGCAACAATGTGGAACGACCGCAGGGAGGAGGACGCGGTGGTTCCGTTCACGATCGGCTCTGGGAGGAGGATAGAGCCGTCGTCAGGGATCCGGGGCACACGCGTGCGCACACGCCCCGGGAATTCATCAAGCCTTTGTGCCGTAGGCGGCTTCATGCGCCAGACGCGTGATCATCGACCGCGAGATCCCGATATCGTTCAGTTCGCGGGTGCTCAGCATGCTGAGTTCGTTGTAGGTGCGGGTATAAACGCGCGAACGGTTCCACGAGTCGCGGAGCGCGGCGATCATGTCCTGAACGCGGCCAACAAGGCCCGAAGCGTTCGAGACGGTAACATGGGTGCTGGCATAGGCCATGGTATTCACTCTTTCTGTGGGCCGACGCGGCCCGTCTGTCATCTTGCACCCAATATGCTTCTTATGCTGCAGTTGCACAATCCCCGGATTGCTCAACGCTGTTATGCGTGAAAGTCATGGCAAGTGACGTAATATTGTCTATAACTATCATTGCTTTGACGAATTTGTGATCGTTTGATCAATTGCTGCGCATGCAAACGCCAGGAATTGGTCATCCAACGTTTTTCTCGCGGCGCCTTGTCGAAAAGGCTATTCGGCACAGGTAAGCAGGCGAAAGCCACGACTCATCGGCCCGCAAGGAGGCGCCCCATGCCCGCATCACCCAGCAAGGAATCGATTCTCGCGGTTCTCGACCGTGTGCCCGTGCCCGGGGGCGGAACGCTGGTCAGCCGCGACCTCGTGCGGGCTTTGGTGGTCGAAGGCGGCAATGTGCGCTTTGTCATCGAAGTTGAATCGGCCGACATCGCGAAGGCACTGGAGCCCGCGCGGGCGGCCGCACAAACCGCTGTCGAGTCGCTGCCGGGCGTCGATCGCGTCAATATCGCCATGACGGCCCATGGTCCGGCCCCCAAGAAAGAGGCACCGTCCCTCAAGATCGGGGGGCATCCGACGCCCGGCCCGTCGCATGTGCCGGGGGTCAAGCGGATCATCGCCGTCGGTTCGGGCAAGGGCGGGGTCGGCAAATCGACCGTTTCGGCCAATCTCGCCGTGGCTCTCGCGCGGAGGGGTGGCGCGTCGGCTTGCTGGATGCCGATATCTATGGCCCCAGCCAGCCGCGCATGATGGGGGTGGACCGCCGCCCCGCATCGCCCGATGGCAAGACGATCATCCCGCCCGAGGCGCATGGCATCAAGATGATCTCGATCGGCCTGTTGCTTGACCCCAATCAGGCGGTGATCTGGCGCGGGCCGATGTTGATGGGTGCCTTGCAGCAATTCATGACGCAAGTGGCATGGGGCGAACTGGACGCACTGATCATCGACATGCCGCCGGGCACGGGCGACATCCAGCTGACCCTCGCGCAGAAATTCGATGTCACCGGCGCAATCGTCGTTTCAACCCCGCAAGACGTGGCCATGCTGGATGCGCGCAAGGCGATCAACGCATTCGAACAGCTCAAGACGCCGATCCTGGGTCTGGTGGAAAACATGTCGACCTTCATCTGTCCCAATTGCGGGCATGAGGAACATATCTTCGGCGAAGGCGGCGTTCGTGCCGAAGCGCGCAAGCTGGGTCTGCCGCTGCTGGGTGTCTTGCCTCTGAATGTCGAGGTGCGCCTTGCGGGTGACGGGGGCGTGCCGGTCGCGGCCACCGACAGCCCGGTCGCCGACTCCTATCGAACCATGGCGCGCGAGCTGATCCAGCGCCTGTCCTGATCGCGTCCCGCCCGCACCGATACGGCAAGGCCGGCCCCCGGGGGCCGGCCTTTTGCATGCGCGCCGGCGCGATGAATTCGGTGCTGGCCTTTTGGTCTGGGAATTTATGGTCCTTAGGTGGGAATGGGCCAAAGGCGGGGTTCCTGACGGAACTCAGCGCATCTTATCCACAGGAAACTAGATGATTCACGGAACATCACAGTTGCGTGTGCTATATATGATACACATGGGGATCATCGGCTGGGATATCATGGAACTTGTGGTCTGCGCCCGTCGCCGTAATTCTAGTGTAATGTCAGACATCGATGACTATATATTGTAGTGGCGTGCGTCGGAGAACCTCATGTTGCGCAAGTCCCCGACAGAATCGGCGTTGCAAAAGTGCTCGGGTGCCATTCATGACTGTTGCGTCCCATGAATTCCCATGGCATCAAAGGGTCACGGAAGAGCGGTAACTATAAAAAACGAAACAGGCAGTTTCATACAGGCACCCGCAATCCCGGAAAGAAGAGATCCGACGCGCACGCGAGCAGACACCATCCCCCCCCCAGGTGGCATGCGCAGTCGGGCACCCAGCGATGGGACAAGGGCGGCGGTTCGGGCAGTGGCAGCAGCCCGACCGCCGTTTTTCTTTGGTGGTCGACCCCGGTGACGGGGCAAAGGAAGGCGCAGGACAGTGGCGCGCAGGTTTCGCGGCGAAAGCGAACAGACGGTAGACGGGAAGGGCAGGGTATCTGTTCCGGCCCTGTTTCGCCGTGTGATCGAAGCCTGCGATCCTGATTGGAGCGACGGCCAGCGCCCGAATCTGGTCATCGTCTATGGCGGCGAAAGCCAGAAGCGCCTCGACTGCTATACGATGGAAGCGATCGAACAGATCGACCGCCAGATCGACAAGATGCAAAAGGGCTCGCGCGAGCGGAAGATGCTGGAACGCCTGTTCCACGGCTTCTCGACGCCGGCGCAGGTGGTCGAAGATGGCCGCATTGTGCTGCCGGTCAAGCTGCGGAAGAAACTCGACCTCGAAGACAAGGCGTTTTTCATCGCCGCCGGGGATCATTTCGAAATCTGGAAGCCCGAAACCTTCGAAGCCGAAGAACAATCGAAGGCCGATCAGTGGTTGGCCGAGCAGGACGAGGATTTCGATCCCATGTCGTTGCTGCCCAGCCTTGATGACTGACGGAAAGGACGATGGCCTCTCCACCCTCAGACGCCCCGCACATCCCGGTCCTGCTGACGCCCTTGCTGGCGGCGGTCGCGCCGGTTTCCGGCGTTTGGCTGGATGGCACCGTGGGCGCGGGCGGTTATGCGCGCGGTCTGTTGGCGGCGGGGGCTGAACGCGTCATCGGCATCGACCGCGATCCGCTGGCGCATGAGATGGCGCGCGAATGGGGCGCCGTTTACGGTGACCGCTTGACCACGGTGCTGGGCACCTTCAGCGACCTCGATACCTTGGCGGGCGAGCTCTTGGATGGTGTCGTGCTGGATCTGGGCGTCTCGTCCATGCAACTCGATCAGGCCGAGCGTGGCTTTTCCTTTGCCAAAGACGGCCCGCTGGACATGCGCATGAGCCAGACAGGCGAAAGCGCGGCCGATCTGGTCAACACGCTGCCCGAGGGGGCCTTGGCGGATATCCTGTATCATTACGGCGAAGAACGCGCCTCGCGGCGGATCGCGCGGGCGATTGTGGCCGCGCGGGCCGAACACCCGATCACCGGAACGCTGCGCCTGTCCGAGATCGTGTCCTCGTGTCTGCCGCGTCCGAAGCCCGGGCAGAGCCACCCGGCCACCCGCAGTTTTCAGGCATTGCGGATCGCGGTGAACACCGAATTCCACGAGTTGGCTGACGGGCTGGAGGCCGCCGAACGCGCGTTGAAGCCGGGCGGCATGCTGGCCGTTGTCAGCTTTCATTCGCTCGAAGACCGGATCGTCAAACGCTTCATGCAGGCGCGTGCAGGCCGCGCCGGGCAGGGCAGCCGCCATGCCCCGATGCAAGAGCAAGAAGCACCGCGTTTTGAACAGGTTACACGCAAGGCCGTTGGCCCGGACGAGGCCGAAAGCGCGGCAAACCCCCGCTCGCGCTCGGCCCTGTTGCGGGTTGCGCGGCGCACCGAGGCGCCGGCGGGGCCGGTTGACCGTTCGACCTTGGGATTGCCATCGCTGATGCTGAAGGGGGAACGCTGATGCGTGCTGTTTTCTATGTCCTGACAGTTTTTGCGGTGATTGGCTTGGCGATCTGGGCCTATGGGACGAACCACAAGACCCAGACCGCGATGAACGAGGCACGCGACCTGCGCCGGGAAATCCGCAGCCTGACCGAAGCCCTTGCCGTGCAGCGGGCGGAATGGGCCTATCTGAATCGCCCCCAACGCCTGAGGGCGCTGGTTTACCTGAATTTCGAGCGGCTTGACCTTCTGCCGCTCGAAGGGCGCCAGTTTGGCCAGATCGACGAGATCGCCTATCCCGCCCCGGTCGCCCGATCGGAGGATTCGATGTGATCCGCATTCCCCTCAGACCCCTTGCGCGGATCTTGCCTGCCCGCGAACAAGGCGTCAGCACGCGCCAGATCGAACGCGAGAACACACGCATCCGCAACGAAATGACCCGCGATCAGGGCCGCAAGCGCGCGGAACTGCGGTTGATGATCGTCGCTGCCGCATTTCTGGCGGCCTATGCGCTGATCGGCACGCGGATGGGAATGCTGGCTGCCAGCCCGGTGATCGAGGTTGAAACGGTCCATGCCGAAGACATCCAGAACGCCCGGGCCGATATTCTGGACCGCAACGGCAGCATTCTGGCCACGAATCTTCTGACGAACTCGCTCTATGCCGAGATGCGCTATATGCTGGATGGTGCCCGCGCGGCGCATGAACTGGCGGCCATCTTCCCGGATCTTGATGAAGAACGCCTCGCGCGTCGGCTGACCGATCCCACCCGCAGCTTCGTCTGGATCCGCGCACGGCTGTCGCCCGAACAGGCGCAGGCCGTTCATGACATCGGCGAGCCGGGCCTGATGCTGGGCCCGCGCGAAATGCGGCTTTACCCGAACGGCCCTTTGGCGGCGCATGTGCTGGGGGGGGCAGGGTTTGGCCAACAGGGGGTTTCGGCGGCTGAAATCGTCGGCACCGCCGGGATCGAGCATCGCATGGACATGCGTCTGCGCGATCCGGATCTGGCGGATATCCCCGTCGTCACCTCGCTCGACCTGTCTGTTCAGGCTATTGTCGAGGAAGTCCTGATGGGCGGGATCACCGCGCTGGGGGCCCGGGCTGGTTCAGCGGTCATCATGGATGCCAACACCGGCGAGATCGTCGCGATGGCTTCGGCCCCGTCCTTTGATCCCAACGACCGCCCCGCGCCCGCGCTGACCGGCGACCCTGCCGACAGCCCGCTGTTCAACCGCTCTGTTCAGGGCGTCTATGAGCTGGGCTCGGTCATGAAGGCCTTTGCCATCGCGCAGGCGTTGGAGACCGGTCTGGTTCGGCCCGATACCCTTATCGATACGCGTGGCCCGCTGCGCTATGCCGGGTTCTCGATCGAGGATTTCCATGACTATGGCGCGCGGATGTCGGTGACCGATGTGTTCGTGCATTCCTCGAACATCGGCACGGCTCGCATTGCCCAGATGATTGGCCCCGAAAACCAGCGGGAGTTCCTGCGCCGCTTTGGATTCCTCGAACCCTTGGCGCTGGAACTTGCCGAGGTGTCGCGCGTGGTCCCGCAGTTCCCAAGCCGCTGGACAGAACTGTCGGCGATGACGATCAGCTATGGCCACGGTCTGGCGATCAGCCCGGTTCATCTTGCGGCGGGCTATGCGACCTTGCTCAACGGGGGCTATCGCGTCGTGCCGACGCTGATGCACCGGCCCGATACGGTGCAGGGCGAACGCCTGATTTCGGCCGAGACGTCGCTTCAGATGCGCAACCTCATGCGGCTTGTCGTGACGCGGGGCACCGCCTCGATGGCCGAGGTCGAGGGGTATGGCGTCGGTGGCAAGACTGGCACCGCAGACAAACCCAATCCGCAGGGCGGTTATTACGAAGACCGGGTTGTCGCCACCTTCGCGGGCGGCTTTCCGATGAACGATCCGCGCTATGTGATGATCGTGACCCTCGATGAGCCCTCGGTCGAGGCGGCGGGCGAGACGCGTCGTTCGGCAGGGTGGACGGTGGTGCCCGTCGCAGCCGAAATGGTGCGCCGCATCGCCCCGGTCATGGGGATGCGCCCGCAGGCCGTGTCCGACATTGAAGCCGCTTTCCAGCTGCGCTAGGTCATCGCTGACCGAAACGGGGGATGCCATGGCCGAAACCGCGAAAACCCTGCCCGAACTGGGCCTCACGGCGCGGTCGGGCGATTCCGCCGCGCGTGTTTTGGACATCACGCTGGACAGCCGCGCGGTGCGTCCGGGAACGCTGTTCGCGGCGCTGCCCGGCACGCGGGTGCACGGGGCTGCGTTCATCGACACCGCGTTGGAGCAAGGTGCCAGCGCCATCCTGACAGATCGCGACGGGGCCGCCCAGGGGCAGGACGCCTTGCGCCGTTATCCGCAGGCCGCCCTTGTCGTGGCCGAGGATGTCCGCGCCACCTTCGCCATGACCGCCGCACTGTGGTTCGGCGCGCAACCCGCCACGATGGTTGCCGTGACCGGCACGAACGGCAAGACGTCGGTTGCCAGCTTTGCCCGCCAGTTGTGGACCGAGATGGGCGAGCGCGCGATCAACGTCGGGACGACCGGGGTCGAGGGGGCGTGGGAGACACCGCTGGCCCACACGACCCCCGACGCGTTGACCCTGCAGCGCTTGCTTGCCGAGGCGGCGCGCGCTGGTGTGACGCATGCCGCGATGGAAGCTTCGTCGCACGGGCTGGACCAGCGCCGGCTCGAGGGGGTGCGCCTGATGTCGGCGGGGTTCACCAACCTCAGCCAGGACCACCTGGACTATCACCCGACCATGGACGCCTATTTCGAGGCCAAGGAAGGGCTGTTCACCCGCCTTCTGCCGGACGATGCAATTGCCGTGGTGAATACCGACGATCCTTGGGGCGACCGTCTGGCCGACAGGCTGTCGCAACCGGTGATGCGGATCGGCCATGCCGATGACTGCACGCTGCGCATTCTGGGTCAGCGCTTTACCGCCGAGGGGCAAGAGCTGCGCTTTGGCTTCGGGGATACGGTGCATCAGGTGCATTTGTCGCTGGTCGGCGGGTTTCAGGCCTCGAACGCGCTGGTCGCGCTGGGGCTGGTGCTGGCGTCGGGGGGCGATGCCGACGCCGCGCTGGCCGCGTTGCCGCGTCTGCAGGGTGTGCGCGGGCGCATGCAACTGGCCGCGACGCGCAACAACGGCGCGCCGGTATTCGTCGATTACGCGCACACGCCCGCAGCCATCGAGACGGCGCTGCGCGCGCTGCGTCCGCATGTCATGGGCCGCCTTGTCGTTGTGTTCGGCGCGGGGGGTGATCGGGACAAGACCAAGCGCCCGCTGATGGGCCAAGCGGCGGCCGAGAACGCTGATGTTGTATTTGTGACAGACGACAACCCCAGATCCGAGGTTCCGGCGGTCATCCGTGCAGAAATATTGAAAGCCTGCCCCAACGCAATCGAAGTCGGTGACCGTGCCGAGGCGATCCTGCGCGCTGTCGATTGCCTGCAACCGGGTGACGCGCTGTTGATCGCCGGCAAGGGCCACGAGACCGGACAGACCATTGCCGGAACGGTGTATCCGTTCGATGATCTCGAACAGGCCAGCCTTGCGGTGGCCGCGCTTGACGGGAAACTGTGACATGAACACCCTCTGGACCGATCTCGATGCCGCCGCAGCCACGGGGGGGCGGGCTACGGCGCCGTTCGCCGCCACCGGCCTTTCCATCGACACCCGCAGCCTCAAGCCCGGCGATCTCTTCATCGCGCTGAAAGCCGCGCGCGACGGCCATGATTTCGTCGCCAATGCCTTCGCCGCCGGGGCCGCTGCCGCGCTGGTCGAACGCGTGCCCGAGGGCGTAACCCGGCCTTGCCTTGTCGTGCCCGACGTTCTGGCCGCCTTGCAGGCGCTGGGCGCTGCCGGGCGCGCCCGCGCAAGCGCGCGCGTCATCGGCGTGACGGGATCGGTGGGCAAAACATCGACCAAGGAAATGCTGCGCACCATGTTGGCGGAATTCGGCACCGTTCACGCCGCCGAGGCCAGTTTCAACAATCACTGGGGTGTGCCCCTAACGCTGGCGCGGCTGCCACAGGATGCCGACTTTGCCGTGATCGAAATCGGCATGAACCACCCGGGAGAGATCGAACCGCTGTCACGCCTCGCGCGGCCTCATGTCGCGCTGATCACGACCGTCGCTGCGGCCCATCTGGAAGCATTCGAAAGCATCGACGGGATCGCGCGGGAAAAATCCGCGATCTTTGCCGGTCTGGAACCGGGGGGAACGGCAATCTATCTTGCCGACCTGCCGACCACGCCGATCCTTGCCGATGCTGCGGCTGCTCACCGGCCGGTCAGCTTTGGCGAAAAAGGTGCTGTTCGGCTGGCGTCGCTGCGTGTGACGCCCGCGGCGACGGTCGCCAGCGCCGATGTGCGGGGCACGCCCGTTCTGGTTCGGCTGTCGGGCGCCGGTGCGCATTTCGCGATGAACGCGGTCGCGTGCCTCGCCGTTGCCGAGGCGCTCGGCCTTGATCTGGCGATGGCCGCGCAGGCGCTGGGCCGCTGGCAACCACCGGCAGGCCGGGGCAAGCGCGAGGTGCTGCTGCTCGACCCGCAAAGCGGTGCCGAGGTCAGTCTGATCGACGATGCCTTCAACGCCAACCCTGCGTCGATGACTGCCGCTCTGGCCGTTCTTGCCGCCCAGGAACCCGGCCCGGGCGGTCGCCGCATCGCCATCCTTGGCGACATGCTGGAACTGGGCCCTGACGAAGGCAACCTGCATCGCGCGATCGCGCATGACCCGTCGATGGACAAGATCGCCTTGGTGCACTGCGTCGGGCGGCGCATGGCTGCCCTTGCCGAGGTGCTGCCCCCCAACAAGCGCGGCAAGGCGGTGCCCAAGGCCGAAGATCTGTGCGACATCGCCCACAAGCTGGTGCGCCCCGGCGACGTGGTGCTGGTGAAAGGGTCGAAAGGCAGCTATGTCTCGCGCGTGGTGGATGCGCTGCGCCACCTCGGCCATCCTGTGCCCGACGACCAAGGCGGACTTTGAACCATGTTGTATTGGCTTGCAGAATTCTCGGAATCCTTCAGCGCGCTGAACCTGTTCCGTTACATCACCGTACGCGCCGGTGCGGCGTTTTTCACGGCGCTGATTTTCGGGTTCCTGTTCGGCAAACCCCTGATCAACATGCTGCGCCGCCGGCAGGGCAAAGGCCAGCCGATCCGCGAGGACGGGCCTGAATCGCACCTGCTGACCAAGAAGGGCACGCCGACCATGGGCGGCCTGCTGATCTTGTCGGCGCTGACCGTTTCGACCTTGCTCTGGGCACGGCTCGACAACGGCTATGTCTGGATGGTGATGGGCGTGACGCTGGGCTTTGGCGCGATCGGTTTCGCGGATGACTATGCCAAGGTGTCGAAATCGAACCACAAGGGCGTTTCGGGCAAGATCCGACTGGCGGCCGGCTTTGTCATCGCCTTCCTCGCCTCGCTGCTGGCGATGCAGATGCACCCGACCGAGCTGTCGGGTCAACTCGCGCTGCCGGTCTTCAAGGAGGCCCTGCTGAACCTCGGCTGGTTCTTCATCCCCTTCGCGATGTTCGTGATCGTCGGCGCGGCCAATTCGGTGAACCTGACCGACGGGCTGGACGGGCTGGCCATCATGCCCGTGATGATCGCGGCGACGACGCTGGGCATCATCGCCTATGCCGTCGGCCGGGTCGACTTTACCTCCTATCTCGACGTGCATTATGTGCCCGGCACGGGCGAGCTGTTGATCTTCACCGCCGCGCTGGCGGGCGGGGGTCTTGGGTTCCTGTGGTATAACGCGCCCCCCGCGGCGGTGTTCATGGGCGACACGGGCTCGCTCGCCTTGGGCGGCGCGCTGGGGGCGATCGCGGTCGCGACCAAGCACGAGATCGTTCTGGGCATCGTCGGCGGCCTCTTCGTCGTCGAGGCACTGAGCGTCATCATTCAGGTCGCCTACTTCAAACGCACCGGCAAACGCGTCTTCCTCATGGCGCCGATCCACCACCATTTCGAGAAGAAAGGCTGGGCCGAACCCCAGATCGTTATCCGCTTCTGGATCATCTCGCTGGTCCTCGCGCTGATCGGACTGGCAACGCTGAAGATCCGGTAAGCGCTTGAACTGACGCTACGCCCCCGGCATGATACAACTGTTGGGGGTGCGGAATGGTGTTGAGTGTTCAGAACTTTTTAAGTGATCATGCGACCCTGCTGCAGGCGTTGGCCGCTGTAGTCGCGATCCTTCTGTTCATTTGGGGCATTCTGCGTGGGGTGTGGCGGCGCTCTCAGCCGACTGCGCCGCTCAAGGTCGAGGCGACACTTACCCAGCCCCCCGGCGATGCCCGGCTGACCACCGCGCAATTCATCGCGATCCGGCGGCAATTGCGCGAGGAGCTTGTGAACGAGCTTTCCACCGCCCATGGCGAAGAGCGTGCGCAGCTTCAGGCGCGGATCGACGACCTGACCGCGCAACTCGCGGACCCTGAAGGCGCGTTCGAGAAAGAGCGTCAACGCCTCGCGGACCTTGAAAACCGGCTGCTCCGCGAGGGGAAGGAAATAGGCGCCGAAAAGCTGAACGCCGCGCTGGAAACGCTGCGGGAGGGGCGGGACGACGATGCCAAAGCGCTGTTTGAAGAGATCGCGGCCCGCGATGCGCTGGCCGTCGAACGGGTTGCCCGCGCCGAATTCGCCTTGGGCGAAATCGCCGAGGGCCGCGTGGATTGGCGCGCGGCGGCGGCGCACTACGAAACCGCCGCCCGCCTGAATCCGACCTATGACACCTTGATCAAGGCAGGGGAGTTCCTGAGGCGCGCCGGTTTGCACAAGCAGGCCTTGGCAGCAGAGGAAGAATTACTGCGCCTGTCCCGCGCTGAATTCGGCCCGTGCAACCCGAAGACGGCCACCGCGATGAACAACCTCGCTGCGACCTGTAGCGCGTTGGGGGACTACAAGCAGGCCGAGCCGCTTTACCGCGAGGCGTTGGAGATTGATCGCCAGGCGTTGGGGGAGCGGCATCCAGATTACGCCATCGACCTTAACAACCTCGCCAGTTTGCTGCGGGTAACGGGACGGGTTGCCGAGGCCGAGCCGCTTTACCGCGAGGCGCTGGAGATCAGTCGCGAGGCGCTGGGGGATCGGCATCCATATTACGCCATCGACCTTAACAACCTCGCCAGTTTGCTGCAAGCGACGGGCCGGGTTGCCGAGGCCGAGCCGCTTTTCCGCGAGGCGCTGGAGATCGGTCGCGAAACGCTGGGGGACCGGCATCCGGATGTGGCGACCCGCCTCAACAACCTCGCCTTGTTGCTGCGGGCGACGGGCCGGTATGCCGAGGCCGAGCCGCTTTTCCGCGAGGCGCTGGAGATCGGTCGCGCGACGCTCGGGGATCGGCATCCGGATGTAGCGAAAAGCCTCAACGACCTCGCCGGGTTGCTGGAGGACACGGGACGGGTTGCCGAGGCCGAGCCGCTTTACCGCGAAGCGCTGGAGATCAGGCGCGAGACGTGGGGGGATCGGCATCCGGATGTGGCGCAGAGCCTCAACAACCTCGCCGGGTTGCTGTGGAGGACCGGACGGGCGATGGAGGCGGTGCCGTTCCTTCTGGAAGCCGTCGACATCATGATCGCCGCCCTGCCCGCGGGCCACCCGAACACCCGCACCGTGGCCCGCAACACCCTCAGCGCCCTGCGTGCCCACGCCCCCGACCACCCGCGCCTTGCCGAAATCGCGGCGCTTGCCGGCGAATGATCGCGCCCTCTTTGTTCGGTAAATACTCTGGGGGTGAATGGCAGCAGAGGGGGCAAAGCCCCTTCCGCCGGGGCCTCAGTCGCCCCGGTTCTTCTTCTTGTGCTTCGCCAGCTGCGAATGCGAGGATTTCTTGCGGTCCTTGAACGGGTTCTGATCGCCCGAGCCGCGCAGGAACAGGCGGATCGGCGTGCCCGGCATGTCGAACCGTTCGCGCAGCCCGTTGACCAGATAGCGCGTGTAGGCCGTCGGGATATCCTCAGGGTGCGAGCATTTCACCACGAACCCCGGCGGGCGCGTCTTGGCCTGCGTGATGTATTTCAGCTTGATACGGCGGCCACCGGGGGCAGGGGGCGGGTGCGCCTCGGTCATGGCGCTGAGCCAACTGTTCAGCCGCGACGTGCCGACGCGACGGTTCCAGACCGCATGCGCGCGCAAGATGGCGTCGTGCAGGCGGTCCATCCCCCGGCCCGTCTTGGCCGACACGGTGACCAGCGGCGCGCCGCGAAGCTGGGGCAGGGTGCGCTCGAAGGCTTGCAGAAGGCCTTTCAGCTTCTCCTGCTTGTCATCCTCCAGATCCCATTTGTTGACCGCGACGACGACGGCGCGGCCCTCGGTCTCGGCGAGGTCGGCGATGCGCAGGTCCTGCGTTTCAAAGGGGATGGCCGCATCCAGCAGCACCACGACGACCTCGGCAAACCGGACGGCGCGCAGGCCATCGGCGACCGACAGCTTTTCCAGCTTTTCCGTCACCTTGGCACGGCGGCGCATACCTGCGGTGTCGAACAGGCGCATCGGCGTGCCGTTCCAGACGAAGGGCAGCGAGATGGAGTCGCGCGTGATCCCGGCCTCGGGGCCGGTCAGCAGGCGGTCTTCCCCGATGATCTGGTTGATCAGCGTCGATTTGCCGGCGTTCGGGCGGCCGATGACGGCGACCTGCAGCGGGCGTTTCAGGGTCGGCGCCCAGTCCGGGGCTTCCTCGCCTTCCGTGTTGTCCTCTTCGCTGTCCTCGGCGATGCTGACATCGGTCACGGGCGCTTCTTCGCGGGCGCGTTCCTCGAAGACATCGGCCAGCGGCAGAAGCCGGTGATACAGCTCATCCATACCCGCGCCATGTTCGGCCGAGAGGCGGATCGGCTCGCCCAGTCCCAAGGCATAAGCCTCGAGCACGCCACCCTCGGACGCGTTGCTTTCGGCCTTGTTGGCGGCAATGATCACATGCTTGGCCTTGCGGCGCAGGATATCGGCAAAGATCTCGTCCGCTGGGGTCACGCCGACACGGGCGTCCAGCATGAACAGGCAGACATCGACCATCTCGACCGCGCGTTCGGTCAGGCGGCGCATACGACCCTGCAGGCTGTCGTCAGTGACGTTCTCGAGGCCGGCGGTATCGATCACCGTGAAACGCAGGTTGTGCAGGCGCGCGTCGCCCTCGCGCAGGTCGCGCGTCACGCCCGGCTGGTCATCGACCAATGCCAGCTTCTTGCCGACAAGCCGGTTGAACAGCGTCGATTTTCCGACGTTCGGGCGGCCGACCAGGGCCAGGGTGAAAGTCATCGCGGCCTCCGACGGCGCTTTGGATCAAGTGCGCGGCAATAGGCCCCCGCGCGGCCAATGTAAAGCCGGGCGCTCAGCGATAGGCGTTCAACGATCCGTTGCGGCCCAGAACATACAGGGTGTCGCCCGCGACGATCGGCCCCGACGCAGCACCACCGGGAATATCAATCTGCGCGACCGAGGCGCCGGATTGCGGATCGAACCCGCGCAGCACCCCGTCGCCCGAGGCCACCCACAACCGTCCGCCGGCAAGAACCGGCCCATGCTGCGGATAGATCGCCAACCGGCGGCGCGGGTTGTCGCGGGTGTAAAGCGGCAGGTCCACGGCCCAGATCGTCGCCCCGGTGGCAGCATCAAGGCGCATCAACTCGTTCTGGTCGTTGACCAGAAAAACCGATCCGCCCACAGGCCAGACCGGGCCATAGGCCGCCTCTTCGACGGCCCAGATCTCGCCGCCGGTGCGGACGTCCAGCGCCACGAGGCGGCCCGACTGGTTCGCCGCATAGACGCGGTTGCCATCGACCACGGGATCGCCCGTGATCGTCGAGATGGTCGACAGGGCCGATCCGGTGCGGCGCCCGACGGCGGTGGCGGTCCATGCCTGCGCCCCGTTCGAGCGGCGCATGGCCGTCAGTTCGCCCGATTGCGTCGGAAAGATCACCACGTCGCCCGCGACGGCGGGGGCCGACCCCCGCGCCACGGCCGCAAGGCTGGGGGTGCCCGGGAAGGTCCAGTTCACGCGCCCGCTGCGGGCATCGAGGCTCCAGAGCGAGCTGTCCGTCGCGCTGACAAAGACGGAATCACCCGAAACGGCGGGCGAGCCGGTCAACGGGGCATCGAAATCGACGCGCCAGAGTTCCTCGCCGGTGCCAGCGTCCAGCGCGGCGACCAGTGCGAAGGCAGAAGCCACATAGACGCGACCACCCGACACGGCCAGCGCCCCGCCCGAGGCCGTGCCACGCTGCGCCCGCGTCGGGGTGACGTCATGCGCCCATGCGACGGCGCCGTCCGTGCGCGTCGCCTGCACGCGCCCGCGCGCGTCGAGGGTGAACACCAGACCACCTGCCGCCACCGGGTCGGTGGTCAGGCGTGCGCGGCGGCTGTCGCCTTCACCGATCGGGGTCGACCATGCAAGCGAAGGCGAGGCCGACAGCGCCGGATGCGAGGGGCGCCCGCCCGACGTTCCCTGCCGCTGTGTCCATTCACCATTCACGCGCGCCGCCGGAAGGCTGATCGCAGGCGCCCGGTTCTCGGTCACCGACTGCTGGCCAAACGGTGCCCGGATGTCGATGCGCTCTCCCTCGAGGATCTCCTCGCGCGAGCAGGCGGCAAGCAGCGCCAGGCTGCCAATCAGGGTCGCGGTTCGAAACAGGCTCACGGTCTGGGTCCTTTCGGGCATGGGCGTGCGGATCGCGGGGCTCAGCCTTGCTGCAGCGGCGCGCCGCCCAGCAGGATGATCGTCTGCTGGATCCGCTCGCGCAGCGCATCAGTCAGGTCGGGCTCTTGCAGGATGGCCTGCGCCTGCGCCAACGCCGCCCCAATCTCGCCCTGCTCCATCTTCAGCAGGACCAGTTGTTCGAGGGCAAGCGGGCGGAAGGCTTGGCCCGGCGTCGCCAGTCCGCGCAGGACGGTGTCGCGTTCCTCTGCCGGGATCGTCGCGCCGCCAAGGATCACGCGCTTGAGCGCCGCGATCTGGCGATAGCTGGTGGGCAGGGTCGAATCGTTCTCGACCGCGGCCAGCGCTTCAAGCGCGGCGGGCACATCCCCGGCGTCTTGGCTGGTGGCGGCCTGCAGCAGCCGCAGGATACCGGCGCGTTCACCATCGGCCTGAACCGCCGCCAGCGCGGTGGCGCGTTCAGCCGGGTCTTCGGAATCCAGGGCCGTGATCACGGCATCGCCGAATGCTTGGGCCGCTGCCGTCGCTTGCGCTTTGCGCCACTCATTGAAGGCCGTCGCGCCGACCAGCACGACAACCGCCGTGACAGCGATCCAGCCGTATTTGCGGATGAACGCGAACAACTTGTCGCGTTTCAGTTCGTCATCGACTTCCTGGATGAAGCTGTCGGGGTTTGCCACGGGGGACTCCGGCGTTCTTGAGGGGTTTCGCGTGCCCCGTCTTAGCGCGATTGGGCAGGGCTTGCCAAGCCTTGGCCCCGCACTGCGCTTCGCTGCGCGCGGCTTTGGCGGGCAACCGCGCATGACGTTGCGCAAACATCGCCGAAACAGGGCTTTCAGACCTGTTTTTTCCGGGCTTGCCTGCATGCTGCAATTGCAAATTCACGTGTGCAGGACTATTTATCCCGCACAGGCCAGTGCACCCGGCCAGACATTTCGTCGAAGGGCGCGCGCGACTTTGGCGCGATGACCCGCGGATTGCCATGATCCGGGCTCATTCCTGCACCGTAAAGCCGAGTAAATACAAAAGGCCACTGGCCTGGAGACGTCTGACGATGCGTATCGTGCCCCTTGTGACCGCGACTGCGGTTCTCGCCTTTCTTTACATGTTCGTGATGGAGCGCGAGTCCCTCATGGCCTATGCGGGGGTCGATCCTGCGCAGGCGCAGTCGGAACCAGATGCAGCGGCCGCCGCTGCGGACGAGGACGCGCCCTTTGCGGTCGTCGTCGAACGCACAGAAGAACGCGAGATGGAAAGCGCCGTCATCCTGCGCGGCCGCACCGAGGTGTCGCGCAAGGTCGAAGTGCGCGCCCAGACCACGGGCATCGTGGTGTCGCAACCGTTGCAGCGCGGCTCGATGGTTGCCGAGGGCGATTTGCTCTGCGCGCTCGATCCCGGCACGCGGGGGGCCTCGCTGGCCGAAGCGCAGGCCCGACTGGCCGAAGCCGAGATCAACTTCAACACCGCCTCGCGACTCGAGGAAGGGGGCTATGCCGCCCAGACCCGTGTCGCATCCGCAGAAGCCGCGATGCGTTCTGCGCAAGCCGCCGTCGAACGGGCCGAGGCCGAACTCGAACATCTTGAAATCCGCGCGCCTTTTGCCGGTTTGCTGGAAAACGACGCTGCCGAGACGGGCTCGTTGCTGGCCGCAGGCGGTCTGTGTGCGACGGTGATGCAACTGGATCCCATGCTGATGGTCGGCTATGCCGCCGAGGCCCAGATCGACCGCCTGAGCGAGGGCGCGATGGCCGGTGCGCGGTTGTCGAACGGCTCGCAGGTGCTGAGATCGGTGACCTTCCTTGCCCATGCCGCCGACCCGGCGACGCGCACCTTCCGCGTCGAAGTCACGGTGCCGAACACCGACCTGCGGATCCGCGACGGCATGAGCGCCGAGATCCTCGTGGGAGCGCGCGCGATGATGGGGCATCTGGTCCCCGGATCGGCGCTGACCCTGAACGATGAAGGCGTGCTGGGCGTGCGTCTGGTCGATGACACGAGCCACGTGGTCTTTAACCCCGTCAGCGTGTTGCGCGATGCCCCCGACGGGTTCTGGGTGGCCGGATTGCCGGCCGTGGCCGACGTGATCGTTGTCGGACAGGAATATGTGACCGAAGGCGTCGCCGTGCGCGCCGTCGTGCGGCAGGAGTAGACGATGACCGGGTTGATCGACTGGGCCGCACAACGCGCCCGCATGGTGCTGGCCTTCGTGGTCCTGACCCTCGCTGCGGGGGTTTTGGCCTATACGGGCCTTCCCAAGGAAGGCGAACCGGATATCGAGGTTCCCGCCCTGTTCATCTCGGTCCCGTTTCGCGGGATTTCGGCGACAGACTCGGAACAGTTGCTGGTCCGCCCGATGGAACAGGAACTGGGCGGCCTGAGCGGTTTGACGGAAATGACCGCGACGGCCGCGCAAGGCTATGCCGGCATCGTGCTGCAGTTCGAATTCGACTGGGACAAGAACGCCACCATCGCCGATGTGCGCGACCGCATGAGCCGGGCTTCGGCCAGTTTCCCCGACGGGGCTGATACCTACACGATCAACGAATTCAACTTCTCGCAGTTCCCGATCGTCATCGTGGCCGTTTCGGGCGATGTGCCTGAACGCACGCTCATGTCCGCCGCGCGCGATCTTGAACGCGCGATCGAAGGGGTCGAGGCCGTCTTGTCGGCCAATGTCGCGGGCACGCGGGATGAACTGGTCGAGGTGATCATCGATCCGATGCGCCTCGAGGCGTATAACGTCACCGCGAACGAGTTGATCAACGTCGTCACGATGAACAACCAGCTTGTCGCGGCGGGCGAAATCGAAAGCGAAAGCGGGCGGTTCTCGTTGTCGCTGCCGGGCAATTTCGAAGGCGTCGAAGACATCTATGCCCTTCCGATCAAGGTCAATGGAGACCGGGTCGTGACGCTGGGCGATCTTGCCACGATCAACCTGACCTTCGAAGATCGCGCCGGAACCGCGCGGTTCAACGGCACGCCGACGCTGGCGTTGCAGGTGGTCAAGCGCAAGGGTTTCAACTTGATTGGCACCGTCGAGGAAGTGCGCGCCGCCATCGATGCCGAAGTGGCGACATGGCCGCAGGAATTGCGCGACGCGATCACCGTGACGCCGGCGCTGGACCGGTCCTATCAGGTCGGCTCGATGATTGCTCAGCTTGAAGGGTCGGTTCTGACCGCGATCGCGCTGGTGATGATCGTGGTTCTTGCCAGCCTTGGCACGCGGTCGGCGCTGCTCGTCGGCTTTTCCATCCCGTCATCGTTCCTGCTCAGCTTCATCCTGCTGGGGCTGATGGGGGTCTCGATCTCGAATATCGTGATGTTCGGCCTGATCCTTGCCGTCGGGATGCTGGTTGACGGGGCCGTGGTCGTGGCGGAATACGCCGATAACGAGATCGCGCAGGGCGAAGGCCCGATGCGCGCCTATGTCAAGGCCGCCAAACGGATGTTCTGGCCGGTCGTGGCCTCGACCGCGACGACGCTGTGCGCCTTCCTGCCGATGCTGTTCTGGCCCGGCGTCGCCGGCGAATTCATGGGTATGCTGCCCGTGACGCTGATCTTCGTTCTGTCCGCGTCGCTGATCGTGGCGCTGGTCTTCCTGCCGATCCTCGGCGGGGTTACCGGGCGGATTACGCGCCGGATCGAACAGACCGCTGCCTTGCTGCGCCGCCTTCCGTGGCTGGCCCGCGTGCCCTTCATGCTTGTGGCGCTGGCCATGCTGGCCGGTGGCGTTCTGGCCCTGCTGAACCCGGGCATTCTGGGCCTTCAGGCGCGTCCTGTGCAGGTCATGTCACTGCTTCCCGGCGCTTTCCTCATGGCGCTGGGGTCCCTGGGCATGTCGGTCACCCTGAATGCGCTGAAACCCCGCGCGCGGGTTCAGACGGTTCAATCCGGGCACAAGCTGGCGCTGTTCGGTTGGTTCACCAAGATGATCGTCGGTAACCCGGTCATGCCCTTCGTGACCATCGCCGCGATCGTATTTGGCGTTTGGCAGGTGTTCGTCTATTTCGGGGACAACAATAACGGGGTCGACTTCTTTGTCGAAACCGAGCCCGAGCAGGGCGTCGTCTATGTGCGCGCGCGCGGGAACATGTCGCTCGAGGAAAAGGATACCCTGCTGGCGCAGGTCGAAGCCATCATGCTCGAGGAACCGGGCGTATCGGCCAGCTTCGCCTTCGGGGGCAGCGGCGGGCTGAACCAGAACACGGCCGGGGCACAGGCCCCGCGCGATTCGATCGGGCAGATCCAGTTCGAACTGCTGAACTGGGAACAACGCGGCGATCACCCCGACATGCGGGGGCAGGTCATTCTTGACCGGCTGTCGGCACGTTTTGCCGAGATCCCGGGCATCTACACGGAAATGATGATCCAGTCCGGCGGTCCCGCCGGTGCAAAGCCGCTGCACCTGCGCCTGATGGGCGAGGATTTCGACGTTCTGGGGCAGGCGGTGGAAACCGTGCAGGCCCGGATGCACAGTATCGGCGGGATTCAGGGGATCGAGGATTCGCGCCCGCTGCCCGGTATCGACTGGGAAATTCGGGTGGACACTGCCGCCGCCGGGCGCTTTGGTGCCGATGTCGCGACGGTTGGCGGCATGGTCCAGTTGATCACACGCGGCCTGCGTCTGGGCACGATGAACGTCGACAGTTCCGACGAGGAAATCGAGATTCGCGTGCGCCTGCCTGAGGAAGACCGGCTGCTGTCCACGCTGGATGAACTGCGTGTCCAGACCCGCTCGGGCCTTGTGCCGTTGTCGAACTTCGTCACACGCGCGCCAGTGCCGCTGCGCGGGCAGATCGACCGGTTCGACGAACAGCGGTTCTTCGACGTCAAAGCCGACATCATCGACGACCTGATGACAGTGGTCGATGCCAACGACGCCGTGGTGCGCATCGTCCCGCGCGCCGAGGTCGATCCGAGGATGCACGACTCAGGTTCGCCCGAGGCCGAGGCCGCAACCGCCGCGCGTGCGGCCATCTCGGATGCTGGTCAGCGTCTGGTCGCCGTTACCGCATCGGAACGTATCGAACGGCTGACGCAATGGTTGGAACAGGAAGATCCGTTGCCGGCCGGTGTCACCTGGGAATGGACGGGTGAACAGCAGGATCAGGCCGAGAGTCAGGCCTTCCTGTCCAAGGCTTTCGCGGCTGCTATGGGGCTGATGTTCATCATCCTGCTGGCGCAGTTCAACAGCTTCTACAACTCGATCTTGGTGCTGCTGGCGGTCGTCTTGTCGACGGCAGGGGTGCTGATCGGCATGCTGGTGATGGGTCAGGCCTTCTCGGTCATCATGACGGGGACGGGGGTTGTCGCCTTGGCGGGGATCGTGGTGAACAACAACATCGTGCTGATCGACACCTATCAGGATTTCGAACGCTATATGCCCAAGCTTGAGGCAATCATCCTGACCGCCGAGCAGCGCCTGCGCCCCGTGATGCTGACGACGATCACCACCATCGCCGGTCTTCTGCCGATGATGCTGGGGATCTCGATCGACTTCGTGAACGGCGGTTACACGATCGACAGCCCGACCTCGATGTGGTGGAAGCCTCTGGCGACGGCGGTGGTGTTCGGGCTGGGCATTTCGACGGTGCTGACCCTGATCCTGACGCCCGCGCTGCTCGCCGCGCGCATCTGGATCACGCGCCTGATCTTCGGGCTGGCGCCGTGGTTCCGCGCGCTGCGTCCGGGCCGGGCGCGCGAAGACCGGGTTCTGAACCGCCGCACCGGCAAGGTCCGCCACGCCGAGATCATCTGGGATCGAACCCGGTCGATCCGATTGCCGAACCGGCACCGGCACCGAAAGTGCAGCCCGACACCGCCGCCAAGGGCGGCGGGCGGCCACCCTTGCAAGCTGCGGAATAAGACTGCGGGCGGCCGCCTCAGCCGCCCAGCAGCGCAGCGTCGAAGGGATATTTCGTTAGGTTCTCGGCACCCGTTGCGGTGATGAGGACCTGATCTTCCAGCTTGATCGAGAAATCCCCCCCTTCGGGACTGACGAGGGTCTCGACGCACAGGGTCATCCCTTCCTCGATCGGATGGTCGAAGGCGCCGTCGACCCAACCGTCGGGATAAGGCACGTAGGGCCATTCATCGCACAGCCCGACGCCATGCATCTTGCAGGAATACTTCAGTTTCCAGCAATCGTCGCGCAGCTTGTGCCCGTTGTGGACCAGATCGCCGATCATCACGCCCGGGCGCAGCATGGCCATGTTCTCGCGGATGTGGTCCATCCCGTGCTTCATCGCGTCGATCATGTCCGGGCGGGGTTTGCGGTCGCCGATCCACCATGTCCGGCTGATGTCGATGCAAATGCCATAGGCGCCGATCAGATCGGTGTCGAAGGCCACGATCTCGTTGTTCTGGATGATCCGCGGGCCACATTCTTGAAACCATGGGTTCGTGCGCGGACCGGACGCCAGCAGCCGCGTCTCGATCCATTCACCACCGCGCCGGATGTTGCCCTTGTGCAGTTCCGCCCAGACATCGTCTTCGGACACGCCGCCGCGCGGGATCTCGCGACGGGCGAAGGCTTCCATCTCGTGCATCGCTGATTCGCAGGCGTGTTGGGCGCAGCGCATGGCCAGCACCTCGTCCGGGCCCTTGATGGCGCGGGTGCGTTCGGTGACCTCTTCGCCTTCATGGATGCCGAAGCCCGCGCGCTCCAGCGCCTTCAACCCGTGGATCTGGATCTTGTCGATCGCAAGGCGCTTGTTGGCCCCGGCATGGGCCGTCATCACCTCGGTGATCTGCGCGGCAAAGCTGCGGGCGTCAGCCTCGCCCTTGTCGCCGGAAACGGCATAGAAAAACGATGCCCCGTGCCGCATCTCGCGGATCAGCGGGTTGAATTCGACCAGAAAAGGCGCGTTCTTGTATTCCCAGACCACCATGTGCCCATCGGCACAGACAAGGCAGGCCCGAAAGGGGTTGTGGCTGTTCCACAGCTGCATGTTCGTGGTGTCGGTCGCATAGCGGATGTTCAGCGGATCGAACAGCAACAGCCCGCCCAGATCGCGGGCGTTGATCGCCTGCACAAGGCGATCCAGACGAAAGGCGCGCATCTTTTCCAGATTGGGCAGCGTCAGTCCCGCGGCTTCCCATTCACGAAAAGCAAGCTGCGTCGGCCCGATTTCCACCCGGTCGTTGTCGTTCGGCGTTCCATCCCCCAAGGTGGCCCCGCGCGAGGGGTCGATCTTGCGGCGTTCGACATAGTGGTCCATTCTGATCCTCCCGTTTCGGTCAGCGTGCCGCGTTGCCCAAGGGCCTGTCTTTTCCATTCGCGACCAACAGGGGGCGCATTTTGCTGGTTCTGCATGCCGCGCTTCCATTCAAGGTCTGGATGGACCCGGTGCTGTCGCGCCTGCCGGGCATCCAGCCACTTGACCCCGAAGATTGGCTGCGGGTTGACGACGCCTATGCCGGCCAGATGGCCGAGCGCGAGCGCCTGATTTCAACCCATCCGGATTTGGTTCACGCGCTGCTGCCCCACGCCCGGCCCGCGGCCGAGGAACTTCTGGAAGTCGTGCTCGACAGGTTGTCGGCGCTGGGCTTCACCGCTGAGGGGCAAGCGTGGCGCTGCCCGGACGGACGATTGGTCAATGTGGATCACGCCCATCCGCTGCTGACACTGGGGCGTTTGTTGCAAAATGATTTCTGCCTGCTTCACGAAGGCCCCGAAGGCCATATCCTGACCGGCGCGATCCTTTGTTTTCCGGCAAGCTGGACGCTGGCGCAGAAACTGGGGCGGAACCTGTTGGGGATCCATGTGCCGGTGGCGGGCTATGATACGCTGGCACCCCGCGTGCAGCGGCTGTTCGACGCGATCCGACCAGAGCGGCCGCTGTGGCGCGCGAACGTTCTGGATTATGTCGATCCGGCCCTGTTCCAACCGCGCCGCGAGGATGAGTCGCGTCCGAGGCGCGAGGATGGCGCGTTTATCCGGTCAGAACGCCAGTGCCTGCTGCGCCTGCCGCGCAGCAACGCTGTCGTCTTTTCGATCCATACCTATCTGGTGCGCCGTGACACGTTGACCGCAGAGGAAGAGGCCGCCTTCAAGGCTTATCTGTCGCGGAACCACTGACCGGCCCCTGCGGCGCAGGCGTCAGGTTCAACGGGGGCAGGGGCGCGGTATCGGGGGTCGGGTTTCTGGCGGGGATGGATGCGCGCAGGTCATTCATCCAATCGGCGATCCCGCTCAACCCACCCACGCGCAAGAACATCACGGCCGCAACCACGAAGACAATCAACCGCAGCATCCGGTTCGGTTTCGACGCTGCTGTGTCGCGCGTCGAACCCGTGCCGCCCAGTGTGCTGCCGACCGTCCCCGCCGCCGTTCGCAGCGACGTCCAAGGGTTGGCACTGGCCGAGGATGCGCTGCCTGTCGTGGTCTTTGCCACGCGGGCGGCGGGTTTCGGCGCGGTTTTGCTGCGCGACGGGCTGGCATGGGACTGGGCCGCGCGCGACGGGGCGGTCGGTGCGGCGCGGGGTGGGTCCAGCAGATAGTTTCGCGACAGCAGGTCGCGATTGTTCGGATGGCGCACGTCGAGGGGGTGGTATTTGCTCATGTCAGCGACCGATGCGGAGGGGTGCCCACACACTGACCGTTTCGTGCCGGACGCGCAAGGCGGCAATGAAAAGGGGCGCCCGAAGGCGCCCCTTTCGTCGATGTGCGCTGCGATCAGCAGCTATAATACATCTGGTATTCGACCGGGTGCGGGGTGTGTTCGAAGGCGTAAACCTCTTCCCACTTCAGCGCCATATAGCCTTCCAGCTGGTCCTTGGTGAACACGTCGCCGGCCAGCAGGAACTCGTGATCCTTCTCCAGTTCCTCCAGCGCTTCGCGAAGCGAACCGCAGACGGTCGGGATCTGGGCCAATTCTTCCGGCGGCAGGTCATAGAGGTCCTTGTCCGAGGCCGCGCCCGGATCGATCTTGTTCTTGATCCCGTCAAGGCCAGCCATCAGCAGGGCGGCGAAGGCCAGATAGGGGTTCGCTGCCGGATCGGGGAAGCGGGCTTCGACACGCTTGGCTTTCGGCGATTCGGTCCACGGAATACGGACGCAGCCCGAGCGGTTGCGGGCCGAATACGCACGCAGAACCGGGGCTTCGAAGCCGGGGATCAGGCGCTTGTAGCTGTTGGTCGACGGGTTGGTCAGGGCGTTCAGCGCCTTGGCGTGCTTCAGGATGCCACCGATGAAATACAGGGCTTCCTGCGACAGGTCGGCGTATTTGTCGCCGGCGAACAGCGGCTTGCCGTCTTTCCAGATCGACATGTTCACGTGCATGCCCGACCCGTTGTCACCCTTCATCGGCTTCGGCATGAAGGTCACGGTCTTGCCATAGGCGTGGGCCACGTTGTGGATCACGTACTTGTATTTCTGGATGTTGTCGGCCTGCTCGACCAGACCACCGAAGATCATCCCCAGCTCGTGCTGGCAGGTCGCGACCTCGTGGTGATGCTTGTCGACGCGCATGCCGATGGCCTTCATGGTCGACAGCATTTCCGAACGGATGTCCTGCGCTTCGTCGATCGGGTTCACCGGGAAATAGCCGCCCTTGTGGCCCGCGCGGTGCGCAAGGTTGCCGCCTTCGAATTCGGCGTCGGTGTTCCACGCAGCCGCGTCGGCGTCGATCTGGAACGACACTTTCGACGGGGTGACCGAATAGCGCACGTCGTCGAACAGGAAGAATTCGGCTTCAGGGCCGAAATAGGCCGCGTCACCGATCCCCGAGGCCTTCAGATAGGCTTCGGCTTTCTTGGCGGTCTGGCGCGGGCAGCGCGGATACGCTTCGCCGGTGTCAGGCTCGACCACGTCGCAGTGCAGCGCGATGGTCTTTTCGGCATAGAAGGGGTCGATATAGACGCTCGAGCAGTCGGGCATCAGTTTCATGTCCGACTGGTCAATCGACTTCCAGCCGGCGATGGACGAACCGTCGAACATGAAGCCTTCTTCAAGGAAGTCCTCGTCGACGATGTCGATGATGACCGTCACGTGCTGCAGCTTGCCCTTCGGGTCGGTAAAGCGGATGTCGACGTATTCAACGCCTTCATCCTTGATCATGTTCAGAACCTTTTCGACGCTCATGAGTGGTCCCCTGATAGTGCGTGTTTCGTGGTGGATTGTGGATCAGACCGCGTCTTCGCCGGACTCACCGGTGCGGATGCGGATGACCTGTTCGACGGGCGAGACGAAGATCTTGCCGTCGCCGATCTTGTCGGTGCGTGCGGCGGCGATGATCGCCTCGATGGCGGCATCGACCATGTCGTCGGTCAGCACCACCTCGATCTTGACCTTGGGCAGGAAGTCCACGACGTATTCAGCGCCGCGATACAGTTCCGTGTGTCCCTTCTGACGGCCGAAGCCCTTGACTTCGATCACCGACAGACCCTGGATGCCGATGTCCTGCAAGGCTTCCTTGACCTCATCCAGCTTGAACGGCTTGATGATCGCTTCGATTTTCTTCATCGGATTTCCTCGCCTTGAGCAGTTTCGGGCTTGGGGCTTCTAAGACCATGTTCCCCGCACCGGGACAATCATGTAGCCTTGCTCGCGACGGGTTTTCCCGATCTGCCACGGTCGAAAAAAACTGAAATGCACAAAAAATAGGCGATAAGCCCATTCGGATTGCACATTTTGAAGCGGGAAGCCCCTTTGTCTGCTGAAATTCTAACCTCTGCCCAAATGCGCGCCATCGAAGCTGCGGCGATTGAGTCGGGCGCGGTGACTGGACTGGAGCTGATGGAACGCGCCGGGCAGGCGGTGGTGGAGGCCATCTTGGCCGAGTGGCCCGAGTTGGCCGGGGGCGGCCGCGCGGTTGTGCTGTGCGGTCCGGGGAACAACGGAGGCGATGGCTTTGTCGTGGCGCGGTTGCTGGTCGGGTTGGGATGGTCGGTCCGGGTGCTGGGCGCATGCGAGATACACAAGATGCCCGCCGATGCCGCGCAGAACGCACGTCTCTGGCAAGAGATCGGCGCCATCGAAGCCTTGACCGAAGACACTCTGCGCGCAGGGCCGGAAAGCGACCTTTACATCGATGCGATTTTCGGCACCGGTTTGCGGCGCCCCCCGTCGGGCGAGATCGCCGCAGTGTTGACCCATATCAGCGGGCGCAACGGTGACACCGGGTCTTTTCCGGATCGGCTGGTCGCTGTCGATGCGCCGTCAGGGATGTGCATGGACAGCGGGCGCACCTTGATCGAGGGCGTGGCGCGCGCGCGCCTGACGGTGTGCTTCGACAGCCTCAAACCGGGCCATGTTTTGGCACAGGGGCCGAATCTGTGCGGCAAGGTCGTCGTGGCGGATATCGGCCTCGCGCCTTGGCGGACCATGGTCGATCCGGTGCAGACCCAACAAGGCATCTGGTCGGGCGGTGCCGTGCGGGTGCCGTCGCTGGGGCTAGTCGGCCCTTCGGACGATAGTTTGTTGGTTCCGGGTGCCTTCCGCCCTGCCACGCTGGATAAGGGCGGCATCGATCCGGCGCAGCAGCACAAGTTCGCGCATGGTCACGCGCTGATCCTCGGCGGGCCTACGGGGCAGGGGGGAGCCGCGCGCCTCGCCGCACGCTCGGCGCTGCGCGTCGGGGCGGGGCTGGTCACGCTGGGGTGCCCGCCTGACACCCTGTTAGAAAATGCGGCGCGTCTGGATGCGGTTATGCTGCGGCCTGTCGCGGACGCCAAAGCCCTCGACGATGCGTTGACCGATGGGCGGATCAACGCCCTGTGCCTTGGTCCGGGGATGGGCGTCGGGCCGCGCGAGCGTGCGCTGGTCGGCCGCGCGCTGGCAAGCGGGCGCCCGATGGTTCTGGATGCGGATGCCCTGACCTTGATTGCGCACGCGCCCGACCTGTTCGGCACGCTACACAGCGGGTGCGTGCTGACACCCCATGGCGGCGAATTCGCTCGCCTGTTCCCGGATATCGCGGCCCGGTTGAAGGAACCGGCGACACGTGGGCCTGCCTTTTCCAAGCTGGATGCGACCCGCGAGGCGGCGGCCCGAGCCGGCTGCGTGGTGCTGTTCAAAGGGCCTGACACAGTCGTCGCCCACGCTGACGGTCGCGCGGCGATCCATCCGGCGGCCTATGGGCGTGCGGCCCCATGGCTGGCGACGGCCGGGGCCGGGGATGTTCTGGCGGGGATCATCGCGGGCTTGCTGGCCCGGGGTTTCAAGCCCTTCGACGCGGCTTGCACCGGGGCTTGGTTGCATGTCGAGGCGGCGCGGTCCTTCGGGCCCGGTCTGATCGCCGAGGATCTGCCCGACAGGCTTCCCGCGGTGCTGCGCGCCCTCAGTGCAGGGTGACGCGGCGGGGCATTTCGGGTGAGCGACGCGTCGCGCATCCCAGTTCCAGCCCGTTCACGGACAGGACCTGCGGCATGTCGAAATGCAACTGATACAGATCGACGAACAGTTGGCGGGCGCGGGTGACCAGAATATCGTCCACCTGCGAGGCGGCATCGGCCATCATCGTCGGTGCCCCGGCCAGAATGGTGGCCCGCCAGTCGCGGATGCGGATGGGTTGCCGCGCAGGGATGGACATCGCGCCCGCGACCTTTCCGGTCAGCGACAGGATCGCCATCGGCGAGAAGGTGACCATGTCGACATTGCGCGCGGTTACCATGCTGGTGCCCCGCAATTCGACATAGCTGCCATCGACAGTCCGGACGCGGTCGCCTGCCAACAGGCGTTCCACGGGCAAGTCGCCCTGATCGGTCGTCACGATGGTGCCCGCGACAAGGCCCGTCGCCCGGAAGGGAACGCGGACAGCGCGCAGCGGCGGAACGGTGGATACGGATTGATTCAGCATGATGTCCCTCAGCCTGTGGCGTCTTTGTTTCGATTTCGTCAACAAACACGACGGAAATGTGGCGGGATCGGGGAAATTCCGTGCCATCCCCCCTTACCGGTCGGCGCACGGATTGATAAAGCGGGGCAGAACGTGCCTTCGGGTGGTTCGTGCGGGTGTGGCGGAATTGGTAGACGCACCAGATTTAGGTTCTGGCGCCTTTGGCGTGGGGGTTCGAGTCCCTTCACCCGCACCACTTCATCTCTGGCGGTTGCCGATGTCGGGCGGCCTTGACGGGGTGACCTCGATCCCGGGCACAGCATTCCTCCTGCACCCTTCGTGCCGCGATTCAGGGTTGATCCCCCGCGATGGCCGCACTAGTAAGGCGCTGATTTATTCAGGCCGCCGCTCGGGCGGCCTGTCAGCTTATGCGAGGACAACGATGCAAGTCACCGAGACCCTGAACGACGGCCTGAAGCGTGGCTACACGATTACCGTCACGGGCGCACAGCTCGACGCGAAAGTGGACGAGAAACTGCGCGAGGCCCAGCCCGAGATCGAGATCAAGGGCTTTCGCAAGGGCAAGGTGCCGATGGCCATGCTGAAGAAGCAGTTCGGCCAGCGCATTCTGGGCGAAGCCATGCAGGAAGCCGTCGACGGCGCGATGCAGTCGCATTTCGAATCCACCGGTGACCGCCCGGCGATGCAGCCCAAGGTCGAGATGCAGAACGGCGAAACCTGGAAAGAAGGCGACGACGTCGTTGTTTCGGTCAGCTATGAATGCCTGCCGACCATCGCTGCCCCCGATTTCTCGGGCATCGCGCTGGAACGTATGGTCGTCAAGGCCGACGAATCCGCGGTGACCGAAGCCCTCGAAAATCTGGGCAAGTCGATGCAGAACTTCGCCGACAAGGACGGTAAAGCCGCGAACGGCGACCAGGTGACCTTCGATTTCATCGGCCGCATCGACGGCGAAGCCTTCGACGGAGGCAGCGCGACCGACTATCCGTTGGTGCTGGGCTCGGGCCAGTTCATCCCGGGCTTCGAGGAACAGCTGGTCGGCGCCAAGGCCGGCGAGTCCCGCGATGTCACCGTGACCTTCCCCGAAAACTATGGCGCTGCCCATCTGGCCGGCAAGGAAGCCGTCTTCGAATGCGCGATCAAGGCTGTGAAGGCTCCGGAAGCGGCGGAAATCAACGATGAAATGGCGACCCGTTTCGGCGCCGAGTCGCTGGATGCCCTGAAAGACCAGATCCGCACCAGCCTTGAAGCCGAATATGCGCAGGCCGCCCGCGCCATCGCCAAGCGCTCGCTGCTCGATGCGCTGGATTCGTCGGTCACCTTCGACCTGCCGCCCAGCCTCGTGGATGCCGAAGCCTCGCAGATCGCGCACCAGCTGTGGCACGACGAGCACCCCCGAAGTGCACGACCATAACCACGGCTCGATCGAAACCACCGACGAGCACCGCAAACTGGCCGAGCGCCGCGCAGTTGGGCCTCCTGTTGGCCGAAGTCGGCCGCGCCGCCGAGGTCGAGATCACCGACGCCGAAATGACGCAGGCCGTTCTGGCGCAAGCCCGTCAGTATCCGGGCCAAGAGCGCGAGTTCTTCGACTTCGTCCAGAAGAACCTCCGCAGATGCAGCAGCAAATTGCGCGCCCCTGTTCGAGGACAAGGTCGCCTACCGATCCTGGGTCAGGCGAACGTGTCGGAAAAGGAAGTCTCGAAGGACGACCTGCGCGCTGCCCTCGAAGCGCTGGACAACGACGAATAATCGTCTGTCCCGATCGAATGACGAACCCCCGCGATCCAGCCGGACGCGGGGGTTTTTCGCCGCGCTGGCGTCAGGCGCCCAGAGCGCGGGCGATGATCAGTTTCTGATGTCCGACGTGCCTCGTAGATCTGGCACACGTGGACATCCCGCGCGATCCGTTCGATCCCGGTGTCGCGGATATATCCCATCCCGCCAAAGGTTTGCAGCGCGCCCGAGACGATCGCCTCGGCTGCCTCGCTGGCGAAAAGCTTGGCCATCGCCGCCCGGTCAGGCAGGGCAGGCCCAAGTGCCTTTCATCCGTGCCGCATGCAGCACCAACTGACGCGCCGCCTGGTTGCGTCGCCAGATCCGCCAGCCGAATCCGACCGCCTGATGGTTCAGATCGGCTGGCCGGAAACTGCGTCGCTCCTTGGCATAGGCCAGCGCCATGTCCAGTGCCGCTTGCGCCATTCCCACCGACTGCGAGGCGATGCCGATGCGCCCGGTCTCGAGGCTGGCCAACGCAATCCGGTATCCTTCTGCCCTCGGCCCCGATGCGGGCAGAGTTCGGCACTTCCATCGCGTCGAATCGCAGCGCGCAGGTGTCGGATGCACACTGCCCCATCTTCGACCCGCGCGACCGCATACCCCGGAGTTTGCGTTGGCACGAGGAATGCGGTGATCCCGGCCTTGCCGGAGCTGCCTTCGAGACGCGCGAACACGATCGTCTGGCGCGCGATCCGCCCCGAGGTGATGAAGGCCTTCGCCCCGTCGATGACATAGCCCCCTTGCACCTTGCGCGCCTGTGTCCGGATCGCGCTGGCGTCGGATCCGGCTTCGGCTTCGGTCAGGGCGAAGGCACCGATGAACTCGCCCCGCGCCGCGGGGGCCAGCACCTCGGCCTTTTGTTCCGGGGTTCCGAACCGTTCGAGGATCGCGTTGAACGGGGCGTTGTGCACGCTCATCACCGTCGAGATCGCGCCATCGCCGGCTGCCACTTCCATCAGCGCGAGGGCATAGCTGACATAATCCGCCCCCGCCCCGTCATGGTCGGGGCTGACCGTCATGCCCAGAAAACCCAACTCGCCCATCTCGCGCAGCACCTCGGGCTCGATCGTGCCGGCCTTGTCGCGCGCGGCGGCATGGGGTGCCAGCCTGTCGCGGGCAAAAGCGCGCGCGGTGTCGCGGATCAGGCTCTGGTCTTCGCTCAGCATCGGGTCCTCCGTCATGTCCGACGACTATCCCGCCCCGTGCGGGTCGGGTCAAGAACCGGGCCGTGTTTCTCTTTGCTCGGAAAATATCCCGGGGGGATGGCCCGCAGGGCCAGGGGGGCAGAGCCCCCCAGCGCGCCGCGCAACCGTGCGGGGCGGCAGGCACTGCCGGGCTTGTGCGCGCCTGCTTCACCAGCGATAAAGCGGCATGGCAAAGACACAAGCCCAGTTCACCTGCACCTCGTGCGGCGCGGTTCATCGCAAATGGGCCGGGCGTTGCGACTCGTGCGGGGGATGGAACACCATCGTCGAGGAAACGCCGTTGGGTGCCGGCCCCAAGGGGGCCGTTCAGCGCGGCAGGACGATCGCGCTCAGCACCTTGCAGACGCAAGAGCCGCCGCCTCCGCGCACCCTGTGCGGTGTCGCCGAATTCGACCGCGTGCTGGGCGGCGGGTTGGTTCCGGCCTCTGCCATCCTTGTCGGCGGTGACCCCGGGATCGGCAAATCGACGCTTTTGTTGCAAGCGGTCGCCGCCTTCGCGCGTCGCGGTCTGCGCTGTCTCTATATCTCGGGCGAGGAAGCGGCCGCGCAGGTGCGGATGCGCGCCTCGCGGCTGGGCCTGTCGGATGCCGCCGTGCAACTGGGGGCCGAAACCAACCTGCGCGACATCCTGACAACGCTGGATGCCGAACGCCCGGATCTCGTGATCATCGATTCGATCCAGACGATGTGGCTCGACAGCGTCGAAAGCGCGCCGGGGTCGGTGGCACAGTTGCGCGCTGCCGCGCATGAACTGGTGACCTTCGCCAAGCGGCGCGGTGTCTCGGTCATCATCGTTGGCCATGTGACGAAAGACGGCCAAATCGCCGGTCCGCGGGTGATCGAACACATGGTCGATTGCGTCCTCTATTTCGAGGGAGAGCGCGGCCACCAGTTCCGCATCCTTCGCGCGGTCAAGAACCGTTTCGGACCCGCCGACGAAATCGGCGTGTTCGAGATGACCGGGGCAGGGCTGGCCGAGGTGCCGAACCCCTCGGCCCTGTTCCTGTCCGAACGCGGAGAGCCCGCGCCGGGGTCGGTCGTCTTCGCCGGGATCGAGGGCACACGCCCGATGCTGACGGAAATTCAGGCGCTGGTGTCCCCCTCGCCACTCTCGATGCCCCGGCGCACCGTGGTGGGCCTCGACTCGGGCAGGCTTTCGACCATTCTCGCCGTGCTCGAGGCGCGCTGCGGCATCCCTTTCACAGGGCTGGACGTGTTCCTGAACGTCGCGGGCGGCATGCGTGTGCACGAACCCGCCGCCGATCTGGCGGTTGCCGCTGCGCTGCTTTCAGCGCGCGAGGACATCGCCTTGCCCGCCGATACCGTCGTCTTTGGCGAAATCTCTCTCTCTGGGGCGCTGAGGCCCGTCAACCAAAGCGAAAACAGGTTGAAAGAAGCGCAAAAACTTGGTTTTTGCACAGCAGTGCTTCCGTCCGGAGGCAAGTTGAGCAGCGACAGCGCGGTCAAACTGCGCGACATGGCCGATCTGACAGCATTTGTCGGCGAAATTTTCGGCGCGGGATAAGCGCAAGGAGCATGACCTGATGGAGTCCTTTACCCTCATTGATGCCGTGGTGGCGCTCGTCATCGTCGTGTCGGGGATTTTGGCCTATTCGCGCGGCTTCGTGCGCGAGCTTCTGGCCATCGCAGGCTGGATCGTGGCCGCGATAGCAGCCTTTGCCCTCGCGCCGGCCTTCGGGCCGCTGATCAGCGAACTCCCGTTCCTCGACCGCATTCTGGGCGGCAGCTGCGAGTTGACGATCATCGCCTCGTTCGCGGCGGTTTTCGCGATCATGCTCATGATCGTGGCGTTTTTCACGCCGCTGTTTTCCAGCCTGATCCGCAATTCGGCACTGGGCGGCATCGATCAGGGGCTGGGCTTCTTCTTCGGGGTGCTGCGCGGGATCGTGCTGATCGCGGTGACGCTGCTGGTGTTCCAGCGCGCGGTTCCCACGGGCACCATGCCGATGGTTGATCAAAGTCGCTCGGTCGGCCTGTTCACGCAGGTTCAGGCGTCGATTACCGAAAACGTGCCCACCGATGCGCCGAACTGGATCGTTGGCCGGTACGAACAACTGGTCTCGTCCTGCACCGCGAACTGACGGCCATGACGCCCCTGTTCCGGGCGGAACTCAAGGAACGGCTTTTCGTGCATTACGTGGGGGGGCGCTGGTTGGCGCCCTTGTCCATGGAGACGGTTCCCGCCGTCGAGGTTCCCGAGGTTGGGACCTGCGTCGCGGTTTGCGCACGAACGGATGACGTCCGACGCGCGCGCGCAGCGCTGCGCCCGACGCGCGATTGGCCCCTTTCCGCGGGCCTGTCCGCCGTCACCGCGGCGCGCGCCCTCGAAGGTTATGACGACCCGGCCGAGGGGCCAGCACCGTTGCCCGAATTGCCGGGGCGGGACGGGCCGCTGGTGCTGCTCAGCGCTGCCTGCGCGCCGGTGTCGATACTGATCGGCATCTTGCGGGCAGGCGCGGCGCGGGGCGTCCTGTGGAAACCCGCGCCCGGCGCGGCCGCTTCTGCCCATGCGCTGGTCGAGACGCTGCAACCCGCGCTGGGTGCATCGGTTGCCCTGTTGCAAGGCGATCACCACAGCGGGGCCTTGACCGCCGCGTGTGGCGACCTGATCTGGGCCTCGCCGGCAGCCGTGCCGGTGGGCCTTCACGCCGCGCTCATTCTGGCTTCCACAGCGCCACGCCGCCGCTGATCGATCCGTCGATTGTCCCCAGCGCCTCGGTGTCGCGCCCGTCATATTCAAAGCGCGACAGGATCGCCTGAACCGCCGCGATCCGGGCACGGTATTTGTCGTCGCCCCGGATGATCGTCCAGCGCGCGGTCGCGTGATCTGACCGCGCCAGCGTGTCACCGATCGCGGCGGTATAGGCGTCCCATTTCGAAAGCCCGTCAACGTCGATCGACGACAGTTTCCATTGTTTGAGAGGGTGCCGCTCGCGTTCCAGCATACGGCGCAGTTGCTCCGCTCGGCCCACGTTGAACCACAGTTTCACCAGTTGGATGCCGTCGTCCGTCAACGCGGTTTCAAACCCCGGAAGCTGTTCGAAGAAATGCGTGCGCTGATCCGGCGTGCAGAAACCGAACACATGTTCGACCACGCCCCGGTTATACCAGCTTCGGTCCAGGAGGGCGATTTCGCCCGCGGCCGGCATGTGCGCGACATAGCGCTGGAAATACCATTGCGTGCGCTCCTTTTCGGTGGGCTTCGACAAGGCGACGATCCGCGCCCCTCGCGGATTGAGGTTCTCCGAGACGCGCTTGATGGCGCCCGATTTCCCCGCCGTGTCGCGCCCTTCAAAGACAACGACGATTCGCTGGCCGCTCGCCTCGACCCAGCGCTGGAATTTGACCAGCTCGACCTGAAGCGCCTTCATCCGCGCTTCATAGCTGTCCTTGTCCATCCAGCGGTCATAGGGATAGCTGGGGTTCAGGATGTCACGCTTGCGCCCATCCTCGATCGCTTCGCGGATCGCCTTGGGGGCGTCGTTGCGGAAATAGGCGGATATCTTGCCATCGAAGGGCAGGTCCATGGGGTCTCTCCGGTTGATTGCCGTCAGGCTAGCGCGACGGGGAAGGGCATGGCAAGCAGCAGCGCGGCAAGGAATGTCTGTCGTTCCCGGTCAGACGGCGCGCAGCCGGTTGTCATGCATTTGTCCAAAGCTGACATGCAGCGGCATGGACGCCGCGCAAGCAATTGGAATCAAAGGCATCCAATCGAGGTTCGGATAGGCCAGACAATCAGCATGAAATCGCGGCGAACGTGGCGGAAACACCGCGACCGCAGTTCGAATTGATCGTCATCCAGGCCGCGGGGAATGGTCAGCACCGCGCCGTTTTCGCTGGTCACGAAGACCGCATGCGCCTCGGCCATGGCACGGCGTTGTTCTTGCGTCTGGGCGGCGAACAGAACCTCGGGGCGGTGCGCTGCCAGCCCCTCCCAACCCTGAGGCAGGATCTGGCGCGCGGCGGCCATCGACGGGCGGATGGCGAATACGTCAACGACCGGTCGATAGTTCATCACCACGACCGCAATCGGCAAGGCAAAGAGAATCCAGCGACGCATGTCGAATTCTTGCGCTGTTGCGAGGCTCTTGCCAAGCCGGTTTGCGCAATGCAATTCCATGAATCATGAGCACACCCATTTCCAGCATCCGAAATCTTGGCCCCGCCACCGAAGAGGCCTTTGCCCGGGCGGGGATTACCAGCGCCGAAGCCCTGCGCGCCTTGGGCCCGGATGAAGCCTATCGCGCGCTGCTGGACGCTGGCGAACGCCCGCATTTCATCGGCTATTACGTGCTGGTCATGGCGTTGCAGGGGCGGCCGTGGAACGACTGCAAAGGGGCAGAAAAGGACGCGCTGCGCCTGCGCTTCGACGCGATCAAGGATGCCCACGCGCGGGCCGGGGGGATCAGCGGGATCGAATCGATCCTGAACGAGATCGGGGTCATCCGCCCAAAGGAAAAGGCGGCCCCGAAGGACCGCCCTTGAAACGGTTTCAACCGCTGGATCAGCCGACCAGTTCCAGACCGGCGAAGAAATAGGCGATTTCTTCCGCGGCGGTTTCCGGGGCGTCCGAACCATGGACCGAGTTCTCGCCCTTCGACAGCGCGAATTCGGCGCGGATGGTGCCGGCAGCGGCTTCCTTGGGGTCGGTGGCGCCCATGACTTCGCGGTATTTCGCGATGGCGTTTTCACCTTCCAGAACCTGCACGACGACCGGTTCCGAGGCCATGAACGCGCAGAGTTCGCCGTAGAAGGGGCGTTCCTTGTGGACGCCGTAGAACACGCCAGCCTGAGCGGCGGTCATGTGGATGCGCTTCTGCGCGATGATCCGCAGGCCGGCGGCCTCGATCTTGGCGTTGATGGCGCCGGTCAGGTTGCGCTTGGTCGCGTCCGGCTTGATGATCGAAAAGGTGCGCTGAATGGCCATGATCGTCTCTTTCTGTGAGGGCAGGCGGCCCCATGCCGCTCGCCATGTCGATTGCCCGGGCCTCTAGCATGTGACAGCCAAGTTGAAAAGACGCGATCAGGCGCCTTCGCGATCGCGGCGCAGGGCCACGATTGCCGCGCCCAGCGAAATCATGACGCAGGCGATCATCAGGGTCAGCAGCACGATGGGCGCCGTGTGCAGTTCGAGGAAAAGCGCCGTGCCCCATGTCAGCCCCGCCCCGATGCCGATCGACAGTGCACCGGCCAGCCCTGCCGCCGTTCCGGCAAGATCAGGGCGCACCGAAATTGCCCCGGCGTTGGCATTGGCGATGGTCAGGCCGTTGCCGAATCCCACGCTGATCGTTGAGCCGAACAGGAACAACGGATGCACCGCCCCGGCAGCAAAAAGGGCCAGCCCGATGCCAAGCCCCGCCAACGCCGCCAGCCGCCCGGCGAGGATCAGGCGTCCTGGTCCCATGCGCATCGCCAGACGCGAGGTCAGCGCCGCGCCGATGATGAAGCCCCCGGTGATCGATCCGACGCCCAGACCGACCATTGCCGGGGACAGGCCGAACACCCGCGCCGAGACAAAGGGCGAGCCGGCGATGAAGACATAGAACGTGCCGACGCTGAAGGCCGCGCACAGCACATAGCCCCAGTAATGCACCGACCGCAGCAGGGTCGCGTAATCGGCCATCCTCAGGGGCGCCGTCGACCGGCGGCGGGTCTCGCCAAGGTCGACAAACACCGCCAACAACGCCACCGCCCCCAAACCGGTGTACAGCGCGAAGATCGTTCGCCAGCCAACCGCCGTGTCCAGAAAGCCGCCGACCATGGGCCCCAGCATCGGCGCCAGCCCCATCATGGCGGCGATGGAGCCCAGCTTCGACGCGGCTTCGCGACGCTCGAACATGTCGCGGATCACGGCGCTGGACAGGACAGTCCCGGCCACCACCACCGCTTGCACGAAGCGGAACACCAGAAACAAGGTGACGTCCTCGGCCAGAACGCAGCCCAACGACGCTGCCGTATAGATTGCGAACGCCCCCAGCATCACCGGGCGCCGGCCCAACCGGTCGGACAGGGGGCCCATGACAATCTGGATCACCGCCGACACCAGCATATAGCCCGAGACCGCCAGCGTCACGACAGTGCCCGGCGCGCGCAGGTCGGCCGCCATCGACGGAAGCGACGGAAGGATCATGTTCAGCGACAGCATCGACACGGCATTCAGCAGCGTCAGGGTCGCAAGATGGGGTGGGGTCCGGCTCATGCGCGGCAATCAAAGCTTTGTTCGCGGCGATTGCAAGGGTGCTGGCAGGGCGCGCGCGCCTCTGCTATGCGGGCGCCATGCTGACAATCAACGACCTCACGTTCTCCATCGATGGCCGCCCTCTGATCGAGGGGGCCTCGGCCCGCATCCCGACTGGCCACAAGGTTGGCCTCGTCGGGCGCAACGGTTCGGGCAAGACGACGCTGTTCCGCCTGATCCGGGGCGAGCTGACGCCGGAAGGCGGCGCAATCACCTTGCCCAACCGCGCCAAGATCGGCGGCGTCGCGCAAGAGGTTCCGTCGTCCGCAACCAGCTTGCTGGACACGGTGCTGGAGGCCGATACCGAACGCGCTGCCCTGATGGCCGAATCCGTGACCGCGACCGACGCCCACCGCATCGCCGAGATTCAGGCCCGTCTGGCCGACATCGACGCCTGGTCGGCCGAGGGGAGGGCGTCGGCGATCCTCAAAGGGCTCGGGTTTACGGCCGACGAAATGCTGATGCCCTGTTCCGATTTCTCGGGCGGGTGGCGGATGCGTGTCGCGCTGGCGGGGGTGCTGTTCGCGCAGCCCGATTTGCTGTTGCTCGACGAACCGACGAACTATCTGGACCTTGAAGGGGCGCTGTGGCTGGAAAGCTATCTGGCCAGCTATCCGCATACGGTCATCGTGATCAGCCACGATCGCGGGCTGTTGAACCGTGCGGTGGGCGCGATCCTGCACCTCGAGGACCGCAAGCTGACCCTTTATCAGGGCGGCTATGACACCTTTGCCCGCACCCGTGCCGAACAGCGCGCCGTGATGGCCGCCGAGGCCAAGAAGCAGGACGCGCGGCGCGCACCTTCAGGCCTTCGTCGACCGGTTCAAGGCCAGGCGTCGAAGGCCCGGCAGGCGCAGTCCGCGTCAAGATGCTGGAGAAGATGACCCCGATCACCGCCCCGGCCAGGCGGCGAAGCACGTCTTCAGCTTCCCCGCTTGCCGAGGCCCTGTCGCCGCCGATCATCGCCATGGACGGCGTCGCGACCGGCTATGGCGAGACGGTGATCCTGCGCCGCCTCAGCCTGCGGCTGGATCAGGACGACCGCATCGCCCTGCTGGGCCGCAACGGCGAGGGGAAATCGACCCTGTCGAAACTGCTTGCGGGTATCCTGCCGGTGATGGGCGGCACGATGACGCGGTCCACCAAGCTGCGCATCGGGTATTTCGCCCAGCATCAGGTCGACGAATTGCATCTGGACGAAACACCCGTGCAGCATGTCCGCCGCCTGCGCCCGACCGAGGGCGAGCCGCGCCTGCGTGCGCGTCTGGCGGGCTTTGGCCTGATGGCCGATCAGGCCGAGACACTGGTGGGCAAGCTGTCGGGGGGGCAGAAGGCGCGGTTGTCGCTGCTCTTGGCGACCATCGATGCCCCGCATCTGCTGATCCTCGACGAACCGACGAACCACCTGGATATCGAAAGCCGCGAGGCGCTGGTCGAGGCGCTGACAGCCTATTCGGGCGCCGTGGTGCTGGTCAGCCACGACATGCATCTGCTGTCGCTGGTGGCCGACCGCCTCTGGCTGGTCAAGGATGGCACGGTCGAACCCTACGAGGACGATCTGGAAGCCTATCGCAAGATGCTGCTGACGTCCTCTGACAAGGCCGACAAGCCCAAGGCCAAAGAGAAACCCGTCAGGCCCAAGGCAACGCGCGAACAGGTCATGGCCCTGAAGGCCGAGGTGCGCAAATGCGAGGAACGGCTGGCCAAGCTGGAAGACATGCGCGAGAAGCTGGCGGTCAAACTGGCGGACCCGGAATTGTATGACGATTCACGCCGGGGCGATCTGGATGTCTGGAATCGCAAGTATGCCGAGGTGATGGAAGCCATCGACAGGGCCGAAACACTGTGGGTAAAAGCATCGGAAGCCCTTGAAACAGAAGGCGAAAATTAAAGTCTTACATATAATGTAAGACTTATTCGCCAATCGGTCATTTCATCGTGAATTGATCTGCCCCTTGGGATCGCCTGCCGGTCGCCTATATTCACAGGAAACAACCTCGCCCCAAAACCCAGGGTGCGCCCGATGCTTCAGACCCTGTCTTCCGACCAACTGCAATCGCTGACCTACCTGACCATCCTGTTGGTGGTCGTGGTGTCCTATTCGCTGGTTTCGCGGCGGGGGCGCATCCTGCAGTCTCTGCGCCAGATCGTGTTGTGGGGGTTGATCATTGTTGGGGTCGCAGCGGGCTATAACCTGTGGCAGGGCGCGGGCCTGTCGATGGCCGCGATGCAACAAAGCACCGACGGGCGCAGCATGGCGTTGCGACGTGGGTTCGACGGGCAGTACCACCTTGCGATGATGATCAGGGGTCCCAGCGGCGTCGAACAGGCGATCAACTTTATCGTCGACACCGGCGCGACCGACATGGTGCTGACAACACAGGATGCCGAGAAGCTGGGCTTCGGCCCTGATGGCCTGCGTTTTCTGGGAACGGCGCGCACGGCCAATGGCACCACGCGAACCGCCCTCGTGCAACTGGATCGGGTGCGGCTGGGGACCATGAGCGCGGCGTGCGCGCCTCGTGAACGAGGGCGATCTTCCTGCCTCGTTGCTGGGCATGCGGTTTCTTGAACGCTTTCGCGGATCGAAATCGCGAACGGTGTTCTGCGCATCACTTACTGAGCGGGTTCCAGCGCAGCAGCGCGGCCACGCCGTGCAGCGACCGGCGCGCGTCAGGGTCTCGAGCGTCAGCAGATCTTCCAGCCCGGCGTTGCATTCCGTCAGGTCGCTGAGCATCACCGGGTCGAGCGTGGTATAGAACGCCTCGATCACTTGCTCGATGCGCCGATAGCATCCGGCAGTGCCCTTTGAGCGGGCAGGCTGTGTCGTCGCCGAAGCGGCAACTCGGCCTCGAAGCTGCGGAATACCGCGCCGACGCTGATCAGTTGCGGGACGGGCCAGCACAAAGCCGCCGTGACGGCCGCGGATGGTGTCGATGAACCCCTCTTGCCCCAGCCGGTTGACGACCTGAGCGAGGTGGTTTTCCGACGCGTTGATGGCTTCGGCAACATCGGCACCTGGGCTGGTGGCTTACATCGTTGACGGCACAGACCATCAGGGTGCGCAACGCGAGGTTGGTTCAGGTGGTCAGGCGCATCGGTCTCTCCGGGTGGAAATGAATGTTGCCAAAATCCTGGCTTATCGTTTACGCTCTGCATTGATTGAGATCCCAAGTCCGACCTGCCGGCCCTGGCGAGGCAGTGCCGACCAACAAGCCTGCCGTGAGGGCGACCAGGGGATCCGATGCACGGCGTTCTTGATAGCTGCGACGCGGCGCGGTTTCTTGGGGCTGGCGGCGGGCGGTGCCGCCGTCGCGGCTGTCGCTCGGCGGCGCCAGGCCTGGCGCAGCGTTGCGAACATCGGCGCGGGTCGCGATCCTTGGTGCAGGGGGCCGCCGGCAGCGATTGCCAACTTGTCGAACCGTCTCGATGGCGCGACGATCACCATCATCGACGACGCCAACAGCGTGAGCCATCAGCCCAGGTTCACGCTGATCGCGGCAGGCCTGCAAACCGCAAAACTACGCCATCAGCCGAACGGGAGACTGGCTGCCATCGTCAGTGAACTGGATCCCGAGGAATTCGCCGCCAGGATCGACCCGGACGCCAACCGCATCACGACCGTCGGCGGGACGGTTGTGGACTATGACTACCTCGTCGTGGCCACCGGCCTGTCGCTGGATTGGGATGCGATCGAAGGGTTCTCGCTGGATCAGGTGGGCCAGAACGGTAATCAGTGCCCACTATGCCGGCCGCAATATGCCGAACTCAGCTGGCGGGCGCTGGACCGGTTCACCGACACCGGCGGCGTGGGTCGTCCGGTCGCCCTGCGACCGGGGTAAAGCGCCGGTGCGCCCACTCAAGATCGCTTTTTCCTTGCCGAGGACATTGCCAACCACCGGGCAACCGCGCGAATGTGGAACTGCACTACAACGCCAACCAGACGCTGTTCGGCCTGCCGATCGTATCGGGTACGACAACTGTTTGGCGAAGCAGAGGGCATCAGCGCGCGCGCTATGATCACGTTCTGAAGGCCGTCGATGCGCAACGCCGGGGTGGCGACCTACACAACGCCGAACGGCGACGGTAAAACCGGGTTCGATTTCATCAACGTGATCCCGCGTGCGCGCGCCGCGGGTGGTGCGCGACGCTCGAACCTCAGGCTCGGCCGACCGCTGGGTCGATCGGGGCTGGATCGAGGTCGATCGCGAGACGCTGCGCCATGTCCGTTATCCGAACGTGTTCGGCATGGGCGATATCGCCGGTGTGCCCAAAAGGCAAGACGGCCGCCAGCGCCAAATTCCACCAGCCGGTGGTCGGGGATCATCTGGTGTCAGAAATCGCGCGGGACGCGAGGGACGAAAGGTCTTCTCGGGCTACACCTCGTGCCCGATGATCTCAGGATCGGTCGCGCGATGCTGATCCGAGTTCGATTACGGCGACAATCTCGTGCCCTCGTTTGGCATCATCGCCCCGTTGGAAGAACTGTGGATTTCGTGGCTGATGAAGAAATCGCGTTGAAGCCCACCTATAACGCCATGCTGCGCGGACTGGCTAAGGAGATCCGACCATGGAGCAACTGACCCTAAGGCACGCTGATCGCCGTCTTCGAGGAAATGTTCGGCCGCGCGATCTTCTGGGCGATGGTCGCGGTCGCGGTCGTGATTACAGCGCTGTATGTCTATGTGCTGATCCGCGACCGGGCGATGTCGATGCGCAAATTCCTGCTGGCGCCAATTATTCAGCTGCCGGTGGGCGCGGTGGCTGCGGTGGCCTTTATTGCTTGGCGATCACCAACTCCAGCCTTTCGGACATGGGCGGCCCGATCGACCTCATCGTGCTTCTGGGGATCGCGGCGGTCGGCGCGGTGGGCTGCGGTTCTGGTGTATGTCGTGCAGTCGCTCGCACGGGGCACACAGGGCGATTGAGGGATCTTTCCTTTCGCATGTTAAGGGTCTAGGCTGATGGTGTCGTCCCGTTCAGGCCTTTTCCCATGCGTCCAACCTTGCTGATCGCGACCGTGTCGGTGCTTTTGTGCACGATGCTGGTGGCTGGAACGACCCTGAGCGCCAAGGCGCTGGGGAACGGTGGTCTGGGCGGGGTGTCGCATCCGCTGATGGTGTCGCAGGCGCGCTTTGTCTTCGGTTTCGCCGGTGTGGTCGTCGTGCTCGCCCTGCGCAAGGGCACGGGGATGCAGGTCTGGGCGCCGGGTTTCGGCAAACCGCGATGGGGGCTGCAAGCGCTGCGCACGGGACTCGGCTGGGCCTCGGGGGCGATGATGTTCACTGCCGCCAGCCGGATGCCACTGGCCGACGCCAGCGCGCTCAGCTTCACCTCGCCGGTGGCGACAATGACCTTCGCTGCGCTGATTCTGGGCGAGAAGGTCGGCCCGTGGCGCTGGGGCGCTGGGGCGCTGGCGCTGTTTGGCGCGTTGATTCTGTTGCGGCCCGGTGCCGGGGTGATCCAGCCCGCCGCGCTGTTCGCGCTGGGCGCGGCGCTGCTGATGGGGCTGGAAGCCATCGCCATCAAGCGTCTGGCGACAACCGAGCCGCCGGGGCGCACCATGCTGATCAATAACGCCATGGGGGCACTGATCGCCAGCCTGATCGCGATCCCCGTCTGGGAGATGCCCGCGACCCCGGCCCAGTGGGGCGTGCTGGTCGCGATGGGGCTGGTGATGGTGACGGCGCAAATCCTGCTGCTGACCGCCAACCGTCTGGCCGATGCCAGCTATGTCGCGCCCTTCTTCTATACCACCCTGATCTGGGCCGCCGCCTATGACGCGGCGCTGTTCGATGTCTGGCCCGATGCGGTGTCGATCACCGGTGCCGCCGTAATCATCTGCGCCGGTCTGCTGATGACCTGGCGCGAGGTCCGGGCAAGGCGCTTGCGTCAAACAGGCCAAGGTGCTAGGGCGAGCGCATGACAACGCTGCGCACCCTCATTTGCTGCTGCATTACCCGCTGACCATCGGTCGCGCGGGGCGTTGTCTTTTCCCCCTTCGGAAAGGTCAGCCGCCAGCCCCGCGCGGGCAGGGCGCCTGAGGCTGTTTGAAGGACTGAGCATGACGACGATCCGCTTGCACAACACCAAGACGCGCACGAAAGAGGATTTCGTGCCGCTCGACCCGAAAAACGTGCGGATGTATGTCTGCGGGCCGACGGTCTATGACCGCGCGCATCTGGGCAACGCGCGCCCGGTGCTGGTGTTCGACGTGCTGTTCCGGCTGCTGCGGCATGTCTACGGCGATAGCGCGGTGACCTATGTGCGCAACTTCACCGACGTGGATGACAAGATCAACGCAACCGCGCTGGCGCGCAAGGAAGCCGGGGCCTCGGGCACGTTGGAAGACCTGATCGCCGAGCGGACCGAGGAAACCATCGGCTGGTATCACGCCGATATGGATGCGCTGGGGGCGCTGCGCCCGACGCATGAGCCCCGCGCGACGGCCTATATCGGCGCGATGATCGCGATGATCGAGGGGCTGATCGCCAAGGGCCACGCCTATGAGGTGGCCGGGCATGTGCTGTTCGACGTCCGCAGCTATCCCGACTATGGGCGGCTGTCGGGGCGGTCGGTCGATGACATGATCGCGGGCGCGCGGGTCGAAGTGGCGCCCTTCAAGCGCGATCCGATGGATTTCGTGCTGTAGTAGAAACCCTCGGACGATGCACTGCCGGGTTGGGACTCGCCCTGGGGCAGGGCGTCGGGGTGGCATATCGAATGCTCCGGCCATGTCGTTCGAACTGCTGGGCGCCGCGTTCGATATCCACGGCAGCGGGCTGGACCTGCAATTCCTCACCACAGCAAGATCCTTAATCCTGCTGCGCCCACCCCGGCGCGGGCTTTGCCAAGGTCTGGATGCATAACGAGATGCTGCTGGTCGAGGGCAAGAAAATGTCCAGAATCTTTGAGCACTTCTTCACAGTGCGCGACTTGCTGGAACAAGGCGTGCCGGGCGAGGTCATCCGCTTCGTGATGCTTTCGACGCATTATCGGAAGCCGATGGACTGGACGGAGAAGAAGCGGGACGGAAAGCGGAATATCATCTCTCGCGCTGGTGGAGGTGAAGAGGCAAACTTCTGATGAGAAGCTGTCCGGATTGGGCGATCGAGCCATTTGCTCGTCGATTTGAATACCGCGGGTTTATTGCGCGAAATCGCGAACTTGCGCGTTCAGATCAGCAGGCAATTAGAAAGGCAATGGAACTCATTGGCTTCCCAGCGGCAGAAAAGTTGAATTGGTTTCGGAACGACCCCTCTCAAGTTTGTCGACATGGGGCGGCAGCCACCGAGATCTTGCGCCATCTCAAACACTGGGAGACCTCCGGTCGAAAGAGATACTCCGAAGCAGCGCGTTTAAACAGCAGCTGGAAAGCTTGGGGTTGAAGCTGTCAATTACAGCAACCGGTCCGCATGCAGACGTTCATGGCGAGGGTTTTGACCCCGCCAAGCTGGAGGGTTGCTGAGCGCCTTTGGCGGAGTGGGGGCGGGGGCTGTCTGCGCCCCCACGGGCCCTGTCGGCCTCCCCCGAGTATTTGAGACAAGATGAAGAGGCGCGGATTCGGGTGCCTGGAAGGATGGGCGTGATGGGGCGCGAGCGGCTTTATCTCTATGACACCACGTTGCGCGACGGTCAGCAGACGCAGGTATTGCCAGTTCTCGACGCCTGAGAGGTGGCGATTGCCAAGCATCTGGATGCGCTCGGGGTCGATTACATCGAAGGTGGCTGGCCGGGTGCGAACCCGACCGACAGCGAGTTTTCGAACCAGCCCCAGACAGAGGCGGTGTTGCAGCCTTCCGGGATGACCAAGCGGGCGGGGTGCTCGGCGGCGAATGACGATGTGCTGGCGGGGGTGATGAACGCGGGCACGCCGGCGGTCTGCCTGGTGGGCAAGACGCATGATTTCCATGTGACGACCGCGCTGGGCGTGACGTTGGAGGAGAATGTTTCGGCCATCGCCGAGTCGGTGGCGCATATGGTCGCGCAGGGGCGCGGGCGCTGTTTGACGCCGAGCATTTCTTTGACGGCTACAAGGCGAACCCGGCCTATGCGCTGGAGTGTCTGCGCGCTGCGCTGGAGGCGGGGGCGCGCTGGATCGTGCTGTGTGACACCAACGGCGGGGCCTTGCCCGCCGAAGTCGGGCGCATCGTGGCCGAGGTGATCGCTGCGGGCATCCCCGGCGACCGTCTGGGCATCCATTGCCACGACGACACGGGCAACGCGGTGGCCTGTTCGCTGGCCGCCGTCGATGCCGGTGCGGCGAATCAGGGCACGCTGAACGGGTTGGGCGAAGCGCGCGGCAACGCGAACCTGACCAGCCTGATCCCGACGCTGCTGTTGAAGGAACCCTATGCCAGCCGCTATGACACGGGGATCACGCGCAGGCTCTGGCGGGCATGGTGCGGCTGAGCCGCCAGCTGGACGACATCCTGAACCGCGTGCCCCTGCGCAGCGCGCCCTATGTCGGGGCCTCGGCCTTTGCGCACAAGGCGGGGCTGCATGCCAGCGCGATTCTCAAGGATCCGACGACTTATGAGCATATCGACCCGGCGCTGGTCGGCAATGCGCGCGTGATCCCGATGAGCAATCAGGCAGGCCAATCCAACTTGCGCGCGCGACTGGCGAGCGCGGGGATCGAGGTTGCCCATGGCGATCCGCGCCTGGCGCGCATTCTGGAAGTGGTGAAGGAGCGCGAGGATCAGGGCTATGCCTATGACGGCGCGCAGGCGTCCTTCGAATTGCTGGCACGGGCCGAGCTGGGGCTGCTGCCCAAGTTCTTCGAGGTGAAGCGCTATCGCGTGACGGTCGAGCGGCGCAAGAACCGCTATGACCGCATGGTCAGCGTGTCCGAGGCGGTGGTGGTGGTGAAGATCGGTGACCAGAAGGTGTTGTCCGTGTCCGAGAGCATGGATGAGACCGGCACCGACCGGGGGCCGGTGAACGCGCTGGCCAAGGCGCTGGCCAAGGATCTGGGCCCGTTCCAAGTCAGCATCGACGACATGAAGCTGGTCGACTTCAAGGTGCGCATCACGCAGGGCGGGACCGAGGCCGTGACCCGCGTCATTATCGACAGCGAGGACGGGAAGGGCCGGCGCTGGTCGACGGTCGGGGTCAGCGCGAATATCGTCGACGCGTCGTTCAGCGCGCTGCTGGACGCGATCACATGGAAACTGATCAGCGACGGCCACCGATGAACCGACCGCCCCTTGATCCGGCGCTGGTTTCGGCCTGCGCTGCGCTGGTGCACAAGGGCGATCCAGATCGGTTCCAAGCGGTCATGGCTGCGCCGCCACCGATGCGCGCGGGGCTGTTCGCGCTCTATGCCTTCAACCTCGAAATCGCGCGCGCACCTTGGGCTGCGCGCGAACCGATGCTGGCACAGATGCGTCTGCAATACTGGCGTGACGTGATCGACGGGCGGTTGACGCCTGATCATGACGTTGCGCGCGCCCTGCGTTGGGCGATCGATACCTTCGGCCTCGATCTCGGCGCCTTGCGCGCGACCGTCGACGCGCGCGAGGCCGAGATTGGCACCACATGCCCTTTCGACAGTTCCGGCGCGCTGTGGGTCTATCTGGAAGGGGGCGCGGGCAATCTGCTGATGCTGGCCGTTCAGGCCGCCGGGGGTCCGGCGCATCCCGGCGCCCGGCAGATCGGGGCGGCGCAAGGGCTGGCACGCTATTTGCAGGCTATCCCCGCGCTCGAGTCCGCGGGGCGTCAACCGCTGCCGGATGGCCGCCCCGAGGCCCTGCGCGAACTTGCGCGCGAGGGGTTGGATCGATACCGCCGCGCCTTGTCCGAAACGCGAGCCCTGCCGCGCGCGCCATTGCTGGCGGCATGGCAGACCCGCGCCTTGCTTCGGCAAGTCCTGCACGACCCGCAGTGCGTGGCGGCAGGAACGCTGGGGGTGTCAGAATTCCGTCGCAGGGGGTCGTTGATGTGGGCCAGTATCCGGGGTTTGGCTGGCGATTGACGCAAATTGCGAAACGATCTATGGTTTCGCGCTAACACCGACGCGCGCGCCGTGGGTTCGCCTGTCGATTTCCTTGTGCAAGGAACACGGCCATGATCGGGCTCGGGATTCCGGGGTTGAATATTCGCCTGGAGGTCGCCTTTCCCGCCCCCCCGGATCGCGTTTTTGCGGCTCTGACCGATGAGCTCGATGCTTGGTGGCCCGTGTCGTTGCGCCGCCTGCAGGGCCGCATGAGCCTTGAGGCCCGGCTGGGCAGTGACATGGTCGAAATCGGCCCGAACGGTGAGGGGACGTGCTGGGCACGCGTCGATTGCCGTGTGCCCGGTCGAAACCTGCATCTCAGCGGGCATTTCTGCGTCGATAATGTTGTTGCCGGACGCATCTTGTATGATCTGGCCGAGACACCCGACGGCGGGTGCCGCCTGACGCTGACCCATCTTGCGATCGGGCCGGTATCGGTGGATCATGCGCTGAACAGGCGCAAGCAGTGGTCCGAGACGCTCGAAGGTCCGCTGCGACGCCATCTGGCCGGGTGATTTGCCGACATGAATGAAGACAAGGTTCTGGAACGCTTGCGGTCAATGATGGGCGCTGGCAATCGGGTGATCGTGGCCGTCGCGGGCGCGCCGGGCAGTGGCAAGTCGACACTCGCCGAGAGCCTCGTGCAGGCTTTGGGTCCGGTGGCCGCGATCCTGCCGATGGACGGGTATCATCTGGACAACGCGATCCTCGACGCGCGCGGTCTGCGGGCGCGCAAAGGTGCGCCCCAGACCTTCGCCGCTGACCGCCTGCTCGAGGATCTCGCGCGGTTGCGCCGTGACGATGCGCCGGTTCTGGTGCCTGTCTTCGACCGCAGGCTGGACCTGTCGCGTGGTTTCGCACGCGAAATCGGGATAGAACAGCGCGTGATCGTCGTCGAAGGGAACTATCTGCTGCTCGACGTGGCGCCGTGGGATGGTTTGGCCCCGTTCTTTGATCTGACACTGTTCCTCGATGTTCCCGAAAGCACGCTGGCAGAGCGCCTTGTGCAGCGTTGGCTGGACCATGGCCATGATGCGCCTGCAGCACGCGCGCGGGCTGAAGGCAACGATCTGCCCAACGCGCGTCAGGTGATCGCCCAGTCGCGTCCGGCGGATATGGTGATCCGCGCTCAGGCCTGAGGGGCAGCGGGCAGAACGGCGTTGCGCCCGTCGATCAGGAACCGGTCGGTCAGGGGCAAGGAGGCGGCGCCCATCGGGCGTGCCTCGGCGCCCAGCGTTCCTTCGATCAGTGCGAGATCCTCGAGCCCCGCGAAATCCATCTGGGCGAGGGCCTCTTGGGTCCGGCGTACAAGGCGCGCGCGCACCGTCTCGGGCATCCAGCCGTCGATGACCACAGCTTCGAAATCGATCACCGACAGGCTGGCCACGGCGGCCTGTGCAAGACCCAACGCGGCAGAATCGATCCAGCGGCCCAGAATACCGGTATCGATCGGCCAGTCTTGGGGGGTGATCCAGATCGGTTCCGCCGAATGCCCCGCGTCGATCAGCGCCCGTTCCAGCACCGCGATCGAGGCGAGGTCGATCAACTGCACCCGCCGCCCCTCGGGCGACAAGACCGGCATTGACCCCAACGCGCCGGCATTGCCGCGCCGGCCGGGGAACAGGCTGCCATTCAGCACGATGCCGCCCCCCGCAAAGAACCCGAGGTAGAAATAGGCGAAATCGTTCGGCAACTGGGTCTTGCCGAACACCAGTTCCGCCCCGCATGCCGCCGTCGCATCGTTTTGCAGGAAAACCGGCAGGCCAAGTTCGTCGGCGATCTCGCGCCGAAGGTCGCGGCCGCGCCACGCGTCCATCTCGGCCTGCGGGGCGCCCAGCGCGGTCGCCCAATCCCACAACTGAAAGGGGGTGGCGACTCCCATGCCCTTCACCCGTGGCCTGAGACGCGCGGGCAATGAATCGATCAACTCTCCTGCGGCGAGGCGCGCGAAGGTGCGTGCCGCGTCCGGCATTGGCCACGCATGACGGCGCACACGGCGGGCGCGCACGGTGCCAAAGAAGTCGATGAGCACCATCTCGGACGAGCGTCGCCCGATCTTGAGGCCCAGAAAAAAGGCCCCCTCTGCCGCCAGCGACATGGGCACCGACGGTTGTCCGACCTTGCCGCGGATCGGTTCTCCCCGTTCCAGCAAGCCTTCGTTTTCAAGGTCACGCATGATGACCGAGACGGTCTGCGCCGAAAGCCCGGTCTGTCGCGCGATCTCGGCCTTGGGCAGCGCGACATGCTGGCGCACGAGCGACAGAACCAGTTTTTCATTCCATTGCCGCATGCCCGCCTGGTTCGACCCCAGCATCGGGTTCGTGGTCCGGTCATCCTGGGCGAGGGTTGCGCGTGTCATGATCTTTCCTGTGTTGCAGACAGCGTAGGGGAAAGGCAAGCGCTGTCAATAATAAATAAGAGTGAATTATTAATTGACAGGGCTGCCGATTCGGCATCATGTGGCACTTGTCGGCGGAGAGAGGACTCCGCGTCATTCGTTGACTGTACCAGAACCCATGGGGAGGAAAGCCATGACCACTCGTTCGATCAAGACCGCGCTGCTGGGCGCTGTTGCCGTTTCTTCGCTGTTCGCCGCGCCGGCCTTTGCCGATGGCGTGGGCGCATGCCTGATCACCAAAACCGACACCAACCCCTTCTTCGTGAAGATGCGCGAGGGCGCGACCGCCGCTGCCGAAGCCGCCGGTATCACGCTGCAGACCTTCGCGGGCCGTATCGACGGTGACGTCGAAACCCAGATCGCTGCCGTCGAAACCTGCATCGCCTCGGGCGCTTCGGGCATCCTGATCACCCCCTCGGACAGCCGCGCGCTGGCGCCGGTCGTGACCCAAGCCCGTGAAGCCGGCCTTCTGGTCATCGCGCTGGACACCCCGTTCGAGCCCGCCGATGTCGCCGATGCGACCTTCGCGACCGACAACTTCCGTGCTGGCGTCCTGATCGGCCAGTGGGCCGCTGCACGGATGGGCGCTGAAGCAGCCAACGCGCGCATCGCGACGCTGGACCTGAACGCGTCGGAAATCTCGGTCGACTACCTGCGCAACCAGGGCTTCCTGCAGGGCTTCGGCATCGACATCATGAACCCGACCGACATCGGCGATGAAACCGATCCGCGCATCGTCGGCGGCGACGTGACCAACGGCAACGAAGAGGGCGGCCGCACCGCGATGGAGAACCTGCTGCAGATCGATCCGTCGATCAACGTGGTCTACACCATCAACGAGCCCGCCGCTGCCGGTGCCTATGAAGCGCTCCGCGCTGTCGGTCGTGAAAACGACGTGCTGATCGTGTCGGTCGACGGCGGTTGCCCGGGCGTTGCCAACGTCCAGTCGGGCGTGATCGGCGCCACCTCGATGCAGTTCCCGCTGCTGATGGCTTCGCTGGGGATCGAAGCGATCGCGGCCTTCGCTGCCGACGGCACCCGTCCGTCGAACACCGAAGGGCTGGATTTCTTCAACACCGGCGTCGAACTGATCACCGATCACCCGGTCGACGGCATCCCGTCGCTGACCTCGGCCGAAGGCATGGGCCGCTGCTGGGGCTGATTGCCTGATCCTGCCCCAAGTGGCATGATCCGAAAACACATCGGGGCAGGGCGTCCGGGACGCCCGCCCCTTCCTTCCACCTGAGGACCGAGAGCCCCGTCGGGCCGGCCTCATCAGCGGAACGGTCTCATGACAAGCGATTCCAAGCCTAATGCCGCCGGGTACGAAAGCGCCCTGAGCGGCGCCGATACCACAGTCGCGCAGTTCGATGCACCCAAGCGCGGATTTCTGGGCAACGTGCAGCACTTCCTGCACAGCTATCCGACCATGGTGCCGGTCATCGTGCTGCTGATCAGCGTCGCGGTCTTTGGCGTGCTGGCGGGTGAGCGCTTCTTTTCGCCCTTCAACCTGACCCTGATCCTGCAACAGGTGTCCATCGTGGGCATGTTGGCCGCGGCGCAGACCCTGATCATCCTGACCGCCGGCATCGACCTTTCGGTCGCCGCGATCATGGTGCTGATGTCCGTCATCTCGGGGCGGCTGGCCGTCGAGATGGGCGTTCCCGCGCCGCTTGCGCTGCTTGTAGGCTTTGCCCTCGGCACCTTGGCGGGTATTTTCAACGGGATCCTCGTCACGCGGCTGAAACTGCCGCCCTTCATCGTGACGCTGGGCAGCTGGAACATCTTTTTCGCCCTGAACCTCTGGCTGTCGGGCGCGCAATCGATCCGCTCGCAGGATATCGATACGCATGCGCCGCTGCTGAAGTTCTTCGGTCAGAGCTTCGCGCTGGGCGACGCGCGCATCTCCTACGGGTCGGTCCTGATGGTCGCGGTTTTCGTGGTGCTGTATTATGCGCTCAACCACACCGCGTGGGGCCGCCATGTCTATGCGATCGGCGACGACAAGGACGCGGCGGAGCTGTCGGGCATCCGCACCGACCGGACGCTTGTGTCGGTCTACGGGGTTGCGGGGTTGGTCGCGGCGCTGGCGGCTTGGGCGTCGATCGGGCGCGTGGGTTCGATCTCGCCGCAGTCGTTCTATGAAGGCAACCTGCAATCCATCACGGCAGTCGTCGTCGGTGGCATCAGCCTGTTCGGCGGTCGCGGATCGGTGATGGGCGCGCTGTTCGGCGCGCTGATCGTGGGTGTCTTCAACTCGGGTCTGCGGTTGGTGCAGGTCGACGTTCTCTGGCAGGTCTTCGCCATCGGTTGGCTCATCATCATCGCGGTCGCCATCGACCAATGGATCAGAAAGGTGTCGGCATGAGCACGCAACCCATTCTCAAGGCACGCGGGCTGGTCAAGCGCTATGGCCGCGTCACGGCGTTGGATCACTGTGACTTCGATCTCTATCCGGGCGAGATCCTCGCCGTGATCGGCGACAACGGCGCGGGAAAGTCCAGCCTGATCAAGGCCATTTCCGGGGCGATCACGGTCGACGACGGCACGATCGAGCTGGAGGGCAAGCCGATCAGCTTTTCCTCGCCGCTGGAGGCGCGCGACGCGGGCATCGAAACGGTTTACCAGAACCTCGCCCTGTCACCCGCGCTGAGCATTGTCGAAAACATGTTCATGGGGCGCGAATGGCGCGTGTCGGGGCCCATGGGATCGGTGTTTCGCAAGCTGGATACGGCGCGAATGCAGGCCTTCGCCCGCGAGAAGCTGAACGAACTGGGGCTGATGACGATCCAGAACATCAACCAGCCCGTTGAAACCCTGTCGGGGGGCCAGCGGCAAGGGGTCGCCGTTGCCCGTGCAGCGGCCTTTGGGTCGAAGGTCGTGATCCTCGACGAACCGACGGCGGCGCTGGGCGTCAAGGAAAGCCGCAAGGTGCTGGAACTGATTCAGGATGTGCGCTCGCGCGGCGTGCCGATCATTCTGATCAGCCACAACATGCCCCATGTGTTCGAGGTTGCAGACCGCATCCACGTTCATCGTCTGGGCAAGCGGCTGTGCGTGATCGATCCCAAAGAGCACACGATGTCCGACGCCGTGGCCTATATGACGGGCGCCAAGCTGCCCGAAGCGGCGTGAGGGAACCATGATCCTGTGTTGTGGAGAAGCGCTGATCGACATGATCCCCGGTCCGGGCGGGGGCTTCGTTCCCCATGCGGGCGGGGCAGTGTTCAACACGGCCATCGCGTTGGGCCGGCTGGGCGCGCCGACGGGCTTCTTTTCGGGGCTCAGCGCCGATTTCTTTGGCGACCTGTTGCGCGACACACTGGCCGCGTCGCGCGTTGATCCGGCCGCTTGCGTGACGGCGGACCGCCCCTGCACCTTGGCCTTTGTTCGGCTGGTGAACGGGCAGGCGACCTATGCCTTCTATGACGAGAACACCGCCGGGCGCATGCTCAGCGCTGATGACCTGCCGTCGGTGCAGGCTGACGCGCTGTTCTTTGGCGGGATATCGTTGGTCGTGGAACCCTGCGGAACGGCGTATGAAACCCTGATGCTGCGCGAGGCCGGGCAGCGCGTCACGATGATCGATCCAAACATTCGTCCCGGTTTCATCCGCAATGAAGGACAGTATCGCGCCCGCCTTCGCCGCATGATGGCCGTTGCCGACATCGTGAAACTGTCCGCCGAAGATCTGGAATGGCTGGCCCCGGGCGATGGGGCCGCTTTCGTCGACGGGTTGCTTGAGGCGGGCACCGCGCTGGTGCTGGTGACCGACGGCGCCAAAGGGGCGACGGGCCACACAGCGGCGCTGAAAGTGGCCGAGGCCGCGCGTCCTGTCAGTGTCATCGATACGGTGGGGGCGGGCGATACGTTCAACGCCGGGGTTCTCGCCAGCCTGCATGCGCAAGGTCTTCTGAGCCGCGCAGCCTTGCGCGAATTGTCACACGACTCGCTCGGGCAGGCCCTCAGGCTGGGGATTCGCGCCGCCGCCGTTTGTGTCAGCCGCGCGGGGGCCAACCCGCCTTGGCCATCCGAGCTGGAATAATAAAGCAAAAACAAGATCATGAACCCCGGCCCCGTGCCGGGGTTCATGCTTTTCCGGGGTGTCACGGAACTGTCATGGAACCGTGACACAAGCGTCATGCTCCGCCCGTAGACGGGGGACAGCCAAGGAAATCAGGCTGCCTGAAACCATGAGGATGACTCCATGACCCTGACCTCTACCGTTGCCCGCTCTGCGATGATCGCCGCCCTGCTGGCCGCCCCGGCCGCGTCGCAGACCCGCACCAACATCCAGATCGCCGGTTCGTCGACGGTTCTGCCCTTCGCCTCGATCGTCGCCGAGGAATTCGGCCAGTTCTTCCCGGATTTCGAAACCCCGGTGGTGGGTTCTGGTGGATCGTCGGGCGGTCTGCGTCAGTTCTGCGCCGGCGTCGGCGCTGAAACCATTGACATCGCCAATGCTTCGCGCCGGATCAAGTCGTCGGAAATCGAAGCCTGCGCCGCCAACGGCGTGACCGACATCCGTGAAATCCGCATCGGCTATGACGGCATCGTCTTCGCCTCGCGCCTGAACGGCCCGGACTTCGCTCTGGAACCGCGCCACGTTTACATGGCGATCGGCGCCCATCTGCCCGAAGGCACCGCCCAGCCGACCATGTGGAACGAAATCGACGCGTCGCTGCCCGCTCAGCGCATCATGATGGCGATCCCCGCGTCGAACCACGGCACCCGCGAAGTCTTCGAAGAGCGCGTTCTGCACGCCGGCTGCGAAGAAGTCATGGGTGACGGCTTCGAAGGCTGCGGCGACCTGCGTCAGGACAACGTGATCGAGATCGCCGGCGACTATACCGAAACCCTCGCCCGCCTGAACGTTGACCAGGACATCGTCGGCGTGTTCGGCCTGTCGTTCTATGACCAGAACCGTGACAGCCTGCGCGTCGCCACCATGAGCGGTGTGACCCCCTCGCTGGAAACCGTCGCCTCGGGCGATTACCCGGTGTCGCGTCCGCTGTTCTTCTACGTCAAGGGCGCGCATATCGGCGTCATCCCCGGCATCCAGGAATACGTTGAATTCTTCCTGTCGGACATGATGGCCGGTGCCGGTGGCCGTCTGGAAGCCGCGGGCATGATCCCCGCGCCGGCTTCGGAAACTGCTGAAGTTCTGGCGAACTTCATGAACGGCGTCAGCGTCGGTCAATAATCCTCCCAGCCAATCGCGGTGTCCCGGATTTCGGGGCACCGCCTTTTTCTTGCGAATGATGACGGTATGACCGGAACGCTTCTGCTTGGCCTGATCCTTGTCGTGATCGCGATCTCCTATCGGATGGGGGTATCGCGCGCGGTGGGCGCCGCTTCGGGCGGGCGGCTGCACAGCCGGCCCGTGTATCACGGCGCGCTGGTCGCGCTGTGGGCCGCCGTCCCTTTGGCGGCTATTTCCTTGGTGTGGGGTATGGGCGCCGAACGTGCGGCGCAATGGTTCGTCACTCCCATGATCGCGGATCAACTGGCCTCGGCCACCGAAGTGCCGGTCGCGTTGCAGCGCGTCATGGCGCTTGCCTCGGGCACCGGGGTCGTCGGCGAGGTCGCGGATTGGGAACGCGCGATCGCGCAGGACCTCTCGTCCTTCCGCTTTGCAACGCAGGCCGTGGCGGTGATCGCGGGCCTTCTGGCCGCCTGTGCGGGCCTTTTCTATGCCCTGCGCCGGGTCAACCGCACGATGCGCGCGCGCAACAGTGTCGAGAATGCAATCCGGACCGCCCTGATCCTGTGTTCGGTCGTGGCGATCCTGACCACGCTCGGCATCGTCGTGTCGCTGGTGGTCGAGACCCTGCGCTTTTTCAGTTTTATCTCGCCCGTTGATTTCCTGTTCGGCACAGTCTGGAACCCGGGCTATTCGACCACCGGGGCCGGCAACGGATCTTATGGCATCTTGCCGCTTTTGGCGGGCACATTGATGATCACACTCATCGCGATGGCCGTCGCCATTCCCGTCGGCCTGATGAGCGCGATCTGGTTGACCCAATATGCCCCGGCCCGTCTGCGCGGGATCGTCAAACCCCTGATCGAGGTTCTGGCCGGGATCCCGACCATTGTTTACGGCTTCTTCGCGCTGGTGACCTTGGGGCCCGCGCTGTCCGACCTTGGCGCGTTCATCGGTCTGACGATCAATGCGACGTCGGCGCTGACGGCGGGTGTGATCATGGGGGTGATGATCATCCCCTTCATCTCGTCGCTCAGTGACGACATCATCCGGCAAGTCCCGACCGCGATGCGCGATGGTTCGCTGGGGCTGGGTGCCACGAAATCCGAGACGATCCGCAAGGTCGTCGTGCCGGCCGCGCTGCCGGGCATCGTCGGGGCGATCCTTCTGGCGGTCAGCCGCGCCATCGGCGAGACGATGATCGTCGTGCTGGCGGCTGGTAACGCGCCGGTGCTGCGTCTTGATCCCTTTCAGGCGACCTCCACCTTTACGGTGACGATTGTTCAGGCCCTGACCGGCGACAGCGATTTCGCCTCGCCGCAATCGCTGGTGGCGTTCGCGCTGGGGATGACGCTGTTCCTCATCACGCTGGTTCTGAACCTTGGCGCGCTGTTCATCGTGCGCAAATACCGGGAGCAATACGAATGACCACCAGCACCCGCGACAAGGTCAAGGAATCGCTGCGCCGCCGGAACCGCGCCGAAACCCGGTTCCGGGCGATCGGGGCCGTCTCGGTCACCATCGCGCTGACCTTCATTGCCATCCTGTTCGGGACGATCCTGTCGCGCGGGGTGCCGTCGCTCTGGCAATACTCGCTTGACCTCGAGGTGCATTTCGACGCCGAGGTTATCCGCGTGCCCGAGGCGCCCCAGCGTGCCGAAGGTCAATCCGATGCCGATTTCGAGGCGCAAACCATGGGATGGCAGCGTCGGTTCTCGATGGTGAACTGGAACGCCCTCATCGGTGCCGCCGTCAACGAGGCCGTTGGCCGCGAGGTCGAGTCCCGCTCCGCCGTGTCGATCGTTGACTCGGCCGCGCGCTTCGTTTTGCGCGATGCGGTGCTGGATGACCTTTCGCTGATCGGGCAAACGCGGCGGATGACACTGCTGGCTTCGGCCGATGCCGACAACTGGGCGCAGGGTCGCCTGTCGCGGGATCTGCCGGACGAACGTCAGCAACTGTCCGCCGAGGCGCGCGCCACCATCGACGCGCTGGTCGAGGCGGGGATCATGCAGCGCCGCTTCGCGTGGCACATGTTCATGAACGTCGACAGCCGGTCTTCGCCCGCCAGCGCAGGCCTCGCCGGGGCTTTCGTCGGATCGCTGTACATGATGCTGGTCGTGATCATCCTTGCGGTTCCCATCGGTGTCGCCAGCGCGATCTACCTGGAAGAATTCGCGCCACGGAACCGCTTCACCGACCTGATCGAGGTGAACATCAACAACCTCGCCGCGGTGCCGTCGATTGTCTTCGGCCTGCTGGGGGCGGCGGTGTTCATCAACATCCTGCATCTGCCGCTTTCCGCGCCCTTTGTCGGCGGTCTGGTGCTGACCCTGATGACCCTGCCAACGATCATCATCGCCACCCGCAGCGCCTTGCGCGCCGTGCCGCCCTCGCTGCGGCAAGCCGCGCTGGGCATCGGTGCCAGCCGCACGCAGATGGTGTTTCACCATGTCCTGCCGGTGACCTTTCCGGGGATCCTGACAGCGTCGATTCTGGGTGTCGCGCAGGCGCTGGGCGAAACCGCCCCGCTGCTGCTGATCGGGATGAACGCCTTTGTCGCCAACATCCCCGCGACCCCGATGGACCAAGGCTCGGCGTTGCCGGTGCAGATCTTCCTGTGGCAAGGCAACGAGAACCGCAACTTCTTCGAGCCGCGCACCTTCGCGGCGATCATCGCCCTGCTGGGGTTGATGCTGATGCTCAACGCGCTGGCCATCTGGCTGCGCAACCGCCTTGAGAGAAAGCGCTGAGACCATGACCAAACCTGCCATCACCCTGACCCGCCCGAAACCGCTGGGCGCCGCGTCGGCCCAAGATCGCCAGACCCGCATCGCGGCGCGCAACGTGACCGTGCATTACGGGACGAAACAGGCGATCTTCGACGTCTCGATCGACGTGCCCGAACGTTCGGTCACTGCGTTCATCGGTCCGTCGGGCTGTGGCAAATCTACGTTCCTGCGGTGCTTCAACCGCATGAACGACACGATCGAAGGATGCCGCGTCGGTGGCAAGATCACCATCGACGGCGAGGATATTCACGATCCGTCGCTGGATGTCGTCGAACTGCGCGCCCGCGTGGGCATGGTGTTCCAGAAGCCGAACCCGTTCCCCAAGTCGATCTACGACAACATCGCCTATGGCCCGCGCATTCACGGGCTGGTCAAGACCAAGGCCGAGACTGATGCGTTGGTGGAAAGCTCGTTGAAAAAAGCGGGCCTGTGGAAAGAGGTCGCCGACCGTCTGGACGCCCCCGGCACGGGGTTGTCGGGCGGCCAGCAGCAGCGCCTGTGCATCGCCCGCGCGATTGCCACCGGGCCTGAGGTGATCTTGATGGACGAACCCTGTTCCGCCCTCGACCCCATCGCGACAGCGGTGGTCGAGGACCTTATCCACGAGCTCAAGGAACAATACACCATCATCATCGTCACCCATTCGATGCAACAGGCGGCGCGCGTCAGCCAGAAGACCGCGTTCTTCCATCTGGGCAAGCTGATAGAATACGGCGACACCGAGCAGGTCTTCGTCACGCCGCAGGACCCCCAGACCGAGGCCTATATCACGGGCCGCATCGGCTGACGCGCGAATGCCTCAGCCCTTCGGCTGCGGCGTCGACAGGAATTTTTGTGTCTGCGCCCAAGCCGCTTCAAGGGGCTCGGCACCCGCCTGAGCCACGATCCGTGGCCAGGCTTCGGCGAAATCCTCGGGCGTGGCGTCCAGCGGCAGCGCGATCCCCGGGGTTTCCACCACACGGGCCACCGCAAAGACGCCGGCACCCGCGGCAAGGATGGCCTTCGATGGTGCATCCTCGCTGACGAGGAACAGCGCCCCGGTCGCCACGCTTTCCGGGGTCAGACGTTCTGCCGCGCCCTCGGGCAGCAACGCCTCGGTCATGCGGGTGGCGGCGGCGGGCGCAAGCGCGTTGGCGCGGATTCCGTGCTTGGCACCTTCGATGTGCAGTGTCTGCATCAACCCGACGAGCCCCATCTTCGCGGCGCTGTAATTGGCCTGCCCGAAGTTGCCATAAAGCCCGCTGGACGACGTCGTGAACAGCAGCCGTCCATAGCCCTGCGCCTGCATGATCGGCCAGACCGCCTGCGTGCAGAGCCATGATCCGCGCAGATGCACATCGATCACCGCGTCGAACTGATCCGGCGTCATCTTGCCAAATGACTTGTCGCGCAGGATCCCGGCGTTGTTGATCAGGATATCGATCCGGCCCCAAGCCTGCATGGCACTCTCGACCATGCGCGCGACGGCCTCGGGGTCGGTGACCGACCCGGTGTCGGCGATCGCCTCGCCGCCCGCCGCGCGGATTTCGGCCACGACCTTGTCAGCCGCGCCCATCGCGCCCGAGGCAGAGCCCGCATTCGTTCCATCGACCGCGCCACCGGGATCGTTCACGACGACACGCGCGCCGCGCGCCGCCAGAAGCCGCGCATGCGCACGGCCGAGGCCGCCGCCCGCGCCGGTTACTATGGCCACGCGGCCGTCGAAACGAAGTGCTTGGGTCATGGGGTCATCCTTGGGTTCGGGACGGGGAAAGCGGGGTAATGGCCAGCCGGTGCCCACCCAAGGCGCGCATGGCGCGGGTGCGACAGCTGAACACCAGAATCTGAAGGTCTTGCGCCTGCCTGTGAAGGGCGTCGAACATCACCTCGATCCGCGCATCATCGGTATAGACCAAGGCATCGTCCAGCAGCACCGGTGCCGGATCGCCCCGTCGCGCCAGCAATCGCGCGAAGGCCAGCCGCACCAGCAAGGCGATCTGTTCGCGCGTGCCACCGGACAGGCTGGTCAGGGCCTCGTGCAGGCCGTCGCGTTCAAGGGCTTGGGGCAACAGGCTGTCGCCATCGAAATGCAGCGTCGCCCCGGGCCAAAGAAGGTGCAGCATCGGTCGCAATTCAGCCAGAACCGGCGCGAAATAGCGACTGCGCGCGGCGTCTTGTGCCTCGCGCAGCGCGCCGATCAACCGGCGCAGAACGGCAGCCTCGTGGCGCAGCGCGTCGCGGGTTGCGCGGGCCGCGTCCAGACGGGCTTCGACCTCGGCCAGTTCCTCGTCGATGGCAAGGCTCGCACCCCGGCTGATCTCGCCCTCGGCGCGGGCGATTTCCTCGCGCAGGCGGGCATTGTCGCGACTGGCCTGCGCCACAACGTCCTGCGCGCGCCGATGTGCCGCGCGCAACGCGGCCAGATCGGGCGCAGATGCCGCATGCATGGTTTCGGCTGATCGAGCGGCCTGCGCTTGCGCCTGCAATGCCGCGATCTGGGTGGGCAGGTCGGGTGGCGGGGTGGCGTTTTCGCGGGCGCGCGCCGTTTCCGCACTGCGCTGCGCCATCATGGTCGCTTGGGCCTGCGCCCTCGCCAAGGCGACTTGCGCCCCTTCCATCGTGCGGCGGGCTTGTTCAAGGGCGGTGGCGCAGCCCTCGGCATGGCGTTGCGCGGCAGCGCGACAGGTCTGTGCGACCTCGGGGGCAAGGGGCGGGGCGTCGGTGTCGGGCGGGACCAGTCGCCCGATCTCGGCGCGCAGCGCCTCGAGCCCCGCTGGTGCCAGCGTCGCGAGTTCGCGTTGCGCTGCGGCCAAAGCATCGGTCGCATCGCGCCGGTGCCGGGCCGCAGCCCGCAGCGCCTCAGCATCGGCCACGTCAAACCGCGCCAGCAGGCGGGCCAATCGGGTCTGCGCCTGTTCCGCGGCATCTTGTGCGGCATGGCGCGGGCCGGGGTCGATTTCGATCTGACCCTGACCCGCGATCCACACGATGCGCCGCGCGGTGATCGGCACGGGCGTTCCGTCTGGCAGGGGCGCATCATCCATGCGCACGTCGCCGCCCTCGGCGGGGCGATGCCATGTGATCCGGGGCGCGGCGGCATCGATCTGCGCGCGCGCAATGGCCAGGGCCTTTTCGACCCGGTCAAGGGATTCGATCGTCGCGGCATCCGGCCCCGTCTGTGCTTCGGCAGCAAGGCGGGGCAGGGCTTGGGCCAAGGCTTCGGCGCGGGGCAGGCGCTCGCGCAGATCGGCCAGCCGCTCTGCCTGTGCCTGCCGCGCTTGCGCGAGCAACGCAGCGTGCAAACCGGCCTCGGTCTGCACGAGGGCGGCGCGCGCAGCCTCGTCTGCCGTGCGCGCGGTTGCCTGCGCTGCCTTGGCCCGGTCGAAGACTGCCTGCGCCTCGTGCTCGGCTGCGATGGCCTGCGCGGCAGCGGTCGCGCTGACCCGATGCGCGGCATCGGCTTCGGTCCACCGAGCCTGCCGCGTTTCAAGGGCTTCGAGCGCCTGCACCGCGCGCGCCGTTTCGAGGGCCAGCCTTTCAGCCCGTTCGGCATGGCGCTCGCCGGCGGTCAGCGCGGCCTGCGCCTGCACCAACCGTGCCTCGCGCGCGGCGACTTCCTCGGGGTCATTCAAAGCCTCGAGGTCGCGCGTCAGGCTGCGGCGTCGGTCCGACGCTTGCGCCATCGCCGCGTGCTGCGCCGCTAGGCCCGCGCGCCGGTCTTCCAGTTCGGCGGCAGCACGCGCGGCCAGATCCAGCGGCCCCCCCGCCTTGGGTCCACGTGACGTTTCCAGCCGCTCGAGTTCGGCGGTCGCCTGCGCAAGGGCCCGGTCCATCCGGCGTCCCCCCGTAAGGCTTTCGATCTCGCCCGTGACCGACGACATAAGATCCCGCCGCGCTGCCTGTGCGGCGCGCTGCTCGGTCGTGCTGCCCCCGTCAAGGTCAACCAACCCTTGCCGCACCCACAACAGGCCCGTGGGTCCGCCGTCCTCGGCCGCCTGTGCGAGCCGGGCGATCCAGCTTTCTGCCGCGTCGGCGCGGGCGATCTCGCGCCCGTCGCGCCAGACGGCCGCCAGATTGCCCCGGCCCCAGCGCTTGTGCAGGCGATAGGCGGCGCCTTGCCATTCCAGATCGATCTCGATCTCGGGGTTGCCGCCGATGGCGGGGCGCAAGTCCCTGATCTTGGTTGACCGATGCGGCAGCAAGAAGGCTGCGCGGATGGCGTCGAAAACCGTCGACTTGCCACTTTCATTGGGGGCTGACAGCACGTTCAGCCCGTCGCCGATTCCGTCGATGCGCACGGGTTCGGTGAACTGGCGCATGTCGCGCAAGGTGATCGCGCGCAGCTTCATTCGGCCTCCGCCACCAGTGCCGCCAGCCGGTTCAAGGCATCTTCCGCGATGCGGCGGTCGGCTTGCGCGCGGGCTGGATCACCGGCCTCGGCGGCGAGGGCTTCGGCGGCGTGGCGCAGCGCACCGGCGGGCAGCATGGTATCGAGTGCCTCGGCCGTGATTTCGGTGGTCAAGTCGGTGTCGCGCAGGTCCAGAAGGCCGAATTCGGGCCGGGTGGCGGCGATCATGCGATCCAACGCCAGCCTGTCGGGCAGCGAGCATCGCCCGCGCGCCAGGACCCGGGCCAGAATATCGCGCCGCGCGGGGCCGGGCGGTGGCAAGGCCTGGTCAAGCGCGGTGCCCGGGTTCAACCCCGGCACCAGCGTCAGATCGATCTCGGGCCATGAAAACCGCCCGATTGGCACGGTTTTCACCTCGGGCGCCGTAGCCCCCAACGTCACCGCCATACAGGTCCCCGCGCCGATCAGGCCGAAGGCGTCGGGTTCGGGCGTGCCAGCATAAGCCGTTCGCGCGCCGATCCGCCGTGCCCCGTGCCAATCGCCCAAGGCAAGATAGGCAAGGCCTGCGCGGTCAGCCCGAGTCGGGTCGATCACCTCGTCGGTCTCGTCGCCGAAACCCGCGATAGGGCCATGCGCGAGCCCCAGCCTGAGGACACCTTCGGGCGTCGGGCAGGTGTCCATCCATGCGGTCAGGTCGCGCCCGGCGTGGCGATGCGGCAAGGGCGCCGGAAGCAAGGTGACCGCCTCGCTCAGGGGCACGGGGTCAGCGGTCAGGATCGGCCGCACATTCGCGGGCGCTTGGGCGGTCACGCGGGGCCAGAGGGTCTCGGCGGCGAGGCTGTCGTGGTTCCCGGGCAGGATCCACCAACGCAGCGCCGGGTCCGCAGCCATCGCCGCCAAGGCCTGCCGCCAGACCGGGTCGGACGGGGTTTCGGTGTCGAAGGTATCGCCTGCCAGCAGGATATCGCGCGCCCCGTGATCGCGTGCGGCCTGCGCAAGCCGGGGTAACACGTCGTGCCGCGCCTCGATCAGGCGTCCGCGCAGGTCTTCGGGCAGCATGCCGAAGCGCCGCCCAAGGTGCAGATCGCCTGAATGGAGGAACCTGAATCCGTTCATCGTGTTGCGCAGCCTGCGCGATGCCCGGGCCAAGGACAAGGGGAATCCGGGCTCTCGCCTCTGGGGCAACCTTGCCCCGGCAGGGCGCACAAGCTAGCGTGGGCCAAGGCTTTTCTTGGGGTGCAGGATGCGCAGACTCTGGCGCGGCGCGACGATCTTCGACGGCACGGCGCTGCACGAAGGCTGCGTCTTGTCGACCGTGGGCGATCGTGTGGACGCGATTGCGCCCGACACGGGGCAACGCGCTGACTTCGAGGTCGAGCTGCCGGGCGGCATCCTGTGCCCCGGATTCATCGACCTTCAGGTCAACGGCGGTGGTGGGGCCTTGTTGGGGCAGGGCAATCCGGCCGATGCGCTGCGGCAGATCCTTGAAGCGCATCGCGGACTTGGGGCGACGGGCATCCTGCCCACGCTGATCACCGCCGACGCCAGCACCACGTGCGCCGTCCTTGAAGCCGCCGCCCAGATCGACCATCCCGCGTTTCTTGGCCTGCATCTTGAGGGGCCGCACCTCGATCCACGGCGTTGCGGGGCGCATGATCCGGCCCTGATCCGTGCGATGACCGAAGCGGACCTCGATCTTTATTGCGCGGCAGCCCGGCGTCTGCCGGCGTTGCTGATCACGCTGGCGCCGGAAAGCGCGAGCGCTGACCAGATCCGGACGCTGGTTCGGGCGGGCGTGCGGGTGTCGCTGGGGCACAGTGACGCAACGCTGGACGAAGCCCGCGCCGCGATGGCAGCGGGCGCCGACATCGTGACCCATCTGTTCAACGCCATGAGCCCGCTGACCCACCGCGCGCCCGGTCTTGTCGGCGCGGCGCTGGACGGCGATTGCTGGATCGGGATCATCCCCGACGGTGTGCACGTGGACGCGGCTGCTTTTCGTATCGCCCATCGCGCGGCGCAGGGCCGGATGTTTGCCGTCAGCGACGCGATGGCGGTCGCCGGCAGCGAACTGACAGCGTTCACCCTGAACGGTCGCCTGATCCAGCGCGCGGGTGGTCGGCTGACGCTGGCCGATGGCACGCTGGCGGGCGCGGATATCGACCTTGCCGGGGCCCTGCGCTGGATGGTGACGCAGGCGGGCCTGCCATTGACCGAGGCGCTGGCGATGACCTCGGCCTTGCCGGCCCGGGTTCTGGGGCTTGGGGACCGCGGACACCTGTCACCGGGCGCGCGCGCCGATCTTGTCCATCTGGGGGCCGATTTCGCGCTGCACGGTGTCTGGCAAGGCGGCACGCGCATCAAGCGCAGTTAAAGCGCCAGGGCCTTTGCCAGTAAACCGCCCGCTTGCGCCAATCGTTCCTGCGCCGCTTCGGCATCCAGCCCCCGGCACAGCATGACCACCGCGACCTTGATCGTGCCGCCGTCGTGCAGGGCTGCGCGCGCAGCCTCCGGTGTGCAGCCCGCCAGCTCGGCGACCATCGATTCCGCGCGGGCGCGGAGCTTGGCGTTCGTGGGCCGCATCTCGACCATGCGACCCCGGTACACGGCCCCCAACCGCACCATCATCCCGGTCGACAGTGCATTGAGAAGGATTTTCTGCGCCGTGCCTGCCTTCATCCGGGTCGATCCCGCGATGATCTCGGCCCCGGTCGCGGCGACCAGCGCGATTTCGGCCGCCTCGGCCAGAGGTGAAAGGGGCACGTTGGTGATCGCGATCGTCAAGGCCCCGTTGGCCCGCGCGTGGCGCAACCCCGCAAGGGTAAAGGGCGTCCGCCCCGACGCCGCGACCCCGATCACCACATCTGCCGGCCCGACCTGCAGACGATCCAGCGCGGTGACAGCGGCGGGGCCGTCGTCCTCGGCCCCCTCGATGGCATTGACGAGGGCATCATCGCCCCCCGCGATCAGCGCCAAGGCGCGCTCGGGCGGCCAGTCGAAGGTGGGCTTCAGTTCGGCGGCATCCAGCACCGCAAGGCGGCCTGATGTCCCCGCACCGAACGAGACGATCCGCCCACCCTGCGCCAGACGGGCTGCCCCGGCATCGATTGCGAGGGCCAGTTCGGGGGCGGTCGCCAACGCGGCAGCAGCGGCGGATAGCTGGGTTTCCAGCAGCGCATGGGCCAGATCGGGTGTTGGCCAGCTTTCCAGCGTGGCGAACCGGGCGGCGGCGGATTCGGTGCTGCTCATGCTGTTCCTTTCCGGTGTCGGGCCCGTTGCGCGGCATGTGCGGCGGCATCGAGGGGGCCAAAGCTGATCGCGACATCGGGCAGGGAGTCCCGCATCGATTGCGCGACGGCCGGGTGCAGGTTGAATACGCCGCCGGTCGCGCGGACGGGGGCAGGGCCGCAACGCGCTGTTGCTTTCACAAGGCGCGCGAGTTCCTGCCCCGCCGCGACCAGAAGCGCCAGCGCGGCAGCATCGCCCGCCTGTGCCGCCTCGGCCACCGGTCGCGCAAGGGTTCCCACCTGACCGCGTAGGCTGTCATAGACGAAGCGCCGTGTGCTTTCCCAATCCGACCCGCCCATCGCACCGAACAGGGCATCCGAAAGGATTTCGACCCCTTCGGGCCGACCGTGACGGTCGATGGCCCGGTAAACCCTGTCCAGCGCGCGCAAGGCGATCCACGTGCCTGATCCGGCATCATCGATCAGGCTTCCGCGACCGCCGACAACCACCATGCCCCGGCCGGACCGACAGGCGCCCACCGACCCCGTGCCAGCGATCACCAGATGCCCGGTGCTGTCAGGAAAGGCAGCATGCCACGCCAGTTCGACATCGTTCAGAATTTCGACCTCGGTGCCGTTCAGGGCGGCCCGCGCGGCGTCAATCACGGCCGCGTCGCTGTCGAACCCCGCGCCGGTTACCCCAAGGCACGCGGCGGTTACAGGGCCGGGGATCGGCGCCAGTGCATCGTGGAAACGGGCCCGCGCGCGTTCGTCGAACAGCAACCCGGTCGCGCCGCAGGTTTCGCCACGCGCTACCTCGGCACCCGTCGCATCGACGCACACCCAGCGCGATCCGGTGCCGCCGATGTCGACGCCAAGATAACGGGCTGGGGTGGAAAGCGATGAGGGCATGACGGGGATATCAACGGGGGCAACGCCGGACCTGCGGCTAGGGTTTTCGCACTCTAGCGTCTGGGGGCTTGGGGGCAATGGGGGCTGAGGGTTCTGACCATGTGATGTGTATAATATTGATTGAAATAGGTAAATTCCGTGCACCCAGCCCATTTCGGACGGTCGGAGAATTACCAAAGAAAAACCAAAGGGATTGGAATAGGGTGATTCTGACGACCGAGCCAGCGTGATTCCGCTGGGCTTGGTCTCGAGGGAGGAAGTAGACATGAACGCATTCGACGCGGTGAAGCCGTCGGACGGCTATGATCCGTTCGACCTGAACACGCCCCACGCGCGCTGGCAGAAGTTCCGCGAAAATCAGCCGATCTTCTTCGACGACAACACCGGCTATTGGGTCGTTTCGCGCTATGACGACATCAAGGCGATCTTTGACGACTGGAAGACCTTCAGTTCCGAGAACGCGCAAAAGCCCATGCGCCCGATGTGTGAAGCAGGGCGCAAGATTCTGGTCGACGGGGGCTTTACTGCCTATTCCGGCCTGACCGCCCGCGTGCCGCCCGAACACACGCGCATCCGCAAGATCGCGCAGTCCTGCTTTGGCCCGCGTCGCTTCAAGTCGATCGAACCGCAGATCGAAAGCATCGTGAAGCGCCATCTCGATGCGCTGGAAGAGGCCGGAAAATCGGGCCAGCCGGTCGATTTCTGGGACATCGTCGCCTATCCGGTGCCGGCCTATGTGCTGTTCACCCTGATGGGTATCCCGGATGCGGACGTGCCGAAGATCAAGCAATACGGTGCCAGCCGGGGCAAGATGACGTGGTCTGACCTCAGCGACGAGGAACAAATTCCGGTCGCGCATGATATGGTCGCCTATTGGCGCTATATCCACGACCTGCTGGACATGCGCCGCGAAAATCCCGGCGATGACTTCCCTTCCGATCTGCTGCGCCTTCAGGCCGAAGGGGCCGAGATCAGCACCGAGGAAATCGCGGGCGTTCTGTATTCGACCCTGTTCGCGGGGCACGAGACCACATCGACCTTCATGGGCAACTACGTGATGGCGATGATGGACAACCCCGACGCATGGCAGGCGATCAAGGAAGACCCCAAGCTGATCCCCAACGCGGTCGAGGAAATGCTGCGCTATATGCCTTCGGTCGTGGGGTGGCGGCGCAAGGCGCGCACGGCGGCCACGATTGGCGGCGTCGATCTGCCTGCGGGCGCCGAAATCCTGATGATCACCGGCTCGGCCAACCGTGACGATGCGCAATTCCCCAACGGCGAGGCGCTGGACATCCGCCGCGAAAACGCCCGCACGCATCTGAGCTTTGGCTATGGCATCCACTATTGCCTTGGCTTCCAGCTTGCCAAGATGGAAGGCCAGATCCTGCTGCGCCAACTCAGCGAGCGTTTTCCGAACCTGCGATTGGCCAAGGATTTCGAACGCGAATACCACCGCAACATCACCTTCCGCGTCCCGAAATCGGTCATGGTGGAATGGGATCGCCCGCAATGAGCACGGAGGGGAAATACACGCTTGGCTTTGCGCAGATCGGCAAGGAGGACCACGCCCGCGTCGGCGGAAAATGTTCCAGCCTGGGCGAGATGACGCAGGCCGGAGTCGCCGTGCCGCCCGGTTTCGCGGTGACGACGGATGCCTATCTGGCGATGTTGCACAACCACGGGCTGGAGGCCGAGATCGCGCGTCATCTCGCCAATGTCGATCCGGACAGCCTCGACTCTGTCGACCGGGCGGCACAGGCGATCCGGGTGCGTATCCGCAGCCACAAGCTGCCAGCCGAGGTGGAGCACGAGATCCGCGCCGCCTATGCTGCGATGGGCGACGACGTGCCCGTGGCGGTTCGGTCCTCGGCCACGGCCGAGGACATGCCCGATGCGTCCTTTGCCGGTCAGCAGGACACCTATCTGTGGGTGATCGGCGCCGACGAGGTGGTCGAAAAGGTCCGTGACTGCTGGGCGTCGCTGTTCACGACGCGCGCCGTTGCTTATCGCGAAAAGAACAAGATTCCGCATATCGACGTGCACATGAGCGTCGGCGTGCAGAAGATGGTCAACGCGCGCGTTGCGGGCGTGGCCATGACGCTGAACCCCGGCAACGGCGACCGCACAAAGATCGTCATCGACGCCAGCTATGGGCTTGGTGAGATGGTGGTGTCGGGCGTTGTGACGCCGGACAACTTCACCGTCGAAAAGGTGCTGCTGGAAATCGTCGACCGGAAGATTTCCGACAAGCACGTGGAACTGGTCGGCGACCCCGCTTTGGGAGAGGCGGTGGAACGCGAGGTCGAGGAACCGCGCCGGTCGGCGCAATGTCTGTCCGACGCCGAGGTGATCGCCGTCGCAGAACTGGCCAAACGTCTGGAAAAGCAGAACAAATGCCCACAAGACGTGGAATGGGCAATTGATGCCGACCTGCCTGCCGGCCAAAACCTGCTGGCCCTGCAAAGCCGCCCGGAAACCATCTGGTCGCAGAAAAAGGCCGAGGCCAAGCCCGCAACCTACATGACAGGGATGATGGGCATCGTGAATACGCTGAACAACCCGCTCGGGACGAAGAAAGCCTGAGCAACCGAAACAAGACCATTCTCTAGGGAGGAAAAAGAATGGACGCACAGAAAAGCCTGTTTCCCAGTGCTTTCGAGGTCGAGACGCCGAAGGGCGCCGAAGGCTGGCAAGGGCTCTATCCGTATTACACGCATTTCCTGCCTGAACGTCGCCAACAGGATGATGCGACCTTCTGGTTCTGCAACTCGCAGCACTGGCCGACCCCGTTCCGCCCGTTCGACACGATCATGCTGGATTTTGCCATCAAGGGGCTGGGCCAATACAACACCCGTCACCTGCTGGTGCCGCCCGCGAACGGTGTCGATTACCGGATTCTGAACGGCTATGTCTATTTCTCGCCGGTTGCCGTGGCGCCTGAAAAGATCGAGGCCCGCGTGCCCATGTTCATGGAGCGTGCCGGGCATTATTTCATGAACTGGAACGACCTGTACGCGAACTGGAAGACCAAGGTTCTGGCCAAGATCCGCGAACTGGACGCGATCAATTTTGCCGCGCTGCCCGAGGTCGAGGCGCTCGAGGTTGTGACCGGCGGGGTCGGAGAAGACAGCACCAACCAGTTGTTCGACCAGTACGACAAGGCCATCGAGCTTTGCTACAAGATCTGGCAGAACCACTTCGAATTCCTGAACTTGGGCTATGCCGCCTATCTGGACTTCTTTGGCTTTGTCAAAGGCCAGTTCCCCTCGATCCCCGACCAGGCCATTGCCAAGATGGTGCAGGGCGTCGACAGCGAACTGTTCCGCCCCGATGACGAGATCAAAAAACTGGCCAAGCTGGCGGTTGAACTGGGTCTGGACGGCGCGATTGCCAAAGGTTCGGTGGAAGAAGCGCTGGCTGCCGTTGCCAAGGCACCCGGTGGCGACAAGTGGATCGCCCAGTGGGAAGCGGCCAAGGACCCGTGGTTCAACTTCACCTCGGGCAACGGCTTCTATTCGACCGACAAATACTGGATCGACCATCTGGACATCCCGTTCGGCTATCTGCGAGACTATATCGAGCGAGTGAAAGAGGGCGAGGAAATCATGCGCCCGACTGCCAAGCTGCTGGCCGAGCGTGACCGCATCACCGCCGAATACCGCGACATGATGGACGGCGAGGCGCAGGCCGTATTCGACGGCAAGCTGGGTCTGGCCCGCACCGTGTTCCCCTATGTGGAAGATCACAACTTCTACATCGAACACTGGGCGCTGGGCGTGTTCTGGCGAAAGATGCGCGAACTGTCCAAGCTGCTGAAGGATCAGGGTTTCTGGGAGAACGACGACGACATGTTCTTCCTGAATCGCAACGAAGTTCGCGATGTCCTGTGGGATTACTCGGCCGGCTGGGCGATTGGCGTGCCGTATCGCGGCACCGCCGTGTGGCCGCAGGAAATCAAGCGCCGCCGCGGCATCTACGAGGCTCTGGCCGCGCAGTCGCCGCTGCCCGCACTCAACAACCCGCCCGAGGTCATCACCGAACCCTTCACCATCATGCTGTGGGGCATCACCTCGGATGCGATCGACCGCTGGGTCAATGCGTCGGACGATGATGACTCGCTCAAGGGCATGGCCGGTTCGCCGGGCATCGTCGAGGGGGTGGCACGCGTCCTGCGCTCGCCGGATCAACTGGGCGAATTGCAAAAGGGCGAGATTCTCGTGACCCCGGTGACCGCCCCGTCTTGGGCCCCCGTGTTCGGCAAGATCGGTGCGGCGGTCACCGACATTGGCGGCATGATGAGCCACGCGGCCATCGTTTGCCGCGAGTACGGGTTGCCCGCCGTGACTGGCACCGGCAATGCCTCGTCGCGCATCAAAACGGGCATGAAACTGCGTGTGGACGGCAACACGGGCACCGTGACCATCCTCGATTGACGCGAAACGGGGGCGCCGCCACAGGCGCCCCCATCCTTCAGGAACCAAACCCATGTCTGATGATCTGTCGCGCTATGATCCGGTCTGGCGCGCCGCCGAGCCCTATATGCGTGCGCGCAAGAACGACATCCACATCCCCCTGTCGTTCGGCTGGTGCGTCCGCCTGCTCGAGCATTTCCCCGAGGCCGACCGCGATGTCTGCCTGCTGGCGATCCTGCTGCACGACATCGGCTGGTGGGCGATCGACATGGAGGAAATCATCGCCGACGGTTTTCGCAGCGCGAATATCCTGCAATCCGACGTGCGCTATCGCCACGAGGCCGAGGGCGTTCGGCTGGCGACCGACGTGTTGCGCCAGACCGGCTGGAGCGAAGAGATCATCGCCCAAGTCTGCGAGATCATCGACGGCCACGACACGCGCCCCGACCCGCGCCACCTGAACGACCGCATCGTGCGCGACAGCGACAAGCTCTGGCGGTATGAACCCACCGGCACCGCCGTGGCGGCGGACTGGTTCGGCGAGACGCCTGCGCAGAACTGCAACCGAAACGAGGCGATCCTGCCGAAATTCGAAACCGAACCGGGCCGCGCCATGGCAACCGGCGCGCTGGCCCAAACCCGCAAGGCGCTGATGGCGCATGTTCTGTAAGGGCTGAACCATGGAAATGTTCATCGACGGGGCATGGCATTCGGCTCGGTCCGGCCAGACTCTGGACGTGCTGAACCCGCGCAATGGCGCTGTGATCGACACGGTGCCCGATGCCGGGGTACAGGATGCCGATCTGGCGGTGACGGCCGCCGCGCGGGCGTTCGATGACTGGCGTCGCCGCCCGATGACGGAACGGGTGCAGATCCTCAGGACCTGCAACGCCGCGATCCGCGCCCACGCCGCCGAGATCGCGGGGCTTCTGCATCTTGAACTGGGCCGCCCGCTGCCGGGCTGCCTGTCCGAGGTGATGAACGTTGCGATGAACATGGAGATTGCTGCCGACGAGGGGTCGCGGCTGCAAGAGACGATGCCGCTGGCGCAGGCCCCGGGCGAGAGGACGATCATCACCCGCGACCCCGTCGGTGTCGTCGTGGCGATCACCCCGTTCAACTATCCGCTGATCCTGCTGTCGTTCAAACTGGGTGCCGCCCTGACCGCGGGGTGCACCGTGGTGGCGAAACCCTCCGAGGACACGCCCCTGTCGACCCTGAAGCTGGCGCAGGTGATGCACGAGGCGGGCCTTCCGGCGGGGTGTTTCAACGTCGTCACCGGTCTGGGTCCGACAGTCGGCAAGGCACTGGTCGAACATCCCGTCCCGCGCAAGATCGCGTTCACCGGGGGCACCGCGGCGGGCAAGGCCATTGCCGCCGCCGCGACCGGCACCCTCAAACGCGTGACGCTGGAACTGGGGGGGCACTGTGCGGCCATCGTCTGCGCCGATGCCGATATCGACAAGGCCGCCGCCGCGATCACCCGCCACGGCTTCGCGAACACTGGTCAATTCTGCTATCGCGTCAACCGCATCTATGTCGAACGCCCGGTCTATGACACCTTCTTGCAAAAACTGGCCGCCAGTACCGGGGCCTTGACCTTGGCCCCGGCGGGCGGCGACGGCGACCTTGGGCCGATGATCAACGAAAAGATCTTTGCCAATTCCGACCGCCAATCGCGCGACGCACGCGAGAAGGGCGCGCGGATCCTCTGCGGTGGCGAGAGGGTTTGCGGCGCAGGCTTCGACGATGGCTATTACTTCCCGCCGACCCTGATCGCCGACGCCACGCCTGACATGGCCATCATGCGCGACGAAACCTTTGGCCCGGTCATCGGGATCGCACCGGTCGACAGCGCCTTCGAAGGGTTGCGGTTGGCGAACGACAGCATCTATGGCCTCGCCGGGTTCGTGTTCTGCCGCGATCTGGCCAAGGGGCTTGCCCTGTGCGAAGGCATGGAGGCGGGTTCTGTCTGGCTCAACGATATCCAGCGCGGCTCGCCTCATGCGCCATTCGGGGGTATGAAGCAAGCGGTATCGGCCGCGAAAGGGCCGGTATGGCGTCGAAAGCTATCTGGAATACAAGGCGATGTACCTGAGCTACGAGATCCCGTCATGACCCGGCCCGACATCCTCTTGCCACGCGACCTGCCGCTGTGGAACGACGCGCGCGCCTATCTCGATGTGCGCAACAACGACGAACATACGATTGTCGCCTATGGCCTTGCGCGCAGCCTGATTGCGCAGACGCCGGGGGCCGACGAATCGGTGATCCTGCCGGCGATCCTGCTGCATGATGTCGGCTGGAAGATGATCCCCGAGGAACTGCTGCTGCTGGCGATCGGTCGCCGGCCAACCCGCCCGGACCTCGTGCGCGATCATGAGGTCCACGGTGTGCGCATCGCCCGCGAGATCCTTGAACGGCATCGCCCCGAGGGGGTCGATATCGACGCCGTCCTTGAAATCATCGATGGCCACGACACAGTGAAAGAGGCCAAGAACCTGAACGACGCGGTGATGAAGGATGCCGACAAGGGCTGGCGCACAACCCCCCACGGGATGCGCACCATCGCTGGATGGTATGGTGTCCCCCTGTCTGAGGTGCTGCACATGCTGCGCGAGCGCTCGAACCCGCTGATGCTGACACCAGCGGGCAAGGCCCTGGCCGAGGGCAACACCGCGGCCGTTGCCGCTGAATTGCAGATCGAAGCCTATCTGGGGCATGGCCCGGAATTCACCGAGATTTCCGCCAAAGAAGGAGTGACGTGGTGAGCGACCTTGGACTGGGCGGCAAGCGCGTCGTGATCTCTGGGGCAGGGGGCGGCCTTGGCCGCGCCTTCGCCGAGGCCTTTGCGCGCAAGGGTGCGGTGGTCCTAGGGGCCGACATCAATGCGACCGGTGCCGAGGAAACCGCCGCCGCGCTGCGCGCCGAGGGCTGCGCGGCACATGCCGCGGTGGTCGATGTCACGGCGACCGACAGTTGCCGCGCGCTGGCACAGACGGCAATGGACACGATGGGCGGATGCGATGTCGTGGTGAACAACGCCGCCCTTTACGGCGCGCTGACACGCGCACCGTTCGAAGACATCGACGAAGCCATGTGGGACCGGGTGATGGCGGTCAACGTCAAGGGCGTCTGGCAAATGTCGCGCGCCTTCACCCCGCTCTTGAAGGCCGCAGGCGGGGGGGCCATCGTGAATGTCGCATCGGCGACCGTGTTTTCGGGCTCGCCTTTGTGGATGCACTATGTCGCGTCGAAAGGGGCGGTCATCGCCCTCAGCCGAACGATGGCGCGCGAACTGGGGCCTGACCGTATTCGCGTCAATGTCATCGCGCCCGGCTTCACCCTGACCGAGGCCAGCCTCGGCCAGATCGAGAACGCCCGCGACTATGGCGTGGATCGGGCCGCCCTGAAGCGCAACGCCGAGACGGACGATATCACCGGTGGCGCGCTGTATCTGGCGTCTGATCTGTCGGCCTTTGTGACAGGGCAGACCCTGATCATCGACGGCGGCAAGCAATTCATCTGAGGGAGGGCCGCATGGTCAAGGTCGTGTTCATCGAGGAAACCGGAAACCGCCGCGAGATCGACGCAACGCCGGGCGATCCCCTGATGTATGCCGCCAAGGATGCCGGTGTCGCGGGCATCATCGCCGAATGCGGGGGCTCGGCGATGTGCGCGACCTGTCATTGCTATCTTCTGGAAGCGCCCAACGGGCCGCTTGCCGCGCCCGAGGTGGCCGAGGCGGACACCATCGAATTCAACGCCAATGCCCCCACCGATGCCAGCCGCCTGACCTGCCAGATCATCGTCACCGAAGCGCTGGAAGGCGCGGTGTTTCAGGTTGCGACCGGGCGCTGATCAGCCGCGATAGGCGGCTTCGATCGCGGCAAGGTCCAGCTTGCGCATGGTGAACATCGCCTGCGTTGCACGCGCCGCACCGTCGGCATCGGGGCCACCCAGATACGCCATCACGCCGCGCGGCACGATCTGCCAGCTCAGCCCGAACCGGTCGGTCAGCCACCCGCACTGAACCTCGGCGCCGCCATCTGCGGTCAGGGCGTCCCACAGTCGGTCCGTCTCGGCCTGATCTTCGGTCGTGACCGAAATCGACACGGCATGCGAAAGCGGGTGCTGCGGCCCCCCATTGAGGACCTGATACGGGACGCCCCCCAAGTGAAAGTTCACCATAAGGGGCGCGCCGCTTTCGATGGCACCGAAACGCGATTCCACGGCGGATCCGGGCAGAAGCGAGACATAGAAATCAGCCGCCTCGTGACCGTTCCCGTTGAACCACAGGCATGTGCGGATGCTGTTCATGGGTGCCTCATCGTTATGTTGGGGCTCAGAGTGCGGCGCCAGTCGGGATGCGTCAAGCGTGCCGCAAGGCATCAACCCGCCAGCACCCCGCCATCGATGACCAGCGCCGCGCCCGTCATGAAATCCGACGCGCCCGACGCCAGATACAGCAGCGTTCCGCCGATCTCGTTTGCTTCGGCGATGCGTCGCTGGGGCGTGAACGCACAGAAGGCGGCTTCTTGCGTGGCATCGCGCGGGCGGGTTTCGGTGCGAAAGAACCCCGGGCAGAGGGCGTTCACCTGGACGCCGTGCGCCGCGTATTCCAGCGCCAGTTCCCGGACCAGATTGATCACGGCCCCCTTGGTCGCGGCATAGGCGGGGCGTGGTTGCAGCGCGGCGGGCGCGGCAAGGCCCCACATCGATGCCACGCAGATGATCTTGCCCGATCCCCTCGCCACCATTGGCACCAGCGCCGCGCGGGTGGTGTTGAAGACACCGTTCAGGTTCACATCCACCACGCGCGCCCAGTTTTCAGGGCGGGTGCGGTGCAGAACGTCACGGTCGGGGTCGGAAATCGCGGCATTCGCGATACAGATATCGAGCTGTCCGTAATGCCTTAGGGCGGCATCGACCGCATTCGCGACGCGCTCGGCATCGGTGACGTCGCCGGTTGCGGCCATCACCTCGCCCCCCATGGCCTGTATCTCGGCGATTGTGTCGTTCAGCGCGGCGGCGTCATGGTCGAACAGCGCCAGTCTGGCGCCGTTGATGGCCAGCGTGCGCGCCATGGCCCGCCCAAGCCCCTGCGCCGCGCCCGTCACGAAGGCGACCTTGCCGTCGACGCTGAACAGTTCGGCGGCGCGCATGGTGTCAGCCCCGCCGGCGCGCGGCGAAATCGGCGAACCAGTCCAGCGCGTCGGGGTTGCGCGTGGCATCACGGCTGGCAACCTTGTCCAGCGGCAAGCCCAGCAACAGCTTGCGCACCGGCACTTCCATTTTCTTGCCGGTCAGGGTCATCGGGATTTCAGGGGCGGGAATGATGACATCGGGCACATGGCGTGGACTGCGTTCGCTGCGCAGGCGGCGGATGATCGCGGCCTCGACGTCCGCGGAATAGGCCTTGCCCGCCACCATCTGGACGAACAGCGGCATGTAATAGCCGCCATCCTCCTCTTCGATGCAGACGACAAGGCTTTCGGCGATCTCGGGGAAGGTTTCGATGGTGCGATAGATCTCGGCCGATCCGATCCGCACCCCATATCTGTTCAGCGTCGCGTCCGAGCGCCCCAGAACCGCGCTGCCCCCTTGCGCGTTGAACCGAACCCGGTCGCCATGCCGCCAGATGCCCGGATACATGTCGAAATAGCTGGCCTCGTACCGCGCGAAATCCGTGTCGCCCCAGAAGAAAAGCGGCATCGACGGCATGGGCTTGCGGATCACCAACTCGCCGACCGTGTCGATCACCGGGTCGCCGGCTTCGTCGAAGGCGGCAGCATCGCAACCCAGCGCCGGCGCTTGGATCTCGCCCGCGCGGGTCGGCAGCAGGACAGTGCCCGCAAGGATGCCCGAGCACAGTTCCGTGCCCCCCGACTGCGAGGTGACGAACAGATCCTGTTTCACCGCCTCGTGCACCCAGCCGAGGATCTCGGGCGTCGAAGGCGAGCCTGTCAGGAAGACAGCGCGCAGCGCCGAAAGGTCGAAATCGGTGCCGGGGCGGAAACCCTGTTGCCGCACGATCTGCATGAAGGTGGGCGAGACACCGAAGTTGCTGACGCGGGTCGCGTCCATGATCCGCCACAGAGCGCCGGCATCTGGCCATGTCGGGTGCCCGTCATACAGCGTGACCTTGCCGTCCAGCAAAGGCCCCGTCATCAACGTGTTCCAGACCATCCAACCCGTTGTCGAATAACAGAAATATGTGCCGCCTTGGTCAAGGTCCAGATGGAAGGACCCGCTTTTCAGCTGCTCCAGCACGATGCCATGGTGCCCGTGGACGATGGGTTTCGGCAACCCTGTCGTTCCCGACGAGAACAAGATCCACAGCGGATGGTCCGACGGCACGCGCTGGTAATGGAAAGCCTCGCGCGGGACATCGGGGCCGGTGAACAGATCGGGCCATGCATGCATGGCACCCCCGAACCGGGGTTGTGTCCCCGCGCCCGGCAGATAGTCCAGCATCACCAGATGTTCCGCCGTGGGAAGGCTGTCGACGATGCGCTGAAGATCGGCGTTGCGGTCGTAGTCCTTGCCGCCATAGCGATAGCCATTGACCGCGAACACCACTTTGGGCGCAATCTGGCTGAACCGGTCGATCACCGTTTGCGGCCCGAACTCGGGCGCGGCGGTGGCCCAGGTGGCGCCAATGGCTGTCGAGGCCAGCATGGCGATCACCGTTTCCGGGATGTTGGGCATATAGGCCACGATCCTGTCGCCCGGGCCGATCCCCATCGCGCGCAGCCTTTCAGCCAGCTTGCGCACTTGTCCGCCGACCTCGGCCCAGCTGAGGGATGCCAAGGGCCGCAGTTCCGAACAATGGTGTATCATCGTGCGCGTGGGGTCGCCCGTCGTTTCATGGCGCAGGACGTGTTCGGCATAGTTCAGCCGCGTGCCGGTGAACCAGCGGGTCCGGGGCATAGGCGCATCGGTCATCACCTCGGCCGGGGTGCCGTCGGCGATGATGTCGAAGTAATTCCACAGGGCCTGCCAGAACGCGGCGGGATGGTCGACCGACCATTGCCACAGGGCGGAATAGCCATCGAAGTGCTGGCCCCTTTCGGCCAGCCAGCGCAAGAACCGTCCCGATGGCCCTGTTTCGCGCCGTTCGGCCGGGGCCTGCCAGAGGATATCGCTTTCGTTCAGCATTGGGGGCCTCATCGGAACCAGGGTTGTTGGGCGAAACCTTCCAGCGTTGGCAGGACAACATGCGCCCGCTCGTCTGCCGGAAAGGCCATGAAATCGGCTGTCTTGGCGATCCCGGTTTCGACCCCCACGCAAAAGGCGCCAGCCTTTCGGCCCATGCGGATTTCCAGCTTGGGGTCGTCGCCCACCACCGCCATTTCCTGAGGCGAAAGCCCGGTCAGGTCGGCCACCATGTCGAGGCCCGCCACCTCGGGCTTGCCGAACACGGTGACTTTCTGGCCCGTCGCGTTTTCCAGTGCCGCCGCCACCGCGCCCGAAATCCCCAGCAGCCGCTTTCCGCCGCCCCCTGCAAAATAGGGGGCGACCGATCCGGCGAAGGGTTTCGCACCGGCCCAGACGGCCTCGACCACCGCTTCCAGCGCCTCGGCGCTCAGGTCACGGGTCCAGCCCAGCAGAACGGCCTCGACCGGGCCCGCGTTGGCGGTGGCGGGCACGACCTCGATACCCGCCTCGCGCATCGGGACCTGCGTGCCCTCGGCGCCCATGACCATGACGCGGGTATAGCCCATCGCCTTGAGGCGCTGCGCCGATACCGCAGCGGGGGTCAGGATGTGCCCCGGCTCCAGCACCAGCCCGGCATCGGCCAGCAGCGGGTAATAATGCGCGGGCGGAAAGAAGGTGCCGTTGGTGTAGGCCACGACCTTGACGCCCGCCGCGCGGCAATCGGCGAAGGCCTGAACAGCGCCGGGCAGGGCGGTGAAGGTGCCGGTGGCCTTGTCCATCAGGGCCAAGGTGCCGTCGATGTCGAACACCGCCGCGCGGATCGGATGAGTATGCATCATTGCCCCTTCGTCAGTTCCAGCTGGAAGCCGGGTTTTTCCACCCTGACCGAGGTCAGGCCGCCGCGCTGCGTCAGTTCCTCGAGCAGCCGCATGGCCGGACGCTTGGCCGGGTCATAGACCCGCGCCGCAGGCCCCTTGGCCACCATCGCATCGACCTGATCGGCAGGCATCACGGCGCGCAGCAGGAATTCCTCGTCGGAATACCCCTTTCCGATGCGTTTGCGCAATTCGTCCAGCGAGGCCATGTGCGGCTCGTCCTCAAGCTCCCGCGCGCGCTTCGACGACCGTATGCGATCCTCGACCTGCGGGTCCATCGGCATGACCGGCTGGCCGAACCGCCCCAGCACATAGCGCGTCACCTCGTCGGGGATGGTGGCATAGCGTTCGCCCTGCATCACATTCATCAACGCCTGCGTGCCGACCACCTGACTGAAGGGCGTGACCATGATCGGATAGCCCAGTTCGGCGCGCACGCGTTCGACCTCGTCCAGCACTTGGGGCAGCAGATGTTCGCGGCGGATTTCCTTGAGCTGCCGGATCATCGTCCCCATCATCCCGCCGGGCATCTGGTGCCGGAAATAGGCGCGGTCGAATTCGCCCGGTGCGCCATGGGTCAGGCCTTCGGCCTTGGTCAGGGCGGTGAAGTAGCGGTCCATCGCGGCCACGGCTTCGTCATCGACATCCACCGTATGCCCCAGATCGCGCAGGTTGCGGATGACGGACGACATGTTCGGCTGGCCCGTCCCGTTCGACGCCCCGGCCGCCGAGGTGTGCAACACCTCCGCGCCCAGTCCCGCCGCCTCGAGATAGGAAAATGGCGCAAGCCCGATGGTGGTGTGCGAGTGGAATTCCAGCGGCACGGCCCCCATCACCGCCTTCAAGGCAGGGATCAGCGTGCGCGCGCGTTCCGGCGTGACCAGCCCGCCGGGGTCTTTCAGATACAGCCGGTCGAACTTGCCCGACCCCGCCAGCTGGCGCGCCGCTTCGGCGAAATGCGCATCGTCGTGCAGCGGCGACAGCGTGAAGGTCAGCGCGGCGACAATCGACGTCCCGCCCGCCTTGCGCGTCAGGTCAGCCATGGTCAGCATGGCGGGCACGTTGTTCATCGGGTCCATGATGGCGAACCGGTCGATGCCGTTGTTCACCAAGAGGCGGAAGGCGAATTCCATCATCTCGTGGCTGGCCACCTCCCACGAGATGAACCGCATTCCCGTGGTCAGGAATTGCAACGAGGTCGAGGGCATCGCTTCGCGCATCAGGCGAAGGCGTTCCCACGGGTTTTCCTTGAGGAAGCGCACCGCCACCCCCATGTGGGTCGAGGCGAGGAAATCGACGGCATGAAAGCCCACGCGTTCCATCACCGGGGCGATTTGCAGCATCATCGCCGTGGTCAGCCCGGTGGCACCCCAGTTCGACTGGTTGCCATCGCGGACGGTCGTGTCGATCAGGTCGATGCGGCTCATGCCTGCCCCCCGTTTTGCAGGCGCGGCAACAGCCCGCCCAAATAGTTGGTATCGACACCCCCGGCGATGAAATGCGCATCATCCATGATCGCGACGTGCAAGGGGGCGTTGGTCTTGATCCCCTCCAGCCGGCAAACGGCCAGGGCCTGCCGCATCACGGCGATGGCCTCGTCGCGGGTGGGCGCCCAAGCGATCAGCTTGGCCACCATCGAGTCGTAATAGGGCGGTATCATCGCGCCGGTCTGCATATGCGTATCGACGCGCAGCCCCGGCATCGACGGGAACCACACCAGCGTCGCCCGCCCCGGCGAGGGCATGAAGTCGCGCGCCACATCCTCGGCGTTCAGGCGGCATTCGATGGCATGGCCGTTCAGACGGATATCGGCCTGTTCCATGCGCAGGCTCTGCCCCTCGGCGATGGCCAGTTGCAGGGCGACAAGGTCGAGGCCGGTGATCGCCTCGGTCACCGGATGTTCGACCTGGATACGGGCGTTCATTTCGAGGAAATAGAACTCCTGCCGTTCCACATCGACCAGAAATTCCACCGTGCCCAGCGAGCGATAGCCGATGTGCCGGGCGAACTCGACCGCTGCGTTCAAGAGCCCCGCGCGCAGGGTGCGGGGCAGGTCAGGGGCGGGGGCCTCCTCGACCACTTTTTGATAGCGCCGCTGCACGGAACAGTCGCGCTCGCCCGCGTGCAGCACCGTGTCGCCGTCGGACAGGATCTGCACCTCGACATGGCGGCCCACGGTGACGAAGCGTTCCAGATAGACACGCCCGTCGCCAAAGGCGTTCAGCGCCTCGGAGGTTGCCAGATCGAACTGCCGCGCCAGATCCTCGGGCCTGTCGACCCGCTTCATCCCGCGCCCGCCACCACCCGCAACGGCCTTGATCAACAAGGGAAACCCTATCGTCTTCGACAGCGACCGCGCTTCGGTGATGGTTTCCGCCGTGCCTCCAGGAACCACCGGAACGCCGGCGTTCTGCGCATGGCGGCGTGCGGTAAGCTTGTCACCCACGGCGGTCAGGTTGTCGGCGCTGGGCCCCACGAACACCAGCCCGACCTTGGCGCAAGCCTCGGCCAGCGCGCGGTTTTCTGACAGGAACCCATAGCCGGGGTGGATCGCGTCGCAGCCCGTGCCCTTGGCGGCGGTCACCACGGTGTCAAGCTTCAGATAGCTTTGGGACGAGGGCGCCGGGCCAAGGCATACCGCCCGGTCGGCCAGCTTGGCGCCAAGGCTCTCGCGGTCGGCTTCCGAGACACCCAGCACGGTTTCGATGCCCAAGGCGCGGCAGGTGCGGATGATGCGCACCGCGATTTCGCCCCGGTTGGCGATGAAAAGGCGCTTGATCCGGGCCATCTCAGGACGGCTGCACGCGTAACAGCGCCTGGCCATGTTCGACCAGTTGGCCATTCTCGGCCAGAATTTCTGTAACGGTTCCGGCGATGCCCGCGGTGACCGAGTTCATCAGTTTCATCACCTCGATGATGCCAACGACCGTGTCCGCGGTGACCGTGTCGCCCACGTTCACAAAGGGCGCCGCTCCGGGCTTGGGCGCGCGATAGAAGGTGCCCAGAAGCGGCGCGGGAATTTCCGACCCCCCGCCTGACGCGATCACGGGCGCGATCACGGGCGCGGCCGCCGGTGCTGAGACGGGCGCCATCGTCGGCGCAGGGGCAAGGGGCGCGCCGCGGCGGTTTATCTCCAGCTTGAGATCGCCGATCTCCAACTTCAGGGCGTCGAAATCAGAGGAATCGACCAGACGCAGGATCGCGTCGACGTCGGTCATCGTAAGCTGGCTCATGGGGGCCTCCGGATGTGTTCGGGGCAGGCTAGGCGCCAGGCAGGCGCGGCTCAACCGGCTTCCAGCGAAAATTTCACCAGGTGAAATCTTATTGACTCAGCGCGCCCGCGATGGCATCCGCTGCGGCCTGCACATGGGGCAGGAAGCGCGCCACGGCCTGCTCGCGGCGAAAGACCCGCCGCGCCCATGTGATGTTGATGGTCCCCGGAACATGGTTCCCCAGCCGGATCGCCACCCCAAGCGAGTCGCGCCCGTCATCCACCTGCGCGCGTCCCGCATTGAAATCACCGCCGAAATCAGGATCGCGCAGCCCATACCCTTGCGCGCGGGTCTCGGCGATCACCCGCGCGACCATTGCCGCATCCTGCGCCCCCCGGTCACCCGGTGACCCTGAGCGCCGCAGGGCGTCCAGCACGGCGTCGCGCACCGGGTCCTCGCACGCGGCGATGAACGCGCGGCCCGATGCCGAGCGCAGCATGTTGACGCGAAACCCGACCGGGCCCAGCGCGATATCCGGAAAATGGCTGCGCGAGGCGTTCGTTTCGATCACCTCCATATGCGTCAGACGCGGCACCGCCAGCACCGATGGCCATTCTATGCGGTCGGACAAGGCCGACAGCACGGGCGATGCCGCCTCGCCCAGCGCAAGCTCGGCGTTGATCCGACCCGCCAGTTCCGTCAGGGCATAAGACGGCACATAGGCGTCATCCACCATGCGTTGCCAGACAAGCCCCTGATCCATCAAGGTTTTCAGAATGCGCAGCAGTGTCGCCTTGGGCAGGCCGCTGCGATGGTGCAACGCGTGCAGCCCCTGCGCCCCGCCGCGCTGCAGGATCTGAAGCACCTCCAGCCCGCGGGCCAGCGCGCGAATGCTTTTCACCTGTGGCTGTGCCATGGTTCCCCCTGCGCGGCAGGCTAGCCGCCGCCGTCGCCCCAGTGCAATCCATGTTTTTCGTTGCGCCCCGGGCCTGTCGCGGCATGATGGGGTTCAGGACAAGACCGTATCACCAACAGAGAGAGCCCATGAGCGAAGCGATCCACCACGGCGGGTGCCAATGCGGCGCACTGCGGTTCCAGACGCGCGGCGAACCCGCCAAGACAGCGGTTTGCCATTGCCGCTATTGCCAGACGCGCACGGGATCGGCCTTCGGAGTATCGGTGTATTTCCCCGCCGACCGTGTCACCGTGACGGGGGTTGCGCGTGACTATCAGTTTTCCACCGAGTCGGGCCGGTCCTTCACCACGTCCTTCTGCCCGGAATGCGGCACCAACGTGCTGTGGCGCATCGGCCTGTTCGAGGACATGATCGGCATCGCGGGCGGGTGCTATGACCCGCCGACCTTCTGGTTCGACGTCAACCGCGAGGTTTTCACCCGTTCGCGCGCGCCCTTCGTGCAAACAACCTGTGCCGAATCCTTCGAGACGACGTCGAGTTACGCGCCCACCCAGCCCGAGAAGCCGGCTCTCTCCGGGGGTTAGAACCTCACGCCGGAAATATTTGCCTTGTTAAGAATGTTGTGTAATGCCTTGGCACGCAGATGCGCCGGGGGTGTCGCATGTTCATCGTCTATTCCTTGTCGGCGGCGCTGCTGTTTGCGCTGAGCGCGCATGTGCAGCGGCTGGGCCTGAAGGGCACCGATCCTGCCACGGGTGCCTTGTTTTCGGTGATGGCATCGGCGGGCCTGTTGTGGCTGATCGCGCCGTTTGTCATCGATTGGTCTTGGTTCTCGCATCCGACGCTCTGGCTGTTTGCGGCGATCGGCGTGTTGTTTCCCGCGGCCGGGCAGCGACTGCAGATCCTTGCGGTGCAATCGGTCGGGCCGTCGTTGACCACGTCGCTGGCATCCCTGACCCCGCTGTTCGCGGTTTCGGCCGGAGTGATCTGGCTGGGCGAGGCGCTGAACCTTCAGGCGGCAATAGGCATCGGGTTTACCATCGCCGGGCTGTTTCTGGCGTCGTATGTGCCGGGGAAGGCCGGGCGGGGCTGGCCGCTGGTGGCGCTGCTGTTTCCGCTGGGAGCTGCGTTGGTGCGGGGGATCGCCCAACCCCTGCTGAAGCTGGGGTTCGAAACACTGCCCAGCCCGTTCTTTGCGATTCTGGTCGGCTCGACGGTTTCGGTCATGGTGCTGGGGGTTCTGAGCCTGTGGCAATTGCGCCAAGGCACGGTCAAGGTCGGGCCGTCAGGGCGTTTCTTCGCGATGTCAGGGGTGCTGAACGGGCTGGGGATCCTGTCGGTCAACCTTGCGCTGTTCTCGGGCAGCATCACCAGCGTTTCGCCCCTCGTCGCGACGACGCCGATCTGGGTGATCCTGCTGGCGGTCTTTGTTTTCCGGGAGGCCCGACCGACGCCCCGGCATATGCTCGTGGCGCTGATGGTGGTGATCGGCTGCGGGCTGATCCTGACGCGCTGAGCGTCAGAGCCCGATCAAAGTGCGAAACGTGGCCATGTCGCCGCCGCTGATCCCGCGCGGCGACGGCACGAACAGACCGCGCAGTTCGAACCCGCTCACCACGACCGTATCGCCCACCCGCGAGGTATAGCCCAACCTCAGGGCCTTGGGCCCCCAATCCTCGATCCGCATGTCGATCTGCAGCAGGTCGCCATCGCGGATCGGTGCGCGGAAACGCGCGCCGCTGTCCATCAGGCCGATGCCCACGGCGCCCAAGGTGCGGCACAGGGCGGCATGGCCGCCCATCGTGCGCAGCCAGTCGTGAAAGGTGAAGTCGAACCACCTGTAATTATTGGGATAATAGACGATCCCGGCAGGATCACAATCGCCGAAGGTCACCTGAATCTTGGTGCTGTGGGTGATCTGGGCTTGCATGGCGCGCGGCTCAGTCCTCGGTGATCTGGTATTCGCGGGGAATGCCCTGCGTCGCTTGCCCCCACGCGCTTGCCTTGACCCGCGACTGATGCGCGTCGAAGGCGGCGCGGTCGCTGAATCGTTCGCGCACCGACCAGACCAAAGGCGATTCCGGTTCCACCTCGAACCGTTCGCAGCCCGGTTCGGCGTGGGTCAGGCGGATGTGTTCGGACAAATGGGCGCGGACAATCGCGGCTTGGGCCTCGTCGTTGCAGATCAGTTTGCCAGTCAGATGGATCGCCATGGGCCTTGCCTCGGTGTCAATAGAGCCACGCTATCCGCGTTCTTTCCGAGATGCCAGCGATCTCGCCCAAGGTGAAAGCCGAAGCCCGGGCAAGGTTGAACCAGATCGCAAGGCTTTCGCGCACCAGCATGGAACCCGTGGCGACCCTGCCTTGCCGCATGATCCGTCCGGCGGGATAGAGGGCGACGCCGCGCGCGCCCGCCCATCGATACGAGGCCCAGGACCGGGGCAGGTGGAAGGCTTGGGTGACCAGCACGATGCGTTCGGCGTCGGGCACCAGCGGCAGGCTGAACAAGGCGTTCTGCAAGGTGCTGCGCGACTCGCGCTCGACAAGCAAGGCCGACTCCGGAAGGCCCAATGCCAGCGCCGCGCGGGCCATGGCGTCGCCTTCGGTCACACCGGAGGCTTCACCCAGCCCCCCGGTAAAGATGACGACCGGGGCAACGCCGTGTCGGAACAGGTCGACGCAGGCTTCGATCCGGGCCTGTGCCATGCTGCCGGGCTGGCCGTTTTCGTCCAGACCCGTTCCGAGGCACATGATCGCATCAGCCCGGTCCAGCGTCGCGGGATCGGGCCGAGGCCAAAGCAGTGTCCAAAGCCCAACGGCCCCCAGCGACGCGGCCAGCGCCATGACGCACCAGATCGCCCAGAGCCGCAGTCGCGCGGTCATTCCAGTTCGATCGTGCCCGGCGGTTTCGACGTGCAGTCGTAAAACACGCGGTTCACGCCCTTGACCTCGTTGATGATCCGCGTTGCAGTCTCGCCCAGGAATTCATGCGTGAAGGGGTAATAATCGGCGGTCATCCCGTCGACCGAGGTCACCGCACGCAACGCCAGCGCATAGTCATAGGTCCGTCCGTCGCCCATCACGCCCACGGTGCGCATCGGCAGGATCGCGGCGAAGGCCTGCCAGATCTCGTCATACAGCCCGTGCTTGCGGATCTGGTCGATATAGACGGCATCGGCCTTGCGCAGGATCTCCAGCTTGTCGCGGGTGATCTCGCCTGGGCAGCGGATGGCAAGGCCGGGGCCGGGGAAGGGGTGGCGGCCGATGAACCGATCGGGCAGGCCCAGCTCGCGACCCAGCGCGCGGACTTCGTCCTTGAACAGCTCGCGCAGCGGCTCGACCAGCTTCAGGCCCATCTTCTCGGGCAGGCCGCCGACGTTATGGTGCGACTTGATCGTGACCGATGGACCGCCGGAAAACGACACCGATTCAATGACATCAGGGTAGAGTGTGCCCTGCGCAAGGAACTGCGCGCCCTCGATCTGGTTGGCGTATTTCTGGAACACGTCGATGAACAGCTTGCCGATGGTCTTGCGCTTGACCTCGGGGTCGCTGACGCCTTCCAGCGCGCCCAGGAACAGGTCGCTTTCATCGGCGTGGATCAGTGGAATGTTGTAGGTGTCGCGGAACATCTTCACGACTTCCTCGGCCTCATTCAGGCGCAGAAGCCCGTGATCGACGAAAACGCAGGTCAACTGGTCGCCAATCGCCTCGTGGATCAGGACTGCGGCGACGGACGAGTCGACCCCACCCGACAGGCCACAGATCACATGGCCGTCGCCAACCTGTTCGCGGATCTTGCGGATTGCTTCCTCGCGATAGGCGCCCATCGTCCAGTCACCCGTAAAGCCGGCCATGCGGACGAAGTTTTCATACAGTTTCGCACCGCGCGGGGTGTGGTGCACTTCGGGGTGGAACTGGACGGCGTAGAACCGGCGGGCGGTGTCCGCGGTGATGGCGAAGGGCGCCCCGGGCGAGGTGCCGAACACCTCGAACCCCGGTGCGATCTTGCTGACGTGGTCGCCGTGCGACATCCAGACTTGCTCGCGGCCTTCGGTGAACCAGCCGTCCAGAAGGGGCAGGCTGCCCGCGGGTGTGACATAGGCGCGGCCGAATTCGGCGGTGTGGCTTTGACCGGCTTCGACCAGCCCGCCAAGGTCCTGCATCATGACCTGCTGGCCATAGCAGATGCCCAGAATCGGCACGCCCAGCGTATAGGCCGATTTCGGCGGACGGGGCGACCCTTCGCGCGTCACGCTGTCCGGCCCGCCCGAGAAGATGATCGCCTTGGGGGCGAACTCGGCCAGGAAGGCGTCGGTGACGTTCTGATAGGGGTGGATTTCGCAATAGACGCTCAGCTCGCGCAGGCGGCGCGCGATCAGCTGCGTCACCTGAGAGCCGAAGTCGATGATGAGGAGGCGGTCATGCTGGGTCATGGGCGGGGAATAGGGTGCAGTCATGGATTCGGCAAGGCCCATGCGCGGGCAGGGTGGCGGAAACGGGGCGCGATGCACAAGGAATGTCGTTTTCCGCCGGGATGCGCCGCAATCCATGGACACCCGATGGGCGGGGCGGGGTAATCCCGGAGCAAAACGGGTGGGCCGCAAAGGCCCGCATTCAGGAGACGAACCATGGCCCAAGACGCATCCCCCCGCCGTGCCCGTGGAGGTGGTGGCGCAGCCCGCCGCGCCGAACGGACCGCCGTGTCGATCGAGACCGCGCGCTTCATCACGCGCAACATCCCGAACTTCGAGATTCTCAACGACGAGGCGCTGGAGATCATCGAATACAACGCCGAAACGGTGCTGGAAGAGATCGGCGTCAACTTCGTCGATAACCCCGCCGCGCTGGCGCTGTGGCGCGATGCCGGTGCCGACGTGAAGGGCGAGCGTGTGCGCATTCCCCGTGGTCTGGCGCGCAAACTGTGCTCGACCGCGCCGTCGCGCTTCACCCAGCACGCCCGCAACCCCGAGCGCAACGTCGAGATCGGCGGCAAGTCGCTGGTTCTGGCGCCGGTGTATGGCCCACCCTTCGTGCATGATCTGGAAGGCGGCCGCCGCTATGCGACGATTGCCGATTTCCGCAATTTCGTGAAGCTGGGCTATATGTCGAAGTGGCTGCACCATTCGGGCGGCACGGTGTGCGAGCCGACCGACATCGCGGTGAACAAGCGCCATCTGGACATGCTGCTTGCGCACATGACCCTGTCGGACAAGCCCTATATGGGGTCGGTCACCGAACCCGTCCGGGCCGAGGATTCGGTGAAGATGTCCAAGATCCTGTTCGGCGATGATTTCGTCGAACAGAACACGGTCATGACCTCGCTGATCAACATCAACTCGCCGCTGACCTTCGACAGCGTGATGATGGGCGCGCTGGAAGTCTATGCCCGCCATAATCAGGCGGCCATCATCTCGCCGTTCATCGTCGGCGGGGCCATGGCGCCGGTGACGGTGGCGGGCACGCTGACGCAGGTTCTGGCCGAGGTGCTGGCGGGCGTGGCCTACTCGCAGTTGCTGCGCAAGGGCGCGCCGGTGATTTTCGGGGCCTTCGTGACCTCGATCGACATGAACTCGGGCGCGCCGACCTTCGGCACGCCGGAAGCGGCGCATATCACCTATGGCGCGGGTCAACTGGCGCGGCGTCTGGGGCTGCCGTATCGGTCGGGCGGGGCCTTCACCGGTTCGAAACTGCCTGATGCCCAGTCGGCCTATGAAACCGCGAACTCGCTGAACATGGCGCTGCTGGCGGGCGTGAACTTCATGCTGCATGCCTGTGGCTGGCTGGAAGGCGGTCTGGTCTCGTCCTACGAGAAGTTCGTGCTGGACGCCGACCAGTTGGGGACGCTGCACCACATCGCGCAAGGCATTTCGATGGACGCGAACGGACAGGCCATGGATGCCATCCGCGAAGTCGGGCCGGGCGGTCACTATCTGGGGTGCGAGCATACGCAAGCGAACTTCAAGTCGGCCTTCTGGCGGACCAATGTGCTGGACTACAAGCCCTTCGAGACCTGGCAGGACGAAGGTTCGCGCGACAGTGCGCAGCTTGCAGCGGTGCGGGTGAAGAAGCAGCTGGCCGATTTTCAGGCCCCGGCGCTGGATCCGGGCATCGCCGAGGCGCTTGAGGCCTATGTGGCGCAGCGCAAGGCCAGCGAGCCGGACGCCTTTGGTTGAGCAACGCGTGGGGGACTGCCGTCCCCCACAGCCCCCTGCCCGAAGGGGGGCACGCCCCCCTTTGGAAACCCCGTGAGTATTTGGGACAAGATGAAGGGTCAGACGGCCAGAACGGTTGTCGACTTGATCTCTTCCATCGACAGCAGGGCCGTGACGTTGTGGATTTTCACATCACGGATCAGTGCCTGATAGAAGGCATCATAGGCCCGCGCATTCGCGACGCGGACCTTGAGGATATAGTCGATATCCCCGGCCAGACGATGCGCCTCGAGGACTTCGGGGCGCGAGCGGACCGAGGTCAGGAAGCGTTCCTGCCAGTCGGGATCGTGCTCGGCGGTGCGGATCAGCACGAAAAAGCACGCCTCGAGCCCCAGAGATTCGGGGTTCAGGATCACCGTCTGGCCGGTGATGACGCCGGTTTCGCGCAGCTTGCGGATACGGTTCCAGACCGGCGTTTTCGACGACCCGGCCTTGCGCGCGATCTCGTCGAGCGACTGGCTGGCATCGTCTTGCAGTTCCCGCAGGATCTTGCGGTCGAGGGGGTCGAGGTCGGCTCGGGTCATGGGGGCCTCCGGATCAGCGATTTCTAGCGTTTCGCAACGTCATCGTCCAGCTTCGCGCTTGCAGTGGATCGCGCGTTGGCATTGTGTGGGGCCGTCAGAAACGGAGCTTTGCCATGGACGGCCAGTTCGATTTCATCATTGTCGGTTCGGGGTCTTCGGGGTCGGTCCTGGCCGAACGTCTGTCGGCGGCTGGTCGCCGTGTTCTGGTGCTTGAGGCCGGCGGCAGCGACCGGCGCTTTTTCGTCGCCATGCCGCTGGGTTATGGCAAACTGTTCTTCGATCCGGCCGTGAACTGGGCCTATCGCACCGAACCCGATCCGGGCCTGAACGGGCAGCGCGATTACTGGCCGCGCGGCAAGGTCGTCGGGGGATCGTCGTCGATCAACGCGATGGTCTGGATCCGGGGCCACGACAGCGATTACGCCGATTGGCAGGCGGCCACCGCAGATGGCGGCTGGGGCGCCGATGCGGCGCGCGCGGCCTATCGCGCGATCGAGGACAACGAGGACGGCGCCGATGCTTGGCGCGGGCAGGGTGGCCCCTTGTTCATCCGATCAGGGCAGGTGCCTGCGCATCCGCTGGTCGGCCCTTTCCTGCAATCCTGTGCCGCCGCCGGCCTGCCGCACAACGCCGATTTCAATGGCGCCGAGCAGGAAGGCGCGGGGATTTACCAACTGACCATCAAGGGCGGGCGGCGCAATTCGGCGGCGCGCGCTTTCCTGCGCCCGGCGCTGAAGCGTCGTGACAAGGTCGCGCTGCGCACGGGCGCCCTTGTGACCCGCGTTCTGTTCGAGGGAAAGCGCGCGGTCGGGGTCGAATACCGCTGGCGCGGCGCGCTGCATCAGGCGCGGGCAGGGGGCGTCATCCTGTCAGGCGGCGCAATCAACACGCCGCAGACGCTGATGCTGTCGGGCATCGGGCCGGGGGCGATGCTGGCGGGGCAGGGGATCGAGGTGCTGCACGACAACCCCAATGTCGGCGCGCATCTGAACGATCACCAAGGCATCAACTATACCTATCGCATGACCGTGCCCACCATGAACGACATCCTGCGGCCTTGGTGGGGCAAGCTGTGGGTGGGCATGCAGTATCTGCTGGCGGGCAAGGGCCCGTTGGCCGTGTCGATCAACCATGCGGGCGGGTTCTTCAAGACCGACCCTTCGCTGCCACGCCCCAACATGCAGCTGTATTTTCAGGCGTTTTCGACGCTGATTCCGCGCGACGGAGAACGCCCGATCCTGTCGCCCGATCCGTTCCCGGGCCTGTCGATCGGGCTGTCGAACTGCCGGCCGACCAGCCGCGGGCGCATCGAACTTGCGTCAAGCGATCCGATGGCGGCACCGCGCATCATCGCCAACGCGTTCTCGACCAATCACGACGTGGCCGAGATGCTGGCGGCGGTGAAATTCATCCGCCATATCGCCGCGCAGAAACCCATCGCTGACCTGATCGCCGAGGAACTGCGCCCGGGCCCGGACGTGAGCGACGACGCTGCGCTGATCGATGATTTCCGGCAGCGGTCGGGCACCGTGTATCACCCCAGTTGCACGGCGCGCATGGGGGCGGATCCGGCCACCTCGGTGCTGGATGCCGATCTGCGCGTGCGCGGGGTCGAGGGGTTGTGGGTCTGTGACGCATCGGCCTTCCCGACGTTGATTGGCGGCAACACCAACGCGCCGGCGATCCTGATGGGGTGGCTGGGTGCCGACCGTATCCTGAAATCCGCATAGGGAATTCAGGTTCGCTTGATCCGGATCAAGGTCACCCGCCGTTCGAAAAGGCAAAGGGTGCAATATCGCGCGCGGGTCTTTCGTTTTGCCCCGGTTGCGCCTATGTCCAGCCCGAACCGACGACGAGAGAACCCATGACCGACGCAACCGCCCCTGCCAGCACCGCCCAAAGCGCGCCCAAGCATCTGCCGGACGCCCAGACCGTGACGCAGGTCACGCACTGGTCGGATCGGCTGTTCTCATTTCGCTGCACGCGTCCGCAAAGCCTGCGGTTCCGCTCGGGCGAGTTCGTGATGATCGGCCTGCTGGATGAACGCGGCAAGCCGCTGCTGCGCGCCTATTCCATCGCTTCGCCCAATTGGGACGAGGAACTGGAGTTCTATTCGATCAAGGTGCCCGACGGCCCGCTGACCTCGCGCCTGCAACACATCAAAGTCGGCGACGAGATCATCTTGCGCCCCAAGCCCGTCGGTACGCTGGTGCATGATGCTCTGCTGCCCGGCAAGCGGATCTGGTTCCTTGCCACGGGAACGGGGATTGCGCCTTTTGCCAGCCTGATGCGCGACCCTGAGACCTATGAGAAATACGATCAGGTGGTGATGATGCACACCTGCCGCACGGTCGAGGAACTGGAATACGGCCGCCAGCTGGTCGAAGGGTTGCACGACGACCCGTTGATCGGTGAACTGGTCGCGGGCAAGCTGCTGTATTACCCGACCACCACGCGCGAGGAGTTTGCGCACATGGGGCGGATCACCGACAACCTGACCTCGGGCAAGGTGTTCGCCGATCTGGGCATTGATCCGATGGACCGCGACCATGATCGCGCCATGGTCTGTGGCTCGCTGGCGTTCAACGTCGATGTGAAGGCGGTGCTCGAAGGCTTCGGCCTGCGCGAAGGTGCCAACAGCGAGCCGATGGAATACGTCGTCGAAAAGGCCTTTGTCGGCGACGGCATCTGAGGCCCCGTAGGATGGGCGACATCGCCCATTTTTCCCGGCGAACGTCGCGCCTCGAGACCCTCGTGGCCGGCAGTCCGGCGCGCCCGATCCCGCACAAGGCTTGACCCCGGATCGCGCGGGCATGGCTTGACTGGCCATATCCGAACAGTTACCAAGTTACCATGATACCAGATCAAACACACCGCACCCAGACCGGCGTCCGCCTCTCCACCCCGATGCTCAAGACGTTGAAGGCGCTGGCCGAATACCGCGACCTGACGCTTGGCGACCTTCTGGAAGGCATCGTCCTGCACGCGTTCGAGGGCAAGGACCCGTTCTCGCCCGAGACCCGCGCCACCATCGAACAGCTCCGCGCCGTCTACGGCTGCACCTGGCGCGCCAGCGATTCGCACCTACACCCCGAGGCCCCCTGATGCCCGTCTTCACCCATGCCCTCGACCTGCCGATCGCGCCGGCCGATGCCCTGCCGCTGTTCACGCCAAGGGGCGAAGAGGCCTGGGTCCCCGGCTAGGCGCCGCGCTACATCGACCCGGCGGATGGCGAGACCACCGAGGGAATGATCTTCTCGACGTCGGACGATTCCGTCTGGTGGACCTGCCTGCGCTGGTCGCCCCCCGCCGAGGCGCGCTATCTGCGCCTCACCCCGGGGGTGAAGGTGGCTCGGGTCACGATCCGCTGCGCGCCGCAGGGGCAGGGCAGTCGTGTCGACGTCAGCTATGACTGGCACGCGTTGAGTGCCGCCGGCGCGACCGAGATCGCCGCGATTACGCCGGCAGGATTCGCAGCCGAGATCGACGGCTGGCGCGCCCTGATCCTGTCGGGGACCCGGTGGCGCACATAAAAACGGGCGGCGAAGGGATCGCCGCCCGTGACAATGTCCGGACCGGACCTCAGAGACCCAGCAACCCGCGAACCTGGGTCAGGGCGCCTTGCAGCATCGCGGGGTTGTCGCGGGCGGCCGTCAGGGCCCGCGTGGCAACGCCCTTGCGCAGCGCGCTCAGGTCCGATGCCTCGATCGCGGCCAGCGCGCGGTCGAAATCGAAACCTTCGGTGGTGAACAACGACCCGAGGTCGGCGACCGTGCTGGTCGCGGTATAGGCGACCTGTGCAGAGGTTTGTGTCGCGGCGTCCTGCGCGGCCGTGGCGGCATCGCTTGCCGTCGCGGCGGCATCGGCTGCAGCCTGCGTTGCGGCGTCGGTGGCCGATTGCACAGCGGTTTGGGCTGTTGCGGCGGCATCCGCTGCGGTTTCGGTGGCGGCTTGAACGGCGTTGTCCACGGTCGCGGCGGCGTCTGTCGCGGCTTCGGCAACGGCCTCGGTGGTTGCCTGAACGGCGGCGCCTGCGGCATCGGCGGCTTGCGACACCAGGTTGGTCACGGCTTCGGCAGCCTGGGAAACGACGGGCGCAACCTCGGGTGCGGGTTGCGTGGCGGCGACTGGCGCGGGTTCGGTGACCGGCGCGGCAACGGGTTCGGCCACGGGTGCAGGCGCAGCGACGGTGACCGGCGCGTTTTGTTGGCGCGAGGCCCAGAAACCGGCACCGGCAAGGAAGACAATAACAATGATGATCAGGGTTTTCTGCATGACAGACCTCGGAGCAGGAAGGATCGCCCGTCTCTAGGGCCGCGCGCGGCCTTTGCCCAGAGACAATCGCGTGAACCCGGTCGCAGGATGTGGCACTTTGGGCAAGCTGGCGAAGCGATTGCGCGCCGCCCCCTTGCAAGAAAGGGTTGGCGCGATTAGGTTCGCGCGCGTCCGATCAACAGAAGGAATCCGACCATAGCCCGCAGACCTCATAACGCCCCGCCCAGCCGCGATACCGGCCCCCGTGTAAACGACCGTATCCGCGCGCCCGAAATCCGCCTGATCGGTGCGGAGGGTGAAAACATCGGCGTGGTCACACCATCGCGCGCAATGCAATTGGCCGAAGAGGCCGGTCTGGACCTCGTCGAGATCTCGCCAAACGCTGTTCCGCCGGTCTGCAAGATCATGGATTTCGGCAAGTTCAAGTACGAACAGCAAAAGCGCGAGGCCGAAGCGCGCAAGAAGCAAAAGATCATCGAAATCAAGGAAATCAAGTTCCGTCCCGGGACCGATACCCATGATTACGATGTGAAAATGCGTTCGATCCAGAAGTTTCTGGAAGAAGGCGACAAGGTCAAGATCACCCTGCGTTTCCGGGGCCGTGAAATGGCCCACCAGGAACTGGGGGCCGAGCTTCTCAATCGTGTGGCTGACGACATCGCCGAACTCGGCAAGGTCGAAAACATGCCCAAGATGGAAGGCCGGCAGATGGTGATGATGATCGCCCCGCGCTGATCGTCCGACCCGAAGGCCCACCGAATCGCGCCGCCCCCTTGGGGCGGCGTCGTTGTTTCCGGGATCGGTGGCGGGGACCCGATCAGCGCGATGGCGGATTGGGTCGATACAAAAGGGCTTGGGTGTGCAGGGCCTCCCACAGGCAGGCTGAACGGTCCTGCAAGTCGCGCATCATCAGCCGTCGCGCCCGCATGTCGCGTCCCAAGAGGATTCGCCGGATTGTGCTGTTGCGACCACGCTCGCTGTTCAGGAACACGTCTTGGGGCACCAGCGCCTCGGCCGGGGTTCCAAGCGCCAGCAATCCGTTGTGGCTTCCCAGCGCCTGATAGGCGGCGCTTTGGCAGGCGGGCTGGTCGGCCGCTTCGGGACAAACGGCCGCGCAGACGCTGCGCAGCGGCTCGGCCACCGGGCTTTCGCGCAGCCACAGGTCGGTGACGCGCACGTCGGGCCGTTGCCCGATGAGGGCGCGCTGCGGATGATCCGGCCCCACGCGGTTCTCGATGATCGCGCGCTGGTCGTCATCGGCGACGGGCCACAACAGATACAGCAGTTCGTAATCCAGCAAGGCTGGGTCGAGGTCGCGCAAGCGCGGGTGTTCGCGCGCCGACAGGGTGATCATCGCCTCGCGCGCAGCGCGGGGGTCACCAAGGGCGTCAAACCGCGCAATCAGTTCAGGACCGCCGCGCAGGGCGAACAAGTCGTTCCACGTTTGCGCAAGGGGAACCGCGTCCAACGTATGCAGCCAGTTGCGCCCGGACATCCCCCCCTCGTCGCGCAACAGGGCGATCCTGTCGGCACGGGGCAGGCGGGCGAGGAAGACACCTTGCAGCGACGGCGTCCGGTCGATCAGCCCCAGCAGAAGCCGCGCCGAGGCGTTGCCTGCGCGGGCGAGGGTGCCCAGCCGGGGCAGGGCCTCGGCCTCGTCATCGGCCAGCCATTCGGCCAAGGCCAGTTGAAAAGCGGGATCGTCACTGCCCGGAATATCCTGAGCCACGGCCGCAGGCGCAGGCGCCAAAGCCAAGGCCAGCGCGACGGCCAGCGATCTCATGGCAAGTGCGAGACGGAAGCGCATGTCCGTTCGTGATCCCCCCCTCCGCCCGCGGATCTGTGCCCACGCGGCCGGATACATCAGTCTTGGCAGTCCGATGACGGGGTGGCAAACCTTTTTTTCAGGCCGTGGCGTCAGCCCCGCAAACGTGCGGCGATGGTGGCCATCTCGGGCGCAGGCAGCAGGCCGCGAAGCAACTCGCCTTGCGAGCCGTCGCCCAGAACGAAAGTCGGCGTGCCGCTGATCTGCAGGCGTTGCGCAAGGTCACGGTTGGCCGCGATGACGGCGTTGACAGCCTCGCCGCGCATGGCGGTAATGACGGTATCGGCGTCGACACCGACCTCGGCCGCAAGGGCGCGCATGTCGGCTTCGCCGATCTCGCCGTTCCATGCCATCAGGCGGTCGTGCACGGCTTCATAGGCCTCGGGCGTGCCGTTTTGCTGCACGGCAATCGCGAAGCGGCTCATGACATCGGACTGCGGGCCAAGGATGGGGAACTCCTTGATGACCAGCCGGACGTTCCCGTCGTTGCCAAGGAACCCGCTGACCTCGGGCTGGGCGCGGCGGCAATAGCTGCACCGATAGTCCATGAACTCGACGAGGATCAGGTCGCCATCGGGGTTGCCACCCACCCATGAATGGCCGTCGTTGAAGATCGTCTCGGCGTTGATCTCGACCAGCGCGTTGTCCATGTCGGCCTGGGCTTGCGCGCTGCGGCGCTCGTATTCGGCGGCGGCTTCGAAGATGACCTCAGGGTTTTCCATCAAGAACGCACGGACTTCGGCGCGGAAGGCGGCGCGCTCGGCGTCGGTCATCGTCATCGATTGCGCCAGAGCCGGCCCCGCAAGGCAGAGCGAAAGGGCGGTTGCAGCGGCGGCGAGGGACTTGCGGGCCATGAAAAATCCTGTGTCTGAGTGCGCGCGGAGTTTGACCCCGCCCCGCTGACAAGATCAAGGCCTGTCGTCTGCGACCGGTCGCGTGCTGACCCAAACGTGAAGACCCTAGGCCGCGCCGCGCGCCAGCGGGCATCGACAGGGGGATTCCCAAGCCGCCTTTCGCAGGGTAGGGATATCGCACAGGCAGGAGGCGGACGGGATGCAAACCATCGGCGGGCTTTTCCGGGGGCTATTGACCGTGCTGGCACTTGGCCTTGCGACGGCAGCCCCGGCGCAGGAATTCGGCGCGCTGGCCCGGTTGAACGGCGATGTCACGGTGACGCCCGCGTGGCGCAGCTTTTTGGTCGAGTTCCCCCAGAGCCAGCCGGTTCCGTGGCGCACGCGCTTGCTGGCCGATCCGCCGCGCGCGGTCGTGGATTTTCGCACGCTGGAATGGGGCGGCTTCGACGGCGCGGGACTTGCCGCCCGATCCATGGCCAGCGGGGTGCGCATGGGCGCAACGTCCGGGGGCTGGACGCGTCTGGTCATCGACTTGCTGCAACCGATGGGTTTCGCGCGGGCTGGCATGCGCGTCGACGAGGAAACAGGCGCTGCGGTCCTGTCGCTGAGCCTTGAACCCCTCGAACCGGCGGAATTCGCGGCGCAGGCACAGGCGCTGGATGCTGACGGGCCCGACATGCCCGAGTCGGCCCTGACGTTGGAGGCCGTGCCGCCGCTTGGTCAACGCCAGACGCGCATCGTGCTGGATCCGGGGCATGGCGGCGTTGATCCCGGCGCGACCTATGATGGCGTGACCGAGGCGCGCACCGTCCTGACCTTCACCCGCGAACTGGCCGAGGCCCTCAGCCGGACGGGCCGATACGAGGTTTATCTGACCCGCGACATCGATCAGTTCGTATCGTTGGAAGACCGCATCACGGTGGCCCACACGATCAACGCCGACCTGTTCGTTTCCTTCCACGCCGACGCGGTCGAGGATGGGCAGGCCTATGGCGCGACGGTCTATACCCTCGCCGCCGAGGCGACCGATGCTGCGGGCGCGGCCCTCGCGGAAAGGCACGACCGCGACGACATGATCGGTGGCGGTGCTGATGTCAGCGGCACCGATGACGTCGTCGCGCAGGTGTTGATGGACATGGCGCGGTTGCAGACCGCGCCTGCGACCGACAGGCTGGCGCGCGCGCTGGTGACGGCGGTGCAGGGGGCCGATCTGCGCATGCACCGCCACCCGTGGCAACAGGCGGCGTTTTCCGTTCTCAAGTCCCCGACCGTGCCCTCGGCGCTGGTCGAACTGGGGTTTCTGTCCAGCGAGCGCGACCGCGAGCGCCTGCGCGACCATCGCTGGCGGCTGCGGATGATCGGCGCTTTGGTGGCCGGGCTCGACGCTTGGGTGACCGAGGAGGCGACCTTGCGGGTGTTGCAGCGGCGTTGATCCGCGCATGTTTTCCTCACATCACCGTCAGGGGTTTTGACCCGGGCGCCATGACTGCGTATAGACAAGGCGATCTTGATCGGAGCCCTGCGTGATCCGCTTTCTTCTTTCTGTTCTCGGTGGCCTGTTCAGCTTTGTGCTGATGGGTGTCCTGTTCGCGGCGCTGACGGTCGGCGGCGTGATCTGGGTGTATACGCATGACCTGCCCTCGACCGAGCAGCTGGCCAATTACAGTCCGCCAACGATCAGCCGGATCTATTCGGGCGAAGGCCAGATGATCGACGAGTTCGCGCGCGAACGGCGTCTCTTTACCCCGATCGAGGATATCCCCCCTCTCGTGCGGGGGGCCTTCATTTCGGCCGAGGACCGCACTTTTTACGAGCACTCAGGGTTCAGCCCGCTGGCAATGATGTCGGCGCTGCGCGACGCGGTCGTGTCGCGGGGGCGCAACATGCGCGGGGCGTCGACCATCACGCAGCAGGTGATGAAGAACTTCCTGCTGTCTTCCGACCGCTCGATCGAGCGCAAGGTGCGCGAACTGATCCTCGCGTGGCGCGTCGAACAGGTCCTCAGCAAGGACCAGATCCTCGAACTCTATCTGAACGAGATCTTCCTGGGCCAGAATTCGTTCGGGGTCGCGGCGGCGGCGCAGACCTATTTCAACAAGACCCTCGAAGACCTTTCGATCGAAGAAATGGCCTTCCTTGCCTCGTTGCCGCAGGCGCCGTCCGAATATCACCCGGTGCGCGCGCATGACCGCGTGGTCGCGCGGCGGAACTGGGTTCTGGGGCAGATGGCGGAAAATGGCTATATCACCGCGGACGAGGCCCGCGCGGCGCAAGAACGCCCGCTGCTGACCGTTCAGGGGGGAGAGATCGACGCCTTCCGCAACAGCCTGCCGCCCCGTGATTACTTCACCGATGAAATCCGCCGTCAGTTGTCCAGCACCTTCGGCGAGGATGAATTCTTCACCGGTGGCCTGTCGATCCGCGCCACCGTGCACCCCGAATTGCAGGTCGAGGCGGCGCATGCGCTGCAAACCGCGCTCGAAACCTTTGACCGCCAGCAGGGAGAATGGCGCGGCACTGGCCTGACGCTGCCCGCCGATGTGTTGGGTGACGAAACCGCGTGGCGCGCCGCGCTGGCGGACACCCGCCTTGCCCGCGACATCACGCTGGGCAATCCGTGGTTGCCTGCGGTGGTGCTGGACGTGACGCCTGACCGCGCCCGCCTTGGCATCGAAGGCGTCGAAGGCATCCAGCAGGTCGACCGCCCCGATATCAACTGGCTGCCCGGCTCGCTGGCCGACAACCTCAATGTCGGCGATGTTGTCTATGTCCGCGCGATCACGGCCAATGACGGCACGTTCCAGCGCTGGTCGTTGCGACAGGTCCCCGAGGTGCAGGGCGCCTTCATGGCGATGGACGTCAACACCGGACGCGTCATCGCGATGCAGGGCGGTTTCAGCTACCAGAGTTCGTCCTTCAACCGCGCGACGCAGGCGATGCGCCAACCCGGTTCGTCGTTCAAACCCTTCGTCTATGCCGCTGCGCTGGATTCGGGCTTTACCCCCGCGACCATCATCATCGACGCCCCGATCGAAATCGACACGGGCGAGGGGATCTGGCGCCCGTCCAACGCGGGCGGCGACTTTCTCGGGCCGGCCCCGATGCGCATGGGCATCGAGCAGTCGCGCAACCTGATGACCATCCGCCTCGCGCAAGAGGTGGGGATGGAGGTCGTCGCGGGCTATGCCGAACGTTTCGGCGTCTATGACCGGCTGCAACCTTTCCTCGCCAACTCGTTAGGGGCACAGGAAACGACGCTTTTCCAGGTGGTTGCGGCCTATGCGATGTTTGCGAATGGCGGCGAGAGGGTCGAACCCACGCTGGTCGACCGCGTACAGGACCGCTGGGGCCGCACGATCTATCGTCACGACGAGCGGCGCTGCGTCGAATGCGCCGAACCGAACCTTCCCGCAGGGCAGGCACCATGGATCGTCTCGCGCCGGCAGCGCGTGATGGACCCGATCACCGCCTACCAGTTGACGTCGATGATGCAGGGCGTCGTGCAGCGCGGCACGGCGGCGGGCGCGATCCGGCTGCCGGTGCCCATCGCCGGCAAGACCGGGACGACGAACGACGCACGCGACGTCTGGTTCGTGGGCTTCTCCTCGACCGTCGTCGCAGGGTGCTATATCGGCTATGACCGGCCACGGTCGCTGGGCCGCCGCGCCTCGGGCGGCGGGATGTGCGCCCCTGTCTTCCAGCAGTTCATGGAACACGCGATTGACGTCTACGGTGGTGGGCGCTTTGCGGTTCCGCCGGGCGGGCGCTTCATCTCGATCAACCGCCGCACGGGCGAACGCATGCCCGAAGGCTCGTCGGGGGGCGATGTCGTCGCCGAGTATTTCCGCGAGGGCGAAGAGCCCGTCTTCGGAATCGACGCGCTGATCGACGGCGGATTCTCGATGGGCGGCGCACTGCCGGTCTTTGCCCCGGGGCAGGACGACATCGACGTGAACGCCAACCTGCCGCCGATCACCGGCGACGAGACGCCTGTCGTTCCGTCGCTGCCGACAACCAGTTTCGGCACGATCAGCGCGGGCGGTTTGTACTGACGCCCGTCGGGTCGTGACGTCACGGTTGCATCGCTGGCCGCGGCGCGCGACACCTGACGGCAAGGGAGGGACGCCGATGATCACCTTGCACCATGCCCCGCAGTCGCGCAGCTTTCGCGTGCTTTGGTTCCTGCACGAAGCGGGCATTCCGCACCGGGTCCAGCATCACAGCTTCGGCGGCAAAGCCCTGCGTTCGCCCGAATTCCTCGCGATCTCGCCCGCGGGCCGTGTCCCGGCCCTGGAGGTCGACGGGCAGGCCTTGTTCGAATCCGGGGCGATCCTCGAATACCTGTGCGAGACGCGCGCCCCGCAGTTGGGCCGTGGCGTTGGGGTTCCGGAACGCGGGCGTTTCCTTGAATGGCTGCACTATGGCGAGACCATCGCCCAGCACCTTGCCCAACTGACCTTCCACCACATCGTGTTGACAGGCGCCGATCAAAGCCCGGTCGTCAAGAAGCTGGAATCGCTGCGCCTGCGCCGCGTGCTGGAAGGGGTCGAGCGCGCGCTGGGCAACGACGGCTGGCTGCTGCCCGACGGGTTCTCGGCGGCGGATGTCATGGTGGGATCGTCTGTCGATCTGGCGCGGCGTTTCGTGCGCCTCGGCGGATGCCGCGTGTGCAGGATTGGCACTCACGGTTGATTGCCCCCAGGTTCAATGCGGCGCAGGCGGCGGACGGCAAGGCCGAGCTCTATCTGAAGGACTATTATGGCGATGACTGAAACCGTCGAGATCTTCGAAGTCGGCCCGCGCGACGGGTTGCAGAACGAAAAGCGCCAGATCCCGACCGCCGACAAGATCGCGCTGGTCGATCTGCTGTCGCAGGCGGGGTTTCGGCGGATCGAGGTCGCCAGTTTCGTCAGCCCGAAATGGGTGCCGCAAATGGCCGACAGCGCCGAGGTTCTGGGCGGGATTGCCCGCGCGCGCGGTGTGTCTTACGCCGCGCTGACGCCCAACTTGAAGGGATACGAAGGCGCGCGCGCCGCGCGGGCGGACGAAATCGCGATCTTCGCCTCGGCCTCCGAGGGGTTTTCCCGCGCCAATCTGAATTGCACCATTGCCGAGTCGATCGACCGGTTCCTGCCAATCCTTGACGCCGCTAGGGCCGATGGAATCCCCGTTCGCGGCTATATCAGCTGTGTCACCGATTGCCCATTTGACGGCCCCACACCGCCCGGTGCCGTGGCGGCCTTGGCACAGCGGCTTGTCGCGCTGGGCTGCTACGAGGTCAGCTGGGCGACACCATCGGCAAGGCGACGCCCGAAACCCTGTCGGCCATGCTGCGCGCGGTGCTGGACGGGGTGCCAGCGGATCGGCTGGCGGGTCATTACCACGATACCGCCGGGCGGGCCTGCGACAATATCGAAGCGTCGCTGGCGCTGGGCCTCAGGGTGTTCGACGCGGCGGTCGGCGGGCTGGGTGGATGCCCCTATGCCCCCGGCGCACAGGGAAATGTCGCGACCGAGGCCGCGATGGACCGGATCGAAAGCCTTGGCTTTTCCACCGGGTTGGACCGCGAGATCATCGACCGCGCCGCAACCCTTGCCCGCAGCATGAGGAGCAACCCGTGACCTGGCAGACCATCATCCTTGACACCGATCCGCGCGGCGTCGCGACGCTGACGCTGAACCGCACCGACAAGCATAACGCGATGTCGGCCCAGATGATCGCCGAGCTGACCGAGGCCGCGACCCAAATCGCCGGGGATGACACGATCCGGGCGGTTATCCTGACGGGGGCAGGGGCCAGTTTCTGCGCCGGAGGGGATCTGGCGTGGATGCAGGCCCAGATGCAGGCCGACAGCGCCACCCGCGCGGTCGAAGCCGGTCGTCTGGCCGGAATGCTGGGTGCAATGAATTCGCTGCCCAAGCCCCTGATCGGGCGTGTTCAGGGCCCGGCCTATGGCGGTGGCATGGGGCTGATCAGCGTGTGTGACGTGGCGGTCGGGGTCACGGGGGCGAAGTTCGGTTTCACCGAGACGCGTCTGGGGCTGATCCCCGCGACCATCGGCCCCTATGTGCTGGCCCGCATGGGCGAGACGATGGCGCGGCGGGTGTTCATGTCGGCCCGGTTGTTCGATGCGCACGAGGCGCAGACGATGGGCCTTCTGGCGCGCGTGGTCGAGGCGGAGGCCCTCGATGCCGCGGTTGAGGCCGAGGTTACGCCCTACCTGTCCTGCGCGCCGGGCGCGGTGGCTTCGGCCAAGGCGCTGGCGCTGCGCTTGGGGGGCGGGATCGCCGGGGATGCGGTCGAACATTCGATCGCACAGCTTGTCGCCCGCTGGGAAAGCGCCGAGGCCGCCGAGGGAATCGATGCCTTCTTCGGCAAGCGCAAGCCCGCATGGGTTCGCCGGACCTGAGTCGGAAACCCGCGACTGGCGCAAACATTCCAATCCCGGAATGCATTGAAAACATTACAATTTCAGTCACCAATTGCAGGGGCCCTTAGAGCCCGCAACGCAACAAGATTGCGCAAGTTCAGGTGGCTTGGGTTGCTTCGTTGCGCAAGGTTCCCGAAATCCCCGCAATTGAGTCGCGCGACGCCATGTCGCAGCAACAGGCTTCGCTGCAGAGCAGCGCCGAGCACCGAAAATCTTGTGCACAATTGCATACACGAGAGCGAAAACACAGGTTTGAGCGCTTGCAGCGGGGCCAGCTTTGGTTGACCCGGCTTCGTGGCAGGAGTAAACGAGGCCAGAGCCAACTTGTGCAGCGCGATGCGCGGCAATGCGCCAAAGGAGCCACTGGTGGAAGACCTTCTCCGGGAATACCTCCCCATCATCATCTTTCTTGCGATCGCCATCGGGCTGGGTCTGGTGCTCATGCTGTCGGCCATGGTCATCGCCGTGCGCAACCCGGACCCTGAAAAGGTGTCGGCCTATGAATGCGGGTTCAACGCTTTTGATGACGCGCGGATGAAGTTCGACGTGCGCTTTTATCTCGTGTCGATCCTGTTCATCATCTTCGACCTCGAAATCGCGTTCCTGTTCCCTTGGGCGGTGGCCTTTGGCGAGCTGAGCATGGTCGCCTTCTGGTCGATGATCGTGTTCCTGGCGGTGCTGACCATCGGCTTTGCCTATGAATGGAAGAAGGGGGCCCTGGAATGGGAGTGATGACGGGTGCCAACACCGCCGGTGCCGACCGCGAGGTTGCGACGCAGGCCCTGAACGCCGAGCTTCAGGACAAGGGTTTTCTGCTGACCACCACCGAAGACATCATCAACTGGGCGCGCAACGGGTCGCTGCACTGGATGACCTTCGGTCTGGCCTGCTGCGCGGTCGAGATGATGCACACCTCGATGCCGCGCTATGACCTCGAACGCTTCGGCACCGCGCCGCGCGCCTCGCCGCGCCAGTCCGACGTGATGATCGTGGCCGGCACGCTGACCAACAAGATGGCCCCGGCGCTGCGCAAGGTCTATGACCAGATGCCCGAGCCGCGCTATGTGATCTCGATGGGGTCATGCGCCAACGGTGGCGGCTACTATCACTATTCCTATTCGGTCGTGCGCGGCTGTGACCGGATCGTGCCCGTGGACATCTATGTCCCGGCTGCCCGCCGACGGCCGAGGCGCTGCTGTATGGCATCCTCCAGTTGCAGCGGAAGATCCGTCGCACCGGCACCCTGATCCGCTGAGGAGGCACGCATGTCCCAGGCCCAAACGCAGGCGCTTCAAGAACTGGGCGCCTATATCGAGCTCAGCACCCCGATGCTGTCGTCTCGTCGGTCGTCGAACACGGCGAACTGACGGTCACGGTCGTCGCGTCGATGCTGCCCGATTTCGTGCGCTTTCTCAAAGGCGATGAAACCTGCCGCTTTTCGACGCTGGTCGATATCACGGCGGTCGATCATCCGGCGCGCCGCGCGCGCTTCGACGTGGTTTATCACTTCCTCAGCATGTATCGGAACCACCGCATCCGGCTCAAAGCGGCTGTCCGCGAAGATGAAATGGTGCCGTCGATCACCGATGTGCACCCCTCGGCGAACTGGTTCGAACGTGAAGTTTTCGACATGTTCGGCATCCTGTTTTCGGGGCACCCCGACCTGCGCCGGATCCTGACGGATTACGGTTTCTCGGGCCATCCGCTGCGCAAGGACTTCCCGACCACCGGCTATGTCGAGGTTCGCTATGACGAGGTTGCCAAGCGCGTCGTCTATGAACCGGTGAAGCTGGTGCAGGATTATCGGCAATTCGACTTCATGTCGCCATGGGAAGGCGCGCAATACGTGCTGCCCGGCGACGAGAAGGGAGGGGCGAAATGATGGACGGCTCCAAGGGATTCAGCGACGCCCAGACGGGCGAGCAGAAGATCGCAATTTCAACATCAACTTCGGCCCGCAACACCTGCGGCGCACAGGGTGCTGCGTCTGGTGCTGGAACTCGACGGCGAGATCGTCGAGCGCGCCGACCCGCATATCGGGCTGCTGCACCGTGGCACCGAAAAGCTGATGGAATCGCGGACCTATCTGCAAAACCTGCCCTATTTCGACCGCCTCGACTATGTGGCGCCGATGAACCAGGAACACGCTTGGTGTCTGGCGATCGAACGGCTGACCGGCACCGAGGTGCCGCGCCGCGCCAGCTTGATCCGCGTTCTGTATTCGGAAATCGGCCGCGTTCTGAACCACCTGCTGAACGTCACGACGCAGGCGTTGGACGTCGGCGCGCTGACCCCGCCGCTGTGGGGCTTCGAAGAGCGCGAGAAACTGATGGTGTTCTACGAGCGTGCCTGTGGCGCGCGCCTGCACGCCGCCTATTTCCGCCCCGGTGGTGTCCATCAAGACCTGCCGCCTGCGCTGATCGACGATATCGAAGCTTGGGCCGAGGCCTTCCCGAAGGTGCTGGACGATATCGACGGGCTGCTGACGGAAAACCGCATTTTCAAGCAGCGCAACGCCGATATTGGCGTCGTCACCGAAGAAGACATCCTGAACTGGGGTTACTCGGGCGTGATGGTGCGCGGCTTGGGGCTGGCATGGGACTTGCGCCGCGCGCAACCCATGAATGCTATGACGAATTCGACTTCAAGATCCCGGTCGGCAAGAACGGCGATTGTTACGACCGCTATTTGTGCCGCATGGCCGAGATGCGCGAAGTCGACCTCGATCATCCGTCAGGCCATCGCCAAGCTTCGTGCCCCCGAAGGCCGCGGCGATGTGCTGGCGCGCGGCAAGATCACACCGCCCAAGCGCGGCGACATGAAAACGTCGATGGAAAGCCTGATCCACCATTTCAAGCTTTACACCGAAGGTTTCCACGTCCCCGCGGGCGAGGTTTACGCCGCGGTCGAAGCGCCGAAGGGCGAATTCGGCGTGTATCTGGTCGCCGATGGCACCAACAAACCCTACCGCGCCAAGCTGCGCGCGCCGGGCTTCCTGCATCTGCAGTCGATGGACTACATCGCCAAAGGCCACCTGCTGGCCGACGTGGCGGCGATCATCGGCACGATGGACGTCGTCTTCGGGGAGATCGACCGGTGAAACGCACCGCAGCGGCCCTTGCCCTGATCATCACCGCGCAGCCGGTCTGGGCCTATACGCCCGACCGGGCCGAGATGATGATCGGTGCGGTCCGCATGAACGAATGCGCGATGGCAGCCCCCGAGGCTGCCGACCTGCTGGTCCCTCTGGGGCTGGACGGGGACGAAGTGCAGTTGTTCGTCGATATCCTCTACAGCGCCGGCCTGTTGACCATCAGCGACGACGGGCAGGAACTGACCTTGGCGCATGATCTGTGCGCCGCCGATACCGAAGCGACCCACCGCATGGTCGCCTCGGCTTTCGCGGTGGCCGAAAGCGCGATCGAACTGGAAGAATGGCGCCCTGAATTCACGACCGAACAGGGCGCAACCCTGATCGGGGCGGTGCGGGGCAACGGTTGCGTTCTGGCCGATGCCAACGCGCAGGCCCTTCTGGAACCGCTGGGCTTCGAGCCCATCGTGGTGCGCGATATCGTCACGATCCTCGTGGAAACCGAACAGGCCACGGTGTCGAATGACGGTCTGACCTTGAGCTTGGGCGACGCGCTGTGCGCTGGCGACCCGGGCGACGATCCTGCGACCATAGAGGCCCTCTTGGCCGCGTGGACCGAAATGTATCCGCCGGCGGAGGGCATGGAATGACCCCCCGCCGTATGCCCGCCTCGCCTTGCCGCGCGGTGTTTGAATACCCGGCCGTGCGCCGGCGCCAGTCAGGAGCGAATTGATGCTACGTCGTCTGCATCACGAACAGCCCGCAAGCTTTGCCTTCACCCCGGCCAACCAGGCCTGGGCCGAGGCGCAGATCACCAAGTACCCTGAGGGGCGGCAGGCGTCGGCGATCATCCCGCTGCTGTGGCGTGCGCAGGAACAGGAAGGCTGGCTGACCCGGCCGGCGATCGAACATGTCGCCGACATGCTGGGCATGGCCTATATCCGCGCCCTCGAGGTTGCGACCTTCTATTTCATGTTCCAGCTTCAGCCCACGGGATCTGTGGCGCATGTGCAGGTTTGCGGCACGCTGTCGTGCATGATCTGTGGTGCCGAGGACCTGATCAAGGTCTGCCACGACAAGATCGCGTCCAATCCGCACACGCTGTCGGGCGATGGCAAATTCACCTGGGAAGAGGTGGAATGCCTTGGTTCTTGCGCGAACGCGCCGATGGTGCAGATCGGCAAGGACTACTACGAGGATCTGACCGCCGAGAAATTCGCGTGGATCCTCGACGAACTGGCCGCTGGCCGGGTTCCCACGCCGGGCCCGCAGAATGGCCGCTTCACCTCCGAGCCTCTGGGTGGGCTGACGAGCCTGAAGGGCGAGCGCACCGAGGCGCATAATGGCTCGGTCGCGCTGGCTGTGTCGATCGGCGACACCGTCAAGCGCATCGACGGAACCGAAGTGCCGCTGTTGACCCCGTGGCGTCAGGACGCTGCCGGTGGCAAGCCCGCAGCCAAACCGGCCGCGAAGCCCGCCGACAAGAAGCCCGTTTCGCCCCGGCTGGGCAAGGCCCCGGTGGCCAAGCCTGTGGTCGAGGACAAGCCCGCGCCTGCCGCCGAGCCCGTTGCGCAGTCGCGGCCCGCCGCGCTGGACGCGGCGCGTGGCGGCAAGGCTGACGATCTGAAACTGATCAAGGGCGTCGGGCCCAAGCTGGAAGCCCTGTGCAACCGGCTGGGCTTCTTCCATTTCGACCAGATCGCCGGTTGGACCGCGAACGAGGTCGCATGGGTCGATGACAACCTTGAAGGGTTCAAGGGCCGTGTGACGCGCGACGAATGGGTCGCGCAGGCGCGAATCCTTGCCGCGGGCGGCGAGACCGAGTTCTCGGCGCGCAACAAGAAGTAACGGACGCGAAGGATGACCAACCCGGCCGATCAGGACCCGATGCTTGCGAAACAGGTGCGCCTCGTGGCGTTCGTGATCGCGGGCACGATGCTGGTCTGGGGGCTGGGCAACCTCATCGGTCGCGAATTGGGCCTGCAGGGGCGGTATGCGTTCCTGTTCGATTTCATGGCGCTGGCAGGGTTCCTGTGGGCGCTGATCGTAACCTACCGCATCTGGCGCCAAAGGCGCAGGGCGAACGGCGAAAACTGAGGACGGGATGATGCTGAAAGACCAGGATCGCATCTTTACCAATATCTACGGGATGCAGGATCGTTCGCTGAAAGGCGCGATGGCGCGTGGCCATTGGGACGGCACGGCAGACATCATCAAGAAGGGCCGTGACTGGATCATCGACGAGATGAAGGCCTCGGGGCTGCGCGGGCGCGGCGGCGCTGGCTTCCCTACCGGTCTGAAATGGTCGTTCATGCCCAAGGAAAGCGACGGTCGCCCGGCCTATCTGGTGGTGAACGCCGACGAATCCGAACCCGGCACCTGCAAGGACCGCGAGATCATGCGCCACGATCCGCACACGCTGATCGAAGGCTGCCTGATTGCGTCGTTCGCGATGAACGCGCATGCCTGCTATATCTACATCCGCGGCGAATACATCCGCGAGCGCGAGGCCCTGCAAGCCGCGATCGACGAATGCTATGACGCCGGGCTGCTGGGCAAGAACGCGGCCAAATCGGGCTGGGACTTCGATCTGTATCTGCACCACGGGGCAGGGGCCTATATCTGCGGCGAGGAAACCGCGCTGCTGGAATCGCTGGAAGGCAAGAAGGGCATGCCCCGGATGAAGCCGCCGTTCCCGGCGGGTTCGGGCCTCTATGGCTGCCCGACCACGGTGAACAACGTGGAATCCATCGCGGTCGCCCCGACCATCCTGCGCCGGGGCGCAAGCTGGTTCGCGGGCTTTGGCCGTCCGAACAATGCCGGCACCAAGCTTTTCGCGATCTCAGGGCATGTGAACCGGCCGTGCGTCGTCGAGGAAGCGATGTCGATCACCTTCGAGGAACTGATCGAAAAGCACTGCGGCGGCATCCGGGGTGGCTGGGACAATCTTCTGGGCGTCATCCCGGGCGGCTCGTCCGTGCCGGTGGTGCGTGGCGAGAAGATGAAAGACGCCATCATGGACTTCGACTATCTGCGCGGTGAACTGGGCTCGGGCCTTGGCACGGCGGCGGTGATCGTCATGGACAAGCAGACCGATATCATCAAGGCCATCTGGCGCCTGTCGAAATTCTACAAGCATGAAAGCTGCGGCCAGTGCACGCCCTGCCGCGAAGGCACCGGCTGGATGATGCGCGTGATGGAACGGCTTGTGCGCGGTGAGGCCGAGGTCGAGGAAATCGACATGCTGTTCAACGTGACCAAGCAGGTCGAAGGCCACACGATCTGCGCCTTGGGCGATGCCGCCGCATGGCCGATCCAAGGGCTGATCCGCAACTTCCGCGACGTGATCGAAGATCGGATCAGGGCGCAGAAATCCGGCCGCGTGTCGGCTGTCGCGGCCGAGTGAGGACAGGCGATGCCCCTCGAAGACATCTTTGGTGACTTGATGGCCGCAGGGGCGGACGGCAAGCGCGGGGCGATGTCCCGCACGGCGCTGGTCTGCGCGGTCATCGGTGGCGCCATCGGGGGGTATCTCGGGTTCGGGCATTCCGTTGCCTATGCGGTTGGCGGTGGTGTGCTTGGGCTGTTTCTGGGCTGGGTCGCGGGCCTGTTGCTCCGCGGGGTCGCGGTTCTCGCCGTGTTTTTTGTCGTGTTGTTGCCGATCGTGTTGGCGTGGAAATGGCTGACGGGGGCTTTCGGATGACAGCGCTCACCCCGATCCAGACGTCGATCCGTGGCGTGCTCGCGCCGGGAACACGTTTTGCGCGCGATTGCGTGACCGGGTGCGCGCGGTTTTTCGTGGTATCCCTTGAGCGTGTGTCTGCACGTTCTGTAGGAGGATTTCGCATGTCAAAATTTTCTATCGTCCTGTCTGCCTTGCTGGCAGGGGGTCTTGGTCTCTCCGGCCCGGCGGCATTCGCCCAGCAAGGCGGTATGCAATCCATCGAATTCGGTGGGGCAACCTGGGTCTATACGGCAACACAAGTGGGCGTTTTCGGCCCTGAACACGCGGCGGTCGGTCATCGCGGCATGACCGGCCCATCGGTGACCTATACCTTCCATTCGCGCAATGGCGCGCCCTTGGGCACCGCCGATTTCCGCGACGCGGACAAGATCGCGCTGCAACTGTGTCTCGCTTCGGGGCGCGGGTTTTCCACGGGCGTTCCCCCGCGGCTGAGCTCGGAAGGTGTGCTGACCATTGCGGGGGCCTGTTCGCTATGACGCGTCTGCTCGCCCTTGCGCTTGTCGGCACTGCGGCGCTGACCGCCCCGGTTCACGGGGCGACGCAGGATGAAATCAACGCGACACTGGCCGCTGACCCTCAGGTCTGGCAGGGGCTGTATGCCCTTGCCCTTGCGGACCAGATCCGCACGAACTGCCCGACGATCTCGGCCCGTACGCTGGCGGCGACCAGCTTTGTCTGGAACGTCTACAGCCGCGCGCGCGACCACGGGTTTTCGCGCGACGAGATCCGCGCCTTCCAGGTGCATCCGTCGACCGAGGCCCGCCTGCGCGCCGAGATCGGCGCCTATTTCACGCAGCATGGCGTTCGTGAAGGCCAGCCTGAAACCTATTGCACGCTCGGTCAGGCCGAGATTGCTGCCGGCACCGAAGCCGGTGAACTTCTGAGAGCAAGGTGAACCATGTCGGAACTTCGCAAGATCAACATTGATGGCCGCGTGGTCGAGGTTCACCCCGCCATGACGCTGATCCAGGCCTGCGAGGTCGCCGGGATCGAAGTCCCGCGCTTCTGCTATCACGAACGCCTGTCGATTGCGGGCAACTGCCGAATGTGCCTTGTCGAAGTCGTCGGCGGTCCGCCCAAGCCCGCGGCAAGCTGCGCGATGCAGGTCCGCGACCTGCGCCCCGGCCCCAACGGCGAGCCGCCGATGGTCAAGACCAATTCGCCGATGGTGAAGAAGGCCCGCGAAGGGGTGATGGAGTTCCTGCTCATCAACCACCCGCTGGATTGCCCGATCTGCGATCAGGGCGGCGAGTGCGACCTGCAAGATCAGGCGATGGCTTACGGGGTCGATTTCAGCCGCTACCGCGAACCCAAGCGCGCGTCCGAGGATCTGAATCTGGGCCCGCTGGTCGAAACCCACATGACCCGCTGCATCAGCTGCACGCGCTGCGTCCGTTTCACGACGGAAATCGCAGGCCTGACGCAGATGGGCCAGACGGGCCGCGGCGAGGACAGCGAGATCACCAGCTATCTGAACCAGACGCTGGAATCGAACCTGCAGGGCAACGTGATCGACCTGTGCCCGGTTGGCGCGCTGGTGTCGAAACCCTATGCCTTCACTGCCCGCCCGTGGGAGTTGACCAAGACGGAAACCATCGACGTGATGGATGCGCTGGGGTCGAACATCCGCGTCGATACCAAGGGTCGCGAAGTCATGCGCATTGTCCCGCGCAACCATGACGGTGTGAACGAGGAATGGATCAGCGACAAGACCCGCTTCGTCTGGGACGGGCTGAAGCGCCAGCGTCTGGACACGCCCTATGTCCGCGAAAACGGTCGTCTGCGCAAAGCTTCGTGGCCTGAGGCCCTCGGCATGGCGGCGTCGAAGCTGAAAGCGGCGAAGAAGGTCGCGGGCCTTGTCGGCGATCTGGCGTCGGTCGAAGCCGCGTTCTCGTTGAAAACACTGGTTGAATCGCTGGGTGGTTCGGTCGAATGCCGCGTCGATGGTGCACGACTGCCGGCCGACAACCGCTCGGCCTATGTCGGCACCGCCGCCATCGAGGATATCGACAGCGCCAAGGTCATCCTGCTGATCGGCACCAACCCGCGCGACGAAGCGCCGGTGTTGAACGCCCGCATCCGCAAGGCTTGGCTGCGGGGCGCGCGCGTCGGCCTGATCGGCCCGCGCGCTGACCTGACCTATGACTATCATCATTTCGGTGATGACCGCGCCGCGCTGGCCGATCTGGTTGGCAAGGTTCAGGCCAAGGACGACACCATCGTGATCGTCGGGCAGGGTGCCGTGACCGAGGCCGATGGCCTCGCGGTGCTGGGTCAGGCGATGGCCTATGCCCAGGGTGCGGGCGCCAAGTTCCTGATGCTGCATACCGCCGCCAGCCGCGTCGGTGCGCTGGACGTCGGCGCCGTGACCGAGGGCGGCCTGCAAGCCGCGACCGAGGGGGCGGATGTGATCTTCAACCTTGGCGCGGACGAGCTGGATATCGACGCTGGTCCCTTCCGTGATCTATCAGGGTTCGCATGGTGACCGGGGCGCGCATCGCGCCGACGTCATCCTGCCCGCCGCCGCCTATACCGAGGAAAACGGGATCTTCGTCAACACCGAAGGGCGCCCGCAGTTTGCGCAGCGCGCCGCTTTCGCACCGGGCGAGGCCAAGGAAAACTGGGCGATCCTGCGGGCGCTCTCGGCCGAGGTTCGCAAGACCCTGCCGTGGGACAGCCTTGGGGCGCTGCGTTCGGCGCTGGTCGCTGCCGTGCCGCACATGGAACTGATCGACGAGGTTCCCGCGAACGATTGGCAGCCGCTGTCCGCCGACAAGATGGGCACCGCGACTTTCCGCAATGTCGTCAAGGACTTCTATCTGACGAACCCGATCGCGCGGTCGTCGGCACTGATGGCTGAACTGTCCGCCATGGCTGCCGCGCGCGGTCAGGACAAGATCGCGGCGGAGTAACGCATGATCCGTCGCGCCCTTCATACCACCGTTGCCGTGCTGGCCCTGACCGGGCTGGCGGGCTGTGTTGCGGCCTCGCCGCAGCCGCCGGTGGCATCGACGGGTGCGCCGGTGGATGCGCGCTATCGCGGTGTGCGCACGAACCTGCTGGAAGGCGATCTGGTGAATTTCATCGTCACGATGGAAGGCGCCCGCGACAGCAGCGACGTGATTGCCTATGCGCAATGCGCCGCCGCGCAATACGCGCTGATCCGGGGCTATGCCTTCGCGCGCCACGTGCGCACCAGCGTGCAACAACAAGGGGGGCTCTGGCGGGCTGACGCGGTTTATACCGTGTCGCCAGATCTCCCCAGAGGGTCTCGGACGATCGACGCGGAAATCACCGTCGCCGATTGCACCGAGCAGGGGATTCCGACGGTCTGAGGACACACAATGGCTGATTTCTTTACCAATACCAACTTGGGGATCTTCCTCCTGATCGTCGGGCAAGTCCTGCTGGTCGTGGTGCCGCTGCTCGTGGCGCTGGCCTTCCTCATGTATGCCGACCGCAAGATCTGGGCCGCTGTGCAGATGCGCAAGGGGCCGAACATCGTGGGCGTTTTCGGCCTGCTGCAAAGCTTTGCCGACTTCATCAAGTATATCGTCAAGGAAGTGATCTTCCCGGCCGGTGCCGACCGCGCGGTCTTCCTGATGGCGCCGATGGTCAGCCTTGTCACGGCGCTGATCGCTTGGGCGGTGATCCCGTTCAACGATGGATGGGTGCTGGCCGATATCAACGTGGCCATCCTGTACATCTTCGCGATCTCGTCGCTTGAAGTGTATGGCGTGATCATGGGCGGTTGGGCGTCGAACTCGAAATACCCGTTCCTTGGGTCGCTGCGTTCGGCGGCACAGATGATTTCCTACGAGGTGTCGATCGGCCTGATCATCATCGGGGTGATCATCTCGACGGGTTCTATGAACCTGACCGATATCGTCAATGCGCAGCGCGGCGAATGGGGCATCTTCAACTGGTATTTCATCGCGCATCTGCCGATGATGTTCCTGTTCCTGATCTCGGCGCTGGCTGAAACCAACCGCCCGCCTTTCGACCTTCCGGAAGCGGAATCGGAACTGGTCGCGGGTTATCAGGTCGAATACTCGTCCACCCCGTTCCTGCTGTTCATGATCGGCGAACTGGTGGCCGTGGTGCTGATGTGCGCGCTGATCTCGCTGTTGTTCTTCGGTGGCTGGCTGTCGCCCATCCCCGGCCTGCCGGACGGCATCCACTGGATGATCCTCAAGATGCTGGCGGCGTTCTTTGTCTTCTCGATGGTCAAGGCCATCGTGCCGCGCTACCGCTATGACCAGCTGATGCGCATCGGTTGGAAAGTGTTCCTGCCGATGTCGCTGGGCTGGGTCGTGATCGTGGCGTTTCTTGCGAAATTTGAAGTGCTTGGCGGCTATTGGGCCCGCTGGGCGATCGGGGGGTGAGCGTGACGCGGCTTCTTTTCAACGCTTTGGGAGCGTTTGCTTGGTCAACGGTTGCAGCATTTGCTGACACGCCGTGCGAGACGCAATCGCAGATGTTTGTCGATGCTCTGCCGGGCCTTGCGTCACGAGCAGGTCTGTCGACCGGCGCCGACTTGGTGGCGTCGGATGGGCGGCTTATGCTGGCGTCATCTGTATTCGCCTTTTCGTCATGCCAGCTTTCGACGCCTGGCAACTGTGGTCCCGCACCGTCGTTGTCCCGTGCAACCTGGTTGAACACCTTGATGCTCTCGGGGTTGTTGATCGAGTGTTTCAAGGAAGACGGTGGCTACACCGGTGAGCGGCTTGCCCTATTAGGTCAGTTTGAACAAGACGCGCCCACAGAGCTTCGTATGCAGTATGTCGCTCAAGCGGCTTCGGAACTTGGGGTTACCTGGGAGGTTGCCGAATGACCCAAATCGACGTCACCCGTGCTGTCAAATACTTCCTGCTGGCGGACTTTTTCAAAGGGTTCGGGCTGGGGCTCAAGTATTTTTCGCTCCCAAGGCGACGCTGAACTATCCGCGAAAAAGGGCCGCTGTCGCCCCGGTTCCGCGGCGAACACGCGCTGCGCCGCTATCCCAACGGGGAAGAGCGTTGCATCGCCTGCAAACTGTGCGAGGCGATCTGCCCCGCGCAGGCGATCACAATCGACGCCGAACCGCGCGAGGACGGCAGCCGCCGCACCCCGCACGCGTTACGACATCGACGCGGTAAGTGCATCTATTGCGGCTTCTGCCGAAGGCCTGCCCGGTCGATGCCATCGTCGAGGCCGAACTTCGAATTCGCCACGGAAACCCGCGAAGAGCTGTTCTATGACAAAGGCCCGCCTGCTGGCCAATGGCGAACGCTGGGAGGCCCAGATCGCCGCAACCTCGAAAATCGACGCGCCTTATCGGTGAGGGACAGATGACCGACGCCTATGCCAAGATGGTCCAGCAGATGATGGAGAGCGGGCGGGAAATGCTGCACGCCTTCAACCCTGCGCTGGAGCAGATGAAGGCGGCGGGTTTCGACAAGATGTTCCCACTTTGTCGAAAGACATGATGGAATTGTGAGTTTGGCCGGACCTTCAACCGCGAAGGTCTGGATGCCAAGACCCGGCTTCTGGTCACGCTGGCAGCGCTGACCGTGCTGGGGGCGCAGGCCGAACCGCAGATGAAACTGACCGTGCGCCATGCCCTCGAGGCGGGTGCGAGTGAACGCGAGATCGCCGAGGTGATCTGGCAGATGAGCATGTTCGGCGGGATGCCCGCCATGCAGAAGGCGCTGGAGATTGCCCAGTCCGTCTTTGCAGAAACCAAGGAGAAGGGCGCATGAGCGTTGCCGATTTTGCCTTCTACGTCTTCGCCGTCACGGCGGTGGTGGCGGGCCTTCTGGTGGTTGTGTCGCGCAACCCCGTCCACTCGGTCCTGTGGCTGATCCTGACCTTCTTGTCCTCGGCGGCGCTGTTCGTGCTGCTGGGAGCCGAGTTCCTGGCCATGCTGCTGATGATCGTCTACGTGGGCGCCGTCGCGGTGCTGTTCCTGTTCGTGGTCATGATGCTTGATGTCGACTTTGCCGAACTGAAGGCCGAGATGGCGCAGTATCTGCCGCTGGCCTCGCTGGTCGGGGTCGTGATCCTGCTGCAACTGGGCATCCTGTATGGCGCATGGACCAGCTCGGAAGGGGCTCAGGCCGCGCGCCTCGCGCCGACGCCTGACATGGGCCAGATCGACAACACCCGTGCGCTGGGGATGATCCTGTTCGACCAGTATTTCCTGGCGTTCCAACTGTCGGGGCTGGTGCTGCTGGTCGCGATGATCGGGGCCATCGTGCTGACCTTGCGCCACCGCAAGAACGTCAAGCGCCAGAACGTGCTGCACCAGATGTGGCGCGACCCGGCCAAGGCAATGGAACTGAAGGACGTGAAGCCCGGTCAGGGGCTTTGACACCGGGGGGCGCGCTGGCGCGCAACCGACGCAAATGACACAGGCGATCAAAACGCCGACGAGGGACTGACAGATGGTTGGACTTGAACACTATTTAACCGTGGCAGCGATGCTGTTCGTGATCGGGATCTTCGGGATCTTCCTGAACCGCAAGAACGTGATCGTCATCCTGATGTCGATCGAACTGATCCTGCTGTCGGTGAACATCAACCTCGTGGCCTTTTCCAGCCACCTTGGTGACCTGGTCGGGCAGGTGTTCACCATGTTCGTCCTCACCGTCGCCGCCGCCGAGGCCGCGATCGGGCTGGCGATCCTTGTGACCTTCTTCCGAAACCGCGGCACGATCGACGTCGAAGACGTCAACGTGATGAAAGGCTGAGTGCGATGGCAACCACGCTCCTCTTTGCCCCTCTGGTGGGTGCGATCATCTGCGGCCTGTTCTGGCGCGTGATCGGCGAAAAGACCGGCATGGTCGTTGCGACGGGCCTGCTGTTCCTGTCGGCAGCGCTGTCGTGGATCACGTTTCTGGGCTTCGACGGCCACGACGAAAGCATCCAGATCCTGCGCTTCATCGACTCGGGCACCTTGGTGGGCGACTGGGCGATCCGGTTGGACCGTCTGACCACCGTGATGCTGATCGTGGTGACCACGGTCTCGGCGTTGGTGCACCTCTATTCGTTTGGCTACATGGCGCACGACGATAACTGGACGCATGACGAAAGCTATCGCGCCCGGTTTTTCGCCTATCTGTCGCTGTTCACCTTCGCGATGCTGATGCTGGTGACGGCAGACAACCTCGTGCAGATCTTCTTTGGCTGGGAAGGCGTGGGCCTCGCGTCCTATCTGCTGATCGGCTTCTATTGGAAGAAACCAAGCGCCTCGGCCGCAGCGATGAAGGCGTTCATCGTCAACCGCGTGGGCGACTTCGGCTTCGTGATCGGCATCATGATGCTGTATTTCATGGCCGACTCGATCAAGTTCGACGATATCTTCCACTCGGCCGAGGCCCTGAGCACCCAGACCATCCATTTCTTGTGGGCGGACTGGAACGCGCTGAACGTGGCATGCTTCTTCCTGTTCATCGGCGCGATGGGTAAATCGGCGCAGTTGTTCCTGCACACCTGGCTGCCCGACGCGATGGAAGGCCCGACCCCGGTGTCGGCCCTGATCCACGCCGCGACCATGGTGACCGCCGGTGTTTTCCTTGTCTCGCGCATGTCGCCGATCATGGAATACGCCGAGGACACCCGCCATTTCATCGTGTTCATCGGGGCTTTCACCGCGCTCTTTGCCGCGACGGTCGGTCTGGTGCAGAACGACATCAAGCGCGTGATCGCCTATTCGACCTGTTCGCAGCTGGGCTATATGTTCGTGGCGGCGGGCGTGGGCGTTTACAGCGTCGCCATGTTCCACCTGCTGACGCACGCGTTCTTCAAGGCGATGCTGTTCCTTGGTGCCGGCTCGGTCATTCACGGGATGCATCACGAACAGGACATGCGCAACTATGGCGGTCTGCGCCACAAGCTGCCGCTGACCTTCTGGGCGATGATGATCGGCACGCTGGCCATTACGGGCGTCGGCATCCCGCTGACTCATATCGGATTTGCGGGCTTCATCTCGAAGGATGCGATCATCGAAAGCGCCTTTGGGGGCGGTGCCGAATACGCCTTCTGGATCCTCGTGATCGGGGCGGCGATGACCTCGTTCTATTCGTGGCGCCTGATGTTCATGACCTTCTTCGGCAAGCCGCGCGGCGATCATCACACGCATGACCACGCGCATGAAAGCCCGATGGTCATGCTGATCCCGCTGGGTGTTCTGGCCATCGGCGCAGTCTTCGCGGGGATGATCTGGTACGAACCCTTCTTCGGCTCGCACGAGTCGGTGCACGAGTTCTTCGGCCATTCCATCGTCATGCTGGAAAACAACCACACCCTGCACAACGCGCATGAAGCGCCGGCATGGGTCAAGGTGTCGCCCTTTGTCGCGATGGCGCTGGGTCTGCTGCTGGCCTATCTGTTCTATATCAAGCGCACGGATTTGCCGGGCAAACTGGCTGCCAGCCAGCCGGTGCTGTATCGCTTCTTGTTGAACAAGTGGTATTTCGACGAGATCTATGACGCGATCTTCGTGAAACCCGCGCTGGCGATCGGTCGCTTCCTGTGGAAGCGCGGCGACGAGCGCACCATCGACGGGTTCCTGAATGGCCTGTCCATGAGCTTCCTGCCGATGATGAACCGCGTCTATGCCCGCGCTCAGTCGGGATACGTCTTCCACTATGCCTTCGCGATGGTCCTCGGGATCGCCGCCCTGGTGACATATGTTACGCTCGTCGGAGGGGCGCACTGATGCTTCAGAGCCTTCTGTCCATCATCACGGTCGTTCCGACGATCGCGGCTGTCATCATCGCGATCTTCACACAAGGCAGTAACGCCGCGTCCGAAAGAACGCGAAATGGCTGGCCCTTGCTGCGACCGGGATCCCGCTTTCCTGATCTCGTTGCTGCTGCTTTCGGGTTCGATCCGCAGAACACCGGCTTCCAGTTCGTCGAGGAACGCGACTGGATCATGGGGTTGAAATACAAGGTCGGAGTCGACGGGATCTCGGTTCTGTTCGTGTTGCTGACGACCTTCCTCATGCCGATCACCATCGGCGCCTGCTGGGGCGTGACCAACCGCGTCAAGGAATACATGGTGGCCTTCCTGCTGCTGGAAACGCTGATGATCGGCGTGTTCGTGGCGCTGGACCTTGTGCTGTTCTACCTGTTCTTCGAAGCCGGGCTGATCCCGATGTTCCTGATCATCGGGATCTGGGGCGGCAAGAACCGCATCTATGCAGCGTTCAAGTTCTTCCTCTATACCTTCATCGGCTCCGTCTTGATGCTGGTGGCGATGATCGCCATGTATCTGCAGGCAGGGACGACCGACATCCCGACCTTGCTGGCCCATGAATTCAGCGCGGGGCCGGTGACGGTGCTGGGCTGGCAGATCACGGGCGGGGCGCAGACGCTGATGTGGCTGGCCTTCTTTGCGTCCTTCGCGGTCAAGATGCCGATGTGGCCGGTCCACACATGGTTGCCCGACGCGCACGTTCAGGCGCCGACCGCCGGTTCGGTCGTGCTGGCCGCCGTGCTGCTGAAGATGGGCGGATACGGCTTCTTGCGGCTCAGCCTGCCGATGTTCCCGATCGCAAGCGATCTTCTGGCGCCGATGGTGCTGTGGATGTCGGCGATTGCGATCGTCTATGCCTCGCTCGTCGCGCTGGTGCAGGACGATATGAAGAAGCTGGTCGCCTATTCGTCGGTTGCGCACATGGGCTTCGTGACGATGGGGATTTTCAGTGCGAACCAACAGGGCCTCGATGGCGCGATCTTCCAGATGTTGTCGCACGGCTTCATCTCGGGCGCGCTCTTCCTTGCGGTGGGCGTGGTCTATGACCGCATGCACACCCGCGACATCGAGGCCTACGGCGGCCTCGTGAACCGGATGCCCGCTTATGCCGCCGTGTTCCTGCTGTTCACCATGGCCAACGTCGGCCTGCCAGGGACCTCGGGCTTTGTCGGCGAATTCCTGACCTTCATGGCGGTATTCCAGGTCAATACCTGGGTGGCCGTCGTGGCGGCGACCGGGGTGATCTTCTCGGCAGGCTATGCGCTGTGGCTGTATCGCCGGGTGATGTTCGGGGCGCTCGTCAAGGACAGCCTGAAGACGATCACCGACATGGACGCCCGCGAAAAGCTGATGATGGCGCCGCTGCTGCTCATGACGCTGCTGTTGGGTGTCTATCCGGCCCTCGTCACCGACCTTGTCGGTCCTTCGGTCGAGAACCTGTTGACCCATTACCACGCCGCGATCGGCACCGAGATGGTGACCGAAACCGCAGCCCATGGCGCCGCTCACGCGGCCCCCAGTCACTGAAAGGCCCGTTGCGATGATCTCGGTTGATCTTTCGATTGCATTGCCCGAAATCCTGCTGGCCCTTTGGGCGATGGCCGCCCTGATGGCGGGGGCCTATTTCGGCAAGGACAAGCTGGCCGCCACGCTGACATGGGGCACCGTTCTGGTCTTCGTGCTGCTGGCATTGATGATCGGGGTGCGGCCTTTGGCCGTGCAGCCGGCCTTCGGGGGGCTGTTCCTCGATGACGGCTTTGCCCGCTTTGCCAAGATGGCGATCCTGCTCTCGGGCGCGGCGGTTTTGGTGATGAGCCTCGACTATCTGGAACGCCAGCACCTGCTGCATTTCGAATACCCGATCCTCGTCGCGCTGGCGACCGTGGGGATGATGGTGATGGTGTCGGCTGCCGACCTGATCACCCTGTATATGGGTCTCGAACTGCAGTCGCTCGCCCTCTATGTGCTGGCGGCGTTCCGGCGCGACAGTGTGAAGTCGACCGAGGCGGGCCTCAAGTATTTCATGCTGGGTGCGCTGGCTTCGGGCCTGCTGCTCTATGGCGCGTCGCTGGTCTATGGCTATTCGGGAACGACCCGCTTCGATGGCGTGATGGCGGCTGTCCATGGCGACCATTTGCCGCTGGGCCTGATGATGGGCATGGCATTCATGCTCGCCGGTCTGGCGTTCAAGGTGTCGGCGGTGCCGTTCCACATGTGGACCCCCGACGTCTATGAGGGCGCGCCGACCCCGGTCACGGCCTTCTTTGCCACCGCACCCAAGGTTGCGGCCGTTGGCCTGACCGCGCGCCTCGTGCATGATGCTTTCGGGCACACGCCGGGCGATTGGGGGCAGATCCTTGCCGTGCTGGCGGTTCTGTCGATGGTCGTCGGGGCTATCGGGGCGCTCAGCCAGCGCAACCTCAAGCGCCTGATGGCCTATTCGTCGATCTCGCATATGGGCTTTGCGATGCTTGGCCTTGCGTCGGGCACCGCGCGCGGGGTCGAGGCGACGCTGCTTTACATGGCGATCTATGTCGTGATGTCGATCGGCGTCTTTGCCTTTATCCTGTCGATGCGCCGCGAAGGCCGCCCGGTCGTGCAGATCGACGACCTGAAC
>JAWKXG010000003.1:0-174691 GCA_041397065.1 Paracoccaceae bacterium | reverse complement strand
TCCTTGACCTGCATCTGCGCCTCCAGATCGTCGCGCGCGAATTGCACATGCATCAGGTCACGCTTTTCGATCCCCACGCCATGCTCGCCCGTCAGGCAGCCGCCGACCTCGACGCACAGCTTCAGGATATCGGCACCGAAGGCCTCGCACAGTTCCAGATCGCCGGGCTTGTTCGCATCGAACAGGATCAGCGGATGCATGTTGCCGTCGCCCGCGTGGAACACATTGGCCACGTCCAGCCCATATTCCTTCGACATCTCGCCGATCCGGCGCAGCACCAGCGGCAACGACGACACCGGGATCGTCCCGTCAAGACACATGTAATCGTTGATCTGCCCCATCGCACCAAAGGCCGATTTGCGCCCCAGCCAGATCTTCGCCGATTCCTCGGCCGAGCGGCTCTCGCGGAACTCCACCGGCTTGTGACGTTCGGCAATCTGCCGGATCAGGCCCAGTTGCTCGTCGATCTCGGCGGGCGATCCTTCGACCTCGACGATCAACAAAGCCTCGCAATCCGGATATCCGGCCTTGGCAAAAGCCTCGGTCGCGCGGATGCAAGGCCGGTCCATGAATTCGATCGCCACCGGCAGAACGCCCGCCTTGATGATGTCGCTGACGCATTCGCCCGCCGTTTCATTGGCATCGAACCCGATCAGCACGGGCCGCGCGCCTTCGGGCTTGGCCAGAATGCGCAATGTGGCCTCGGTCACCACGCCCAACTGCCCCTCCGAGCCGCAGATCACGCCCAGCAGGTCCAGCCCGGCCGCGTCCAGATGCGCGCCCCCCAGTTCGACCACAGTGCCATCCATCAGCACCATCGTGACACCCAGCAGGTTGTTCGTCGTCACCCCGTATTTCAGGCAATGCGCCCCACCCGAGTTCATGCCGATGTTCCCGGCAATCGCGCAGGCCAGCTGCGACGACGGATCGGGGGCGTAAAAGAACCCGTCCGCTTCGACCGCGCCGGTGACCGACAGATTGGTGCGCCCGGTCTGCACCTTGATGAACCGATTGTCATAGTCGGTTTCGAGCACCGCGTTCAGCCGTGCCACACCCAAGATGACGCTGTCAGCCGTCGGCATCGCCCCCCCGGCCAACGATGTCCCCGACCCGCGCGGCACCACGGGCACGCCTTCATCGTGGCAAATCGCAAGGATCGCCGAAACCTCGGCCGTGCTGGACGGCAGGACGGCGGCCAGCGGCGGGCAGCGATAGGCCGTCAGCCCGTCGCATTCATAGGCGCGCGTCTCGTGGGGGTCGTCGATCACGGCGTTCGCGGGCAGCACCTCGCGCAAGCGGGCGACGATACGCGCCTTGCGTTCAAGGATCCGGGACTTGGGGACGGGCATTTCCATGGCATCACCTCTGCTTTGGTAAGAAAATATAACCAATTTCCCGCAGGTGTCCAGTTCTTCCGCTGGAGCGGGTGCGCGTTCTTGACTTTGCCTGCCCCCGTGGCCCCAATCGCTGTGAAAAAATGAGGATTTCGCATGCAGCTTTCGGCTCTTCTTCCTGCCTTTTCGCTGGTCGATCTGCTGGCCCTGTTCGCCGTGGTCGCGATCTGGATGCTGCTGGGCTGGCGAATCGAGGATACCGCCGCGCGGAAACCCTCGGTCACCGTGCTGATGTCGGAATACCGGCGCGAGTGGCTGCGGCAATTCGTGACGCGCCAGCCGCGCATCTTCGACGCCACGATCCTTGGCAACCTGCGCCAGAGCACCAGTTTCCTTGCATCGACCACGATGATCGCGCTGGGCGGCCTGCTGGCCCTGATCGGCAATGCCGACCGGCTGATCGGCGTGGCCGAAGATCTGTCACTGGCCGGGGCCAACACCCGCATGGTCGAGGCCAAGCTGATCGTCACCGGCCTGTTCCTGACCCATGCCTTCCTGAAGTTCCTGTGGTCGAACCGGCTGTTCGGCTATTCGGCGGTGATCATGTCGGCTGTTCCCAACGACCCTGAAGATCCCGCCGCGCATCCCCGCGCACGGCAGGCCGCTGAACTGAACATCCGCGCGGCGTTCAATTTCAATCGCGGCCTGCGGGCCTTGTATTTCGCGCTGGCAACGATGGCTTGGCTGCTGGGCCCTTGGGCGCTGGCTGCGGCGGGGCTGGCGGTGGGCTGGCTGGTCTGGTCGCGCGAATTCGCCTCGCACTCACGCCAGATCTTGGTCGAAACCTTGCCGGGGCAGGATGCCATCCCCCTCAAGAACACCTGAGGTCAAACAAGCCGGGCCGCGCGCAGGTTATTCACACCGTGGGCTAATGGCAGCGCGGGAACCCACCGGATTTCGGCTTTGACCCCTGATAAGCCGTCATGCCCCCCGACGCCCCTCGCGCAGCCAACCCACCAGCCCAAGTCCTGCCGCCAGAATCAACCAGATCCACGCCGGCAACAGCGGCGACAAGCGAAGATCGACGGTTTCATAGGCCCCGCGCGGCACGATCCCCAACCAACCGCGTCCCGCCGCCTGCCGTCCCGACTCGACCAGCCGCAGGGTCGGGATACCGTCGTCGATCCGGGCGATGCCTCCTTGGGTGCCCGAAACGAGCGTCTGCAGGGGTTCGTCGCGGCTCACGACGCGCTGGAACTCCAACGGGTTGCTGGCCCCCAGCACGGCCAAGGCCTCGAGCTCGCCGGCGGTGGCGCGATAGAGCCCCGGATCCGAGGATGGGAAGGTCGCCTCGAACCTGCCTGGTGCGGTCTGCACCAAAGGCACCACGTCCGTCCGACCATCGGGGCGGGTGATGACCACGTCGTGCGGACCATCCTGCAATGACCGCCGGGTCAGGCGCAGCCCATCGGGCGCCGGTTCGGCCTGCAGGGCTTCTTCTTCCAGATCGGATTCGGCCATCAGCCAATGCGCCAGCCGCCGCAGCAATTCCGCCTGCGGCCCACCGCCTTCGAAACCCCTGTCCCAAAGCCAAGCTTGATCGGACCCCAGCACCGCGATCCGCCCCTCGCCCACCCGGTCGAGGACCAGCAGCGGGCTGTCGTCGATGCCCGTCATGATCGTGGTCCCGCGCAGCGGCGCCAGTTCGACCTGCCGCAGCCAGCGGCCCCACCCCGGAACGCCGTCTTGCCCGGGCCAGTTGGCCGCCAGTTCGGCAGTAACGGGGTGCCGCCCGCCAAGGTCGGACAGCATCGGCAGGAACCCTTGCGAGAAAACCCGCGCGGTCGGCTGCGCCGGCATGATCTGACCCAGCGGCGAATAGGACAGGCTCTCGGCCCCCGCCAGTTCATCGCCCCCGGCGATCAGCAACGCGCCACCCTGTTCGACATACTCGCGGATTCGCTGGAAATAGGCGTTCGGCAAGATCCCCCGCCGCCGATACCGGTCGAAGATGATCAGGTCGAACTCGTCGATCTTTTCGATGAACAGTTCGCGCGTCGGAAAGGCGATCAACGACAACTCGTTTGTCGGAACGCCATCCTGCCGGCCCGGCGGACGCAAGATGGTGAAATGCACCAGATCCACGGCGGGGTCGGACTTCAGAAGGTTTCGCCATGTCCGCTGGCCCGTGTGCGGTTCGCCCGACACCAGCAACACACGCAAACGGTCGCGGATTCCATTGATCTGGACAACGGCCTGATTGTTGCGGTCGGTCAATTCGCCCGGCGCCGGATCGAGAACGAAATGCAGCACGTTTAGCCCGCCGTGGTCCAGCGTCAGCGTCAGGGGCATGTCGCGGCCCACTGGCACCATCGCCTGTCGCATAGGTTCGCCATTGAGCGCATAGCCCAACGCCACCGGAACGCCGCGTTGATCCGCCGGCACTGCGCCGTCGTCCTCGATCCGCAGGACAAAGGTCAATTCCTCGCCCAGAATTCCGTATGCCGGGGCATTGCGGATCACGACGCGGCGATCCCAATCCTCTGCGCGACCGGTCTGCACCAGATGCACGGGCGCAGCGGGAAGGTCATCGGACAAGGTATCATGCGCCAAGCCGTCCGACAGCACAAACACACCGGACAGGCGGTCGCGCGGCACCTCGGCGAGGCTCTCGGACAAGGCGCGATGAAGGGCGCTGCCCCCGTCGTCGGGCGCATCTCGCAAGACGGATACGCGTGCCTCAACCCCCATATCCGTCAGGGCCTGCACCAGTTCCGCCTCGGCCTCGGCCGTTTGTTCGGCGCGATCCGACAGCAGGTTAGAGCCTGTCTCGTCGCGCAGAACCACCGCGATATCGCCCAGAGGGCGGCGGTCTTCGGTCTGCAAGGACGGGTTCGCCAAAGCCGCCAGCAACACCGCCATCGCCAACGCGCGCCATGGCCAGCCGATCAGCCCGCGCCAGATCGACAAGGCTGTCACGCCCAGCGCCAGAACCCCGAGGACAGCGACAACCGCCCATCCGAAACCAGGATCGAAAACCAGTTCCGCCCCGTTCATTGCCCCAACCTTTCCAGCAGGGCCGGTACATGCACCTGATCGGATTTGTAGTTCCCCGAAAGCACGTACATGATCAGGTTGATCCCGAACCGCAATGCGATCTCGCGCTGACGTTCACCTGTCGAGCCCCGGCCCACCGGCACGCTGGGGGCGCCGCGTTCATCAACCGCCCAGGCCGACGCCCAATCATTCGCGCCGATGACGACGGGAGAGACCCCGTCGTTCAACATCCGGAACGGCATCCCCTCGGCCTGTTCGGCATCGGCCGGCGCTGCCTCGACCCAGACGGTGCCACCTTGATATCGGCCGGGGAAGTCTCCCAGAAGGTAATAGGTGCGCGTGAGCACGTGGTCAGCTGGCACCGGTTCCAACATTGGAATGTCCAGACCGGCCGCGATCTGCCGCAACCGCCGTGCCGCCGCTGTTGTCGCGCCCGTCAAGGCCGCGGTGTCGGCATCGCGCGTGTCGAACAGGATCATCCCCCCCGAACGTAGATAGCGATTGATCCGGGCCACGGCCTCGGCCCCCGGAAGCGGACTCTCGGGCAGGACCGGCCAGTACAGGAACGGAAAAACCGACAGGTCGTCCGTCTCAGGGTCGACCGCCATCGGCTGACCGGGTTCGACGGAACTGCGCAAGGTCAGAGCATTCGACAAACCGCGCAGCCCTTCCAGCGCCACGGCATCGACTTGTGCATTGCCCGAACTGACAGCCCCCAGAACGACGCGTTCGGTCGCTTGCAGCAGGCGCGCATCACCGGGAAGAAGGGCCTGCGCGCCGGCCCTCGGCGCGGGCACCAATGCCATGGCCAGGACCATCGCCGCCAGCAGACGGCCCCCAAGGGCCAAGGTCGCAGCGGCATCAGCCGCCAGCAGCAGCAGGGCCGCAACCAAGAGGGGCGGCGCCAACGAAACCTCGGGCGAGGGCTGGTCGGTTTCAACCTGAAGGCCCGTGGGCCAAGCCTCGGGCGTCAACACGTAATCAGCCGGAATGGCGTTGATGGCCCGGCGCTGGCCGGGTCCGTCATACAGCCCCGGCGGCGTGTCGGGCCCCGGCTGCGCCATGGCAAGGGCAAGGTCTTCGCCCCGCACGGCAGCGCGGTCATCGGCGTCCCGAAGATCGCCGAATCCGTCCAGCAAGGCTTGGGGTTGCCACATCGTGCCAACCAGTTCAGCGGCGGCAACGCGGTTCATGCGGGTCGAACCCAGCAACCGGTCCAACATCTGCACGAACAATCCCGACAAGGGCAGGTTCGACCAATCGGCATTCGCGGTCACGTGGAACAGCACGATCTGCCCGGCGCCCTGCTGGCGCCGGGTCACCAGCGGTGTGCCATCGGCGAGCGCGGCAATGGTGCGTTCGGCCAGTTCGGGCGAGGGTTGGGCCAGAACTTGCGCGCGAATCCCGACATCCTCGGGCACGGGAAGGCCCACAAAGGGCGAACCCTCGGCAAAGGGTGCCAGACCGCGCGGGTCGCCCCAGCTCATCGCGCCGCCCACCGTCCGGCCACCGGCCCGCAGCCGAACCGGCAAAAGCGGATCGTCAGCCAGACCGCCGCCCCCCAGAGCAGCATCATTGCCCGCGCCCGCGCCGGCCAGCCGTGGCCCCGCGAACCGCAAAAGCAACCCGCCCGCGTTCAGCCATGACACCAGCGCGTCGCTCTCGGCCGGGGTGACTTGTGGCAGGTCAGGCAGCACGATCACGTCGGGTCCTGCCAGCAGCAAATCATCCAGCACCGCCGATTCCACCAGATCGGCCGTCGGTTCGAGGGCTTGCCGCAGATAATGCAGGGGCGACAACAGGGCGAGTTCCTCGGACCCTTGGCGGATGCTCAGCAGGCCGACCTTGCGCCGCTGCAACCCGTCATCGGCAAGGCTGACAGCCCCCGCGCCGCGCAGGCCCTCGACCTCGAAGCGCACGATACGGTTACGCAGTTCCGGCGGCACGTCGAACAAGGCTTCGCCCGTCGCGCGGCCATCTTCGACTGGGACAAAGCTCAGCGGCGCGCGTGCCAGCACCCGCTCGACCCCGGCAGGATCGCGCCCGATGGCGACAACCGTTTCCCCCGCGCGGGGCGGCCCCAGCCTCTGCGCGGGAACGCGGACCTGCTGGCCATCGAACAAGGGCGCCGAAAGAACAACCAGCGGCGTGTCGGGCTGAATGATCCGCGGCGCCGGAACCTGCGCCAGCACCCCTTCCCGCCCTTGCCCGGCAACGCCGTCCGAGATCCAGACGACCTCGACATCGTCGGGCAGCGCACCAAGATCCTCGGATGGGGGCGACCACGCGACGGGGGTCAGCCCCGGCAGACGTTCCTGCCAGTAATCGGCAGGATGAAAGACCAGCGGACCAGCCGAGGCCGGACCCAGCAAGCGCAGCGCGACGGGCCGGCCATCGGTGCGCGCGCTGTCCAGAAGGGCAGCCACATGATCGATACGGCGCGGCCAGTCCCGGCCCGCAGCCCAGCCAGCATCCATCACCACCAGCAGCGGTCCGTTGCCCTGTGTCCGCGTCGCCGGGTTCAGGACGGGGCCCGCGAAAGCGACGATCAGCGCCGACAGGATCGCCATGCGCAGCATCAGCAGCCACCAAGGCGTGCGCTGACTTTCGGGATCCTTCTCGCGCAGGCCCAACAGCAGCGCGATCCCCGCAAAGTGGCGCCGAACGGGCGCCGGCGGAACCGCGCGCAGCAGCCACCACAGAACAGGCAGCGCCAGCAGCGCAAGCAACAGCGCGGGCGTCGTGAAACCGATAGCGGGGAACAGCGTCATCGCGCGCCTCCCCCCAAGGCCTGATACAGCCACAGCAGCCCTTCGGCGGCGGTTCGGTCGGTGTGCAGGGTCGTTGCGTGCCAGCCAGCCTGCGCCGCCAACCCGGCAAGTCGGGCCTTGCGCGCCGCCAAGCGCCCCAGATAGGCCTCGCGCAGGTCAGATGCCCGCTGTGTTTCAAAATCGAGATGGCCGGACAGGCTTTCGAAGCGGGTTCGACCGTCGAACGGAAAGCTCTCCTCGACCGGGTCCAGAACCTGCACGATGATGCCGCGGATTGCCCGATGCGCTGCCTGTGCCAGCGCAGCCTCGACAGGGCCCAGATCCCCCAGGAAGTCCGAGAACAGCACCACATGCCCGCCAGTGGGTGCCGCCCCCAGATCCGGCGCGACGTGTTCCGCGCCCACCCCTGCCGGATCGCCCAGCGCTTGGGCGAGAATATGCGCCTGCGACCGGCCTGCACCGGGGGGCGTTGTGCCATCGGCCAGCCCGACGCGTTCGCCCCCGCGCAACAGCACCAGCGCAAGCGCCATCGCCAACAAGCGCGCGCGATCCGCCTTGCTGCCCAGCGCCGCCTTGCTGGCAAAGCTCATCGCTGCGCCGCCATCCACCCAGATCGACACCGCCCGCGCGGCCTGCCATTCGGTTTCACGGATGAACAGGTCGTCGCCGCGTCCCGACCGCCGCCAGTCGACGCGGGCCACCGGGTCACCCGCCGCCAAGGGCCGGAATTGCCAGAATTCGGTCCCCGGGCCGGTTCGACGTCGACCATGAGCACCCGGCAGGACGCTGTTCGCCAAGTGATCGGCCGCCACCAGCAGGGGCGGCAGCGCGCCTGACAGGGCCTCGGCGGCACTGCGCAGATCGGTCGACCGCGTTGCGCTCACGCCGCGCTCCTGGCCGAACCCGACACGCGGTCGGCGACGCGGTCAATGATGGAATGCAGGCTTTCCCCACGCGCCCGCGCCGCAACGCTGAGGGCCATGCGGTGCACCAGCACGGGACGGGCAAGGGCCACGACATCCTCGACCGACGGCGCCAGCCGGCCCTGCAACAGGGCGCGCGCGCGCACCGACAGCATCAGGGCCTGCGCGGCGCGCGGGCCGGGGCCCCAAGCCAGACTGTCCTTCAGCGTGGGATCCGATTCGGCGGTGGCAGGGCGGCAGGCCCGAACAAGATCAAGGATCGCCGCCACCACGCTGTCGCCCACCGGCATCCGCCGGATGAGGGTCTGCGCGGCCAGCAGGTCAGCGCCCGAAAACACCTCGGCCACAGCGGCATCTTCTGTCCCGGTGGTCGCCACAAGGATCGCCTGCTCGGTCGCACGGTCGGGATAATCGACATCGATCTGCACCAGAAAGCGGTCGAGCTGCGCCTCAGGCAAGGGATAGGTGCCCTCTTGCTCGATCGGGTTTTGCGTGGCCAGCACGTGGAACGGCGCACCCAGCGGGCGATGCTGCCCGGCGATGGTCACCTCGCGTTCTTGCATGGCCTGCAACAGCGCGGATTGGGTGCGCGGGCTGGCGCGGTTGATTTCATCGGCCATCAGCAGCTGGCAGAACACCGGCCCTTCGACGAACCGGAACGCCCGGCGTCCGTCGTCGGTGGTTTCCAGCACCTCGGACCCCAGAATATCGGCGGGCATCAGGTCGGGCGTGAACTGGATTCGGTTCGATTGCAGGCCCATCACCCGGGCCAGCGTGTCGACCAATCGCGTCTTGCCAAGGCCCGGCAAACCGACCAACAGGGCATGACCACCCGACAGAAGCGCCGTCAGCGACAGATCGACCACCGTTTCCTGCCCGATGAAGCGCGGGGCGATGGCGGCGCGGGCTTCGGCGAGGCGCGCGGCCAAGGCTTCGATCTGGGGCAACAGGGTCTCGCTCATCCGCGTCCTCCGGGCGTGATTTTCCACTTCAGCGGGTTATATGGCACACTGGGGGTGCAAGCCCAGAACAAGTTGCGAAAAACCATGACGACACAAGACAATGTGACACCGACTGCAGATTCCCTCGCACGGGCGGCCACCAAGGCCGCGAAGGCCGGGGGCCTTCCGCCTGTTCACCTGTGGAACCCGCCCTTTTGCGGGGATCTCGACATCAGGATCGCCCGCGACGGCACCTGGTTTTATCTGGGCACGCCGATTGGCCGGGCGACGCTGGTGCGGCTGTTCTCGACGATCCTGAAGCTGGAGGACGGGAAGTATTTCCTGGTCACCCCGGTCGAAAAGGTCGGGATCACCGTCGATGATGCCCCGTTCGTCGCCGTCGATTTCACCGCCGAAAACGCGGGGTCGGCGCAATTGCTGACCTTCGAAACCAATGTCGGCGATTTCGCGGTCGCCGGGCCCGAACACCCGATCCGCGTCGAACGCGACCCCGAAACCGGGGAACCGGCACCGTATGTCATGATCCGAGCCGGGCTGGAGGCGCTGATCGATCGCAAGAGCTTCTATCGGCTGGTCGACCTTGGCACGCATCACCTGCATGAAGGCGCGGAGTGGTTCGGCCTGTGGTCCGGCGGAATGTTCTTTCCGGTGATCCCGTCGGCGGACTGCGGTAAGCGGGGCGCTGCCCCTCTGCCTTCGGCATTCACCCCCGGAGTATTGTCGACAAGGTGAGGATCAGGCGCGGGTGAGTTCGAGGAAGGCGTCCTCGAGATCCGGTTCTGCGGTCGACAGGTCGGCCACTGTGACGCCTGCCACCGATAGGGCGGCGAGGATCTGACCCGCGTTCACCCGGCTGCGGGGATAGTGAAAGGCGATCCAGCCATCGGGCTTATCCTCGCGCGTAACGCCTTCGGGGAGGGTGACGGCGGGGGCGACGCTTTCGGGGCGCACCAGCAGCGTCTTGGCATCCATCCGCGACAGGATCGCGGCGGTGGAATCGCGCACGATCACCTGCCCTTTGTCGATGATGGCGATCTGGTCGCACATCTCTTGCGCTTCTTCCAGGTAATGCGTCGTCAGGATGACCGTCACGCCCTGCCGGTTCAGCATGCGCACATTGTCCCAAAGCATCTGACGCAGTTCGATATCGACCCCTGCCGTGGGTTCATCCAGCACCAGCACCCTCGGCGCATGGACCAGCGCCTTGCCCAGCAACAGACGGCGGCGCATCCCCCCGGAAAGGGTCCGGGCATAGGCGCCTGCCTTGTCGGTCAGGCCGATCAAGCGCAGGATCTCGTCGGTGCGCCGCTCGCGCTTGGGCACGCCGTAGAGGCCCGCCTGAACCTCCAGCGCTTCGCGCGGGGAAAAGAACGGGTCGATGTTCAGTTCCTGCGGCATCACGCCGATGGCCGCGCGGGACTGGCGGGGGTTCACATCCTGATCGAACCCCCAGATGCGCACCCGCCCCGAGGTTTTCAGCACCAGCCCGGCCATGATGTTGATCAAGGTCGACTTGCCCGCGCCGTTCGGGCCCAGAAGCCCGAAAACCGAGCCGCGCGGGATTGTCAGGTCGATCCCCTTCAGCGCCTCTTTCGGGCCAGCCTTGCCCGAAGCGGCATAGGTCTTTTTCAACCCTTCGATCGCGATGGCGTGTTCGGTCATCTTGCTCCTGCCCGGCAATGGGGTATTGTCTGCACCAGTCTGCATAGGCCCTCGGGCCCGTCGATACAAGGAAACGCCGATGTCCGCACAGCCCGCGCATCCCGCCCCGGAAACCCGCACCGTTACATCGCGCCGCATCGCCTGCGACGGAGGGGAAGGCGCGCTGGGCCATCCGCGCGTCTGGCTGACGATCCCGCACGAGACCGGGTCGGTCGATTGCCCCTATTGCGATGCGCGCTATGTGCTGGCCGAAGGGGCGCAGGACGCCCACTGACGGGCCACTGGGCGAAGCCACGGCGAACAGTATCTGCGCATGCGCGCACAGGGCCGTGTGCTGGACAATCGGCATGGCGCGCCCATATCCCGGGTAACCCTTGCAGGAGACCCGCCATGACCTTTCGCCCCGTCACCAAGATCACCAAGGCCCAACCCACGATGGAAGGCGCGGGCGTTCACCTGCACCGCGTTTTCGGCTTCGGCGACCCGACCGAAGCCGATCCGTTCCTGTTGCTGGACGACTTTCGCAACGATGACCCGGCGCTTTATCGCAAGGGCTTTCCGTGGCATCCGCACCGGGGGATCGAGACGATCACCTATGTGCTGGCGGGCACGGTCGAGCACAGTGACTCTCTGGGCAACAAGGGCCGGCTGGGCGCGGGCGCGGTGCAGTGGATGACCGCCGGATCGGGCATCCTCCATCAGGAGATGCCCCTGGGCAACGCCAAGGGCCAGATGCACGGGTTCCAGCTTTGGGCCAACCTGCCGCGCAGCCTGAAAATGACCGCGCCGCGCTATCAGGATGTCAAGGGCAGCGACATCGACACCGTTGTCGATGATGACGGCACCGCCGTGCGCATCATCACCGGCAGTTTCTGGGGCAAGCGCGGCCCGGTGGATGGCGTCGCGGCCGATCCGCTGTTTCTGGATGTGTCGGTGCCGCCGAACACCCGCAAGGTGCTGAAGGTCGATACCTATGCCAACACCTTCGCTTATGTCTTTGCCGGGGCGGGGACGTTCCGCGATGCGTCGAACCCGGTCGGCATCAAGGTCGAAAAAGAGTTCAACGGCGAGGAGCTCAACATCCGCGACCTGACGGGCAACCGCACCTTGGTGCGCTTTGGCACGGGCGACGAGATCGTGGTGCGCTCGGGCCCCGAGGGGGTGCGCTTCCTGCTGGTCTCGGGCCAGCCGATCCAGGAACCCGTCGCCTGGCACGGCCCCATCGTCATGAACACCCGCGCCGAATTGCAACAGGCGTTCCGCGAGCTGAACAACGGGACGTTCATTCGGTAAGGGGGCACGTCAGGGTGCTAGAGCCGGCGGGCGAGAAATCAATGCGCGGTCGCCCTTCGGGCGCGCTGCGCACGTCGCTTATTTTCGCAGTAAATTGACCGGCGGTAGCATAATCTTACGGCGGCAGCTTTGCGGACACAGACAAGAACCTGCTCTGCCCCCTGAAAACTGGACCGTTTGAATCTGGAGTTTTCGGCTAGGCTTCCCAGGCTGGGAGAGGAGCTGAGAACGATGAAGGCATCACGGTTCACGGAGGCGCAGAAGGCGTTCATCCTGAAGCAAGGCGAGGAAGGCACGCCCGTGGCAGAGATCTGCCGCAAGGCGGGGATTGGTCAATCGACTTACTTCGCCTGGAAGAAGAAATATGGCGGGCTTCTTCCTGACGAGATGCGGCGATTGAAGCAGCTCGAGGATGAGAACGCCAGGCTGAAGCGGATCGTCGCGGACCTGACGCTTGATCGGGAAATGTTGCAGGATATCGTGCGCCGAAAGCTTTGAAGCCGGAACGGGCGCGAGAACTGGTCCGCGGGATGTGCGCAGATTGGGCGGTCTCGATCCGCAGGGCGTGTGGGGCCCTGCGCTTTGACCGATCAAGCTATCACTACAAGTCCCGCCGCACCGATCCGGCAGAGTTGAAGCGGCGGATCAAGGAGATCTGCGAGACGCGTGTTCGCTACGGCTACCGCCGCGTCTATATTGTCCTGGACCGCGAAGGCTGGGACGTAAGCATCAGGAAGGTTTATAATGTTTACAGATCTTTAGGCCTTCAATTGCGGAATAAGACGCCAAAGCGGAGGGTGAAGGCCAAGCTCCGTGAGGATCGCGCCGAGGCGGTTGGGCCGAACGATGTCTGGGCCATGGATTTTGTTCACGACCAGCTCGCCCTGGGCAAGAAGCTGCGGATCCTGACCATCGTTGACACGCATTCGCGCTATTGCCCGGCGACGGACGTGCGGTTTCAGTATCGCGGCGAAGATGTGGTCCGGACCCTCGAACGGATCTGCCGATCAGTCGGCTACCCGAAGACAATCAGGGTGGATAATGGAAGCGAATTCGTTTCCCGCGACCTCGATCTGTGGGCCTACGCCAAGCAGGTGACCTTGGACTTCTCGCGCCCAGGCAAACCGACCGACAACGGCTTCATCGAGGCATTCAACAGCAAGCTCAGGTCCGAATGTTTGAACGCCCATTGGTTCATGAGCCTTGCGGACGCAGCCGAAAAGCTGGAGGATTGGCGCAGACACTACAACGACGATCGACCACACAGCGCCATCGGTTACAACGTACCGAGCGCGCTACACTTTCGCGACGGCGTCACCAGCCAGCCGTCGTGATCAAGGCCGGAAACTCCACCTTCCGGCGGTCCAAAATCCGCAGGCAAGGCAATCAGCAACCGGCTCCGGTCGCAGCTGGATGAAAGACCAGTGGCAGGTCACCCGGACCCGGAATTGCGAGCTGAAATATTCAGAGCCTTCATGGATGAGGGTGTCCCGTGCGCCACAATCGGACGCGAGTTCGACGACGGAATAGTCAGAGACGCGCATATATGGATAAAGACAAATATTGATGATGCGACCATGAGAATCTGCATCGGTGAAGAATTCTTCAACTCAATGGGGATCGACGAAGGGAATGATTTCGCTACGTCATTTGACTGGCTCGAACATGTTCCCGAAGGTTTTGCCGAAACAGACCGCGCGCTTTCGGGCTTTCATCGCTTACTGCTGCGCACTCTATATCGGGGGCCTTTTGCGCCTGGGCAATCAATTGAGATTACATTGAGAGATGCTTCTTCTCTTTTAGATTAAGTCAGATTCGGTAATCAACTCAGCGAAGCTTTTTGCTTTAGCCTGACGGCGCCAAAGTGAATCGGGAAGAAAGAAAATGAAAGACACCCAAAGCAACGACAAAGGATCGGCGATCGCAAGCGTTTCAGCGGGAGACGACTTCGGGGTTGATATTGAAAAAACCGATTTTTTGGATGTTTTAAGAGAGGAAAACAGATTTCTTGGCACGACGCGACAATATTCACTAATACATATCTGAATACTGGCAACAATCCTGGCAATCCGAACGCGCCGGGATACTGGAGCTACAATTCTCAGCATGAGGAAAACGGCAATTTAACAGCTGTCAATATCGTTACAGGGGCTGCTTCGGTAACTTGGCGATCTGGTACGGGCCTTGCCGCCAATGCGCTGAATGTTCCGTTGGAAACGCCATCCGGGCTACCAACAAGCGCTGGCAGAGTGGTAAATGGTGTGAACTTTGGTCTTACCACTGTCACGCGCGCAGTTGCAGATGGCGAAGTGGATCGCGCGGATGCGGCTAATCTCTTGTCTGGAGCAACGCAAGTATATACAGGGAGGGTGCCTGGCGTTGGCGAATTGGGCGAAATTGCTGGGTATTGGATGGAAGGTGAACTCAGCGTCAGAAACGTCGGTCGTACAATTGTGGGGTTTGGCGGAACGCTGGCTGGCGGTGCACTTGGAACGGCTATCGGAGCGGGCACTCCTGCTTCAATTCCATTGGCTTATATCGGCCAGGAAGCCGGGAAACAAGGCGCCCAATACGCTTATGATGCTGCATGGGACTACGTCGCCACAGGCGAACCCGTTCAAGATTTCTCTTCGTTTGCTAATAGTGTGGCAGCATATGCCTATAATTCGACAGATGTTGTGGGCGCCAATGTCGCCTATGGGCTAGAAAGCACTGTCGACGCGCTTTATGAAGCGGTCGAGTTTATTAACGAAGTGCAGCCTCAGATTGAAAGAGGAATGCTTGACGCTTTCTTTCTGGGGCTTCGCGGATACCTCATCAATCCTATTTCGATGCTAGAGTCGGTGCAGAGAGCAAACAACCCCATCATCCTCGACCTAGACGGCAACGGCATCTCGGTCACCGAACTCTCCCAATCGACCCATTTCGTCGATGGCGGCGATGGGCTGAAGCACCGGACGGCCTGGGCGGCGGCGGGGGATGGCGTCCTCTTCTATGACGTATCGGGCGATGGCGAGATCAGCGAGAAGCGGGAGTATGTCTTCACCGACTGGGACCCCAGCGCGACGAGCGACCTGGAGGCCCTGCGGTCGGTCTTTGACACCAATGGCGACGGCAAGCTGACGGCGGCGGACAGCACGTTTGGCAGCTTCAAGGTGATGGTGACCAAGGCTGACGGCACCACCGAGGCCAAGACCCTCAGCCAGCTGGGCATCACCGAGATCGACCTGATGGGCGATGCAACACGGATCGAGCTGCCCGATGGCTCGGCGATCACTGGCAAGACCACGTTCAAATACGCCAATGGCAGCACCGGCACCGTGGCCGACATGATCCTAATGGCGGATGAGGACGGCGTGCGTATCATGGAGATGAACCTTGCAGCGTAATAGTGACGGTGGAGTTCGAACGCGCCGAAGCTCCAAGCATATGCTTGCGTTGGTTGGCGTGGTCGGCGTGGTCGCTGGTTATACCGTCAATACACTCTTTTCGGCAGGCAGAATCGCCCTTGAAATTTTTCCACCCGTCAACCCGGTTACGGGCGATACGATTTTCGCCATGCCCGTACCTGAGGGAAGCGAAATTTGCCGCTATCTGCCATATGATGACTCCGACCGGGTAACAGTTCCTGAGCACCAAGTCTTTGTCAGCCTCAGCCTTGGCGATCAGGGGGTGGTGTTCATCATGGTAAATCGCAGTTCGGTCAGGATTGGTGATTATGACGTCAATGAAGGAGTCATTGAACGATTCGGGTTCGAAGATGGAACCCGGCACTGTCAAACTGTCGAGAGTGCGTCGTTAGTTTCCTTGACGGCTGTGGATGTCGAGGCCCCAAGTAGGGGATCAGTTGGTTACGGCGTCTCGATCGTAATTGGCAGTTTGTAGAGAGGGACCGAGGTATGTCCATTCTTGGTGATGTTAGAAGCTATGCTCAAGAGTTGTTTGGAGATTTTAACAACGAAGGGTACGAGCGAGGCCTTTTTGGCAATGATTTCACAGATCATCCAGCGACAAACTCTCCAGTAGACGCCTTTAGGCATGCTGGGACAAGCGCGATAACGGTCACTTATATTCAGAATCTTGTGTTGCCAAGCGTATCACCGGTTTTGGCGAATAGAACTGTGGCAGAATATTTGGCCTAGGCATTAGGCACCTTTAATGAGTTTGCAAACGGTGGCGTTACAGAGCAAGATCGCGTGCAGTCCAGAGCGAGCGGTCGCCCAACCTATTCAGTCGCAAGTGAGATTATGGATGAAGTGAATAACTATATCGGGCGCACCGCAAGTATTCCCAATTCACCACTTCGGGAGTTCTTTGGTTTGCCTCCTACTCAAGAAAGCGTTCGAGATACAATCGAGGCAATGGTTAGGTCAGGCGTTACAATTAACCACACATCTGACGTGCGAGTATCGTTGATACTTGAAAATTTGAGTGACGATGAATCGGTTCCCGATCTTCTTGATCGAACTGGCGGGAGAATTAGCGGTCCTCGCGGTGAGTTCAGTATTTTCGACCCTAGGGGCCCTTGGCAGGAGCCCGGGTTAGAGCAGTCGAACAACATACGAACCACTCCATTAGCGCCCCTGACTTCCCCCTCCCCGGAAGCAAAGCCGGAGGGCATTGCCGACATCGTGGCCGAAGTAGAACGCCAACGCGATCTCGAAGAGCGTGCAGAGCAAGCTATAGCCGATCTCGGACTCTCGGCCGGAGAAGAAGACCACGAAGGCCCTCCCGAATACGACCCCGACAAGGAAGGCCCCCAGCCTGTTGTCCTCGACCTAGACGGCAACGGCATCTCGGTCACCGAACTCTCCCAATCGACCCATTTCGTCGATGGCGGCGATGGGCTGAAGCACCGGACGGCCTGGGCGGCGGCGGGGGATGGGGTGCTGTTCTACGACGTCTCGGGCGATGGCGCGATCAGCGAGAAGCGGGGTATCTTCACCGACTGGGACCCCAGCGCGACGAGCGACCTGGAGGCCCTGCGGTCGGTCTTTGACACCAATGGCGACGGCAAGCTGACGGCGGCGGACAGCACGTTTGGCAGCTTCAAGGTGATGGTGACCAAGGCTGACGGCACCACCGAGGCCAAGACCCTCAGCCAGCTGGGCATCACCGAGATCGACCTGCGGGGCGACGCGACGCGGATCGAATTGCCAGATGATATTAGGCACACCGCATGAGGAGGTTTATGTCGGTCCGAGAAACGGCTGAAGCTCCGCTGAAGGCCCCGATCTACACTCCTGATCGCAGGAGCGGGGTGGCCGGGGTGTTTGTTCGGCCACCCTTTTGCTAGGTTTGGACCGCCGCAATTGCCAAACATCTGTAACAATTCACGCATAGCGTGGAAACAGTCTTGCGAGTCGCGCTTGGATTGATAATCTGCTGCCAATGGAGAGTCAGAAATTGGTGATTCACAAGGTGTTTGGGGCGAGTGTTTTGGCGGACCTCCGGGCTTATCTGGCGGTGTTTGAGCGCGCGGCAACTGTGGCGAGTACTCAGTTCCATGTGCGCAACCGCGACATAACGGAGCGATGTCAGCGAGAAAGAGGCTACTCAAACACACTTGCTTATGAATAGACAACAAGAAAGCGAAACGCGATAGTGATTGCCTTCCGGGACCCTATGTACAGTTCTTATAAGCCGTCTTGCAAATGAACGAAAACACTCAATACTCCACTGCTCGCAAGGGAGTTTTCTTTTACTGCATAATCTCTTCGGTGTTTTACATTGGGTGTTTCGGATTAATTTTACTATCACGAGGAATTAGCAATTTGACAGGACCAGCCATTGGCCCGGTATTGCTAGTCGTATTTTTCGCAGGATCCGCGATTGTAGTTCAGTTAAAGCTTAAAGAACACCAAACAGCCGAGCAATACCGAGCGAATGAGAGCGCTTCTGCTTTCTTTGTTCTAATGACAGCCATTTTGGCTGTTGATGTTTTTATTTTCAACTTTAACCCATTTGAGATTGCGAGACTTATTTCCATTCCATTTATTCTTATTGCACATCCCGTGCTACTGTTCAGCGTTTACCGGTCTGTTTTCAACGGTGAGAAAGCAAAGCAATGACATTCGAAGAGTTGCTCCAACTTGCATAACAAAATAGCCGATGAAGCGTCCCAGGGTTTCCGATCCGTATTGATCGAGCGTCGCACCCCCAAAGCGAATTTCCCCGGAAGCGACGGGAATGAGACCCAGTAGGGCTTTAGCAATCGTCGATTTGCCCGACCCGCTGCGCCCGATGATGCCAAGCGCCTGCCCGGGTGCGACGCCAAAGCGAAGGCCGGTCAAGGTGGGTTGCTTGGCCCCGGGCGCGATGACCGTGATCCCGTAGACCCACAAGGCGGGTTTGGGCGCGGGCAGTAGATGGCGGTGCTCTTCAGGGGGCGTTGTCCGCAGCAGTTCGCTGAGCGATTTCCAGCCCGAAAGCGCCTTTTGCACGAGCGCCCACTGGCCGATGGATTGCTCGATCGGGGCCAGAGCGCGCCCCAGCAGAACCGAGCTGGCCACGATGCCGCCGCCGGTCATCTGATTATCAAGCACCAGCCAGGCCCCAAGCGCCAGGATGGCCGATTGCAAGAAGAGGCGGAAGGTTTTGGTAAAGGCCGTGAAGGCTCCGGTCCAATCGCTGGCGGCGACTGTGTTCTCCTGCGCCGATTCGCGCAGTCCCTGCCAGCGATCACGCATATGCGCCTGCATGCCTTGCGACAGGACAATTTCACTGGCACCGCGCGTCTGTTCCGCGAATCCGTTGGCCTGCGCCGACGCCGCCTGTGCTCCGCCAACGCGTTGTTTGGTCAAGCTGTTGTTGAGCAGTGTGAGTGTGATGAGCGCGCCTCCGCCCAGGACGGCCAACCACCCAAGGAAAGGATGCAAGACAAAAACCGCCGCCACGAAAAGCGGCGTCCAGGGCACGTCGAACAGGGCCAGCATCGCGGGCGATGTGAAAACTGATTGGATGGTTTCCAGATCACACAATCCTTCAGCCGGCGAAGCCCGAAACTTTGGCAGGATCGAGCGGCGAAGAACCGCGTCAAACACCCGATCATCCAGCGCCGTCTGAAACCTTGCCCCGAACCGGGCAAGAACCCGGCCACGCGCATAATCCAAAAGCCCCATCAGCGCGTAGAGCACCGCAACCAGCAGGAACAAGGCAACCAGAGTTTCCTAAGACCGTGAGCCCAGAACCCGGTCATAGACCTGCAGCATGAACAAAGGCCCGGTCAGCATCAGAAGGTTTACGAAGATGCTGAATAAAAACGCAGCCCCCAGCAACCCACCCCCAGCCCGCCGCGCCAACCGCAACTCAGCAACGTCGTAACGGGGGGAAGTCATGTGGAAATCCGGAACTCGTCTAAAGTGGAACGCAAAAGGCTACGCTAAGCCATACGTTGTGCGCGGGCAGGTGCCAATCGCGTTGAACAAGAAGGCCGCGATTCAACGCGAGGGTGTGGCTTTTTGGACAAGTTTTGGCCGTGTGAATGAAGGAAGCATTCCGCAAAAAGATTCTTAGCCTTTGAAAAACAAGGCACTATCGGTTATGATGTCGCTACGGGAGTGCATTTCGCAAATCTGCCCCCGGGCACCATTTTTCCGCTATCACATTGTTGTTCCTCAGAATTGTCACAGGACGCGCTGGGCGTGTGATGTGGCGGTTAACAAATAGGGTCCATCACTCGTTCACCAAGAACAGTGTCTGTTACGTCATCGGGCGAGTCCCGAGCGACCTTCAGCACCGCTCGTCCCAGAAGTCTGCGCGGGGTTCGCGGACGAACGAGACCGGGGTGCAGGGCGTGACCAGTCGTGCCAGTAGACCCGCCAGGCCAGCCTTATGGAACATCACCGCGATGTGCAGGCGCCGCGTCTGAAGCATCAGATGGACGAACTGCCGGGGATCTCAGAACAGTATGCCAAGCAAAAACCAAACACAGCGGTCCTAGGGTGATTCTGCGCTCTCTGGGCGCAAGGGGAGGAAAAGTCCGGCCGCGACACTCCGGCCAGGCACGGTGCGCAGGCAAGACCGGGATGGCAAGCATTGGCTGCCGCTCCGGGCGCATCGCGCGAGGCGACAGGGGCGCGGCGGAGGCAAAAAAGACCGGCATCTGGCCCATGTGGCCCTTGTCGGCGCAACGGGAGGAACCAACACATGCGTATTTCACGGAAACTGGGGGCGCTGGCGCTGCTCGTCGGCGCAAGTCTGTCGGGGCAGGCGATGGCGCAGAGCTGCGGCATGAATACCGGTCAGGCCGCCACCGGCGCGCCGATCCTTGTCGGCGGCATCTATGGCGACGCTGCGCCGGGCGACTGGTCGTCGTCGACGGATTCGGCGGCTGCTTACTTTGACTGCGTCAATGCCAACGGTGGCATCCACGGGCGCCCGATCGAATATCTGGTAGAAAACGACCAATGGAACCCTGAGGCGGCCGCGCAGGCTGCTGCGCGTTTGGTCAATGACACGGCCACGGTCGCGATGGTCGGCAACGGCAGTTTCATCGAAATGGCGGTGAACGCGAACACTTATGAAGAAGCCGGGATCATGGTCATGGCGTCGGCCTGCGCCATCTCGGAATGCTTCGAGACGCCGAACATCGTGTCGACCAATCAGGGGCCGCTTCCGTCGAACCTGGGTGCGGCGCAATATGCGGTCGAGGAACTGGGCGCGACCCACGTCGCCTGCATTGGTCTGAACATTCCCAACAACGGCATCTGGTCGTGCGGCGCGGTGAACGATTTCATGGCGTCGCGCGGTGGGCAGGGCACGACCGTGTTGCTGAACCCCGGCGCGCCTGACGTGAACTCGGCCTTGCTCGAGGCAATGGCCTCGGGCGCGGATACGATCCTGATCAACCAGCCTGCCGGCCTTGCGATCGCGATCCTGAGCGCAGCGCAAGAACAGGACCTGCGCGATCAGTTCAACTGGATTGCCCCGACCCCGCTTTATGACCTGTCGGTTCCGGCTGCACTGGGCGACTACTGGGACGGCAAGGTCTATGTGAACGCCGAGCTCGCCCCTCTCAGCGTGAACGGACCGGATGCGCAGAACTGGATCGCGGTTCTCGATGCCTATGGCAGTGCCGACGACCCGCGCGACACGTTCGGGCAGGCAGGCTATCTGTCGGCGCGCTTCTTCGTCGATGCGATGCTGGCCATGGACCCTGCCGATGTGGGCGACCGCGCCAAGGTATCAGACGCCATTCGCGGCATCTCGGGCTATACGTCCGACCTGATGTGCGGGCCGTATTACGTGGGCGACGCCGATTTCCACATGCCGAACCATGCCGGCTATATGGTGCGGATCGTCGGTGGTGGCTTCGAGATCGTGCGCGACTGCTATGAGTACGACAGCCCCTATTTCGAACCGCACCGCGCTCTTGAAGCGGCAATGGGCCTGAACTGATCCGCGGATCATGCAGCGACACCCCCGCCGGGCGACCGGCGGGGGTGTCCGCGACGAGGGAGACTGGCCATGCTCGTGTCGAAATACGGGAACTGGATCCTGTGGGCCGTCGCGATGGCCGCCGTGATCGGCTGGTTCGGCTGGGGCGGGCGCCCGCAAATGATCGGGCTGTTCATCGCTTCTGGCCTTGCGGTCGGATCGCTGTATGCCTTGGGCGGGATCGGCATCGTCGTGCTGTATCGCGCGACGGGGGTTCTGAATTTTTCGGGTGGTGCCGCGGGTGCCGCGGGTGCCATGACAGCTTGGCAACTGGCTGAATGGGGATTGTGGGCGCCGCTTTCATGGATTGCGTGCCTTCTCGTTACGCTTGCGATCACACTCGCCTATGGGCGGTTCATCGCGCCGTTGCTGGCTTGGCGCGATACCGTGGTGAAGGCCGTCGCCACATTGGGCTTTGCGCTGATCATTCTGGGGATTGTCAGTTTTCTCTGGGCGGACGATCCGCGGTCGATCACCTTGCCGACCGACGGCTTCGGGGTGCGGATTCTGGGCATGCGGATTACCGCGACACGGTTGATCGTCTTTGCCGCATCGATCCTTTTCGTCGTCGGGATCTGGGCCTTTCTGACCTTTACCAAGGTCGGGTTGCAAATGCGGGCCTTGGCGAATGACCGCGACCTTGCAGCGCTGCTGGGCATTCCCATCCTGCGGGTCGAGACGATCGCATGGGGCATCGCCGGGTTGCTGGCCGGATTCACCGGGTTGATGTTCGCCGACCTGATCCGGCTCGAGGCCGTGGTGATTACCTTCATGGTTATTCCGTCCATCGCGGCCGCGATTTGCGGGCGGCTCGAGAACATGACCGCTGTCCTTCTGGGGGGGCTGTCGATGGGCGTTGTCGAGAACATGCTGACCATGTCGCAGGCCTTTCGCGGCGTCCGGCCGATAGCGCCCTTCGTCATCGCGGCGCTTGTGCTGCTGTGGTATCAGCGCGGTCAGCGCCTAACGTTCGGCGGGAGGGACTGAGAGATGAACCGTCTCTTCCATGTCACGCCGTCGGGTTGGTCGGGCTTTGCCTTCGCGCTTGTGGTCATCATCGCGCTTCCCGAGATCGCTTCGAACTACTGGCTGTCTGTCCTGACCTCGACGGCCTGTTTCACGATGGCGATTGCCGGCGTGGCGTTCATGTATGCCCGGTTGGGGATGGTCAGTCTTACGCAGGTCGGGCTGATGGGGATTGGCGGCTGGGTCATGCTGCGGCTCAATCATGCGTTCGATTGGCCGTTCGAGGTGAACATGATCCTCGCTGCCCTGACGACGATGGTCTGTGGATGGCTGCTGGCTTTGCCGGCCCTTCGGATGCGCGGGCTGTATCTTGCGCTTGTAACACTGATGGCGGCAGGGGGGTTGGGCATCGTTTTCGCGACCTTCCAGTTCCCGAACGGTGGTGAGGGGTTCTGGGGTGTCCAACTGGGTTCCGGCGCCCCGTTCGACCGTCCCGTCATCGCGCAATCGGCCAAGGCCTATCTGCGCTATGTCGTGGGCTGCGTGGTTCTGGGGTTCGTGTTCATCGAAATGCATCGGCGACTTCAGCCCGGGCGTGCTTGGGCGCTGATCCGCCGGTCCGAGGCAGCGGCGATGGCTGCCGGTGTCAACGTGACTCTCTACAAGACATGGGCCTTTGGCATCGCCGGATTGCTGGCCGGGGGAGCGGGCGCATTGCTCGCTGGCTCGCTGGGCCTCTTGGACGATGGAACCTTTACGGCGCAGGAAAGCGTCATGGTCTTTGCCTTGGCCGTCGTCGGGGGTGCCCGTTACTGGCTGGGCGCGGTGATTGCCGCCTTGCTGTATAAACTGCTGCCGCCCTTGCTGAACACTTGGGGGGTCGATGCCGATCTGGCCTTTGTGATCTTTGGTGCGGGTCTTTTGCATGCGGTGATCACGGCGCCCGATGGCATCGCCGGGCAAGTGATCGGCGCGATCAAGGCGCGACGCGGGCAGCCCCGCGCCGAGGAGGCCGGCGATGCTTGAGATCCGAGGCATCACGGTGCGTTTTGGCGGGGTCGTCGCGCTCAGTGACGTGTCCGCGCTGTTCGACAAGCCGGTCAATGGCATCGTCGGCCCCAATGGTGCGGGCAAGACAACGCTGATGAACGTGCTGTCGGGGTTTGTTCAGCCGCGGTCAGGCGTTGTGATGCGCGACGGTCAGGACCTGCTGCGTCTGGCGCCCCATCGCCGGGCGCATTGGGGCCTGCGGCGGTCCTTCCAGAAGGAAGAAATCGCCGATGACCTGAGCGTTTTCGAAAACGTGCTGGTCCAGATTGACCACGGCCGAAGCCCCGGCAGCCAAAAGGCCAGCGAGGTCGAGCGAATGCTGACCTTGGTGGGAATGGCGGACCGGGCCGACAAACCCGGCGCGGCGCTCAACAGTTTCGAACGTCGCCTGACCGACATCGCGAAATGCATGGTGGGCGGGCCACGGGTGGTGATGTTCGACGAACCTGCCGGCGGGCTTTCCGTCGACGAAACGCGCAAGCTGGGCGACCTGATCCGGGCGATTCCCGTGGAAACGGGGGCGCAAGTGTTGGTGATTGACCACGACGTCGACCTGATCCGCGAGATTTGTGCCGACACGCTGGTGTTGGATTTCGGTCGGCGCATCGCCTTGGGCCCAACCGCCGATGTTCTGGCCGATCCAAGGGTGAAGGCGGCCTATCTCGGGACCGAGGAGGTGTGACCATGGTGTTCGAGGTTCGGGATCTCTCGGTGCGCAATGCGAACCGCACGGTGGTGTCGGGCGTATCCCTGCGCATCGCACCCGGCGAAGCGACGGCGGTTCTGGGGGCGAACGGGGCGGGAAAATCCGAGCTTGTTCTCGCGCTGGCGGGAATGTTGCCCGTCAGTGGCGGAACCGTGTTGCTGGATGGCGCCGACCTTACCGGCAAGGATCCGGCCCAGATCCGTCGCGCGGGGGTCGCGGCCGTGCCCGAAGGCCACCGTGTTCTGACCCGCCTGAGCGTTGACGACAATTTGCGCGCTGCGGGTTCCCTGCTGGACACGGGGCTGGATGAAACATTGTCCGACACCTACACCCTGTTCCCCGAACTGGCCGAACGCAAGGGACAACTGGCCGGGACGATGTCGGGGGGCCAGCAACAGATGCTGGCGCTGGGGCACGCGATGATGTGCCGTCCCAAGGTGTTGTTGATCGACGAAATGTCGCTGGGACTTGCGCCCCTTGTGGTCAAACGCCTCATGGGGTTTGTCGCCGGCCTCAAGTCGCGGGGGACCAGCGTGTTGCTGATCGAACAGTTCACCGATCTTGCCTTGGGCGTCTGCGAGAATGCCGTGGTCCTGCGCGGTGGCAAGCCGCGCTACGCCGGGCCATCGGCCGACCTTCGGGCGGATCCGGCACTGCTGGATGTCGCCTATTTCGGCGCTGAAACGGCGTGACGGGGTGCCGGTGGCGCGCCACAAGGGACATGCGCCACTGACATCGGTCTGGAACGGGTTCCGGCGTCAGGCCGCCCTTGGCGAACGCTCGGCCAGCGACTGCCAGTTCAGGCCCGGCTGATACCGCGCGGCGATCTGCCCGTCTTTCAGTGCCAGCAGGTGCAGCCATCCGTTGTCGAACAGGCCGCGGACGGTATCGTGCCGGCGCAGGATGTCGGTGATGGCGTCTATCGGAGCCTCGACCATAACGGTCAGGCGCAGCGCGGTATGCACCTCGGCCTCGCCGTCGTGGACGGCTTGCGCTGGAAGGCCTGCGCGCAGCAGCCCGCCGTTGCCTTCGATCACGCCGATCCCGCCGACGACGTTGTGGATCAGCTTGTTCCCCCCGCCGAACAGGGCTGGCGCGACGGTCGAGCCGTAGTATTGCAGCGAAATCCAACTGGCCACGACAACCGGCGCGGTGAGGATCAGTTCCAGTGTAGCGAATCCGGCATCCTCTTTCCAATCATAGCTGTGCAGGAATGCCCGCCCCTGAAGGTCGCGCCCCTTCGTGACGCTGCGCGGTGCCGCAATGAACGCGCTGCATCCGGCCAGCCCCCATTCGGGGCGGACCTCTGCCCAGTCGAGGGCGCGTTTTGCGATCCCTTCGGGCGTGGTGCCGTGCAGGCGTGCCGAACGTTCGATCCGCGCCTGCTGTCCTGCCGCTGCCAGCCACGCACGCGCATTTGCCAGTGCTGCCGGATGGGCCGCAGAATGTGACCCCTGCGGAGCGTCCGGATAGAGCGTAACGGTATCCGAGACCGTGTCATGCAGCCCCGCGACGAACAGCGTGTCCGTGGGGAGCGTGATCCCTTCGGCGCCAAGGTGGCCGCGGGTCTCGGGGTCATTGAGCAGCGAAGCCAGCAGGCGCGCCGAAACCTCGCCTGTCTGGCCGCAGCAGGCACCGCAGTGATAAGCGCTTTGATGCGGGTTGTTCGTCATCCGGGCGCCATGGCCGATCAGCAGCACCAGCGGGGCAAGCCCCTTGGTCAGGCTCATGGCGCGCAGGACCGTTGCCGCCAGCCGTGCCTTTTGCGACGCGGGCAGCGCGGTTTCGAACCTTGGCGCGGGGGCGATTTCGGCAGCGTCGCCGCCAAGGGCCAAGGCATCCTTTACCAGCTTGCCGCCATAGATTGGACCCGCCGCCTCGATGAAGGCAAAGGACGAGACAGCCGCCTGACGGAACCGGCCCCAAGCCCGCTTGGCCCGGGCGGCGATGCGGGTGGCGTCCTCGGCCTCGTCCGGGCCGTGACTTGTCGACACCATGGCCGGGGCCAACAGGGCCGGAAGATGCGCTTGCGTCTCGTCGGTACCGGCTGGCCGGTGCGCCAGCGGCAGACCAAAGAAACCCGCGAAACCCAGCGTTTCGATCGTCGGGTCCTGCGCCTCGAGCGCGCGCCGGAACACTTCGGACCGCACATCAATGCAGAACGCGGCCTGCAAGGCGGGGCGGGTGTCTTGTTCCCTGAGTCCAGCCATCAGGCCACCCAAGGCGCGCTGATGGGCACGCTCGGCGGCCTCTTGCAGGATGGCGTCAAGGGCCTCGTCCGGGGTGGCGCTCAGCGCCGAGGCATGGGTCGCGACGGTTTCCTGCCACTGTGCCGAGATCTGCGGGCAATGCCGCAGCAAGGCTTCCTCCCAGATCAAGCGGATGGCCAACAGGTCTGTCAGGGTGGCGTCAGTTTCCCCGGCCAATTCCGCCTGCCAAAGCAGCCAGCGGGCATGCATCGGCCACCCGCCCAGATCGACCAGCAGACGGTGATACGTGGTTTCGGCGGCATCGGGCGTCAGGCCCAGGGCTTCCGAATTGTGCAGGATCGCCCGGTCGGCGGTATCCGGCATGTCGCCGATCCGCGCCGAGAATCCGCTCAGGCCCGCGATCTCGGGCGTCAGGTCGTGCGTCGCCCATTCGCGCCATGCCGAGAAGGCCCCGCGTGAGGGGCGCGGGGTCCACAAGGCCTGCCCCCTGTCGAAATGGCCGGTCGCCCACAAACCGACGCTGCGCGCGATGATCGCCGGCCAGTCGGTTCCGGTGGCTTGGGCGGCCAGCGCCGCGACGGTGGGCAGTGCGACGGGCTCGGGCGATGGCAGCCGCATCCTTGGCTTGCAGCCACGCCAGATCGACAGGCTTGACCGGAGATTGCGATGCGAACAGGGCCGCGGCGAGATCATCATCGTTGATGTCACCCGCGTCTATCCTTGCCACGATCGCGGCACGCGGCTGCGTCATCCGCACGCCGGCAACCCGGGCCAACCGGGCCGACGCCTGAGGAAGATCGTCGCCGGCCTGCCCAAGGAACGGGTTGACGGCGACCGTCGCATCCAACGGGAAGGCGGGCGGGATCGCGCGGGCTGCGGCTTCGGCGGCGCGCAGGAACTTCGAAGCCAGGGTCGGGGCGATCTGTGTGTGCTTCAGAAACATGGCGGGACTCCGGGTTCAGGGTTTCGCGGCCGACCGGAAACCGCCGATCATGCGGTCCAGCAGGGCATTCAGATAAAGACCGTTGGCAAGATGCACGCGCAGCCCGGCGGTCGTGGGGTGGTGCGCCCATAGGGGGAACAGGGCCTGGGCAAAGGCCACCATCCCAAAGGACAGAACCGCCAGAACGATCAGGGCCCATTCCAGCGCTCCGGCTTCGGGCACAGCGGGCAGGGCGGGGCCCCAGATCGCCTGCGCTGCGACCTGAAAGCCGAAATAGGCAAGGGTCGCTGCCAACGAGGCCGCAACCGTGCGCCGTGTCAGGGCGCCGGGGGCAGCATCGGCCAAACCCTGTGCAATCAGGTACGACACCCCGAAGACCAGAATAGCCCCCAGCGCCAGCGCCTGCGGCGATTTCTCGCCCGCCAGAGCAGCGAAGATCACGGCGACGATGGCATAGAGGGCCAGCGCCATGGCGAAAGACCGCACAACCGCCGCGACACCGGGGATCGCCACCGCGCCGGGTTTGCGAATGGCGTTCACGGCGACAATGGCACCGCCTGACGACAGGAAGGCATGCGCCTTGTACAGCGAGTGCGCCATGATGTGCAGCAGCGCCAGCGCCCAAAGACCCAGCCCGCATTGCAACAGCATGAAGCCCATCTGCGCGATGGTCGACCAGGCCAGCGCGGTCTTGATCGCGCTTTGCGTCAGCATTACCAGCGCACCGAACAAGGCGGTCGAGCCGCCGATCAGGACCAGCGCCGCCATAGCACCCGGGCTGGCCTGCACCACCCCGGCCAGCGTGATCAGCAGGACACCGCCCGAATTGATGATCCCGGCATGTAGCAGGGCCGACACGGGGGTCGGGGCTTCCATCACCTCGGTCAGCCAGCCATGCAGCGGGAAGGCCGCCGTCTTCAACATGGCGGCGACCACCAACAACCCGGCGGCCGCATGACCGGCCACCCCGGGTTCGACGCCCAGCGACAGGGCAGCCAGCGCGGTTGTCCCGTTGATCTGCCACAGCAGAAGTGCCGCACCAATCAGGGCCCCGTCGCCCATTCCCCAGACCAAGGTGAATTTCGTTGCCGCGCGACGTGCCTCGACGCGGTCGGGATAGAACAACAGCAGTTGCCGCAACACCGTGCCCGTTGCGACGAAGCCTGCCACCAGAACCGGCAGGCTTGCGGCTTGCACCAGCACCAGAACGCAGGCGATTGCCGCAAGGGTCAGGCCATGAAACCGGCCTTCGCGGGATTCGCCATCCAGATAGCGCCGCGCATACCGCACCACAATCCAGCCGACGAAACCGACGAGGACAACCAGTGTCGCGCTGATCGGGTCAAGGCGCAGCAGGTCCAGCCCCCAAAGGCCGAAGATCGCGGGCCCTTGCAGCCACAATTGCGCAACACCAGCGGCCCCGATCACAAAGGCCAGCAGGCCTGCCGCCTCGCCCAGTTGCAAGACAGTCCCCGGGCGGCGGCCGGGCTTCAGGATGAATGCCGATGCCGCGGCCAGCAGAACCATCGGGGCAAGGATCGTCACGGGAAAGAGGGTCATGGCCGTCTCCGGGGTCAGGATATGGCCCCATGGAATAGCGCTTGCCGTTCTTCCAGAAAATTACATATATTATGCGTAATCGTTCCATATCATGAATATCATGTCCCCGATCAACCTTCACCATCTGCGCCTTTTCCGTGCAGTGGCCAGTGACGGCACCCTGACGGGCGCCGCGCGCACGCTGAACCTGTCGCAATCCGCGCTGTCGACACAGCTTCGGACGCTTGAGGCATCGCTGGGGCAAGACCTGTTCGAAAGACGGGGCCGGGGACTCGTTCTGACCGAAGCGGGGCGCATCGCGCTGGATCATGCCGAGGCGATCTTTCGCACCGTCGAGGATCTGTCGGCCACCTTGCGCGACACCGGGCGGGCGCGGCGGGCGCTGCGCGTCGGGGCACTGGCAACGCTGTCGCGGAACTTCCAGATGCAGTTTCTGGCCCCTCTCGTCGGTCGCCCGGATGTCGAGGTGGTCCTTCGATCGGGATCACAGGACGAATTGCTGCGCGGGCTCGAGGGGTTGGCGTTGGATGTCGTGCTGACCAACCTTGCGCCAGCGCGCGATGCCGCGAGTCACTGGCTGGTGCATCGGCTTGATGAACAACCGGTGAGCCTGATTGGCACGCCGGCGCGGGTCGGATCGCCGACGCCGGGGTTGGCGCAATTGTTGGCGGATCACCCGGTGATCCTGCCCACGCGCGAGACGGCGCTGCGCGCGGGGTTCGATGCCTTGGCGATCCAGCTTGGGCTGACACCTGTCATCGCGGCCGAGGTTGACGACATGGCGATGATCCGCCTGTTGACGCGGGCCGACGCGGGGCTGGCGATCATCCCGCCGATCGTGGTGCGCGACGAGCTCGAGTCTGGTTTTCTGGTCGAAGCGGCGCGGCTGGACGGTATCTCGGAAACGTTCATGGCCGTGACGCTGCAACGTCGCTTTCCCAACCCGCTGTTGGCCGAGGTTCTTTATCGATAAGCGCCGTTGTCAGGGAGGCAAACGACCAACCGACGCTGGCGGTTCGACATGGCGGCATGCGACTGCGCGATCTTTATTCAGTGAAACGCACAGCCTGCCGCGCGGTTTTCAGACGCGTTGGCGCGGTGCCGAAGCGTTCCTTGAATCGTCGCGAAAAATGCGCGACCGACGAAAAACCGGTGGCGGTCGCCACCTCGATCAGCGTCATGTCGGTTGTCGACAGCAGCATCCGCGCATGATCCAGACGCAGGTGCAGATAAAAGCGTCGCGGCGTTTCGCCCAGCGTTTGCAGGAACAGCCGCTCCAGTTGCCGGCGCGAATACTCGGTCCTTTCGACGATCTGCTCCATCGACAGCGGGTCATCGAGGTTCTGCATCATCAGCCTCACGACCCCGCTGACCACAGGGTTGCGGGCGGTCATCAGGGCCGAAAACGAACTGCGTTGGGCGGCATTCTCGCCTGCCAGAACAGTGCGCAGGCACATTTCGGCAACCATCGTCGCGAAATCCTGCCCATGATCGGCGGCGATGATCGCCAGCATCATGTCGGTTGCCGCTGCCCCTCCGCCGCAGGTCAGCACGCTGCCGTCAAACTCGAACCGATTGGTGCTGGGGCTCAGGTCGGGAAAGGTTTCGATGAATCCCGGCTGGTTTTCCCAGTGCAGCGTGAACCGGCGCCCTTCCAGCAACCCCGCGCTGGCCAAGGCAATGGCGCCGGTGCAGATGCCGCCTGTCTTGCCACCAAATCGGCTGTGACGCGCGACGGCCGCGACCACTGGCGGCAAAGCCACGCTGGCAAGCCGGTTGCCGCCGCAGACCATGACGCTGGTGCGCCGGTCGAAGCCGTCAGGCAGCGCGGATGTCTGGATCGCCACACCTGACGAGCTGTTCACAAGGCCGCCACTGACCGAATAGGTCTCCCAGCGATACAGCGGTTGCTGCGAAAGCTGGTTGGCGATGCGCAGCGGTTCCACCGCGGAACTGAAGGCCAGCAGGGTAAAGCCCGGGACAAGGATGAAGGCCCAAGCCTGCGCTGTGCCCGTGCTCGCGACCGAGAAATACGACGCCCCACTCGGCACCAAGGGCGCCGGATCGGTGTCGTTGGTCATGGGCGACTCCTGCTTGCGGGATGAAAAGGGCGGATTGTCCTTTCATCCTTGCGGCAGAATGCGCCCAAGCGCAACGGCGCACCGGACCCCGCAAAGGGCCCGGTGCGCGCAAAATCCTCAATACCGATAGTGTTCGGCCTTGAAGGGGCCGTCGACGGCGACGCCGATATAGTCGGCCTGATCCGGGCGCAATTGGGTCAGCTTCACGCCGATGCGGTCGAGGTGCAGGCGGGCGACCTTTTCATCCAGATGCTTGGGCAGGATATAGACGCCGGGCGCATATTCGTCGCCCTTGGTCCACAGTTCGATCTGGGCCAGCACCTGATTGGTGAAGGATGCCGACATCACGAACGAGGGGTGGCCGGTCGCGTTGCCGAGGTTCAGCAGGCGACCTTGCGACAGCAGGATCATGCGATTGCCCGAAGGCATCTCGATCATGTCCACCTGGTCCTTGATGTTGGTCCACTTGTGGTTACGCAGCGCGGCGACCTGAATTTCGTTGTCGAAATGGCCGATGTTGCCGACGATGGCCATGTCCTTCATCTCGCGCATGTGCTCGATGCGGATCACGTCCTTGTTGCCCGTCGTGGTGATGAAGATGTCAGCCGTCGCGGCCACGTCTTCCAGCGTCACGACCTCATAGCCGTCCATCGCCGCTTGCAGCGCGCAGATCGGGTCGATCTCGGTCACCTTGACGCGGGCGCCTGCGCCGCGCAGCGAGGCGGCCGAGCCCTTGCCCACATCGCCATAGCCGCAGACGACGGCGACCTTGCCGGCCATCATGGTGTCGGTGGCGCGGCGGATGCCGTCGACCAGCGATTCCTTGCAGCCGTACTTGTTGTCGAACTTCGATTTGGTGACGCTGTCGTTGACGTTGATCGCCGGGAAGGGCAGCTGGCCCTTCTTGTGCAGGTCATACAGGCGGTGCACGCCGGTGGTGGTTTCTTCCGAAACGCCCTTGATCGCTTCGCGCTGCTTGGTGAACCAGCCGGGGCTGGCGGCAAGACGCTTGCGGATTTGCGCGAACAGGCATTCTTCCTCTTCCGAGGTCGGCACGGCGATCAGGTCGGTTTCACCGGCCTCGACCCGGGCGCCCATCAGGATGTACAGCGTCGCGTCGCCGCCATCATCGAGGATCATGTTGCAGGTGCCACCCTCGCCGCCGAACTGGAAGATGCGGTCGGTGTACTCCCAGTATTCGGCCAGCGTTTCGCCCTTGATGGCAAAGACCGGGGTGCCGCCCTTGGCGATGGCGGCGGCGGCGTGGTCCTGCGTCGAATAGATGTTGCACGAAGCCCAGCGGACATCGGCACCCAAGGACTTGAGCGTTTCGATCAGCACGGCGGTCTGGATCGTCATGTGCAGCGAACCGGCGATGCGCGCGCCTTTCAGCGGCTGGGCCTCGCCGTATTCGGTGCGCAGCGCCATCAGGCCCGGCATCTCGGTTTCGGCGATGTCCAGTTCCTTGCGCCCGAAATCGGCCAGCGCGATGTCCTTGATGATGTAATCCGTCGCCATGGGATGGCTCCTGTTCCTGAATCCGGTCAATTGGGCGCCCCGATACCATCGACACGCGGTCGCGGCAATCCTTCGTCATGTCGCGGCTTGTCAGGCCTCGGGACCGTGCAGCCGGGGCAGGAAGATCGCCAGAACGCCCAAGGCCGGCAGAAAGCCGCAGGCGTGATACACCCAGATGATCCCCTTGGCATCGGCCAACAGGCCCAGCCCGGCAGCGGCAATGCCGCCGATCCCGAAGGCCATGCCAAAGAAAACGCCGGCGATCAGGCCCACGCGGCCCGGCACCAGTTCCTGCGCGAAGACGATGATCGCCGGAAAGGCCGAGGACAGGATGAACCCGATGAAGACCGTCATGACCCCGGTCCAGAACAAGGACGCATAGGGCAGCATCAAGGTGAAGGGCAGCACCCCGAGGATCGAGACCCAGATCACCGCGCGCGTGCCGATCTTGTCGCCGATGGGGCCGCCGAACAGGACCCCCGCCGCCGCCGAAGCCAGATAGAGGAACAGCATCAGCTGCGCGTCTTGCGTCGAAAGGTCAAAGCGTTCGATCAGGAAGAAGGTATAGTACGACCCGATAGAGGCGAGATAGGCGTTCTTGGTGAACACGAGGAATGCCAGCACCACGATGGTCCAGATGACGCGCTGGCGCGGCAATCCGTGCGGCGCGGCTGGTTTCGCCTTGCGCTTGCTGCGCTGCTGATGGGCATACCAGCGCCCGATCTGCGACAGGATCACCATGCCCACCAATGCCAGTGCCGCGAACCACGCTACCGACGTCCGCCCAAAGGGCCCCACGACGAACGCAGCCAGCAAGGGCCCGCCCGCGCTGCCCGCGTTTCCGCCGACCTGAAAGAAGGATTGCGCTGTGCCAAAGCGCCGCCCGGCCGCCGCGCGGGCGACGCGGCTGGCCTCGGGGTGGAAAACCGCCGAACCGATGCCAATCAGCGCGGCGCCCGTCAGAAGGAACGGATAGCTGGGCGCCTTGGCCAGCAGCAGAAGCCCCAGCATCGTGCTGCCCATGCCCAGTGTCAGCGACTGCGGGAACGGGTGCTTGTCGGTCAGGGTGCCGACCACCGGTTGCAGGATCGATGCGGTTCCCATGAAGGCCAGCGACATCAGCCCGATCTGCGTATAGCTCAGCGCGAATTCCTCGTGCAGAAGCGGGTAGCTGGCCGAGAGGACGCTTTGCATCACGTCATTGATGAAATGACAAAAGGCGATCGCCAGAATGACCATGAATTGGGTCTGGACGATGTCGTGGCCGGCGGTCTGGTCGCTCATGGCAGGGTCTTTCACAGGTTCAGCAATCAATCGCGCGGCCAATGGGGGCTGTCAAGCCGAAGACAGGCATCTTTATGCCGGTTTGGCGCGGCAAGGCATCCGGATCCCGTTATTTGGTTGTTCCATGGGGGGGAGTATGCGAAACAGCAAAAAAAGGCGGATCATAGAGGACGGGCGTTGAAACGCACTGCACAGCTCGAGCGGGCGGGACCGGACGCATTCGCGCGGTCGGCGTGGCGTGCGATCCGCCGTGCGTCGCTGTCGCTCGTTCTGGCTCTGTCGGTTCAGGGCGGTGCATCCTCCGCGCTTGATGCCGTGAACTTCCGGGTGGACGGGGCCAGCCAGGACCTTGTCTCGGCGTTGCGGGCCAGTTCGCTGATCCTTGCCGCACAAGAAGCAGACCGCACCGCCGCCATCGATTTGCTGTCGGCCGCGCGCGCCGAATACGGGCGCCTGATCGGCCTGCTGTACGAAGCAGGATACTATTCCCCCGCGATCCAGATCCGCATCGATGGCCGCGAGGCGGCAGAGATCGCGCCGTTGTCCCAGCCCCAGCATGTCGATCGTATCGACATCGATATCGACCTAGGGCCGCAATTCCTGTTCGGCGCTCTCAACCTTTCGCCCCTTGCCGACGGAACGGTCCTGCCTGCCGGGTTCGCCACCGGAGCCCCCGCTGCCAGCACGGCGGTGCGCGATGCGGTTGCGGCGGCGCTGGATGCGTGGCGGGCGCAGGGCCATCCGCAAGCCCGCGTTGCCGATCAGGACGTTGTCGCCAATCATGGCGCGCGCCGGTTGTCGGTTACGCTGCGCATTGATCCCGGCCCGCAATTGCGCGTTGGCCGGATTGTCCCCGAAGGCAACGACCGCACGCGGGATGAACGCATCGTCGATATCGCGGGGCTGGAACCCGGAACGCTGCACACGCCGGATGCCCTGTCCGACGCGCAGGAACGCCTGCGCGCGACCGGCGCTTTCAATTCGGTGGTGTTGCGGACGGCCGAACGCGCCAACCCTGACGGCACGATCGACGTCGAAGCGCGCGTCGATGAAGCCTTGCCCCGCAGGCTGGGCTTTGGCGCCGAACTCGATTCCGAGGCCGGGGGACGGCTGAGCGGTTTCTGGCTGCATCGCAACCTGTTTGGCGGGGCCGAGCGCCTGCGGCTCGAGGCTGCGATCGACGGGATCGGGGCGCGTGTCGGGGGGCTGGGCTTTACGCTGGACGCCCGTTATGTGCGCCCCGCGACGGGCCACCGCGACACCGATCTGGAAATCGGCCTGCGGGCTGTGCGCCTGAACGAGCGCGATTATACCGCCGATGCCCTCAATGCCGATGTGCGGCTGGTTCGCCGTTTTTCAAGCACGCTGACGGGCAGCCTTGGTCTGGCGTTGCGGTTCGAACGGGCGCGTTTCGGGGGCGGAAGCAGCGATTTCGGTACGTTCGGGATACCGCTGATCTTCACGCAGGATACGCGCGACGTCGCGTTGGACGCCACGCGCGGGCGGTTCCTGATGGCCGAGCTCATGCCCTATGCCGGTTTCCGGGCCGCGCGCAGTGGCTTGCGCCTGCGGTTCGACGCCCGCGCCTATCATGACCTTGGCACAGATGGCCGCTTCGTTCTGGCGGGGCGCGCGCAATTGGGTGCGGTGGTCGGCCCCAGCCTGTCGCAGACCCCGCGGGACTTCCTGTTCTATTCCGGTGGCGGCGGAACGGTCCGTGGCTTGCCCTACCAATCTTTGGGTGTTGCCGGCCCGCCGGCGTCGGGCGGGCAGGGGTTTGCCGCTTTGTCGGCCGAATTGCGGATGCGCGTGAACGAAACGCTGACACTGGCCGCCTTTGCGGATGCCGGCGCCGTCGGCAGCGGGGCATTCAGCGGTACGAATGATTGGCAAGCGGGTGGCGGTCTGGGGCTGCGTTATGGCACGCCGATTGGTCCCTTGCGGCTGGACCTCGCGACACCGATCCGGCGCAACGCGACCGCGACCGGCGGGAATTTCCAGATTTACCTCGGGATCGGTCAGGCTTTCTGATGCCTGCGTCGCGAACCAGAGGGCGTCGCGGGCTGGTTGCGCTGTTGTTTTGCGTGTTGCTGGTGCCGCTGCCGGTGCTGTCCTCGGTCGAAGAAGACGAGGGTGTTCTGGTCCGCGTCCTGCAAGACCTGCTGTCCGATGCCGGGCGCGAGGTGCGGATCTTCGGCTTTGAAGGGGCGCTGTCGTCGCGCGCGACCGTGCGCGAGATCACCATTGCCGACGATCAGGGGACATGGGTTGCGCTGGAAGGCGTCGTGATCGACTGGAACCGCGCGTCGCTGCTCAATCGTCGGATCGAGATCAACGAACTCAGCGCGGAGCATATCGATCTGCGCCGCCTGCCCAGCCTTGGCGCTGCCGACGGCCCGCAGCTTGCTGCAAGCGAGGAATTTCGCCTGCCTGAACTGCCGGTGTCCATCGACATCGCCGCGCTCGCGGCACAAAGCGTGACGCTGGCCCCGGCGATCACAGGGGAATCTGTGGCCCTGACATTGCAGGGCAACGTGCACCTTGCGGCTGGCCAAGGCGAAACGGTGTTCGACGCCCATCGCACCGATGACCGCGAAGGGCGGTTCCTGTTTGCCGGCAGCTTCGACAATACGACGCGCATCCTGTCGCTGGATCTGCGCGCGCACGAAGGCGCGGGTGGTGTCGCGGCGACGCTGCTGGGGATCCCTGAACGCCCGGCGCTGGGCCTGTCGGTCAAAGGGGTTGGCCCGGTCGCGACCTATGGCGCCGAGATCGCTCTGAGCGTCAACGATGCGTCCGCCGTGACCGGCGAATTCGGCCTGCTGGACACCACGCCCGAGACCGGCGTGCTGCAAGGCGGGGGGTTCACGTTGGACCTGACCGGCGACCTGCGGCCCCTTCTGGTGCGCGACCTGCATCCGTTCTTCGGGGCCCAAAGCCGGCTGTCGGCGCGCGGGCAGCGTTCCGAAGACGGGGCGATAGAACTGTCGAACATGGTCGTCGAAACCGAGGCCTCGCATCTGGAAGGCCGGGTTCTGCTGGCCGCGTCGGGGTTGCCGCAACTGGTGCAGGTCACCGCCGGAATAGCCCGGCCCGATGGCGAGCCGGTGCTGTTACCAGCGACTGGCGGGGCGGTGTTCCTTTCCGGCGCGACGTTGTCGATCCGCCATGACGTGACGGCCTCGCGCGATTGGTCGATGCGGGCCCAGATCAACGGTTTGCGCACGCCGTCGCTGGAGATCGCCGAAACGACGCTGGACGCGCGCGGGCGCCTGAACTCGCTGTCCCCTACGCAAGCGACGGGCAGCACCTCGTCCGAGCCGACGTTCGAAGGTGTCTTCGAATTCCTTGCGCAGGGCTTGGCCTCGCAAGACCCTGCCGTCCAGCGCGCGACCGGCCCTGAGGTGTTCGGCCTTGCCAGCATGGTCTGGCCGGGCGCGGGTGCCCCGCTGGAATTGACGGGACTCGCCATCGAAGGCGATACCCTTTCGCTGACGGCTTATGGCGTTGTCGACGGACTGACCTTTGACGGGTTTTCGGAATTCTCGGCCCCGGATCTGGCGGCATTTTCCGGCCTTGCAGGGCGACCGCTGGCCGGTCAGGCCTTGGTGACGACCCGCGGGCAAGTCAACGGGCTGACCGGGGCCTTCGATCAGGAAATAGACCTGCGCACCGAAAGCCTGAGCATCGGGCAACCGCAGGCAGACGCCTTGCTGGCCGGCAGCACGGCGATTGCACTGTCGGCCCGGCGTGATACGGAAGGGACGCAGATCCGCGGACTCAGCCTTGTGGCGGGGCCAGCCGAACTGACGCTGACCGGAACACTTCAGCCGGGGTTCAGCGACCTGTCCGCCCGGTTGCAAGTCGCCGATCTTTCGGCCCTTGGGCCGGGGTATGGCGGGCGTATCGCCGTTGATGCCCTGTATTCCGGCGACCCGGACACTCGGCGCTTGCGCGTCGACGGATCGGTGGTCGATCTGCGCGGTGCCGACTTGCCCGGCGGCGGAATGATCGAACGGATGATGACCGGCGCGCACCGTCTTCGCGCCGATCTGCGCCAAACAGATGACGTGACCCAGATCGCGCTGTTTACGATCGATGGTCCTCGGCTGCGTATCGAGGCCGAGGGGGCTTGGTCCCCCGATGCGCCCGATCTGCGTATCCGGCTGCACGAACTGGCCCTCGCGGCGCTGCTGGATGGCGGGCAGGGGTCTGTCACGGGTTCGGCAGCGCTACAAGGCGACCGCGCGACGGTGCAGTTGGATGGGGCAGGGCCCATTGGCGCGGCATCTCCGTCAATCCAGCAGTTGTTGGCGGGCCGTCTTGCCATTCGGGCCGAAGCAGGTCTGCCCGCCGGCGGTGCAATCGATCTGCAGTCGTTCCGGATCGAAACCGGGGCGATGACAGCCACGGCGCAAGGGGTGTTTGATCCGCAAGGGGCGGTGCAGCTGGCGGCGCGCGCCGATCTGCCACGGCTGGGCGCGGTTGTTCCCGGGATGGCCGGTGCGGCGGCGCTGACCGCGCAGGTTCAACGGGCGGCCGGTGCTGCGGCCTATTCGGTCAATGGCACGCTGTCGGGGCCGTCGTCGTTGCTGCTGCGTGTGTCGGGCGCCGTGCAACCGGGTCTCGATCTTGATCTGGCGGTCGAGGCGCAGCTGGACGCGGCGCTGATCAACTCCTTCATCGAGCCGAGCACCGTTCAGGGCATGATCCGCGCGACAGGCAGCGTTGTTGGCCCCCCGCGTATCGAGTCGCTGCGCCTTCATGCGCAAACCAGCGGCGCGCGCTTCGTTCAGCCCAATTCCGCTGTGGCCTTTCGCGATATCGTCGCATCGGCCGATCTTGTCGGGCTTCGGTCGCGGGTCGTTGTCGATGGCGAATCCCTCAGCGGGGGCGAGGGGCATCTTTCAGGGTCGATTGATCTTGCCGGGGACAGGCAGGCCAATCTGATCGTGCGTGCGCGTGACCTTGGCGTCAGCGTGCCGCGCCTGTTCGACACCCGCATCACCGGCGAGATTGCACTGGTGGGTCCCTTGCGACTCGGTCCGCGTGCCAGCGGCACCGTCAGCGTGAACCCGGCCGAGATCCGGATCCCCAATTCGCCCTTGGGTCGTCAGGGGTTCGTGCCACAGGGCCTGCGCCATGTCGGCGCTGACGGGCCTGCCGTGCGCACGCGCGAGAACGCCGGGATTTCACGCGGCACGACCCACGGGCGCAACCCCGTGCCGATCGCGCTGGACATCACGCTGAACGCGCCGGGCCGCATTTTCGTGCGCGGTCGCGGTCTGGACGCGGAACTGGGGGGCACGCTGGTTCTGCGTGGCACGACGCATGATGTGGTGGCGCAGGGCAGTTTCGGATTGATCCGGGGGCGGCTGGATCTTCTGGGCAACCGGTTCACATTGACGGATGGGTCGGCCAGTATGATCGGTGGGTTCCTCCCCTATATCAACCTGACCGCCACGACCGAAAGCGACGGCGTTCTGACCAGCGTGACCATCGCGGGCGAGGCGGATCGCCCTGAGATCACCTTTTCATCCGTGCCGGAACTGCCGCAAGACGAGGTGCTGGCTCGGCTGGTTTTCCGTCGGTAGCTGGCCAGCCTGTCGCCATTTCAGGCGGCGCAATTGGCACTGTCGGTTGCCACGCTGACTGGCCGGGCCGAAGGGTCTGTCCTGACGCGCACCCGCGAGGCGATGGGGCTTGATGACCTCGACTTCACGATAGACGAGGTTGGCAACACCGCGCTGCGGGCCGGGCGCTATGTCAACGACCGGGTCTATACCGACCTGAGCGTGGACAGCACCGGGCGCGGCGAGGTGTCGATCAATCTGGATCTGAATTCGAACCTGACGGTCCGCGGGCGGGCAGATACCGCCGGCGGTTCCGGGCTGGGGATCTTTTTCGAACGCGACTATTAGGGCTTTGCATAGACGCGCTTGAAAGCGTCGCGGTCCCGCATGTGGCCCAGAAATTCCAGCAACCTGGGTTCAGTGACGTCGAACTTGGCAGCCCGTGCCCACAGCAGGCAATGCGCCAGCAGGATGTCGGGCACCGTCATGGTATCGCCCATCAGGAACGGGCCGTCCCCCATCCGCTTGACGAAACCGGCCTGATTGCGCGTGAATTCCCACCGCAGCGATTCCTTCACCTCGGGCACGCGCTTGTCCTCGGGCAGGATGAAGCTGTGGCGCGCGGCAGTCCACAGAACGGCGTCGAATTCGTCGAGAATGGCATGGGTCAGCGCGTCTTGCCGCGCCCGTTCGATCGTCCCCGCCGGATAGGTGAAGCGTCCGTGCTTGTCGGCCAGAAATTGCAGGATCGCGGCCGAATCGGTGATCGGCTCGCCATCGACCAGCAGCACCGGCACCTTGCCTGACGGGTAGTGCTGCGTCACCGCCCCATCATGCGGTTTCACAGCGTGATGATCGAAGGTGACGCCCAGTTCCTCGAGCATCCATTGCACACGGGCAGCCCGGGTCGTGGTGGCGCCAATCAGGGTATAGATTGTCATGGGCTCTCCTCGCTTTTGCCGCATCAAGCCATGGCGCGTCGGCGGGCGCAAGGGCTCAGCGCCGCCCGGCCATCCGTGCCAGACGGATCAATGCCCGTTCCGCCAGCGCGCGCGTGGGTGCCCGTGTCGACGAGCGCAACGCAAGGTCTGTTGCCGTCAGGTCGCGCAGCGCATCTTCGACGCGCGCGGGTGTCCAGTTGCGCGCCTGTTTCAGCAGGCGTTCCCGACGCGGGCCGTAGACGGGCGGGCGCAGGCGGTCGATCGCACCCTGCGGGCCGCGCGGATCGCTGACCAGTGCGTGAAGCACCTTGAAATGCCGCGCTGCGCCGATGCAGACCGCCACGGGTTGCACGCCCTGTGCGGCCAGCCGCGACAGGATCGGGGCCAGCTCCCCGATTCGCCCTTCGGCGATGGCATTCAGGATGTCGTCAATCTCGGCCTCGGCGCTCTGGGGGGCAAGCAGCGCGATTTCCGCTGGGGTCAGCGGGTTCGGATCATTCAGCTTGTAGAGGGCGATCCGCGTCAGGGTCTGCCGGAAATCCCCCGGTTCCAGCGTCTGCGCCAGTGCACCAAGGTCCCGCATCGCTTCGGGTGGCAGGGCGGTCAGCCCTTCGTCGCGCAACATCTCCTCGATTTCCTCGCGGGACGGCGGGTCGTCATAGACGGCCAAGGCAAAGGCACGTTTGTCGCCTTCGAACAGCTTGCGCAGCTTGGACGCGGCGGTCAGCTGGCCTGCCGTCACGACCAGCATGGCGTCCCCTTCGGCCCATTGGGCCAGCGCGGCTTTCAAGGCATCGGTGGTGCCATCGGTCGCGTCGTCGATCACCACGGCGCGGGGGCCGGGAAAGAACCCCTGAGCCTTGAGGGCGTCGAGCACGGCGGCGGGATCCTTGCGCAGGTCGCCCCCGCCCAGACGTTCAAGCCGCATTTCGCCATCCGCATTCGGGCCGGTATGCGCCAGCACCACGGCCTTGCGTTTGTCGGCGACGCGCATTGCATCGGCGCCATGGATCAAGATCCCCGGCGCGCGTGGATCGGGTTTCTTCAGGAACCCGACAGCATCGCGGGCCGATAGTTTCACGCCTGAAGGCCCGGTTCGGTATAGATCCGCGTCACGAGGCGATCGGCCAGCATCCGCAGCAGGCGCTGCTCGGCATCTTCGGCCGCTGCTTGCGATGCCAGCTGCGTTGCCGTCGTCGAATAGCTGACGCTGGCGTCAACGCGGCCCGCCGCCCGTTCGCGCCCTATCGCAATGTCCGTCACCGTATAGTGGACCACACCTGCCACCTGAACGCGTGTCGCGCCGAAGTTCTGCACGATGCCCGCGCCCGTGCTGGACTGTTCGATGCGATAGGCAAGCGCATAGCGCGGTGCTGTCGGGCGGCCAAGGCGGTCTTCGAACGCCGCCAGAAAGGCATAGTCGGCTGCGCTTGCCGGGTCATCCAACCGGATCGCGCCGCGCAACGCCGTGCCTGCGCCGTCCGGACCATAGACCGGGCGGAACCCGCAGCCCGACAGCGCCGCCAAGGCGGCAGCGCCTGTCAGGAACCTGCGTCGGTCAGAGAACCACATTCACGATCCGCCCCGGAACTACGATGATCTTTTTCGGCGTGGCATCGGCCAACACCCGTTGCACAGCTTCGTCGGCCAGCAGAAGTTTTTCAACCTCTTCCTTGCTGGCATCGGAGGCAACGGTCAGTTCGGCCTTTTTCTTGCCGTTGAACTGCACCGGATAGGTCACCGAATCCTCGACCAGCATGGCCGGGTCGGCCTTGGGCCAGGGGGCCAGTGTCACCAGCCCGTCGCCGCCCTGATTGTGCCAGATCTCTTCGGCGAGGTGGGGGGTGAACGGGGCCATCAGCTGCGCCAGCACCCGCATCGCCTGTTTCAGCACCGGGGCCGAGGCTTTGGCGCGCGACAGGGTGTTGGTGTATTCGAACAGCTTGGCGATGGTCTTGTTGAACGCGAAGGATTCGATGGTCTCGGTCACGTCATGGATCGCGCGGTGCATGGCGCGGATCAGATCATCATCGCCTTCGCCCGCATGGTCAGCGGGCAGCGCGCCGATCCGGTCGCACAGCATCCAGACGCGGTTGAGGTGCTTGAACGTCGCTTCGGCCCCGGCCGAGGTCCATTCCACGTCGCGCTCGGGCGGGCTGTCGGACATCACGAACCAGCGCGCGGTATCGGCGCCATAGGTTTCGATGATGGCAACGGGGTCGACCACGTTGTTCTTCGATTTCGACATCTTGGCCGAAGGGACGACGGTCACTTCCTTGCCGCCATCTTTCAGGAAGGCCTTGCCGTCGCGCAGTTCGACTTCCTCGGGGTAGTGATAGACCGGGCGGCCGTTGTCGCCGTCGGATTTGAAGATCGCGTGAGTCACCATGCCTTGCGTGAACAGGGCGTTGAACGGTTCGCGCGATTTGGTCGGTAGATGCCCCGTGACGTTCATCGCGCGGGCAAAGAATCGCGAATAGAGAAGGTGCAGAATCGCGTGTTCGATCCCGCCGATATACTGGTCGACATTCATCCAGTAATCGGCATCGGCCATGTCGGTCGGCGTGCTGGCATGCGGCGCGGTGAAGCGGGCGTAATACCACGACGAATCGACGAAGGTGTCCATCGTGTCGGTCTCGCGCCGCGCGGGCTTGTCACAGGACGGGCAGGCGCAATCGCGCCACGTCGGATGGCGGTCCAGCGGGTTGCCGGGCACGTCGAAGGTGACATCCTCGGGCAGACGGACGGGCAGGTTTTCCTTTTTCTCGGGCACCACACCGCAATCGGCGCAATGCACCACGGGAATCGGGCAACCCCAATAGCGCTGGCGGCTCAGGCCCCAGTCGCGCAGGCGGAATTTCGTGACACCTGTGCCCCAGCCCGCCTTTTCGGCAAAGTCGATGGTGGCGTCGATGGCCTCTTGCCCCGTGGCGACGTCCAGCCCGGCGAAGTGGTTGACCCATTTCACCTTATCGGTTTTCGGCGGCACGAAGGCTGTGTCTCCAGTCAAAGGCTGGGATGTCGCCAAAATTCCGTGGCCTGGCGCCGGCAGTGCATCAGTGTAAATCTGATCCTCTGCTGGTCGGAAGGCCATTTCCACCTTCAGATTGTATTTTCTAGCAAAATCAAGGTCGCGCTGGTCATGCGCCGGGCAGCCAAAGATCGCGCCGGTGCCGTAATCCATCAGGATGAAGTTCGCGACCCAGACCGGCAGTTCCCATGCTGGATCCAGCGGGTGACGCACGCGGATGCCGGTGTCAAAGCCAAGCTTCTCAGCCTTTTCAATGGCTTCTTCGGTCGTGCCGCCCTTGCGCATTGCTGCAATGGCCTCTGCTGCCTTGGGGTCGCGGGCCTCCAGTTCCTTCGCCAGCGGGTGGTCGGGCGAGATGCCGACAAAGCTTGCGCCCATCAGCGTGTCGGGGCGGGTGGTGTAAACTTCGATCTCGCCGCCATCGGTGCGGGCGAATTTGAACTGCAAGCCGCGCGACTTGCCGATCCAGTTGGCCTGCATCAGGCGCACTTTTTCCGGCCAGTTGTTCAGACCCTCCAGCGCCTCCAGCAATTCCTCGGAATAGTCGGAAATCTTGAAGAACCACTGCGTCAGCTCGCGGCGTTCCACATCCGCGCCCGAACGCCAGCCTTTGCCGTCGATCACCTGTTCGTTGGCCAGCACGGTCATGTCGACCGGGTCCCAGTTGACGACCGCGTTCTTGCGATAGACCAGCCCTTTTTCAAGGAAATCGAGGAACATCGCCTGCTGCTGGCCGTAATATTCGGGGTCGCAGGTAGCGAATTCGCGGGTCCAGTCGATCGACAGGCCCAAGGGCTTCATCTGGCCCTTCATCGTCTTGATGTTGTTATACGTCCATGTCGCCGGGTGCCCGCCTGAAGCCATCGCGGCGTTTTCCGCGGGCATCCCGAAGGCATCCCAGCCCATCGGGTGCAGCACGCTGAAGCCCTGCGCCTTTTTATAGCGCGCGATCACGTCGCCGATGGTGTAGTTGCGCACATGGCCCATGTGGATGCGCCCCGACGGGTAGGGGAACATCTCGAGCACGTAATACTTGGGCCGTGACGGATCGGCCTTGGCAAGGAAGCACCCTTCGGCGTCCCACGCTGCCTGCCAGCGGGGTTCAGAGGCTTGCGGCTGATAACGGGCTTCGATTTCGCCAGACATGGGGTGTTTCCTGCAATGAAAAAGCCGGGCCCAACAGGCCCGGCGTCGTCTTAGCGCCCTCAGGCCGACGGGTCCAGCCCGTCAGAGGCCGCGATCACGGATGCGCAGTTGTCGCGCACGCGTCAGAATCGCATTTTCCACGGCCCGCACGGTTTCCTGGCTGGCAGGCCCGTTGCGCGTCACCAAGGCGACGTTCAGCGAGCGCGCATCCAGCGCGGCATCCGTCACCTGAATCGTCGCGCGATACGGACGGCCGCCACCCGGCGGGGTGCCGAATCCGGTGGTGATCACGCCCGAAAACGGATCGACGGTTTCGATCGGAAGGAAGTCCAGAGTTTCCAGCGACGCTGTCCAAAGATAGCGGTTCACGTTGACCGAGGTCGAAGGGTTGTTCGACGCGAACAGATCCCAGATCGAATCGGTCGTGCCGGAATCGCGCAGCCGTTCTTCCAGCGCATAGTCCGTCGCCGATTGCTCGGCACTGGCGCCCCCCCGAAAGAAGTTGCCTGCCCGTCCACAACCCGACACGGCCAGCGCCATGCCGATGACAAGAACGATCTTGGTCACTGCCGAAGCTGTCATCGCTTTCCCCGTCCGATTCCTTTGCGCCCAGATTCTATAGTATATACACCCGCGCGTCCCTGATGACTGTTGTCTAGCCGAGGGGCGCGGGTGGAACAAGCGTTTCCCGTCCCGCCCTCGTGGCAGGCGTGGCAGGGTGCGCGCACGGGGCCGGAACGGCGGGAAAATCGGCAGGTTCCTGCCTGCGTGGCAAATCTGCATCACAAATAGCCAGAGTTCCAAAATGCCATCTGGTGTTCTTGCAAATCGACGCCGGAAAAAGGAAACAGGCTGTGACCCAGCTTACTGACAAGGTGGGCATAGTTTCAGTCAACGAGGGAAACCATGAAAAAGATTCTCCTTGCCTCGACCGCCCTGGTTCTGTCGGCTGGTCTGGCTCACGCTCAGGCCGTTCGCATCACCGGCGAAGGCCGTATGGGCATCCAGTACTCGAGCGCCGGCTTCGGTGGTTCGAACTACCGTCAGGAAAACCGCCTGACCCTGAACTTCAACGTTTCGGTTGAAGCTGATCACGGCCTGACCTTCGGCGCTTGGTCGCGTGCTCGTATGCAGGTTGCCGGTCTGGGCACCGCTCAGCAGGGCGTGTTCTCGGGCTCGCGCGTTTGGGTTGAGGCCAACGGCCTGCGCCTGACGTTCGGTAACCAGGACGGCGCGTTCCGTCAGGCTGGCGTCTCGCACGGCTATGCCGGCGGCTGCGGCGTTGGCTACGAAGCTGGTCAGTCGTGCGGCGACGACGCTGGTCTGCTCGCTGTGACCCAGGCTCAGAACTCGACCGGTTCGGACAACGAGCCGATGACCCAGATCAACTACTCGATGGGCGACACCCGCGTTGCTCTGTCGTACGCTCGTGGCGGCGCGACCGAATTCGGCGTGCGCTCGCGCTTTGACGCCTTCACCGTTGCCCTGGGCTACACCTCGGCCGGCGCTGGCTCGTACGCTCTGTCGGGTCACTACAACGGCGGTTCGTGGGGCGCTGGCCTCGTCGTCGCTCGCATCAACGGCGGCGCTGCGACCAACTACTCGCTGTCGGGTAACGTTGCTCTGGGCGGCGGCAATGCCTACGCCTACATCGGCCGCGTTGCTGGCAACAACAACTACGGTCTGAGCTACGGCTACGGCCTGGGTGGCGGCGCTACCCTGACCGTCGGCGCCGAGCGCGCTGCCGGCACCACGACCGCTTCGGTCGGCGTTGCCTTCAACTTCTGATCCCTTACCGGATCAAGGTTAGCGAAGAGCGGGCTTTATGCCCGCTCTTTTGCTTTTCAGGATCGGCGGCTCTTTGCTCAGGGGAAAAAGGGCCGATGTCACGCTGGGCCGGGGCATGATAGCGTCGCCCCATGATGACAATTCAACGCCCGACTCGATTCCTGCTGGCCCTCGGGCTTGCCTCTGCTACCCCGCTTGCGCCGGCCTTGGCTGACGTTTCGCACAGCTATGGCGGCCGATTCGGGGTTTCGTACCAGCGCGATCCGAATGCCGCGCCGGGGACGACTTCGGTCTTGTATGAAGGCCGCTATACGACGACCTTCAGCCATCAGACGGACAACGGCCTGCGCTTTCGTTTTCAGGTCGATCTGAGTGTCGGCAACCTTGCGCCGCGCCGCCCGGACGATCCGTCGATCCGCCCGTCAGGCACGGTCAGCCTCAGCTCGGACTGAGGGGTTCCCTTTCGCGCCGCCCTGTGGCTTTGTGCCGTTACCAGACAGGAGGCCCCCATGACCCTTGCCGCCATCACCGAACGCCTGCGCGCGGCCGAGGCCGCGACCGGGCGCGCCCCGGGTTCCGTGACCCTGATCGCCGTTTCCAAGGTGCAGCCACCCGAGAGAGTCGAGGCCGTCCTGCAACAGGGCCAGCGCGTCTTTGGCGAGAACCGCGTGCAAGAGGCCCAAGGCCGCTGGCCGGACTTTCAGGCGCGATTCGCCGGCGTTTCCTTGCACCTGATTGGGCCCCTGCAAACCAACAAGGCCCGCGCCGCCGTCGAGATGTTCGACGCGATCCATTCCGTCGATCGGCCAAAACTGGCGCAGACCCTTGCGCGGCTGGCGCAGGAACGTGGGGCAAGCCCTGATCTGTTCATTCAGGTGAATACCGGTGCCGAGCCGCAGAAGGCAGGTATCTTGCCGCCGGATGTCGATTCCCTTGTGGCCGAGGCGCGCGCGATGGACCTGCCGGTGCAGGGCCTGATGTGCATTCCGCCGGTCGATGCCGATCCTGCCCCGCATTTCGCGATGCTGCGCGCGATGGCCGAACGTAACGGGTTGTCGGGCCTGTCGATGGGTATGTCGGACGACTTCGAAACCGCCGTGGCCCAAGGCGCGACGCATGTGCGTGTGGGTTCAGCGATCTTTGGTTCGAGGGTGGCTTAGACGATCAACCGCGTGCCGGGCGCTGCCCGGTTGGCGATCCAGAGGAGGTCGGCCCGTGCGAAGGCCACGCATCCTGCCGTGGGATAGCCCGGACGCCGCCATGTGTGCAGGAAGATCGCCGATCCCTTGCCCGGTTCGGCCAGCGGCCAGTTCCAGTCGGTCGTCAGGACGATATCGTACAGCGGGTCAGCCCGGCGCATTGCCTCGTGCGAGGCGGTAAAGGGCGCGCGGACAGGCTGGTTATACAGCGGGTGTCCCGAGGCATCGCACCACAAATCGCCCAGCCGAATCGGTTCCGCCCAGTCTGGTAGTGCATGCGCCGGGACGCGGTCAGGGCGGTAATGCAACGAGACGATGCGATGCACCCCGCGCGGCGTGGCACCGTCGCCTTCGCGCTTGTCGTTGGTGCGCCCGCCACGCCCGATGGTGCAGGGAAAGCGGCGCCCTTTGAACAGAACGCCGGTCGGTGTCACCGTGATCGCGTCGAAAATCACAGCAGATGCCCGGATTTCGCGGCCTTGGTCGCCAGATAGGCGGCATTCTCGGCGGTTTGGCCGACTTTCAGCGGGACACGTTCCGCGACGGCGATGCCACCGCGTTCAAGCATCGCGACCTTGCGGGGATTGTTCGTCAGCAGGCGAACGGCGCTGAACCCCATGCGGCGCAGGACCTCGGCTCCCAGCCGAAAGTCGCGTTCGTCATCCTCGAACCCCAGCCGGTGATTGGCTTCGACGGTGTCGAAACCCTGATCTTGCAAGGCATAGGCGCGCATCTTGTTGGCAAGCCCGATCCCCCGGCCTTCTTGGTTCAGATACAGCAACACACCCGCGCCTTCGGCGTTCATGGCCGCCAGTGCCGCTTGCAATTGTGGCCCGCAATCGCATTTCAGTGACCCGAGGACATCGCCGGTAAAACATGCGGAATGAAGACGGGCCAGCACCGGCGCATCCCGCATCGGTCGCCCGACTTCGATTCCATAGTGTTCGACGCCGCCGTCATGCGGGCGAAAGATGTGCAATCGCCCGTGCTGCGCCAGCCGCATTGGCAAGCGTGCGGCGACAACCGGGTCAAGCCGGGTTTCGGGCGTCACGGTCTCGGCCGCATCCAGCGACGTCAGCCCGTTCAGCGCCGCCAGTTCGGGCAGGTTCGCCCCGGTGACCACCACTGCTGCCGGCAGCAACTGCGCCGACTTGACCAGCCGGATCGCCGCCCGATGCAGGTCGGCGGGGCCGTCGCGCTGGGTTGTCAGCGGCCCCTTCATCGGGTGCGTGAGGTCATCCGCAGGGTCGGCAAGCGCGGCGATCCAGCCGGGGCCCTCGCCCGCAGGGATCAGAACGCGGGCGAGATCGCCGTCATAGGCCCGCGCTTTCAGGGTTCGGGCGCGGTGTTCGGTGATCGCCAGAACCGGCTGCCCGATGCCGCGCAGAGCAGTCAGTCGCCCGGCTTCCAATGTCTCGGCGGCTGCGATCAGCGCGCAACCGCCCGCATCGCACAGCAGCACCGGCACCCCCATGCGCAGGTCGGCACGGGCGCGGTTGAGTCGGTCAAGCGCGCTGGGCGCGAGGGCAGAGGACAGCGACATGGGGCCCGACGTGAAACATTTCGACCCAAGATGTAAGACAGGAAACGCCGAATTGAAACATACCGCGCATTATTCACACGTCCGCGTGAGAATTTTCGTCCTCGGTTGAACCCGCTCCTCGCTTTGCCCAACTTATCTGTAACGAAGGCCGAAAAAAGGATCGCGCCATGTCGAAACTGAACAAACTTCTGCTGGTTGATGACGACGAGGATCTGCGCGAGGCCCTCGCCGAGCAACTGGTCGCCACCGAGGAATTCGACACGTTCGAAGCCGGCGACGGTGCCGCCGCGATGGAACGTGTGCGGGCTGAACAATTCGATCTGGTCATGCTGGACGTGGGCTTGCCCGACACCGACGGGCGCGAACTGTGCAAGAGGATGCGCAAGGCGGGCGTGAAGTGCCCGATCCTGATGCTGACCGGGCATGACTCGGATGCCGATACCATTCTGGGCCTCGAATCCGGCGCGAATGATTACGTGACCAAACCCTTCAAGTTCCCCGTCCTGCTGGCCCGGATCCGCGCACAACTGCGCCAGCACGAGCAATCCGAGAACGCGGTGTTCCAGCTGGGGGATTACCAGTTCAAGCCCGCGCAGAAGATGCTGGTCGATCCCAAGGATCGCAAGATTCGCCTGACCGAAAAAGAGACCAACATCCTCAAGTTCCTGTATCGCGCGCCTGAGGGGTTGGCACCGCGCGATGTGTTGCTGCACGAGGTCTGGGGATACAACGCAGGGGTCACGACGCATACGTTGGAGACCCATATCTATCGCCTGCGTCAGAAGATCGAGCCTGATCCCTCGAACGCGCGGCTGCTGATCACCGAGCCGGGCGGTTATCGGCTGGTGCCGTGAAAAATTTCTGGCCGGACTTATTGTTGCCAGATTCACGAGTAATAAATGTTTTCATGAGAGTTGTTTCTCATGTCCCTCCCTCCCCTTGACGTGTCGGGGTCATGACACGTCTTCCTCCCTGTTGGACTGATCCGGGCCTCGGCCCGGATCTTTTTTTGGCATCGTTCACAGGTGAATTGATCCAGATCAAATCCACATCTGCGCCATCGGTTTATCGATGGGCCTCTCCCTGTTGGACTTGGCCTCGGTCGCTTGGCGCCGGGGCCTTTCTTTGTCGGGTTGCTCAAGCGGTGCTGCCGGATATACCGTCCGCACGACAGTCGGAGGGAACATGACATTCACACTCGCCACATGGAACATCAACTCGGTCCGGCTGCGCGCCGGGCTGGTGGAAAAACTGCTGCGCGAGGAAGCGCCCGATGTCCTGTGCCTGCAGGAATGCAAAAGCCCGGTCGACAAGATCCCGGTCGAGCAATTCGCCGCGCTTGGGTATGGCCACATGGTCGCACGGGGGCAAAAAGGGTATAACGGCGTCGCCATTCTGTCGCGCCTGCCGTTGCGCGATGTCGGCCACATCGACTGGGTCGGCAAGGGCGATGCGCGCCATGTCGCGGCGGAACTGGAAAACGGCGTCGTGATCCACAACTGCTATGTTCCGGCGGGCGGCGACGAGCCTGATCGCACGATCAACGAGAAGTTCGGGCACAAGCTGGATTATGTCAGCGAAATGCGTGACCGCTTCCGGGCTGACCGCCCGGCCCGGTCGATCCTCGTCGGCGACCTGAACATCGCCCCGCGCGAGGATGACGTCTGGTCGCACAAGGCGCTGTTGAAAGTGGTCAGCCATACCCCGATCGAGGTGGATCTGTTCGAAGAAGCGCGCGCCGCCGGGGGTTGGGCCGATGTGACCCGCAACGACATTCCGGACGGGCTGTTGTATAGCTGGTGGTCCTATCGCGCGAAGGACTGGGATGCCGCCGACAAGGGCCGCAGGCTGGATCATATCTGGGCCAGCGGCGATATCGCGGCCTCGGCCCATTCTTCGCGGGTATTGCGGGCGGCGCGGGGTTGGGAGCAACCCAGCGATCATGCCCCGGTCTTCGCGACCTTCGACCTGTAGGAGAAGCGCGCGTTATTTGGCCGCCCCCTCTTGGAGTCGTTCGGGACGAGGCGCATATAGGTGCAAAGCGACAAGCTGGAGTGATCGCCATGTTGGGCACGATGCAAGCAGGGGCACCCGCGGGTGACCTGATCAAGGATACGACCGAAGCCGATTTCATGGCTGACGTCATCGAGACGAGCCAGGATGTCCCCGTGATCGTCGATTTCTGGGCGCCATGGTGCGGACCTTGCCGCCAGCTGGGCCCGGCCCTCGAGGCGGCGGTGACCGCTGCCAAGGGCAAGGTCAAGATGGTCAAGGTCAATGTCGACGAGAACCAGATGCTGGCGGGGCAACTGCGCATCCAGTCGATTCCGACGGTTTACGCCTTTCACCAAGGCCGGCCTGTCGATGCCTTTCAGGGTGCGCTGCCGCCGTCGGAGTTGAAGAAATTCGTCGACAAGCTGGCCGAACTGTCGGGCGATGGCGGGCTGGCCGAGGCCCTCGCCGAGGCCGAGCAGATGCTGACCGACGGTGCCGCCGTGGACGCGGCCGAGGTCTTTGCCGCCATTCTGGGCGAAGAGCCCGAGAACGCCGCCGCGATGGGTGGTCTTGCGCGGGCTCATATCGCGCTGGGCACGCTGGATCAGGCCGAGGCCCTGCTGGCCAATGCGCCCGCCGCCATCGCCAACGCGCCCGAAATCGATGCGGCCCGCGCCCAGCTTGCGCTGGCGCGGCAGGCGCAAAACGCCGGGCCGGTCGATGAATTCCGCGCTGCGCTGGCCGCCGATCCGAACAACCATCAGGCCCGCTTCGATCTTGCGCAGGCGCTCCATGCCAAGGGGGATGCCGCCGGGGCGATCGACGAACTGCTGGAACTGTTCCGCCGCGACCGTGACTGGAACGAGGGCGCTGCCCGTGCCCAGTTGTTCATCATCTTCGACGCGCTGAAGCCCAACGACCCGCTGGTGCAGAAGGGCCGTCGCAAATTGTCGTCGATGATATTTGCCTGACGCAAAAGCCGGATTATCTGTTGGTCATGCTGAAACTCGCCGATTTGCCTGACCAGATTTCCCTGTTCCCATTGCCCGGGGCGCTGTTGCTGCCCCGGGCAAAATTGCCTCTGCACATCTTTGAACCGCGCTATCTGGCGATGATCGAGGATTGCCTTGCCACATCCGGCCGCCTGATCGGCATGGTGCAGCCAGCCGCGCAACCAAAGGGGCAGGCGGGCAAGCTGCATCGGATCGGTTGCGCAGGCCGACTGACCAGTTTCTCGGAAACTGATGACGGACGCTATATGATCACGCTCAGCGGGATCTCGCGGTTTCGCATCGAAAGCGAATTGTCCCATGTGACCACCGCCTATCGGCAGGCGCGTGTGTCGTGGAAGGGGTTCGAACGCGACATCGGTCCGGCCGAGTCCGATCCCCAGCTTGACCGCCCCGCATTTCTGGACCTGCTGCACCGCTATTTCGCGTCGGCCTCGTTGACGACGGAATGGTCGAACCTGCGTGACGCAGAAGATGAATTGCTGATCAACGCCTTGTCGATGCTGTGCCCGTTCGGGCCCGAAGAACGGCAGGCCCTGCTCGAGGCGCCGTCGCTGGCGACGCGCCGCGAAACGCTGGTGACCTTGATGGAATTCGCACTGCGTGCGCCCGGTTCCGACGACGAGGTCATGCAATGACCGAGAATTCGGCGACGTTTGACCGCCACATGCTGGAATTTCTGGTCTGTCCGGTCAGTCAGGGCAGGCTGGCCTATGACGCCGAAAGGCAGGAACTGATTTCGACAGCGGCGCATCTGGCCTTTCCGATTCGCAACGGCATCCCGATCATGATCGCCTCGGAAGCGCGCGAGGTCGACTAGGCGAAGGCGTCCTGCCAGCACGGCAGGCGGTCGCCCGGTGCGGCGCTGGCCAGAAACACGCCGCGCGCGATGGCACGGCTGAGGCACAGGGCCGCTGCGTGCCCCAGCTCCAGCGCGGCGCCTTCGGGCAGGGGGCGCAACCCTGTCGACGCGGCAAAGACCAGATCCCCGTCATGCGGGGTGTGCGCCGGGACGATGGCGCGCGCCAGCCCGTCATGCGCTGCCGTCGCCATCCGTGCGGCCTGCGCCTTTGACAGGGCCGCATCTGTCGCGACGATGGCGATGGTTGTCGCCTCGCCCAGCCGCTTCAGAGGTGGTGGAAACAGCGGCGGAATGCTTGTCGCGATGCCCCTCCCGCCGAATTCGCCGTCGACTTCAAAGGGCGCCGCCCAGAAATGCGGGCCAGTGCCGACAGTCACGCTGCCGACGGCGTTCACGGCCACCAGCGCCCCCACCGTCACGCCCGAGGAAAGCACAAGCGACGCCGACCCCAGCCCGCCTTTCAGCCCCGCCACGGTGGCCCCGGTTCCGGCCCCCGCCGTTCCCAGCGCGAAATCATGCGCCGCCGCGCCAACAGCGCGCGCACCTAACGCGGGATAAGGGTTTTCGGGCCAGTTCTTGTCCCCGCCATTGAGCAGGTCGAACAGAATCGCCCCCGGCACGATTGGCACCCGGGCCGAACCGACGGCAAAACCCCGGCCCATACGGTGCAAAGCGTCCATCGCCCCTTGCGCGGCGGCAAGTCCAAAGGCCGATCCCCCCGACAGGACCAGCGCGTCGACGGCCTGAACCATCTTGTCGGGCGCCAGAAGATCGGTTTCCCGGGTTCCGGGCGCACCCCCCATCACATGCACGCTGGCGACCATCGGCTGGTCGCCCAGAAGCACGGTGACGCCGCTTTTCAGGCCGTCGTCTTGCGCATTTCCGACCCGCAGGCCGGGCACATCGGTGATCAGGTTCTTCGGGCCGGGTCTGGTCATCTGGTTTCTCCGTCTTTCACGCAGCCTAGGGCGCCGGACGGCGCTGGTAAACGTCTTTGCAGGGGGGCAAATCTGGGCTATCACCGAAGGAATATGATCAATTTGGCCGCCCAGATGACGATCCCCGAGTCCAGCGCCACCAAGCTGCCCGAGCACGAGGCGACCTATCGGCGATTGCGCGACATGATCCTGTTCGGTGAGTTGGCGCCGGGTCAGAAAGTGACGATCCAGGGGATCATCGCGGCCTTGGGTGCCGGGATGACACCCGTGCGCGAGGCCATCCGACGGTTGACCGCCGAGGGCGCGTTGATCCTGCACGAAAACCGGCGGATTTCGGTGCCGACACTGACGACAGAGCAGCTCGAGGAGCTGGCCTTCGCGCGACTGGCGCTGGAACCGCGTCTGGCCGGGTTGGCCATCGAGAGGCTGTCGCCCGCCGGGATCGATGCTCTGGAATCGATCGACAAGGCAATCGACGCGGCGATTGGCCAAGGCAGCGTGACCGGATATCTTGCCGGGAACCATCGGTTTCACTTCACGCTCTACGAGGCTGCGCAGGCGCCCATTCTTGTCTCGCTCACCATGTCGCTGTGGCTACGGTTCGGGCCGTCGCTTCGCGTCGTGATGGTGGGCGAGGGCGAAATCGGCCCCGACCGCCACAAGGAAGCCATCGCAGCGCTGCGCGCGCGTGACAAGCAGGGCCTTGTTGCCGCGATGGAAGCGGACATTCAGCAAGGTCTGGGACGGGTCCGGGCAGATCTGGCCGGGCGGGCGAAGACTGCTGTAATTTGATCAAATTATATTGCGGCGGCGCCGAATTGCCCCTAGTCTGGGGTCGAACCCGTTTTCGGGACAGAAGGATTCGTCATGCCCCAGATTTCCACACAATCCCCGACCGCCGAACTGCAACAGCTGGACGCCGCGCATCACATGCATCCCTTCACGACGAATGCCGCCCTTGGCAAGAAGGGCGCGCGCGTCATCACGCGTGCCGAGGGGGTCTGGCTGAACGACAGCGACGGTCATCGCATCCTCGATGGCATGGCGGGGCTGTGGTGCGTCAACGTGGGCTATGGCCGCAAGGAAATCGCCGATGTCGCGGCGCGGCAGATGCTGGAACTGCCCTATTACAACACCTTCTTCCAGACGACCCATGTGCCAGCCATCGCCCTTGCCGCGCGCATCGCGGAACTGGCACCGGGCGATCTGAACCACGTGTTCTTTGCCGGATCCGGGTCCGAGGCGAATGACACCAACATCCGGCTGGTGCGCCATTACTGGACGCTGAAGGGCAAACCCGAAAGACGATCTTCATCAGCCGCAAGAACGCCTATCACGGATCGTCGATGGGATCAGGCAGCCTTGGCGGAATGGCGGCGATCCATTCGCAGGGTGGCCTGCCGATTCCCGATATCGTCCATATCGATCAGCCGTATTGGTATTTCGAGGGTGGTGACATGACCCCCGAAGATTTCGGGATCGCGCGCGCGCGCCAGCTTGAGGACAAGATCCTCGAACTGGGCGCTGACCGCGTCGCGGCCTTCATCGGCGAGCCGATTCAAGGGGCAGGCGGGGTGATCGTGCCGCCCAGCACCTATTGGCCCGAAATCCAGCGGATCTGCGACAAATACGGGATCCTGTTGATCGCTGACGAAGTCATCACGGGTTTCGGCCGCACGGGCAACTGGTTCGGCAGCCAGACGATGGGCATCCGGCCGCATATCATGACCGTGGCCAAGGGGATCAGCTCGGGTTATGCGCCGATCGGCGGGTCGATTGTCTGCGACGAGGTCGCGAACACCATCGCCGGGGACGAGTTCAACCACGGCTATACCTATTCGGGCCATCCGGTATGTGCGGCGGTGGCGCTGGAAAACCTGCGCATCCTTGAAGACGAGGCCATCGTCGATCACGTCCGCGACGTGGCGCACCCCTATCTTGCCGAACGCTGGCACGCACTGGCGGATCACCCGTTGGTCGATGACACCAAGCTGGTGGGCCTCATGGGGTCGCTGGCGCTGACGCCGGAAAAAGGCAGCCGCGCCAAGTTCGCGGCCGAGCCGGGGACCGTGGGCTATATCACCCGTGAGCGCTGCTTTGCAAACAACCTGATCATGCGCCATGTCTATGACCGGATGATCATCTCGCCGCCGCTGGTCATCACGCCGACGGAAATCGACATCCTGATCGAGCGTGCAACCAAGGCTCTGGACGAGGCCTATGCCCAGCTCAAGGCCGAAGGGCTGCTGAAGAAAGCCGGCTGATGGACTTGCTGACCGTCAATGATCGGTCCGGCCAGTATCCCCCGTCGTTCTATGCGGCGGGGGCGCATCCTTTGCCGCCATTTCCTGTCGCCGAGGGCGCGATCAGTTGCGATGTCTGCGTTGTGGGGGGTGGGTTTACGGGCCTGTCAGCCGCGCTGCACCTGGCCGAGCAGGGCTATGATGTCGTTCTGCTCGAAGCGCAGCGCGTGGGTTTCGGCGCATCGGGGCGCAACGGCGGGCAGGTCGGCACCGGGCAGCGGATGGATCAGGGCTGGCTGGAGGACAAGCTGGGCAAGGCGCACGCGCGTGCCTTGTGGGATCTGGCTCTGGAATCGGTCACGCTGACCCAAGACCTTGCCGCCCGGCACGCGCCCGAGGCTGGCTATCGCCCGGGGATCATTCATGCCGCGCATCGCGAACGCTATGTGCCCGAGATGCACGCCTATGTCGAGAAACTGGCGCGTGACTACGATTACACCCTGATCGAGCCGCTGGACCGCGCCGCGATGCACCATATGGTTGGCTCGCCCACCTATCATGGCGGCGATATCGACATGGGCAGCGGCCATCTGGACCCGCTGCGCTATGCGCTGGGTCTGGCGCGCGCGGCGCAGGCTGCGGGGGTGCGTATCTTCGAAGGCTCGCGCGTGACGGCGATCACCAAGGCCCAGCCCGCTCGGGTGGAAACCGAAAGCGCCGTTGTCACCGCCCGCTATGTTGCGCTGGGCTGCAATGGCTATCTGGGCCGCTTGGAGCCCGAAGTCGCTGCCCGCGTCATGCCGATCAACAATTTCATCGCGGCGACCCGCCCGATGACCGACGACGAACGCATGAGGATCATTCGCGGGCATCACGCTGTCGCGGATACCAAGTTCGTCGTGAATTATTTCCGGTTCTCACCCGATAACCGCCTGCTGTTCGGCGGGGGTGAAAGCTATGGCTATCGCTTTCCCCGCGACATCGCCGCCAAGGTGCGCAAGCCGCTGGCCGAGATCTTTCCGCAACTGGCGGATATCGAGATTACCCATGCGTGGGGCGGCACCTTGGGTATTGCCTTCAACCGGATGCCGCATTTCGCGCGGCTGTCCGGGAACGTTCTGTCGGCTTCGGGGTATTCGGGGCATGGGGTGGCGATGGCGACGCTGGGCGGCAAGCTGCTGGCTGAGGCGGTCGCAGGGCAGGCCGAACGGTTCGATGTGATGGCGACAGTTCCCAGCCCTTCGTTCCCCGGTGGTGCCAGCCTGCGCTGGCCGCTGATGGTTCTGGCGATGGTGTGGTTTTCGCTGCGCGACAGGTTGTAAGCGCCACACATGCGATTCGCCCCCGCGTGAGTCGCGCAACCTCTGCGATAGCCGAAGGATGTGCTGCAAGGGCGACCCGGTCCCGGGCACCGTGCGGCGTTGCCCGATCGCAACAGGTGCCTTTTTCCTGCCACAATTCAGAAACTGATAATCATTAAAAAACAATGTGTTGCCGTGTCAGCGGGGAAGCGGGCCGGGACTTTCTCCTTTCGTGACCCGCCGCGGCATTCTAGGTGTGGGTGGCTGCTAACACACATGTCGGGGGACGGTGTGACCAATCTTGATAGACGGTCGATGTTGACCGGGCTTGCTGCTGCGTTCGTGGGCAGTGGGCTTGTTCCGGGTGTTTCGAAACCTGCTTTCGGGCAGACTGCGTCGGCTGTGCCTGCGCCGCCGGTTCCGCGCTTGTCCAGCGCGCATGGCCTCGTGTCGCTGACGTCGGTGCAAACCAACCGTCAGGCCGTCGCGCTGACCTTCGATGACGGTCCGCATCCGGTTCACACGCCGGCATTGCTGGACATCCTCGCGCGGTATGACGCCAAGGCCACGTTTTACGTGATCGGCCAGAATGCGCGTCGCTATCCCGAGATCCTGCGCCGCATGGTGGCCGAAGGACACGAGATCGGCAATCACACGTGGACGCATCCTGTCCTGAGCCAATTGGGCAACGCCAGCGTCCTGCGCGAGATCGATCGCACGCAAGAGATCGTCTGGCAGACGGTCGGTGCGATCCCCGTGACCATGCGACCGCCCTATGGGTCGTTCTCGCATCGGCAGATGGCGATGCTTGCGTCTGAACGGAACATGCCCGCCGTGATCTGGTCGGTTGACCCGCAGGATTGGCGTCGCCCCGGCCCATCGGTTGTCGCGCAGCGCATGGTCCGGGGCGCGCGCCCCGGTGCCGTGATCCTTGCGCATGACATCCATGGCCCGACGATTCGCGCCGTTCCCGCGGCGATCGAGGGCATTCGGGCGCAGGGCCTCGCCATGGTGACCCTGTCCGAAATGCTGGGCTGGGGTCGCTGGGGCCCGCGCGGACTGCGCTATGTCAGCCGCCCGACCCCGGAATATCAGGGCTGATCAACACCCTGACTGCAGCAAAGCGGCCTTCGGGCCGCTTTTTGCATTCCACGAATCTCGCGCGATTTGTTGTGTGAACCGACACAAACGCTTCACAAACGAAGATTATCGCAGCAAAGTGATGAAATTCGCGTCCAGCTTTTGGGCTTGGCGGGAACTTCGTCTGTGGACGCACGAACAATCTGCATCAACGGGGTCTGATATGACACAGAAATCACTTCTTGCGGCGGCAGCGGTTTCGCTTTCGCTGAATGCGTCGGGCGCGTTCGCCCAGACCGAAATCCAGTGGTGGCATGCCATGGGTGGCCGCCTTGGCGAACTGGTCGAGGAAATCGCGGCGAACTTCAACGCCTCGCAGTCCGACTATGTCGTCGTGCCCAGCTTCCGTGGAACCTATGCCGAGACGATGACGGGTGCGATTGCTGCCTTCCGCGCTGGCGAACAGCCGCATGTCGTGCAGGTGTTCGAGGTTGGCACCGGCACCATGATGGCGGCCGAGGGCGCGATCTATCCGGTCTATCAACTCATGGCCGACAATGGTGTCGACTTCGACCCGGCCGCGTATCTGCCCGCCGTCGTCGGCTATTACACCGACCCGAACGGCAACATGCTGTCGTTCCCGTTCAACTCGTCGACGCCGATCCTGTATTACAACCGCGACATCTTCACCGCCGCGGGGCTTGACCCGGACCATCCGCCGATGACCTGGGCCGAAATGGAAAGCATGTCGCGCCAGATCGTGACCTCGGGCGCCGCGACCTGCGGGTTCACCACGCGCTGGCCGTCCTGGGTGCAGCTGGAAAACTTCCTTGCCTATCACAACCTGCCGCTGGGTACGCAGCAGAACGGCTTTGCCGGGTTTGATACCGAACTGGTGCTGAACCAGCATGCGCCGCTGATCCGGCATTGGGAAAACCTTGCGCGCTGGCAGTCGGAAGGCTTGTTCAGCTGGGCCGGCGGCGGTGCCGGCCCGGATGCGGGGCCCAAGTTCTATTCGGGCGAATGCGCGATGATGATGGAAAGCTCGGCTGGCCGTGCGGGCGTGCTGCAGAACGCCACGTTCAGCGTGGGCTATGGCATGCAGCCCTATTACGACGACGTGGCCGGTGCGCCGCAGAACTCGATCATCGGCGGTGCGACCCTGTGGGTGCTGGCCGGGCATGACGACGCCGACTATCCGGGCGTCGCGCAGTTCATGGCCTTCCTGTCGCGTCCCGAAAATCAGGCCTGGTGGCACCAGAGCACCGGCTATCTGCCGATCACCCATGCCGCCTTCGACCTGACGCGCGAGCAGGGCTATTACGAGGCCAACCCCGGCGCCGACATCTCGATCCGCCAGATGAACCTGAACCCGCCGACGGAAAACTCGCGCGGGCTGCGGTTCGGGAACTTCGTGCAGATCCGCGACATCATCTCGGAAGAGATGGAGGCGATGATCACCGGCGCGAAATCGGCGCAAGAGGCAGCCGATGCCATCGTCGCGCGCGGCAATGACCTGCTGCGCGAGTTCGAATCGGCCATGAACTGAGCCATCGCCCGGCCCCCGTTGCGGGGCCGGGCCTTTCCTGCGGGGGGATTCAATGCAAACCAAACGCATGACCTTCAGCAGCCGCTGGCTGCCCTATGCCCTGCTGGCACCGCAGGTCATCATCACGTTGGTGTTCTTTGTCTGGCCCGCGTCGCAGGCGCTGTGGCAATCGATGCTGCGGCAAGATCCTTTCGGCCTGCGTACAACCTTTGTCTGGTTTCGCAATTTCGAGCGCCTGTTTGCCGATCCGCATTATCTTGGGTCGCTGAAGACGACCGCGATCTTCGCCATTGGCACGACCGTTCTGTCGATGTCGCTTGCCCTGCTGTTCGCGACGATGGTCAACCGCATGATCCGCTCGCGAGAGACCTATACAACGTTTCTTGTCTGGCCTTACGCCGTGGCGCCTGCCATTGCCGGTGTGCTGTGGTGGTTCATCTTCAACCCGTCGGTTGGTATCCTGCCCTATGTGCTGGACATGGTGGGGTATGACTGGAACCATCGTCTGAACGCGGGCGATGCGATGGCCCTTGTGGTGATCGCGGCCGCATGGAAGCAGATCAGCTACAACTTCCTGTTCTTCCTTGCCGGGCTGCAATCCATCCCGCAATCGTTGATCGAGGCTGCCGCCATCGATGGCGCCAGCCGCACCAAGCGGTTCTGGACGGTGGTTTTCCCGCTGCTGTCACCGACCACGTTCTTCCTCATGGTCGTCAACATCGTCTATGCGATGTTCGACACCTTCGGCGTGATCCATGCCACGACCGAGGGCGGACCGGCGCAGGCGACCAATATCCTTGTCTACAAGGTGTTCCGCGACGGGTTCGTGGGGCAGAACCTAGGGGCCTCGGCGGCGCAGTCGGTCATCCTGATGGGCATCGTCATCGTGCTGACCGTGGTGCAATTCCGCTGGATCGAGCGGCGCGTGAATTATTGAGGGCACCATGGTAGAAAACGACCGTTTCGGCACCCTTCTGGCGCATATCGTCTTGATCCTCGGCGTCGCTGTCGTGGTGTTCCCCGTCTATGTCGCGATCATCGCCTCGACGCACGAGCCCGGCACCTTCCTGCGGGGCGTCATGCCCCTGCTGCCCGGCCCGCAGGGGTGGGAGAACTATCGCACTGTCCTGTTCGAAGGGCGGTCAAACGCCGGCGCGCCGCCGATTGGCGGGATGCTGTGGAACAGTTTTGTCATGGCGATGCTGATCGCCGTGGGCAAGATTGCCATCTCGTTGCTGTCAACTTTCGCCATCGTCTATTTCCGGTTCCGGTTCCGGCTGTTCTTTTTCTGGGTCATCTTCCTGACCCTCATGCTGCCGGTCGAGGTGCGGATCGTGCCGACCTTCGACGTTGTCGCCAGCCTTGGGATGCTGAACACCTATGCCGGTCTGACGATTCCCCTGATCGCCAGCGCCACGGCGACCTTCCTGTTCCGCCAGTTCTTCATGACGATCCCTGAGGAGATGCTGGAAGCCGCCCGCGTCGACGGGGCCGGGCCGATGAAGTTCTTCAAGGATATTCTGGTGCCCCTGTCGGTGACCAATATCGCGGCGATGTTCGTCATCATGTTCATCTATGGCTGGAACCAATATCTGTGGCCGCTGCTGATCACGACGGACGACAGCTATTACACCGTGGTGATGGGTATTCAGCGCATGGTCACGGGGGCCGACAGCGAACCGCTCTGGCATCTGGTGATGGCGACCGTCGTGCTGGCCGCGCTGCCGCCCATTCTGGTGATCCTGTTCATGCAGAGGCTCTTTGTGAAGGGCCTCACCGAGACGGAGAAATAACATGGCCCGCATCGTGATGGACGGACTGTCCAAGGTCTATGCCGGGGGCGTCAAGGCGGTGACGGATGTCAGCCTTGACGTGGCCGATGGCGAGATGATCGTGCTGGTTGGCCCGTCGGGCTGCGGCAAGTCGACGTTGCTGCGGATGGTGGCGGGGCTGGAGACCATCAGCGCGGGCACCCTGACCATTGGCGACCGGGTGGTGAACCAGTTGGAACCCGCGCAGCGCGACATCGCGATGGTGTTCCAGAATTACGCCCTTTATCCGCATATGACGGTGCGGGGAAATCTGGCCTATGGGCTGAAGAACCGCGGCACGCCTGCCGATGAAATCGCCCGCCGCGTGGCCCAGGCGGCCGAGATGCTGGAAATCGCGCCGTTCCTCGACCGCAAGCCACGGCAATTGTCCGGCGGGCAGCGGCAGCGGGTGGCGATGGGGCGCGCGCTGGTGCGCGAACCCGCGGCCTTCCTGTTCGACGAACCCTTGTCGAACCTCGACGCCAAGCTGCGCGTGCAGATGCGGGTCGAGATCAAGCAGTTGCAACGCCGGCTGGGCACGACATCGCTGTATGTGACGCACGATCAGTTGGAGGCTCTGACCCTTGCCGACCGGCTGGTCGTGTTGAACGGCGGGGTGATCGAGCAGGTGGGCACGCCGATGGAACTGTATGATCGGCCCGCCACCGTCTTTGTCGCCGGCTTCATCGGGTCGCCCGCGATGAATATGGTCGCGATGCCCTATCTGCGTGAACAGGGCGCTGTGCCCGGTCTGCCGTCGGGCACCGATCTCGTGGGGATGCGACCGGATGATCTGTCCCTGACCCCGCCTGATGGTGACCATCTGACCCTGCGCGGGTCCGTCGTGTTGCTGGAACCGGCGGGGGCAGAAAGCCATGTCTATCTGACGCTCAAAGGCAGCCGTCAGGCGGTGACTCTGCGCACTCAGGGGCTTCCGGCGGTGCGCGAGGGGGACGAGGTTTCCCTGCATGCGCCGCTGCGCGCGCTTCATCCTTTCGACGAGGCGACGGGCAAGCGGGTCGGGTAATCAAGGGGCAAGGGTGGCTTCGAACTCGGCAGGGCTTTGGCCTGTCAGGTCCTCGAACGCGGTGTCAAACGACTCGCCGTCCCCAAGCGCGATCACCAGTGCACTCAAAACGCTGGTGTCATGCCTGTTGATCAGTTCCGAGATCGCCAGCGCTGCGCTCAATCCCTCGGCGCTGTCGGGCGGGGCATAGTGGGGCACATTCGCCAAGGGCGCGACGGTGTTCGACCCCAACAGAGCGCGCAGGTCCGCGGTCATGTCGCGGCTGAAGGCACCCGGCAGGTGGTATTCCCGCAGATAGCGCACGATGCCTTCGGAAAACCAGGCCGGACCTGCGATGTTGCGATCGGCGTCCGGTCCGATGATCTGCATCAGGATCTGACGCGCGGCCAACTCGGCCGAGATGGTCCGCGTCAGGGCAGCATGATCCGCCTCAGGGGCATTGAGGGTTCCGCCAAGGCACACCAGTTGTGCCTGCACGCATCGTCGGGCGTCTGGCACTGCCGTTTAGGGATCGGGCTTGCTGGCCGAAACGGGCCGGTTCGTGTTGGCGAAAGACGCGTGGAACCCCCGGGGCGTGATGCCGAAAGCCCCCTCGAAAGCCTCGGCATATCCAATCCCCTCGCCCAACAGGCTGAAGAACCGGGTCGTCGCCTGTATCCCGTGGTCTTCGGCAAGCTGGGCCACGGCGATTCTGCCGACACGATAGACGTCGATCTGATGCGTGCTCAAGGCGTTGCGGTCTTCCAGAGTGTCGAGGGATGGCATCTGGTTGCTATCGATCAGCGACAGGCTGAATTCCCGCAACCTTTCGGCGCTGACGCCATTGCCGACAAGGTATCCCAGCACCTCGGCTTGCCCTTCGATCATCCACATCGGCCCGTGCCGGTTCAACGCTTCGGTCGGGTTGCGGATGCGGCCGGGGTCGCCGCGCAACTGGAACTGCACCAGATGCGTGGCCTCGTGCGCGAGGACGAAGCGAAGCTCGGCCGAAGTCTCAAGCCAGTTCTCTCCTTCAGAGCGGACGCAGATCGCCATGATGCCCATCGAGGTGAACGCGCCGAAGGTCCTCGCCTCGTCGCAATGCTGGCGCAGCGCGCCGTCGAGGTCGATTATGGTGAAATCGATGCTCTGCCGGATCAGCCGTTCTAGGTCGCGCCGGTTCGTCGCGACCACCAGCATGTCCGTTCCCGCCAGAGGTACGCCCATTTGACGGGCGACAGAGTCCCGGATCGATGCCGCGTTCTGTTCGATATTCTGACGGATCCTTTCAGGCACGGCATCGGTTTGCACGATACGCAACCCGCCACCTTGGCGCGAGGGCCAGAACTCCTGCATTTCGGGCACCCACGTGCCGATGCGCTGACACCACAGCAGGGCGGATCGCGGCGTCAAGGGTTGGTTGATCGTGACATCGAAAGCCCGCGCGAGGGATTCGAACGCGCGCCGTGTTCGCGGCCCGACAGCCCCGTCGGCCGCGCCGGGATCATGCCCAAGGGCCGCCAGTTGGTTTTGCAGGCATTGAACGGCAGAGCGCGTGTCGGCGACGCCGGGGAGCGCCGAAATCGCCCACAGGGCGGCAGCAAGAATCACAAGGCGTTTCGCGACCATACGCCATGTTCTTCGCTTCGCGGTTGAGCGTCCAGCGGATTTATTGCGTCAGATGTCGCAGGCCCTGGGTCACATCGGTGCGCACCGCCAGTCGCAATCCGGGCTCGTCCCCGGCCTTGAGCGCGGCGATGATCTGACGGTGATGCGGCGGTGGCGTGTTGCGGCGCAACCGGCCATACAGCGCGCGCATCGTCGGCCCCAGTTGCAGCCACAGTGTTTCGACCATGGCCAGCATCGCCGGGCTTTGCGCCCGCAGATACAGGGTCCGATGGAATTCGAGGTTGGTGCGCACATATGTGACGGCGTCGCCGTTCAGGACGGCCTCGGTATTGGTGGCGTTGATCGCCTCCATCCGGTCGATCAGCGCGGAATGCGCGCGCGGCAAGGCGCGGCTGGCAAGTTCGGGTTCCAGCATCGCGCGAATCGAGGCCAGTTCTTCGATCCGGTCATTGCTCAGTTCCGGGGTCGAGACGCGGCCAGACCCCGACATCGTCAGAGCACCTTCGGCCACCAGCCGTTGCACGGCCTCGCGCGCGGGGGTCATCGACACGTCGAAATCGCGGCCGATCCCGCGCAGGGTCAATGCCTGCCCTGGCTGCATCTCGCCGTGCATCACCTGCGTGCGCAGGCTTTTATAGACGCGATCATGGGCGGAGAGCGTCGATAGGTCGGGTGTGCCGGGGCGAAGGGGGCGTTGCATTCGAAAACGTGATCACAAATTGCCCGGGCGCGTCAAGCCGGAGAAAAGCGAAAGCCGTGCAGCGCAGAGCCTTCGTGCTTGAGCCAGCGGCGGGCGGCAGCGTGGTCAGGATAGATTTGCGCAACCTTGGCCCAGAAACGCGGCGAATGATCCATATGGGCAAGATGCGCGACCTCAGTGCGCGGCGACATAGTCGAGGATCGCGGGCGGTGCCATGATCAGGCGCCAGTTGAACATCAGGTCCCCCCGCGCGGTGCAGGACCCCAGCGCGAACGCGTATCGCGCAGTGTCAGGCTGCCAGCCGTGCGGCCGATGGCCCGGGCATGGAAGGCGACGCGCTCGGCGAGTCGGTCACGCGCGCGCAGCTTGAGGAAGGCCATGGCAGCGGCGGCAGGCCGGGCCTCGGGCACCAGCAGCGCACCGTCCGTCACCTTGGGGCTGCGGATGCGCGCGGTTTCGACACGGTGGGGGATACCTTCGATCGGCAGCTGCGTTCCCGGACCGACGAGGGTAGGCCGTGCGCTGTCCGAAAGCGCGGCGTCCAGCCAGTCCTTGCGGTCGTGCAGGAACATCATCGCCGACACAAGGCTGACGCCCGACGGCAGGGTCAGCGTCACGCTGCCGTCCAGCCGCGACACCTTCAGCGCGATACGCCGCGCCCGCGCCGAACGCCGAATGTTGACGGGCACGGACGGGTCGCCCGGCAGCGGGATCGTCGGCGGATCGTTGCGCATTCCTGTCCTTTTCCGGGGCGGCGTGACCGCGCGACAAGACACGCATACAAAGCCTTTGACAACCCTGTCCACATATGGCACGGGGCTGCGATCCGTGGAATAGGAAGGAAACTCCATGCCCAAGGAAGAATGGGGTATCAAGCGCCTTTGCCCGACGACGGGGAAGCGCTTCTATGACCTGAACAAGACGCCGATCATCAGCCCCTATACCGGCGAGGTCGTGAACATCGACCTGCCCGGCCGCAAGGGAGTTGCCCAGATGGCGGCTGCCGCGAACAAGAAGAAGCCGCCCGCAGACGAGATCGAAGATGACGTTCTGCTGGACGATGATGATGTCGCGCTGGACGATGATGACGCGCTGCTCGAGGACGAGGACGACGACGATACCGTCTCGTTCGACGAACTGGGCGACGTTGCAGGCGACGAAGACGAAGTCTGAAAGCGGTTGTTTCGCGTTTCGCAAAAAACGGGTGCTTCGGCACCCGTTTTTTTTCATGGAGTTAGCGATGAACCTGTGTTTCGCTAGGGGGGGAAGCAAAGCGGAGAGACATGGCATGCGGATCGAACCTTTCGGTGTCGAGATCTGGATGAACGAGTATGAGACTGAGTGCAGTCACAACCTTGCGGAGACATGCGTCGAAAGCCTGACCATCGGGGAATTGTTGACCCTGATCGGGCATAATGCCGGCGATCTTTCCGCCCTCCTGCCCCTGAAGATGACGTATGGGGCGATTTCGGGATCAGAGAGGTTACGCAAGGCCATCGCGGCCCTTTACGACCGGCAAAAGCCCGACTCGGTGCTTGTGACGCATGGCACCGTCGGCGCGAACATGCTGGTTCACAAGGCGTTGGTGGAACGGGGCGACCGTGTCATTTCCATCGTGCCGACCTATCAGCAGCATCATTCCATCCCCGAAAGCATCGGGGCCGATGTGCATCTGTTGCATCTTCGCGAGGCCGACGACTGGCTGCCGGATCTTGCCATGTTGCGGTCGCTGGTGACGTCCGAAACGAAGCTGATCGCGCTGACCAACCCCAACAACCCCACCGGCGCGCTGATCCCTGAGGCGATGCTGCGCGATATCGTCGATATTGCGCGCGCGGCCGATGCGTGGATCCTGTGCGACGAGGTTTATCGCGGGCTCGACCAGCATGGGCCGGGCAAGAGCGCGTCGATTGCCGATCTGTACGAGAAGGGCATCAGCACAGGGGGCATGTCCAAGGCGTTCTCGCTGGCGGGTCTGCGGCTGGGGTGGATGGTGGCTCCGCCCAAGGTGATCGAGGCGGCGATGATCCATCGCGACTATGACACCATCAGCGTCGGCGTGATCGACGATCATTTCGCAACGCTGGCGCTGGAGCATGCCGATCGGCTGCTGGACCGGGCGCATGCCATTACCCGCGGCAACCAAGCCATCTTGGCGGATTGGCTCGCGGGCGAGCATCTTCTGACATGGGTGCGCCCGCAATCGGGGACGACCGCGCTTCTCAAGCTGCACTTGCCAATGACTTCGCGCGAGTTCTGCGTGGAGCTTCTGGAAGAAACCGGGGTGATGCTGACCCCGGGATCGGCCATGGGGATGGAAGGATACGTGCGCATTGGTTACGCCAATAACCCGTCCGTGCTGCTCGAGGGGCTGGAACGCCTGTCGCGCTTTCTGGCCCGACGGCGAGCCTGAGAATGCGCCCAGCCTATGACGTCGTGATCGTCGGTGCCGGTGTCATCGGCTCGGCGGTCGCGTATTTTCTGACGGCGACGCCCGGGTTTCTGGGGACTGTCCTGCTGATCGAACGCGATCCGTCCTTTGCGCGGGCCTCGACGCCTTTGTCGGCGTCGGGGATCCGGGTGCAGTTCTCGAATCCGATCAACATCCGCATCAGCCAGTTCGGCGTCGATTTCATTCGCGATTTCGCCAGCACGATGCAGGTCGGGGATGACCGCCCCGACCTGCGCTTTCATCCCGGCGGGTATCTTTATCTGGCGGCCACGCCGCAACAGGCCGAGGTGCTGCGTCAGAACCACGCGGTGCAAGTGGCGTGCGGGGCGGATGTCGTGCTGTGGTCGCGGGACGAACTGGCCGCGGCCTTCCCGCATCTGAACGCCGACGACATCGAACTGGCGTCTTATGGTCGTTCGGGCGAGGGGTGGTTCGACAACACCGGTATGATGAACGGGTTTCGCGCCAAGGCCAGGGCCGAGGGTGTCGACTATGCGATCGACGAGGTTGTGGGGTTCGACCGCGACGCGGGCCGGATCACGTCGGTGCGCCTTGCGTCCGGTCGCGTCGTGCAGGCCGGGGTGGTCGTGAACGCGTCGGGGCCACGCGCGGCGCAAACAGCGCGTCTGGCAGGGCTGGCGCTGCCTGTGGAGCCGCGCAAACGCACGGTCTTCGTGTTCGATTGCGCGCAGACGCCGGAAGGCAGTGCGCAGGTCAATCAGGGCCGCCTGCCCCTCATGATCGATCCGTCGGGTGTCTGGTGCCGCCCCGAAGGCCGATACTTCCTTGCGGCGGGCACGCCCGCGGATGACCCGGCGGTCGATTGGGACGATTTCGACCCAAGGCATGCGGAATTCGAGGATATCGTCTGGCCCGCGCTGGCCGAGAGATCGCCCGCCTTCGAGGCGATCAAGGTCGTCAACACTTGGGCCGGGCATTATGATTACAACACCCTCGATCACAACCTGATCGTCGGTCCGCACCCTGATGTTGCGAATTTCATCTTTGCCAACGGGTTTTCCGGGCACGGGTTGCAGCAAGGCCCTGCCACGGGCCGGGCCGTGGCAGAGCTGATTGCCTATGGTGAATATCGAAGTCTCGATTTTTCGCAGGTCGGATATGAACGCATCGTCGCGAACCGTCCCTTCCTGGAAAACTGCGTCATCTGAGGGCAGGCGTCACTGCGCGAGGTGCAGATAGTCGCCGTATCCCTGTGCCTCCATCTCGTCGCGGGGGACGAACCGCAACGAGGCCGAGTTGATGCAATACCGCAGCCCGCCACGGTCGCGCGGGCCGTCGGGGAAGACGTGCCCCAGATGGCTGTCGGCATGCTGCGAGCGGACTTCGACGCGCGTCATGCCATAGGACGTGTCGCGATGTTCGGTCACCATCGAGCGGTCGATAGGTTGCGAGAACGCCGGCCAACCGCACCCCGAATTGAACTTGTCGGATGACGCAAACAGTGGTTCGCCCGATACGACATCGACATAGATCCCGGGCTCGTAATGCTTGTCATACTTGCCCGTGAAGGCGCGCTCGGTCCCGTTTTGCTGGGTGACGCGATATTCTTCGGGGGTCAGGCGCGAGAGGGCCTCGGGCGTCTTGGCATAGGTCATGTCGGAACCTCCTTCGTTTGCCGGATTGGCAGCGATCATTACGGGGCAGGGGCGCAGGTGTTACCCCGACGCACGATTTCTTGATATAGGGCGTTGACTTGCCCGCGCTTCAAGTCACCTTCAAAGAAAAAGAGGGCCCGAGCATGACCACCGACATTCGCACCCTGTTCCTTGAAGGCATGAGCCGCGCCGCGACCTTCGTTGCCGTCGCGACGACCGATGGCGATGGCGGGCGTGCCGGGGTCACGATTTCGTCGCTGACGTCGGTATCGGCGGATGGCGATCACCCGTCTCTGTTGGCCTGCGTGCATCACCTGTCGCCTGCGGCCACGGCAATCCTGAAGAACAAGGCCTTTTGCGCCAACCTGCTGCACGAAAGCCAGCAAGAGGTGGCGAATATCTTCGCCGGGCGCGGCGGCGGCGATCGTGCGGCGCGTTTCGACAAGGTCGCATGGGAGCCCGGCGCCGCTGGCCAGCCCCTGCTGACAGGGGCGACGGCGGTGTTCGAATGCCGCCTCGCCACTGCCCTGCTGTGGGAAACCCATTACATCATCGTGGGGGATGTGACCTCGGTGCGTCTGCTCGACAGCCCCGAGGCCCTGCTGTACGGCCAGCGCGCCTATCGGCGCGCCGTGGGCCTGCCCGACGCCTGAGCCCCTCAGGCCTTCGCCGCGATGGCTTCTTCCATCGCGGTCAGCAGGCGCGCGATCTCGGATTCGGTGTTGTAGTGGCAGAACGAGATACGCAGGCAATCGGGCATTCCCAGCGGGCGCAGCACGTTTCCGCTGTATTGGTCGGCCTTGCGGATATGCGTGCGGATACCCCGGTCATTGAGGAATTCGACCAGATCCAGCGTTTCCCAGCCCGCGACACGCACTGAAACCACGCCCTCGCGCCCTTCTATCGCATCGCCGCCGATCAATGTGACACCCGGCATTTCCGCCAGCCCGCGCAGGTTGCCCGTGCCATGCAGCACCCAACGGACAAGGTTTTCCTCGTGCTTGTGGATGGCATGGCCTGCCGCCTCCAGCCGCGCGCGGCGGTCGGTGGCATCGGTGAATTCGCTGCCCAGCCAGTCGAAGTAATCGACCACATCGGTGAACGTCGCATAGGCGCCGGTGTCGCGGGTGCCCAGTTCGAAATTGGTGATCGCGCCGCCGATGATCTGCTCTTTCGGGCCGTTCGACAGGCGATCAGAAGCCCAGCCAACACCATATCCATGGCGTGAGAACATCTTGTAGGGGCTCAGGGCGTAACCGTCGATGTTGCATTCGGCGACATCGACCGGGCCGTGGCAGGCGTGCTGGATGCCGTCGACGATGATGAAGGCGTCCGGCGCAACCTCGCGGATCGCGGCGGCGATGGCGGCGACATCGGTCGCCATGCCCGTTACCGGCGAGGTATGGATGATCGACGCCACGCGGATATCGGGGCGCAGCGCGGCTTTATAGGCGGCGACATCGACAACCCCGGTGGCGTCGTCATGCGCGATTTCGATCAACTCGCGGCCCGTGACCTCGGCCCAGCGGGTCATGGATGACCCCAGCGCCGGGTGTTCGAGGGTCGAGCGCAGCATGACCCCGCCTTCCGCCGCCGCCAATGCCGCCGTGCGCACAAGGCGGAACAGAACCTCGGTGCCGCTTTCGCCGACAAAGACCTGCCCGTCCGGGGCGTTCAGGAACAGGCGCATATCGGCCTTGCCCTTGGCGATGGTGGCATCCAGCGCGCGCGAGGCACCGTTCGGACGGCCTTGGTTGTCGGGGATGCTGGCATAATGCGCCGAGGTTTCGACCACCGATTTCAGCCGCAGCGCGCCGCCCGCATTTTCAAAGAAAATGCGCGGCCCGGTGAAAGGGCAGGTTTCCACATGGGCGAAACGGTCGCGGATCGCGGTCATCAAGCCGGGCTTTTCGGTCAGCATGGTTTGGTACCCTTTTGGTTGCTCATTTCAGTTGCATTCTCGGCCCCCGATTTGCAAGGCGAATCAAAGATGAGGGCCGACCGCTGGTCGTCGCGATCTTGGCGCCACGCATCGCGAAATCTGATGAAAACGCGCATTTTTCCAGTAGGGGCGGCCACGGGAAGATGCTAGATCGGTCGCCACCGCATCGAGAGGAAAGCCATGGGTATTTTGTCGCGTTTGAAGAAGTTGTTTGCCGGTCGCAAGGAGAAGAATGTCTATCTGGAAAGACTCGGCCAAGTGCAGGTTCAAGCGCGCGACGGATACAAGCTTGTCTCGTATGAGAAAGACGGGGTCTTCGATTACGAGACCTATCGCCGCGTTCAGGAAGAAGGCAACAAGCGCAAGCTGACCAGCGTGTTCGTGCTTGAGAATGTGATCCGGGGGATCGCCGAGTATGCGCAGGCCAAAGGCCCGGTAAGGCACGTGCTTTGCCATGGGACCCGAAACGCGGCCGAACAGGGGTATTTCCGCGCAGCGATCCCCGGCCTTGCGGAGGTGATCGGCACCGAGATTTCGGAAACGGCGACACAGTTCCCCGATACGATCCAGTGGGATTTCCACGAGATGAATCCCGATTGGGCCGAGCGCTTTGACATCGTCTATTCGAACAGCTGGGATCATTCCTACGACCCCGAAAAGTTGTTCTCGGTTTGGGTTTCCTGCGTTGCCAAGGGCGGGATCATGGCGCTCGAGCACACGTCGCGGCATGAACCCAAGGCGGTCAACGCTCTCGATCCCTTTGGGATCACCGAGTCCGGGTTGCGCGACCTTGTGTGCAAGCAGACCGGCATGAGTCACGAGACCACGCTGTCATTCCCTGGCAAGCGCGAGCGGCACATCCTGATTTTCCGCAAGACCTGACCCCGGCATTGACGGGATTTGCTTGCGATTCCGCGCGCGACGGCTTACCGAGCGCCGTCGCCCTTGGTGGGCGGCCGAGTCTCCGCGTCCCGCGATCCTGCGGGCACCTTGATAAAACGGAATGCATCATGGCCCGTCCCTATCTGCCCGGCGTTCTCGCCATGGCCGCGATTGTCGTGGCCTCGAATATCCTTGTGCAATTCATGTTGGGCGATTGGCTCACATGGGGGGCGCTGACCTATCCTTTCGCCTTCCTCGTCACCGACATCATGAACCGCGTCTACGGCGTGCACGCCGCGCGCCGTGTGGTGTTCGCCGGTTTCGTGGTGGGCGTGCTGTGCTCGCTGATCGGCACGCAGATCATGCTGCAAGGCGACGGCTATGACTATCCCGCCGTCACGCTGCGCATCGCGCTGGGCTCGGGCCTTGCGTTCCTGACGGCGCAGATGCTGGACGTGGCGATCTTTGACCGGATGCGCGCGGGTGCGTGGTGGAAGGCACCGCTGGTGTCGACGCTGTTCGGCAGCTCGGTTGATACGATACTGTTCTTCTCGGTCGCGTTCTCGGCCTCGTTGGTGTTCATTGAACCGGCGAACGACGTGTCTTGGGCGGGCGAAATCGTGCCGCTTTTGGGGGTCGGTCCCCATGGCCCGCTGTGGGTGTCTTTGGCAATTGCCGATTGGTTGGTCAAACTGACCTTGGCGATGATCGCTTTGGTGCCATTCCGGGTATTCGTGAAAAAATTGACGCAAGCGGCTGCGTAAAAGGTTTTGACAAATACAAGATCTGTGCCACCCTTGGTGTATGGTTTTAACCCAGCGAAAGGAGGTGGTCCAGTGTCGAGAGTGATATTGGAGAGAGGTGTCGGGACAGTTCGAGGAGGCTTTTGCTGACGGCAATCCGTCGGAAACCCCACTCGGATTGGGCCTGTTTCTAACCGGCTCCATCTCCTGAAGCTCGTGAGGGCCGCTCGAATGCCGGGCGGCCCTTTCGGTTCGGAAAAACGGCCATGTTGCGCATCACGGATACCATCACCATTCACGACTGGGAGCTGATCGAAACCTTCACGCGGTCGTCGGGGCCGGGTGGGCAGAACGTCAACAAGGTTTCGACGGCGGTCGAACTGCGCTTCGAGGCTGAACGCAGCCCCTCCCTGCCGGGGCCCGTGAAGGCACGGCTGAAACGTCTGGCGGGTCGGCGCTGGACGCTGGATGGTGCGTTGGTTCTGAGGGTCGAGGATACGCGCTCGCAAGCGCGCAACCGGGAATTGGCGCGCGAGCGGCTGGCCGAGTTGATCCGGCAGGCGACCGTCGTGCCCAAGCGCCGCATCGCGACGCGGCCCACATTGGGCAGCCAAATCCGGCGCGTCGATGCAAAGACGCGCCGTGGTGCCATAAAATCTTCGCGAAACCGTGTTGAAATAGACGACGAATGAGCCGACCTTGAAACCAAGCGGGCACCGGATGCCCCGACCAATGAAACGAGCAGCACACGCATGAACAAATCCGCCTTCGCGGCTCTGACATCCTTCATGTCGCCGGCATTCCGCCGGCCCGAGTTCGTGCAGACCGCGGCCTTGTGTGTGCGGCAGGGTGCCGATGGCCCCGAGGTTCTCCTGGTTTCCAGCCTGACGTCGCGGCGCTGGATCATTCCGAAGGGCTGGCCGATGGATGGCCGGACACTGGCAGAAGCCGCCGCGCAGGAAGCTTGGGAAGAAGCAGGGATCCGGGGCACCGTCTCGCCCGAGAGTATGGGCAGCTTTGGCTATCGCAAGTTGGTCAAGGGGGGCGTGCCGATCCAGTGCCGTTGCGAGGTCTATCGGATCGACGTGACCGAAGTCGCCGCCAACTGGCCCGAGAAGAAAGAACGCGAGCGGCGCTGGCTTTCGCCTGCCGAAGCGGCAGCCCGCGTCGAGGAACCTGAACTGAAGGCCCTGTTGCTGGGGCTTTTGTAACAGTTTTATTACGATTTTGTGACAACAAGCGTTGTCGAATCCCGCTCGCGCGGGTAGGTCATCGGCGGAACCTGCCGATGACCCGGAGACAACCATGGCCATGCAGAACGATCCCACTGCCAAGGGGATCAAGACCCTCGACAAGGACCTTGGACGGATCAGCCTGCTGGAACAGGCGACAGCCTTCACCGCGCGGCCGCTGGTCGGGCCGGGGTTGGCGATCGTGTTCATGGCGCTGGCAGGGCTGGCAGCCGCCACGGTGATGGGCGCCTCGACCGGGACTTGGGTTGTGGTGATGGCGGCGGTGATCGGTGCCTACATGGCGCTGAACATCGGGGCGAACGATGTCGCGAACAACATGGGTCCGGCGGTCGGCGCGAATGCCGTGACGCTGGGCGGCGCGCTGGTCATTGCTGCGCTGTGTGAAACGGCGGGTGCGCTGCTGGCTGGCGGCGACGTGGTCAGCACGGTGTCGCGCGGGATCGTCTCGCCCGACTCGATGGCCGATCCGCAGATCTTTGTCTGGGCGATGATGGCCGCGCTTCTGGCCGGGGCCCTCTGGATTCACCTTGCGACGTGGATGGGTGCGCCGGTTTCGACGACGCATTCGATCGTCGGCGGTGTCATGGGGGCGGGTATCGCTGCCGCCGGCATCGGTGCGGTGAACTGGGAAGTCATGAGCAAGATTGCCGCAAGCTGGGTCGTCTCGCCCGTGTTGGGCGGGGTGATCGCGGCGATTTTCCTTGCGATTCTGAACAACCGCATCATCTATCGCGAGGACAAGATCGCCGCTGCCCGCACATGGGTGCCGATCCTGATCGGCGTGATGGGCGGGGTTTTCGCCACCTATATGGCGATGAAGGGTTTCAAGAAGATCTATCCGCTGACGCTTGGTCAATCGATCCTTGCCGGTTTCCTTGTCGGGGTGCCGCTGGTGTTCGTCATGCGCCCGATCATCCGCCGCCAGTCGCGCGGGCTGGAGAACCGGGTGAAGTCGCTCAAGGGCCTGTTCTCGATCCCGCTGGTGTTCTCGGCGGCGCTGCTGTCGTTCGCCCATGGTGCGAATGACGTGGCCAACGCCGTTGGCCCGCTGGCGGCCATCGTGCATGCGGTGCAGGACGGGGCATCGGGCGACCGCGTGCAGATCCCGCTGTGGGTCATGATCGTGGGCGCGACGGGTCTGAGCATCGGGCTGATGCTGTTCGGGCCGAAGCTGATCAATATCGTGGGTTCGGAAATCACCCGCCTGAACGCGATGCGCGCGTGGTGCGTGGCGCTGGCGGCGGCAGTGGTGGTGATCATTGCCTCGTGGCTGGGCCTGCCGGTGAGTTCGACGCATATCGCGATCGGTTCGATCTTCGGCGTCGGTTTCTATCGCGAGTGGTATCATGAGAAGGTTCTGAAAGAGAACCGCGACATGTCCTCTCTGCCGATCGAGGAACGCACGCGGCGCAAGGTCGTGCGCCGTTCGCACCTGATGACGATCCTCGCCGCGTGGATCATCACCGTGCCCGCAACCGCGCTTTTGTCGGGCGGGATGCTGTGGGCGGGGATCACGCTGTCCGGGCTGCGGTAAGACAGAAGGGCGGGGATTTCCCCGCCCCTTCAATATTCCGCGCCAAGGTGCCGCTCGCCGCGTTTCTCGGCCAGTGCAATCTGCTTTTGCCGTTCACGGAAGCGCTGTCGGCGGGCGTCGTCGAATTCCCCGATGCAATGGTGGCAACTGACACCGTTTTCATACTCGGGGCGCTTGGTATCGGCGGGTTCCAGCGGGCGGCGGCAGGCGTGACACATCAGGTGGCCCATGGGCTTCAACCCGTGGCCGATGGCGACGCGCTGATCGAAGACGAAACATCCGCCGTGCCAGAGGCTTTCCTCGGCTGGCACGTCCTCAAGGTATTTCAAGATGCCGCCTTTGAGGTGGAAGACCTCGGTGACGCCCTGACCCAGAAGATAGTTCGTCGATTTCTCGCAGCGGATACCGCCGGTGCAGAACATCGCGACGCGCTTGTTGTGAAAACGGTCCTTGTTTTCGGCCCACCACGCGGGGAACTCGCCGAAGCTGCGCGTCAGCGGGTCGATGGCACCTTCGAACGTGCCGATGGCGACCTCGTAATCGTTGCGGGTGTCGATGACGACCACATCGGGCGCGCTGATCAGGGCGTTCCAGTCCTTTGCCTCGACATAGTGGCCGACGCGGGCGCGCGGGTCGACATCGGGCTGGCCCATGGTGACGATCTCGCGTTTCAGGCGGACCTTCATGCGGCCAAAGGGCATGGTGACGGCTTGCGATTCCTTCCATTCCAGATCGGCGCAACCGGGAAGGGCGCGGATATGGGCCAGAACGGCGTCGATGCCCGCGCGGGGCCCGGCGATGGTGCCGTTGATCCCCTCGGGTGCCAGCAGCAACGAACCCTTGACGCCTTGCGCTTGGCAAAGCGAGAGCATCGGCCCCTTGATTGCGGCAGGGTTGGCGAAGCGTGTGAAGTGATAGAGAGCAGCAACGGTAAACATGCGCCCTTGTGCGACCAAGTCGCGTGTCTGGCAAGGGGGGAGGAGGGGGCGCTGCCCCCTCTTCGCCTGCGGCGAATTCACCCCCGGAGTATTTGGGACAAGATGAAAGGGCGTGTTTTTCTTGACTCTGCGGCTGGGGGGGCATAGGGGACTGGCAATTCCCCGGATGCCCACAGCGTCCGGTCCCATCGCATTTGCGGGGATCGCCATCCGTCAGCGCGTTGCGCCCACGGGTGCGGAACCCCGTGGCCTTGAGAGGGCAACGCATGTTCGAAAATCTGTCCGAGCGCCTTGGTGGTGTCTTCGACCGGCTGACGAAGCAAGGCGCGCTGAGCGCCGATGACGTGACTGCCGCGCTGCGCGAGGTGCGGGTCGCGCTGCTCGAGGCGGATGTATCGTTGCCGGTGGCGCGTGATTTCATCAAGCGGGTGCAGGGCAAGGCGACCGGCTCGGCGGTCACCAAGTCGATCACGCCCGGTCAGCAGGTCGTCAAGATCGTTCATGACGAGCTGATTGCCACGCTGCGCGGCGAGGAAGATCCCGGCAAGCTGAAGATCGACAACCCGCCCGCACCCGTCCTGATGGTGGGTTTGCAGGGCTCGGGCAAGACGACGACCACGGCCAAGCTGGCCCGCCGCCTGAAAGAGCGCGAGGGCAAGAAAGTCCTCATGGCGTCGCTCGACACCAACCGACCGGCGGCGATGGAGCAGTTGGCCATTCTGGGCGGTCAGATCGGCGTCGATACCTTGCCGATCGTCAAGGGCGAGAACGCCGTGCAGATCGCCAAGCGCGCCAAGCAAACGGCGACGCTGGGCGGCTATGATGTCTATCTTCTGGACACCGCCGGCCGCCTGCACATCGACGAAGTGCTGATGGACGAGGTTCAGGCTGTCCGTGATGCGGTCACACCGCGCGAGACGCTGCTGGTGGTCGACGGCCTGACGGGTCAGGATGCGGTCAACGTCGCGACGGAATTCGAAGGCAAGGTCGGCATCACCGGCGTCGTGCTGACCCGGATGGACGGCGACGGGCGCGGCGGTGCGGCCTTGTCGATGCGCGCCGTCACGGGCAAGCCGATCCGCTTTGTGGGTCTGGGCGAAAAGACCGACGCGCTGGAGGCTTTCGAGCCCGAGCGAGTTGCGGGCCGCATTCTGGGCATGGGCGACATCGTCGCGCTGGTCGAGCGCGCGCAGCAGACGCTGGAGGCCGAGCAGGCCGAGCGCATGATGAAGCGCTTCCAGAAGGGCCAGTTCAACATGAACGACCTCAAGCAGCAGCTTGAGCAGATGGTCAAGATGGGCGGCATGCAGTCGATCATGGGCATGATGCCCGGCATGGCGAAGATGTCCAAGCAGGCCGAGGCCGCGGGGCTGGACGACCGGATGCTCAAGCGCCAGATCGCGCTGATCAATTCGATGACCAAGAAGGAACGCGCGAATCCCGATCTGCTGCAGGCCAGCCGCAAGAAGCGGATCGCCGCGGGGGCGGGGCTTGACGTGGCCGAACTGAACAAGCTGCTGAAGATGCAGCGTCAGATGGCCGACGTGATGAAGAAGATGGGCAAGGGCGGAATGCTGAAGCAGGCGATGAAATCGATGTTCGGCAAGAACCCCGACATGGCCGAGATGCAGAAGCAGCTTGCCGATCCCGAGGCGATGAAGGCTGCGCAGATGGCAATGGCCCGTGGTGGCGGATTGCCGGGGCTGGGCGGCGGTTTGCCCGGTGGCCTGTCGGGTCTGGGGATGGGGCGCAAGAAGTGACATCGGTGCGCGGTGATTTCGGTTCGGTGACCTTGTCGCCGACCCCGGTGCTGGACACCGGGGGGCTGATCTTGCGCGCGCCCGAGGCCACCGATTGGGCCGCATGGCTGGCCTTCATGCAATCGCCCCGCTCGCGGCACGTTCGCGCCGGTGACATGACCGAGGGCCAGTCGTGGCGCGCGTTCGGGCATGTGATCGGTCACTGGGTGCTGCGCGGCTTCGGCATGTTCGTGATCACCGAAAAAGGCCATGATGCCGCCCTGGGCGCCTGCGGCCCGTGGTTTCCTGCGGGCTGGCCCGAGCGTGAGATCGGCTGGTCGATCTGGGTCGACAGCGCCGAGGGCAAGGGGATCGCCTTCGAAGCGGCGCGCGCGGTGCGGGATCATGTGTTCGGCGCGCTGGGCTGGGACACGGCGGTCAGCTATATCGATCCGGCGAACACGCGCAGCGCCGCGCTGGCCGCGCGGCTGGGCTGCGTGAAGGATGCCGCGCCCGCCATCATTGGCGAGCACGCTGCCGACGTGTGGCGCCACCCGCACCCGGCTGTCGGCGGGGATTCCGATGGTGGCATGGGGGCCTATGCATGACCCTCGCGCATGAAACCCCCATCGCTGGCCCGGCACAGGATATTGCCGATGGCATTGCCGCGCGTGTTCCGGTGCTGCACACCGACCGGCTGGTCCTGCGGGCGCCTCGGCTTGGTGATTTCGCCGCCTATGCCGAGATCGCGTGCGGTCCGCGTGCTGACAGCATCGGCGGGCCCATGTCCCGCGACGAGGCTTGGGACGATTTCATGCGGATGACCGGGCTGTGGTTGCTGCGCGGTCATGGCGTCTGGGTCATGGAAACGCGCGATGGGGCCGAGACGGCAGGGTTCGTGCTGATCGGTTTCGAACCCGGTGACGCCGAGCCCGAGCTTGGCTGGTTCACGACCGCCCCGTTCGAGGGCAAAGGCCTTGCCACGGAAGCTGCGCGTGCCGTCCTGCGACATGCGTTTGGCACCCTGCGTCTGCGCACGCTGGTCAGTTACATCAACCCCGGCAACACGCGATCGCGCGCGCTTGCCCGCCGGCTCGGCGCGGTTCCCGACGGGATGCTCGACGGGTCCGAGATCTGGCGCCACATCGCCAAGGAGCACGCCCAATGAGCGACGACACGATCCGCGCCGCCGAGATCCTGCGTGAGCACCGCGAAAGCATCGACCGGCTCGATGCGATTCTGGTCTATACCCTGGCCGAGCGGTTCAAGCACACGCAAGCGGTGGGCAAGCTGAAAGCTGAACACGCGCTGCCGCCCTCGGACCCGTCGCGCGAGGCGCGGCAGATCGAACGTCTGGAATGGCTGTCGCAAGAGGCCGATCTGGACCCCGAATTCGCCAAGAAATTCCTCAACTTCATCATCTCGGAAGTCATCCGGCACCACGAGAAGTTGCAGAAATAACCCGAATTGGCCCCGAAGCCGGGGTCACCACAGCCATTCACAGGAGAACTCACCATGGCTACCAAAATCCGTCTCGCCCGCGGCGGCTCGAAAAAGCGCCCGTTCTATTCGATCGTCGTTGCCGACAGCCGCATGCCGCGCAACGGCCGCTTCCTGGAGAAGGTCGGCACCTATAACCCGCTGCTGGCCAAGGACAGCGAAGACCGCGTGAAGCTGGACATGGAGCGCGTTCAGGCGTGGCTCGACAAGGGCGCCCAGCCGACCGACCGCGTCGTGCGCTTCCTGGAAGCCGCCGGCGTGCGTGCCAAGGCTGTTCGCAACAACCCCAAGGCCGCCGTGCCGGGCAAGAAAGCCCAAGAGCGTGCGAAAGAGCGCGCCGCCAAGGCTGAAGCCGCGGCCAGCGCCGAGTGACAACGGGAAAAGGGGGGCTTTGCGCCCCCCTCTTCGCCTGCGGCGAATTCACCCCCCGCAGAGTATTTTCGACAAGATGAAAGCGCGATCATGGGCAAGGACAGGGTTTGCGTCGGCGCGATTGCCGGGGCCTTCGGGGTCCGTGGCGATGTGCGGCTGAAGAGCTTTTGCGCCGAGGCCGAGGCGATTGCAGGCTATGGCCCGCTGTTCACCGAGGATGGCGCGCGCCAGTTCAAGGTGACATTGGGCAACCCCATTCCCAACGGGCTTTCCGCGCGGCTTTCGGGGGTGTCGACCCGCGAGGAGGCAGAGGCCCTGCGCGGTGTCCGGCTGTTTGCCGACCGCGACAAACTGCCGATGCTGGCGGATGACGAGTATTACCATGCCGATCTGATCGGGATGACCGTGTTTGACACCGGCGGAGCGGCGTTGGGCAAGGTTACTGCGGTTCTGAACCATGGCGCGGGCGACCTGCTGGAGATCCAGCGCCCGGGCAAGGGTTCGGCTCTCGTGCCTTTTACGATGGCGATTGTTCCGACCGTGGACCTCGCTTCAGGGCGCATCATTGCCGACCCGCCCGAGGGGCTGCTGGAATGAGCGACGCGCCGAAGCGCTCGCATGCGCGGGTGCGGATCAGCCTGTCGGCACAACCCAGCGACCTGATGGGCGGGGCGCCTCGGATCAAGGGCGCTTGGACGGCCAGGATCATCACCCTTTTCCCTGATGCATTTCCCGGTGTCCTGGGCCTGTCGCTGACGGGCAAGGCGCTGGACATGGGAACCTGGGCGCTGGAACCCATCGACCTGCGCCGGTTCGGCGAGGGCAAGCATCGCAACGTCGATGACACGCCCGCCGGCGGCGGCGCGGGCATGGTGCTGCGCGCCGATGTGCTGGGGCGGGCGCTGGATATGGCGGCCATCGGCACGCCATCACGGGCGCGCTGGCCTGTGGTCTATCTCAGCCCGCGGGGGCGCCCCTTCGACCAAGCGACCGCCCGGCGCTGGGCGGCCTGTGACGGGATCACCCTGCTATGCGGCCGGTTCGAAGGTGTCGACGAGCGGGTTCTGGAAGAATACGCGATCGAGGAGGTCAGCCTGGGCGATTTCGTCCTGACTGGTGGCGAGATTGCCGCACAGGCGATGATCGATGCGACGGTGCGCCTTTTGCCGGGCGTTCTGGGGAATGCCGAGAGCACCGAGGACGAGAGCCACGCGAACGGCTTGCTGGAACACCCCCAATATACCCGCCCGGCCGAGTGGCGGGGGCGGGCGATCCCGCCGGTCCTGCTGTCGGGGAACCATGCCGAGATCGCCAGGTGGCGCAAGGCCGAAGCCGTGCGGCTGACGCGTGAGCGGCGGCCTGATCTGTGGGCTAAGGCCTCAGGACAGGCCGACGACCCACAGCCATAGCGCTCCCAGAAGGATCGGCTGGTGCGCCAGATAGATCCACAGGCTGTTCCGCCCTGCCCAGACCAACGCGCCTGTGACCTGCCACCGGGGGGCCAGGCCGCAGCGCGCGGCAGCCATGCCCATCAGGAAGGGTCCGAACCACGGGAAGATCGGTTCCAGATCGACGCTGAAAGGCGGGTGGACCGAAAACCCGATCCACGCGAGCCAGCGGCTGTCGAAGGCGGGAAACTGCACCAGATAGGGTGCGGCCCAGATCACCGCCCCCAGCGCGATCAACACGGGGACAGGGGCGTTGCGCAAGGGCAAGCCCATGAGGCGGAACAGCGCAATCGCATGCAGGATGCCGAAAAAGACGAAGGCGCGCGGGAAAGCGAGGAATGTCGCGACGCTGACCCCTGCCGCCGCCAGCGCGATCACACCGGTTCCGCGGATGAAGGCACGCCACCGGATCCCCGACCCATGTGCGAGGACAAGGCTGACCCCGGCCAACAGCACGAAGGCCCCGGCGACGGAGCGGGCGAAGATCTTCCATCCCGTGCTGGTCGCCGTTCCCTGTTCAAGGAACCCGAACATTTCAAGGTCGAAAGTCGTGTGAAACACCACCATACCGATCAGCGCAATGCCACGGGCAAGATCGAGGGCGGGGAGGCGGGTCGGGTTGGTCATGGTTGGGACAGTAGGGTCCTTTCGGGTCGGCTGAAAGAGGGCTTGCGCCGCCACCGTAGGGCACCGTCTGTGTTGGTGCGCCAGCGGGGCGCATGCCGCTTGACCAATCCGGCGCCTGCCCCTATACCCCGCGCGTCCGGGGGCGGAATCGCCCGGCGGGCCGTTTTCGTTTGCGCCCCGCCTTCTTCGGCGGAACCGGCGCGGACGGAAGGCACAGAATCGACGACCGCATCTCTGACGGGCTGCCAAGGCGGGACCCGGTGGAAGATCAGAGCTCTGGGACGGCACAGACCTTCACGGAACAACCGTGAGCATGGATAGGAGATGGTCAGATGAACCTGATCGCACAACTCGAGGCCGAACAAATCGCGGCCCTCGGCAAAGACATTCCCGATTTCAAGCCGGGCGACACCGTTCGCGTGGGCTATAAGGTGACCGAAGGCTCGCGTTCGCGCGTGCAGATGTTCGAAGGCGTCTGCATCAGCCGTCGTGGCGGTGCAAACATTGCTGCCTCGTTTACGGTGCGCAAGATCTCGTTCGGTGAAGGCGTGGAGCGTATGTTCCCGCTGTATTCGACCAACATCGATTCGATCACCGTCGTGCGCCGTGGCCGCGTTCGTCGCGCCAAGCTGTACTATCTGCGCGATCGTCGTGGCAAGTCGGCCCGTATCGCTGAAAAGACCAATTACCGCCCGATGGGCGACGCCGAGTAAGGAGCAGGATCATGAAAGACGCGATCCACCCGAACTATCACATGATCAACGTCAAGCTGGTCGACGGCACCATCGTGCAGATGAAATCGACCTGGGGCAAGGAAGGCGACACGCTCGCCCTCGACATCGACCCGTCGGTGCACCCCGCTTGGACCGGTGGCTCCACGCGCCTGATGGACACCGGCGGCCGTGTGTCGAAGTTCAAGAACAAGTATGCCGGGCTCGGGTTCTGATACCCCCTTGCCAAGACAAGCAGAACGCCGTCCCATTCGGGGCGGCGTTTTCGCTTTGAAGGATGCGGGATGACACAAGCAGAAGCGCTGATCGTGATCGGGGCGGTTCTCTTGGCCGGACTGGCGGCGGACATGGTCGGGCGGGCGACCCGGCTGCCGCGAGTCACGCTGCTGATGGTGATCGGCATTGCCGTCGGACGACCGGGGCTCGATCTGGTGTCGGACGCAGCGATTGCGACCTTCGACTGGCTCGCCACCGTTGCCCTGTCGCTCGTGGCTTTCCTGATGGGCGGTTCGCTGGAAAAGAGGCGCTTGCAATCCTATGGGCGCGAGATCGTGATCGTCTCGATTTCGGTGGTGGTCGTGTCTCTGGTGGTGATTGCCGTGCCGTTGATGCTTGTTGGCGTGCCGCCGGAGCTGGCCTTGGTGCTGGGGGCGCTGGCCTGCGCAACCGACCCGGCCGCGACGCGCGAAACCCTGAGCGGGGTTGCCCAGAAGACCGGATTCGGCGCCAAGCTCGAAGGGATCGTGGCGATCGACGATGCCTGGGGGTTGGTTGTGTTCGGTCTGGTCATGGTTGCGGCCAAGGGTATCACCGGGGATGCCGACTGGGCGCTGCTGGGGGATGCCCTGTACGAAATCGGCGGTGCGGTGGCACTGGGGCTGGCCATCGGCTTGCCCGGTGCCGTGCTGACCGGCCGCATCCAGCCCGGCGAACCTCTTCGGTCCGAGGCGCTGGGCATCGTTTTCCTGACGTCGGGGGTTGCGCTGTGGTTGGGCGTCTCGTTCCTGCTGGCGGCGATGACGGTCGGCGCGGTGATCGCCAACCGGGCCCGGCACCACAAGTTCGCTTTCGACGAGATCGACCATTTCCGCTGGCCCTTCATGGTGCTGTTCTTCGTGCTGGCCGGGGCCTCGCTGGATGTCGCGGCCTTCGCCAATCTTGGGATGCTGGGCGCGGCCTATATCGGGCTGCGCATCGTCGCGCGGTTTCTGGGTGGGTTGCTGGGCGGGCGGCTGGGACATTCGCCCGCTATCCAGGCGCGCTGGTTCGGCGCGGCCTTGTTGTCGCAGGCCGGTGTTGCGGTGGGGATGGCCCTGATCGCGGCACAGGCCTTTCCGCAGCACGCCGAAACCATCCTGACACTGGCAATCGGCGCGACAACGGTGTTCGAACTTCTGGGTCCGCTGGGCGTAGCCATCGCACTGCGGCGTGTCGAAGCTTCTTCCAGTTCCGGGCAGGGAGGCCTATAATCCCGTTCCAACAAGAACAAGAAGCAGGACCGGACCCTTGGCGCATGTGATTGTCACCGGCAACGAGAAAGGCGGATCGGGGAAATCCACGACCGCCATGCACATCGCGACCGCGTTGGTGCGTATGGGCCACAAGGTCGGGGCGCTGGACCTCGATGTCAGGCAACGCAGCTTTGGCCGTTATCTGGAAAACCGGGTTGCCTATTGCCAACGCGAGAGGCTGGATCTGCCGACCCCGCAATACCGCGATCTGCCCGAGATCGATGCCGGGCGCCTTGCCCCTGATGAGCATGTCAGCGACCACCGCCTGTCGCGCGCGATGGAGGGGCTGGACGCCGAATGCGATTTCGTCGTGATCGATTGTCCGGGCAGCCACACGCGGCTGGCGCAGGTGGCGCATTCGCTGGCGGACACGCTGATCACGCCGCTGAATGACAGCTTCATCGATTTCGATCTGTTGGCGCGGATCGATCCCCATACCAACAAGGTCCTGGGTCCGTCGATCTATGCCGAGATGGTCTGGCAGGCGCGCCAGTTGCGGGCTCAGGCAGGGTTGAAGCCGATCGATTGGATCGTGCTGCGCAACCGGATGGGGGCGCAGCAGATGCACAACAAGCGCAAGGTCGGGGATGCGCTGGATCAGCTTTCGAAACGGATCGGGTTTCGCGTGGCGCCGGGCTTCACCGAACGGGTGATCTATCGCGAACTGTTCCCGCGGGGCCTGACGCTGCTGGATCTGCGCGATGTCGGCGTCGAGCAGATGAACATTTCCAATGTCGCCGCCCGGCAGGAGCTGCGCGATCTGATGATCGCGCTCAAGCTTCCGGGCGTGACGGTCAGTGTTTGAAGAACCGCTTCTGCGGCAGATCACGCGGCATCATCTCGTGCAGTTCATCGAGACGCGCCAGAACGCGATCTTCGTCATCGTCGGCGAAGATGTTGAACGGCAGCTTGAAGGACTGGCCGAGCAGAGCGAAAGAGTTAGCTTGCGTTTTCATGGTCGTAGCCTTGTGGTTCATCGCTTGGTTGATTGCATCCTGCGACTCATCTATGGCGGGAATTGGGCAGAGAGTTGAAAAGTTAACGGTAACTTTCCGCCATTTCCGAAACAGATCGGCCTTGAATCGCCCCAGAATGCGGGGGTAAAACGTGAACATCCGAAAATGCGACTCGGATCTTTGCAATTTGGGAATCCATGCTCTCGCTCGTCTGGTTCAAGCGTGATCTGCGTGTCGAGGATCACCCGGCACTGGCGTTTGCGGCTGCGCAGGGGCCGGTGTTACCCGTTTTCATCATCGAGCCCGAACTGTGGGCGCAGGCCGATTCGTCAGCGCGGCAGTTTGCGTTCCTTGCCGACTCGCTGGCCGATTTGCAGCGCGACCTCGCGCAGCTGGGTCAGTCGCTGATCATCCGCGTCGGTGACGCGGTCGAGATTCTGGGCCGATTGCGGGCCCTGCATGGGTTCGGGCGCCTCGTCTCGCACGAGGAAACCGGAAACGGCTGGACATACCGGCGCGATCTGCGCGTAGCCGAATGGGCGAGGGCGGCCGGCATCGATTGGGTGGAATTGCCGCAATCGGGGATCGTGCGCCGCCTGCCCAATCGCGACCAATGGTCTGGCAGGCGCGATGCTTTCATGCGGGCGCCACTTGCGATGCCTGCGGCCTTGCCGCCGGTCTGTGAAGGGTCTGGCGTGATTCCGACGGCGCGCGCACTGGGGCTGGCTGATGATCGTTGCACGGGGCGGCAGACGGGCGGGCGCGCGGCCGGACTGCGGGCGCTGGACAGCTTTCTGGCAACACGGGCGCAGTCATATCGAATCGCCCTCAGCAGCCCGCTGACCGCCGAAAGGGCCTGTTCTCGCCTCTCGCCGCATATTGCCTTTGGAACCCTTTCGGTGCGCGAGATCGTCCAGCGCACCGAAGCCGAGCGGGAGCAGCGCCGCGGCCAGCCCGGTTGGGCGGCCTCTCTGCGGGCGTTCGAAGGGCGGTTGGCTTGGCGTGACCATTTCATGCAGAAGCTGGAGGACGAGCCTTCGTTGGAAACCCGGACCATGCATCCGGCGATGGAAGGGCTCCGCCCATCCGAATCGGACCCGGCGCGGTTGCGGGCGTGGCAGCTTGGCGAGACCGGGTTGCCCTTTGTCGATGCCTGCATGCGGTATCTGAACGCAACCGGGTGGTTGAACTTTCGCATGCGGGCGATGTTGATGTCTGTCGCAAGCTATCACCTTTGGTTGGACTGGCGCCAAACCGGCCGCCATCTGGCGCGGCAATTCACCGACTACGAACCCGGCATCCATTGGCCGCAGGTCCAGATGCAATCGGGGCTCACGGGGATCAACGCGCTGCGGGTCTATAACCCGGTCAAGCAGGGGCAGGACCATGACCCCAAGGGCCAGTTCATCCGTCGCTGGGTGCCGGAACTGGCGCCTGTCCCTGAGATGTTCACTCACGAGCCGTGGCTGTGGCCGCAGGCGCAGCAGGTCCTCGCCGGTCGGTATCCCGTGCCCATCGTCGATCCTGCAGCGGCAGGGCGCGAGGCACGCGCCGCGGTGATCGCGCGCCAGCGCGAGGCCGGGTTCAAAGCGGCCTCGGCGCGTGTCTTTGCGCGCCATGGAAGCCGCAAGACCCAACCGCAGCGCCCGCCTCGGGCCAAGCCCGTGTCGAGCGGACAACTGACGCTGGATCTGTGATGCCCAAGATGCGCAAGAAATCGGACCTGCCGGTCAAGACCTGCGTCACCTGCGGGCGGCCGATGGTCTGGCGCAAGGCTTGGGCGCGCACATGGGCCGAGGTGCGCCACTGTTCCGACAAGTGCCGCGGCGACGCGCGCAAGGCCCGCTCTCGCGATTTTTCGCAGAATCCTTAAAGAGCCCCGGGAATTGCGGTAAAATAAATTTACCAATCCTGTTGCCTATCGGAAACCTTGTTCTTTATTGTGTCCAACGGTATGCAGAAGCAACCCAATGGCAAGAGGGCACCATGGCAGCACGCATCGAAAAACACGGGCTTCAGGTTGACGTTCAACTGGCAGCCTTCATCGAAGGATCCGCGCTTCCCGGAACGGGTATCCAGCCGGACACCTTCTGGGCATCGTTCTCGTCGATGGTGCATGACCTTGCGCCGAAGAACCGCGCCCTGCTGGCCAAGCGCGACAGCATTCAGGCGCAGATCGACCAATGGCATCGTGACCGCAAGGGCACGCCGATCGATCAGCGCGCGTATCTCTCGTTCCTGCGCGAGATTGGCTATCTGCTGCCCGAGGGGCCCGATTTCCAGATCGAGACCGAGAATGTCGATCCCGAGATCGCGACCATCGCCGGCCCGCAACTGGTCGTGCCGATCACCAACGCGCGCTATGCCCTGAACGCGGCGAACGCACGCTGGGGCAGCCTGTACGATTGCCTCTATGGCACCGACGCGATGGGCAGCGCCGCGCCGAAGGGTGGGTATGACCGCGGTCGGGGCGCGCGCGTCGTGGCCCGCGCCCGTGTGTTCCTCGACGAGGCCTTCCCGGTGCAAGGCACCAGCCACGCGGACGCCCGGCGGTATCATATCCGCGACGGCGCGCTGTTGGTCGATGACATGCCGCTGGTCGATCCGTCGAAATTCGTGGGCTATCGCGGCAACCCCAAGGCGCCCGATGCGGTGCTGCTGCGCAACAACGGCCTGCATGTCGAACTGGTGTTCGACCGCGCGCACCCCATCGGCAGCCGTGATCAGGCGCTGTTGGCCGATGTGCGGTTGGAAAGCGCGCTGTCGGCGATCATGGATTGCGAAGATTCCGTGGCCTGTGTGGACGCCGAGGACAAGGTTCAAGCCTATTCCAACTGGCTGGGCCTGATGAAGGGCGACCTGACCGACACCTTCCAGAAGGGCGGGCAGGCGCTGACCCGCACGCTGAACCCCGACGTGACCTATACCGCCCCCGACGGCAGCGCGCTGACGTTGAAGGGGCGCGCGATCCTGTGGATCCGCAACGTCGGCCACCTGATGACCAACCCGGCGATCCTGCTGAACGACGGGTCGGAAATTCCCGAGGGGTTGATGGACGCGATGGTCACCACGCTGATCGCCAAGCACGATCTGGCCAAGACTGGGGGGACCCGCAATTCGGTCAAGGGCTCGATGTATGTCGTGAAGCCCAAGATTCACGGCCCCGAGGAAGTCGCCCTTGCCGTCGAGATTTTCGACCGCGTGGAGCAAGCCCTGGGCATGGCGCCGAACACCGTCAAGCTGGGCATCATGGACGAGGAACGCCGCACCTCGGCCAACCTCAAGGAATGCATCCGCGCCGCGAAAAGCCGGGTGGCGTTCATCAACACCGGCTTCCTCGATCGTACGGGGGACGAGATCCATACCTCGATGGAGGCCGGGCCGTTCAGCCGCAAGGACTTCATCAAGCGCAAGGGCTGGATCAAGGCCTATGAGGATCGCAACGTCGATATCGGTCTGGAATGCGGCCTTTCGGGCAAGGCGCAGATCGGCAAAGGCATGTGGGCCGCGCCCGACATGATGGCGGCGATGCTGGACCAGAAGATCGACCATCCGCGTTCGGGCGCCAACACCGCCTGGGTGCCCAGCCCGACCGCCGCGACCCTGCACGCGCTGCATTACCACAAGGTCGATGTGTTCGCCGTCCAGCGCAAGCTGGCCAAGGGCGGGCGTCGCGCCTATGTGGAAACGCTGCTGGAAATTCCGCTGGCCTCTTATCAGAAGTGGGGCGAAGCGCAGGTCATGGCCGAGGTCGAGAACAACGCGCAGGGCATCCTTGGGTATGTCGTGCGCTGGATCGATCAGGGCGTCGGCTGTTCCAAGGTGCCCGACATTCACGATGTCGGCCTGATGGAAGACCGCGCGACCTGCCGGATCAGTTCGCAGCATATCGCGAACTGGCTGCATCACGGCGTGGTCAGCGAAGCGCAGGTGATGGACGCGATGAAGCGCATGGCTGCGATCGTTGACCGCCAGAACGACGGTGATCCGTTCTATTCCCCGATGGCGCCCGCCTTTGATGGCATCGCCTTCAAGGCGGCCTGTGACCTCGTGTTCAAGGGGCGCGAGCAGCCTTCAGGATATACCGAACCGGTTCTTCACGCGCGGCGTCTGGAACTCAAGGCGGCCCGGAACTAAGTTGGTGGCGCGGCGCGAGAAAGCCGCGCCTTTTTCTTTTGAAAGCCGAAATCATGACCCTGACCACCCGCAAAGCGCGCACCATCATCAAAGCCGCCATCGCTATGGGCGCCGAGGCGGGGATGAAGCCCCTCTCGGTCGTTGTTGTCGATGCGGGTGGCCATCCGATCGCCTTCGAGCGCGCCGAAGGTGGCAGCCCGGGCCGCTTCGAAATCGCGCGCGGCAAGGCTTATGGCTGCATCATGCTGGGCATGGGCGGCAAGGCCATTCAGACCCGCGCCGAGGCCCAGGCCTATTTCATGCAATCGATGAACGGCGCCTTCGACGGCAAGTTCGTTCCGGTGCAGGGCGGCGTTCTGGTGCGTGATGCGAAAGGTGCTGTGATCGGTGCCGTCGGCGTTACAGGAGACACTTCCGAAAACGATGCACGTGCCGCGATTGCAGGCATCGAAGCAGCCAAGCTGACCGCCGAGGCCTGAGCCGCTCTTTCCCTTTGCCGCTTGCGGGGCTAGGTTTTGCGAAACCAACCCAAGGGCAGGACAGACCATGACGCGCAAACGCCCCGTCGTCGGGATAATCGGGAACAGCGCCCTGCTGAACGAAACCTATGCCGTTCATGCCGGCGGGGTGATGAATTCGCAGGCGATTGCCGAGGTGTCCGAGGCGGTGCCGCTGCTGATCCCGTCGGATCCGCGGCTGGTCTCGGTGGCCGAGTTGCTGGAAATCTGCGATGGCTTCCTGCTGACGGGCGGTCGCCCGAATGTTCACCCCGAGGAATACGGGGAACAGGCCACCCCCGCGCATGGCGACTTCGACCGGTGCCGGGATGCGATCACCTTGCCGTTGATCCGGGCCTGCGTCGAACGGGGGCAGCCCTTCTTCGGGGTTTGCCGGGGCTTCCAAGAGGTGAACGTGGCCATGGGCGGATCGCTGTATCCCGAGATCCGCGACTTGCCGGGGCGGATGAACCACCGGATGCCGCCCGAAGGGACGATCGAGGAAAAATTCGCCCTTCGCCATGTCGTGACCTTTACCGAGGGTGGGCCGTTCCACAAGGTTCTGGGCGCGGCCGAGGTGATGACCAACACGCTGCATGGCCAAGGCATCAAGGAACCCGGGGCGCGCGTGGTGATCGATGGCTATGCGCCCGATGGCACGCCCGAGGCGATCTATGTCAAGGATGCGCCCGGCTTTACCTTGTCGGTGCAGTGGCATCCTGAATACAACGCCGCCGCCGACCCGGTCTCGCGCCCGCTGTTCCAGGCCTTCGGCGACGCACTGAGAGCGTGGCAAACGCGTTCGGCCGCCTGACAAAACACAGTGTTTCCGAAAAAAGATTGATCCCCGCGCCGGACTGGCGCGACCCACGGGCATCAATCGCGCTCTGGCGCCGCCTGAAAGGAAAGGAAACACCATGCTTCGCTCGCTCGTCCGTGCCCTTGTCGTGACCGCGACCCTCGCCATGCCGTCTTGGGCTGAAACGGTCGCATTCCAGTCCCGTCTCAACCAGAATTATGTGGGTGTCGATCCGTCGGGCCTGTTGGCCGCATCGGCGCGCGGCCCGCAGGCACTGGTTCTGGATATGGTCCGTCTCGAGGGAAACCGCGTCGCGTTTCGCGATCCGCAAAGCGGCCTGTTCCTGCGTGCCGGGGTGGGGTCGCAGACGCATCTGATGGTCGCCTCGCCCCATATTCGCGGATGGGAAACCTTCGAGATGGTGCAGGACGGCCCTGATGTGGTGCTGCGCGCCGTTCAGAACGGGCTGTTCGTCGGCGTTGATCCGCAAGGTGCGCGGCTGCGTGCCGCCTCGGCCCATGCCCGCCAGGCCGAGACCTATCGCCTTGTCCCGGTTGGCCAGCCTTCGCAACGGCAAGCCGCCCCTGCACCGCTGGAACGCCCCGTCCAGTTCGATTTGCCCTTCGCCGGCGATTGGGTGCTGGATGAACTGGTCGATTCAGGTATCCGCAACGACCGTGCCTTGCGCCAAGCCCGGATGACGATCGGGCGCAGGGGGGCAATCAACGGGAATTCCGGGTGCAATACCTTCAGCGCGACCTTGCTGGAAACTGGCCCGACGTTCCGCGTGACCCAATTGCTCACGACCCGGCGCGGTTGCCAGGGCCTGACCCGCGAGATCGAGGACATGCTGTATCAGCACCTTCGCGACACCCAGCATTTTTCCGTAAACCGGGCCGGGCGGCTGGAACTGCGTGACAGTCGCGGGCGGATCCGCGCCTATTTCCGCAGGGGCTGAAGGCCCGGAAAACCGAAAGCCCCCGCGGATGCGGGGGCTTTTCGCATTGTGTGTTCCTCAGATCGCCGAGGAATGACCGGTTTCAGCCATGGAATAGGCATCGAAACAGGCCGCAACCATCCGCGTCAGCGGGCGCCCTTCCGGCGGGATCGAGAAGCCCGACGCATCGAACTGAACGAATTTCCCGAACCGGGCGGCAACGGGGGCGAACAGGGCCGCAGCCGCCGACGGGTCAAGGCCGAAATCGCGTTGCAGTTCCTCGGTCTTGACCTCGAAGTCGCACATGAGGGCTTCGATGATTCGGCCGCGCAACCGGTCTTCGTCCTTGAACGCGTGGCCGCGCAACGTGGCAAAACGGCCTTCTTGCACGGCACGGGTCCAGGCCGAGGTCGAATGGTTCATCTGCGCATATCCCTGCGGGAAACGCGAGATCGACGAAGCCCCCAGACCGACCAGCACGGGCGCCGTGTCGTCGGTGTATCCTTGGAAATTCCGGCGTAAGGTGCCGTTGCGCGCCGCCAAGGCCAACCCGTCGCCGGGCTTGGCGAAATGGTCGATGCCGATTTCTGCATATCCATCCCAAGTGAACAGTTCGCGCGCGGTTTCGAACAGCGCGAGGCGTTCCTCCGGGCGGGGCAGGGTGTCTGACGGGATCATCTGCTGGCGCCGTGCCATCCATGGCACATGGGCATAGCCATAGAGAGCGACACGATCCGGCGACAGCGACAAGAGCTTTTGCACCGAATCCGACAGCCGGGCCCGGGTCTGGTTCGGCAGGCCGAACAGGATGTCGGCGTTCAGACTGGTGATGCCGCGGGCGCGGATCGATTCGATCGCGCCGCGCGTGATCTCATAGGTCTGGCTGCGGCCAATGATCGCCTGAATATCGGTGTCGAAATCCTGCACCCCGATCGAGGCGCGGTTCATCCCGGCTTCGGCCAGCGCATCCAGACGCGCGTCGTCGATCTCGTTCGGGTCGATCTCGACCGAGAATTCGGCGTTCGGCCCCAAGGGCGCGACCTCGCGGATGGCGCGCGCCAGATCGCGCATCGTCGCGGCGGGCAGCAACGTTGGCGTGCCCCCGCCCCAATGCAGGCGTGACAGCGTCACGCCTTCCGGGAGGTGACGCCGCAACAAGGCCAGTTCGGCCTTCAGTGTCTCGGCATAGGCCAGAACGGGCGTGTCGGTGCTTGTGCCCTGCGTGCGACAGGCGCAAAACCAGCATAGTCGCCGGCAAAAAGGGACATGCAGATACAGCGATATCTGGCTGCCCGGGGTGATGGCCCCAAGCCATGCCGCGAAGTCGCCCGGGCCGACATCCTCGGAAAACCGGGGTGCCGTCGGGTAACTCGTGTACCGAGGTACACGGGCGTCAAAAAGTCCCAGTCGAGCGAGTTGCGATTCGTTGGTCATTGCTCTACCTTGAGCGCCACGCGCAACAGGGCCTTGATGTAGATCAACTGTATGTCCAAAACCCAAATCGCTCCGGCGAAATTCACGCATCTTCAATGCGGAGACTGCCCGATCCGGCATCGCGCGGTTTGCGCGCGCTGTGATACCGACGAGCTCGAGCATCTTGAAGAGATCAAATATTACCGCAGCTTCGAGGCTGGGCAGACGGTTGTCTGGTCGGGGGACCAGATGGATTTCGTGGCTTCCGTCGTTTCGGGGATCGCCACGCTTGCGCAGACAATGGAAGACGGGCGCCGCCAAATGGTCGGGCTGTTGCTGCCATCCGATTTCGTCGGCCGCCCGGGTCGGGAAACGGCGGCCTACGACGTCGTCGCGACGACGGACCTCGTGATGTGCTGCTTTAGGCGCAAACCCTTCGAAGACCTGATGCTGACAACGCCGCATGTCGGGCAACGGCTGCTTGAAATGACGCTGGACGAACTGGACGCGGCGCGCGAGTGGATGCTGCTTCTGGGGCGCAAGACTGCGCGCGAAAAGATCGCGAGCCTCATCGCGATCATCGCCCGGCGTGATGCGTCGCTGAAGCTCAAGGAAAGCACGGGCCGCGTGGTGGTTGACCTGCCGCTGACGCGCGAAGCGATGTCGGAATATCTGGGCCTGACGCTGGAGACCGTCAGCCGCCAGATCAGCGCCTTGCGCCGAGATGGCGTGATCGAGATCGAGGGTAAACGCCGCGTCACCATCCCGGATTTCGATCGCCTGACCGAAGAAGCAGGCGACGACAGCGACGGTGGCTTCCTGCACTGACGCCGGTTTGCGCCGAAATCTTGCCGTAGTTCCCTGTTAGGCCGATGCCGAAGCAGGCAGGGAACCGGGGCAGGCACCATGTTCAACTGGGACGAAGATTTCGACGATATCGTCAAACCGCGCAGCCTTGCGCAGCGCGAAACGGAACCAGTGCACGACCCTGCGCCGTTTGCACCCCAAACGACGGCACAGCAGACAACCGAGCCCGAGGCCTTTGAGCCGGCCGCAGACTTGGCGCGAAGATCCCGACGATTATGGGTATCAGTCGCATCACGCCGTTGATGACCGATTCGACTTGATGCCGGACCCGGACGCGCCGGCCCCACCCCTCGCACCGGTCTATCATCCCGTTGCCGCCGCACCGGTTGCGCAGGCGCGCCCGTCGCGGGCTTTCGACTGGGATGCGGATCAAGGCGAGGTGCAGGTTCACAAGGCCATCCCCGACGAGATCGTGTTTCCCAAGCGGCGCCACGGTCTGAGCCTGCGCTCGCTGCTGGTCTATTGGATCGCGCCCGGTGCCCTTGTTGCAGGGCTTGCCGCGGCGGGTGTCATGATCGCCACCAAGGGTGCCGAAAACACGGCCGACGGCGGTGTGATGCCCGGGTTCCTTGCGGTGTTGCTGGACGGCGGAATCGGTCCGATGCCTGACGACATGCTGGTCTATGCCGAGCCGCAGTATCGCAACTTCGTGGCTGGGATCGGCCAGATCGGCGATAGCGATCTGGTCGCACTGGCCGAACGCACGGCGCTGGATCTGCGACCTTTCGAAGACCCGATGACCCCGTTCATGCTCGATTCGCTGTATCTCGTTCAACGCGAGATCCTTCGGCGCGGGCTGCAGGTTCCTGTGGCCGCGGCCGACGTTCAATCGACGCGCGAATCATTCCGTGCCGCGACGCGGTCGCTCTGATCCTGTTGATTGCGCTAACCTTCTGATTTGTCACAAAGTGTTCACAAATCGGGCCACAAGTGGCCACGACCTCGCGTTGTGATTGATCTTGTGTCGGACATCCAGCCATCCAGCCGGAGAGGGCACGGGTTCAACGTCGGTCTGAGGAGGTGTCGACATGAGCGCGAAGAAACGTCAGAGGGTTCAGCGCAAAAGCCGCGAGCGGATCCGGGTCTATCTGTATGGCAGCGACCGTGAAGGCGCATCCGGCCCGGCTTGCTTTGCCGGTGCGGGCGGGGCCGTGGTGATCTGAGGCCCTATTTGGGCGGCAAGGCGCCAACGAACTGCATCGCCATGCGCATCAGGGCGCCGCGCCTTTCGTCATCTGCAAGGGTTTCGTCGCTGACATCGACGAACCCGGCCATTGTCTTGCTGGTGAAAGCCATGGGCGAGACCCCGTCAAGACCCAGCGCATCGTCGTACCGGGTCTTGCCCACGCGGAACATGCCGCCACCCTTGTGCACGCCGCACAGCATGTTGCCATTGCGCATGAAGCACAGTCCGCCAAACATCCGCTTCTCGACTATGCCCGGCACATCGACCAAGGCATCCCGCAGGATGTCGGCCAGTCCCTCGTCATAAGCCATCATGCCCCCCGGTTGGATGCGGGCCACGCCGGGCGGCCCGCCCCCAAAGGTTACAGGGTGATGCGGTAGAGGGCAAAGCCGTTTTGCCCCTCGCCCGCCGCCTCGATGTTGATGCCGCGCGCCTGAACGTCGGGCAGGTATTGCGTCGCCGCCGGGCCGGTTTCGAACAGCACCGTCGCGCCTGCCACAGGGGCAAAGCCCCAGTTGCCATCCGCCGCCGGCGAGATCGTGCCATTGGCCACGATATACCGCACGATGATGTCGCGGTTGGTATCCGGGGCGCGGAACACGACGGTCGAGCCATCCGCGCCGGGGAAATGCCCGCCGCCGCCCGCGCGATAGTTGTTCGTTGCGATGATGAACTCGGCGGCCTCGTCGATCGGGGCGCCGTTGAACATCAGGTTGACGATGCGGTGGGCATCCGGGGCGACGACATTGCCGTCGTTATCGTAACGCGATGGCTGGGTCAGGTCGATCTGATAGGTCACGCCGTCCATGACATCGAAGTTATAGGACGGGAAGGACGGGTTCAGCAGCACCTGATCGGCAACGCCGGGCTGGATCTGGTTGAACATGCCCGCCGAACGCTCCAGCCACTCGCGCACCTGCGCGCCGGTGATCCGCACGGCCATCAGCGTGTTGGGATACAGGTACAGATCTGCCACGTTCTTGATGGCGACCGGCCCCACCGCGACGTCGGTGTAATATTCCGGGCCACCCCGGCCACCGGCCTTGAACGGCGCCGCGGCCGAGAGGACCGGCAGCCCCTCGTGCTCGGTTCCCGCAAGGATGGTGCGCACGTAATCCGCCTGCGCCTGCGACACGATCTGGACCGAGGGGTCATCGGCCACCAGCGCGAAATAGGAGTAGAGCGGCACAGCGGTCTGGCCGACCTCGGCGCGCACATATTCCAGTGTTGAGGCATGGGCCGCCGCCGTGGCATCGATCACGGGGGCATAATCGCCCACCAACGCGGTGATCGAGCGATCCTCGTTGCGCTGAGAAATCGGGCGCGTCGCGCTTTCCGAGGTGTCGATGCGCCAGCCGTCGCCATCGCGTGCCAGCATCAGGTCGATGATGCCCAGATGCGAACCCCAGAAACCGGCCATGACGGCAGGCTTGCCCATCAGCGTGCCGCGTTCGGCGTCGATCCCCTCGCCCGAGAAGGCCGAGCCGGGGAAGACAAGGTGCTGGTGACCGCAAACCACGGCGTCGATGCCATCGACGCCAGCCAGATAAAGCGAGGCGTTCTCCATCATCGCGTCGTAAGGGGCGGCAGAAATACCCGAGTGAGACAGCGCAACGATGATGTCGGCGCCTTCTTCCTTCATCTTGGGGACCCAGGCGCTGGCGGCCTCGACGATGCCACGGGTGGCATAGTGGCCTTCAAGATGCGCGCGGTCCCACTGCATGATCTGTGGAGGGACAAAGCCGATGATGCCGATCTTGATCGGGTGGTTTTGCCCCTCGCCATCGGTCAGCATCTTGTCGAGGATCAGATAGGGCGGCAGGTGCAGTTGGTCCTCCAGCGGGGTCGCGCCGAGGCTGTGCGCGAAGTTCGCGCAGACCAGCGGGAAGCCGGCGGTGGCGTTCACCAGATCCATGAACCCGGTGCCATAGTTGAATTCGTGGTTGCCCAGCGTTCCGGCGTCATAGCCGATGGAATTCATCGCGGCGATGATCGGATGCACGTCCCCTTCATGCATCCCGTGCGAATAGGCCATCCAGTCGCCCATCGGGTTGCCCTGGAAATAGTCGCCATTGTCGACCATCAGCGTGTTGGTCGCCTCGGCGCGGATCTCCTCGATGATCGAGGCGGTGCGGGCGAGGCCCATCGTGTCGTTCGGGCGGTCACCGTAATAGTCGTAGGCCTGGGCGTGGCAATGCAGGTCGGTCGTTGTGAGAATCCGCAAATGCGCCTGCCCGGCACTGGCGCGGGCAGAATAGGGATGCAGAACCACCATGCCAGCAGCGGCGGTGGAGGTCATGAGGAAAGAGCGACGGGAGAGGTTCGGCATGGTCGTTACCTTTTCTGTGAAATGCAAGTTCAAGGCGAATCAAAGTCCATCGCGGGAGCATGGCGGATGCGGGGCCATTGGGCAAGAAATTTAACCATTCGTTAAAATGTGTCGCCATTGTTGACCGGATTTGCATCAATCAGCCAAGCAGGCTGGTGTGACAGCCCAATGAAGAGGCAACGAAAAAGCCCCCGCGCAGGGCAGGGGCTTTGGGTTGGTGTGTCGCTGCTCAATGCGCCAGCAGAACGGCGTGTTTTGCCTTTTCCAGCACGTTGCGCGTCGCGCCACCCAGGATTGCCTCGCGCAGGCGCGAGTGGCCATAGGCGCCCATGACCAGAAGTCCGGCGTCGATGTCCTCCATGTGGCGCAACAAGACGTCGGACACCCGTGGTAGCGTCTTGGCAAGCACCGACACTTCGGCCCGGACACCATGGCGCGCCAGCATCTGCGTCAGCAGCCCGCCCGGGTCCGATCGTTCGGGGCTGTGCGCGGGCGGATCGACGATCACCACATTGACCTGTTCGGCACGCACGAGGAACGGCATCGCCTTGCGCACGGCCGAAAGCGCTTCGTTCGACTGGTTCCACGCGATCACGATCCGCTTGCCGCAATCGGGTTGCAGGCCCGAGGATGGAACCACCAGCACCGGCGCGCGCCCCTCGAACAGGGCAGCCTCGATGACGGCTTCCTGCGTGGGCAGGGTCTTTTCACCATAGGGACGGGTCTGCACCACGAGATCCGAGAACCGCGATCGCAGCCCGACCATCGACGGCAGCCCGCCAAACTGGACGATGAAGGACTCCACTCCCCAGCGGATATCTTCGCGGCCCAAACGTTCGCGGGCCCGTGTTTCCAGTCGCTGGGCATCGGATTGGGCGCGTTCCAGCGTTTCTTGAAGGATGATCGGCGAAGCGCCCATGTAGAAACCGCCCGCGGGCGTCATGTCGACGCCCAGCATGCAGGCAGTCAGGTGCCCGTCCTGCAAGGCGGCGACACGGCTGGCCGCGGGCAGCGTGAGGTCCAGTTCGGTTTCCGACGCGATGAAGCTGGTGATCGATTTATAGGCCATGGCGTGTCCTTTCGCGGGGACGGTTCGGCGTTTCGATAGGCCGACCATGCGCCTTGAACGGGCCCTGTTCCTTGACCTCGGTCAAACGCGACCTTTACGCGCACTTGACCTGAATCAAGGTTTCGCGAGCAACGACCTTCGATAAGGGACTCTGTGAAACAGGTCCGATTCCGTCCGCTTGCCGGTCGGTGTCGCCGAGAAACGTCACAGAACGAAATAAGGGACGCAAACGATGTGGGATTACGTCAAGCTGCTGTTGCTTGCTGCCGTCGCGGTGATTGCCGCGTATGCCGCAAGTCAGGCGCGCGACCTCGCCTACCTGGTGCACATGATCATCTTCATGGGCGCCGCGGCGATCTTCTTCGTCTGGCAAATTCGCCATGTCGGGGAAACTGGAGCGCATAATCAATTCGAATACATGGACGGTGTCGTTCGCTATGGCGTCATCGCCACGGCGTTCTGGGGCGTCGTGGGCTTTCTGGTCGGTGTCGTGATCGCCTTCCAGCTGGCTTTCCCGTGGCTCAACTTCGCCGAGCTTCAGGGCTTCGGCAACTTCGGGCGTTTGCGTCCGCTGCACACCTCGGCGGTGATTTTCGCCTTTGGCGGCAACGCGCTGATCGCATCGGCCTTCTATGTCGTGCAGCGCACGACGGCCGCGCGCCTGTTCGGCGGCAACCTTCCGTGGTTCGTGTTCTGGGGCTACCAGATCTTCATCCTGATGGCCGCCACCGGCTATGTCCTTGGGTCGACCCAAGGTCAGGAATACGCCGAACCCGAATGGCTGACCGACCTGTGGCTGACCATCGTGTGGGTGGCCTTCCTGCTGGTCTACATGGGCACGATCATCAAGCGCAAAGAGCCGCATATCTATGTGGCAAACTGGTTCTACATCTCGTTCATCGTGACCATCGCGATGCTGCACCTGGGTAACAACGTGCAGATCCCGGTTTCGATCTTCGGCTCTGACTCGGTCACTCTGTGGTCGGGCGTGCAGTCGGCGATGATCCAGTGGTGGTATGGCCACAACGCCGTGGGCTTCTTCCTGACCGCAGGCTTCCTGGGCATGATGTATTACTTCATCCCCAAGCAGGCCGAACGCCCGGTCTTCAGCTACAAGCTGTCGATCATCCACTTCTGGGCGCTGATCTTCCTGTATATCTGGGCTGGTCCGCACCACCTGCACTATACCGCGCTGCCCGACTGGGCGCAGACGCTGGGCATGACCTTCTCGATCATGCTGTGGATGCCGTCGTGGGGCGGGATGATCAACGGCCTGATGACGCTGTCGGGTGCCTGGGACAAGCTGCGCACTCGGCCTGATCATCCGCATGATGGTTGTTGCCGTGGGCTTCTATGGCATGGCGACCTTCGAAGGGCCGATGATGTCGATCCGCGCTGAGAACTCGTTGTCGCACTATACGGACTGGACGATCGGTCACGTGCACTCGGGCGCTCTGGGCTGGAACGGGATGATCACCTTCGGGATGCTGTATTACCTCGTGCCCAAGCTGTGGCGTCGTGAACGTCTCTACAGCCTGCGCTTGGTGAGCTGGCACTTCTGGCTGGCCACTATCGGGATCGTGCTTTACGCGGCCTCGATGTGGGTTACCGGGATCGTCGAGGGCCTGATGTGGCGCGAAGTCGACGCGCAGGGCTTCCTCGTGAACTCGTTCGCGGACACGGTTGAAGCCAAGTTCTTCATGTACGTGGTCCGGGCTTCGGGTGGTGCGATGTATCTGACCGGTGCTCTCATCATGTGCTTCAACCTGTGGAAAACTGTGTCGAGCGTGGGCGAATCCAAGCCCATGGCCGCCGCAGTAGCCGCCGAATAAGCGGAGGGTGAAATGGGTATTCTCGATCACCACAAGAAAATCGAAACGCATGCCACCTTGCTGCTGGTTCTCAGCCTGCTGGTGGTGACCATCGGCGGCCTCGTCCAGATCGTGCCTCTGTTCTATCTCGAGAACACGATCGAGGAAGTCGAAGGGATGCGTCCTTACTCGCCGCTCGAACTCGCCGGTCGCGAGATCTATGTGCGCGAGGGGTGCTATGTCTGCCACTCGCAAATGGTTCGCCCGATGCCCGACGAAGTCGAGCGTTACGGCGCCTATTCGCTGGCAGCCGAGTCGATGTATGACCATCCGTTCCAGTGGGGTTCCAAGCGCACGGGTCCTGACCTTGCGCGCCTTGGTGGCCGCTATTCGGACGAATGGCACGTTGCGCACATGATCAACCCGCGCGATGTGGTTCCCGTGTCCGTCATGCCGCCCTATGCCTTCCTTCTCGATCGCCCGATCGACGGTCGGTATATCGGCGACCTGATGAGCACGTATCGCCTGGTCGGTGTTCCTTACACCGACGAAATGATCGCCGCAGCGCAGGATGACTTCCGCGCTCAGGTTGATCCGATGGGCGACAGCGGGCCGCTGCTGGAACGGTATCATTCGGCTCAGGTCCGCAATTTCGACGGTCAGCCCGAACTGACGGAAATGGACGCGCTGATCGCCTACATGCAGATGATCGGCACGCTGGTTGATCGCAGCACGTTCGTGCGCGACGCAAGCCGCTGAGGAAGAGGTCATGGAAACATACACCTTCCTGCGTGGCTTCGCTGACAGCTGGTTCCTGCTGTTGATGACGCTGTTCTTCATCGGGGTTGTTGTCTGGGCGTTTCGCCCGGGCAGCCGCCGCGTCCACGAGGACACGGCCGAGATGATCTTTCGCAATGACGACAAGCCTGCGCGTGGCACACCTGCCAACACGGGCCGCAATCAAGGGGCACACTGATGGCTGCACCGAACAACAAGCACGACAAGCCCACAACGGGCCACTCGTGGGACGGGATCGAGGAATTCGATAATCCGCTGCCGCGTTGGTGGCTGTGGATCTTCTATGCCACGATCATCTGGTCGATCGGATACTGGATCGCCTATCCGGCATGGCCGGGCGTTTCCAGCGCCACGCCGGGCGTTCTGGGGTATTCGTCGCGCGCCGACGTCGAGGCCGATATCGCCGCCCACGAGGCCCGGAACCAGGAATGGTTCGACCGCCTCGTGTCGACCGAACCGGCCGAAATCTCGTCGGACGCCGAACTGCAGCGCTTTGCGGTGAACGCCGGCGCTGCGGTTTTCCGGGCGCATTGCTCGCAATGCCATGGTGCCGGTGCCGCCGGTGTTGTGGGTGCGGGTTTCCCGAACCTGCTGGATGACGAATGGATGTGGGGCGGCACGATGGATGACATCGTGACCACCGTCACCTACGGCATCCGCAATACCGACTATCCCGATGCACGTTATTCGGAAATGCCGGCCTTCGGTCGCGACGAACTGCTGACGTCCGAAGAAATCGACCAGGTTGTCAACCATGTCCTGAATATCTCGGGACAGGCGCATGACGCCACGCTGGCCGCCGCGGGCGCCGAGGTTTTCGACCTCAACTGCTCGTCTTGCCACGGGGTGGACGGCGAAGGTGACATCTATTCGGGTGCGCCGGCGCTGAACAACGCGATCTGGCTCTATGGTGGCGACGAAGCGACGATCCGCGAAACGGTCACCAATGCCCGGTTCGGCATCATGCCCGGTTTCGAGGCGCGTCTGCGCCCCGCCGAGGTGCGCGCTGTCGCAGCCTATGTCCACCAGCTGGGTGGCGGCCAGTAAACCGATCTGTTCCCCCGGGGTTTACCCCCGGGGGGCCAGAGGGCTGCACCAGCCCCGTTCCTGTTCGCGCGTTTCCCGGGGACTGGTGCAGCCGACCTGTTACGCAAAGGCGCACCCGGCTTGAGTGTCGGTGTGCGCCTTTGACGCAGTTAATCCGCGCCAACAATACGTATTTTTGATTCAGGTCAAGGCTCGCGCACCCCCGCTGTGCGATTGACGCTTTAACAAAGCCTGAAAAGGAGCGAATCCGTGAGTTCGTCCAACGAAGCCCCGCAACTCTATGCTGCCCGCGAGCCGATTTTCCCGCGCCGGGTCTATGGCGCCTTCCGCACCCTGAAATGGTGGCTGTTGGGCCTGATGCTGGGCATCTACTACATCACGCCCTGGATCCGCTGGGACCGCGGCCCGAACATGCCTGATCAAGCGGTGCTTCTCGACCTCGGGAACCGCCGTTTCTTCTTTTTCATGCTCGAGATCTGGCCGCACGAATTCTATTTCGTCGCGGGCCTGTTGATCATGGCCGGGATCGGCCTGTTCCTGTTCACCTCGGCCCTCGGGCGGGTTTGGTGCGGTTATGCCTGCCCGCAGACCGTCTGGACGGACCTTTACATCCTCGTGGAACGCTGGATCGAGGGCGACCGCAACGCGCGGCTTCGCCTGTATCGCCAGCCGTGGAACTTCGAGAAGATCCGCAAATACGGGTTCAAGTGGCTTGTCTGGCTGTTGATCGGTCTGGCGACCGGCGGGGCATGGGTGTTCTATTTCACCGATGCACCGACGCTGTTGCGGGATCTGGCGACCTTCGATGCCGCCCCCGTCGCCTATCTGACGATCGGCGTTCTGACGATGACAACCTTCCTGTTCGGCGGGTTCTTCCGCGAGCAGGTCTGCATCTATGGGTGCCCTTGGCCGCGTATTCAGGCCGCGATGATGGACGAGGACACGATCACCATCGGCTATCGCGAATGGCGGGGCGAGCCGCGCGGCAAGCACCGCAAGGGCGACGAGTCGGAAAACCTCGGCGACTGCATCGACTGCATGGCCTGCGTCAACGTCTGCCCGATGGGTATCGATATCCGCGATGGCCAGCAATTGGGCTGCATCACCTGCGGCCTGTGCATCGACGCGTGCAACGACATCATGGACAAGGTCGGCAAGCCGCGCGGTCTGATCGGGTATCTGGCGCTGTCGGACGAGACGAACGAGCGCAGCGGCAAACCGCCGAAGTCGGTCTGGACGCATGTCCTGCGGCCCCGCACCATCGTGTATACCGTCTTGTGGGCCGGCTTTGGCGTCGCGCTGATGGTGCTGCTGCTGATCCGTTCCGATATCGACATGTCGATCGCCCCGATCCGCAACCCCACCTTCGTTCCGCTCAGCGACGGGTCGATCCGCAACGCCTATGACATTCGCCTGCGCAACATGTTCCACGAGGCGCGCGAGTTCACTCTGGCGGTGACGGGGGATGATGCCATAACCCTGACCATGGAAGGCGTCGATGGCAATGTCGTGACCGTTGCCGCTGACGAGATGCTGAACCAGCGCGTCTATCTGACGGCGGCACCGGGAAGCGATCCCGCCAATGCCCGCGTGACCGACGTCTGGATCTGGGTCGAGGTTGACGGTTCGCCCGACGAGCGGATCAGCGGCGAGACCGTCTTCAATGGGAGGGGACAATGACAATGAGCGACTCGCAAAAGCGCGAATTCCGTCTGACCGGCTGGCATGTTCTGGCGATCACGGTATCGGCTTTTGCTGTGATCATCGCGGTGAATGTGGTCATGGCCTATAACGCCATCCGCACCTTCCCGGGGCTCGAGGTTCAGAACTCGTATGTCGCCAGCCAGGGGTTCAACCAGCGTCTTGCACAACAGCGCGCGTTGGGCTGGACGACGGACGTGAACTTTGTCGGCGGCCGCCTGAGCATCGCGATCACCGATCGCGATGGGGCTCCGGCGCCCGTGCATTCGATCACCGCGATTCTGGGTCGGCCCACGACCCAACGCGATGACCGGACGCTGGAACTGACCTATCGCGACGGTGCTTTCGTTGCGGATGTTGCCGCCGATTATGGTAACTGGGAACTGACCTTGACGGCGCAGTCATCGGGTGGCGACGATTTCGAGCAACGGATCCGCTTGCTGCACCGGCGCTGATGCGCCGGGCCATGGATCGGGGGAGATTATGACCGACACATTGGATGCACCGTCCATTTCTGCCTGCCCGGCGTGCATGGCCACACCATCGGCGATGGAAAGGGCCGCGGCCGCGGCGGCGGAAAAGGGCGCCCGGATCATGCTGTCGGTCCCCGATGCCCATTGCGCCGCCTGTATCGCGACGGTGGAATCCGATCTCGAAAAGATGACGGGCGTGCGCTCGGCCCGGCTGAACCTGACGCTGCGCCGCGTCATGGTCGAGGCCGAGGTGGATGTCGAACCCGGCACCATCATCGACCGACTCGGGCAGTTGGGGTATTCGGCCTACGAACTCGACCCCGGGCAACTGTCGATGACCGAGACCGACCGACAGGGACGCGACCTGTTGATGCGTCTGGGGGTCGCGGGGTTCAGCATGATGAACATCATGCTGCTTTCGGTCGCGGTCTGGTCCGGGGCCACCGATACGACGCGCGACATGTTCCACATGATTTCGGCCATGATCGCGCTGCCGACCGTCGCGTTCTCGGGCCAGCCGTTCTTTCGCAAGGCTTGGGCCGGCGTCAGGGCGGGTCGGCTGGATATGGACTTTCCGATCTCGCTGGCAATCGTGCTGGCGACGGGCATGTCGTTGTTCGAGACCTTCAACAGCGGCGCGCATGCCTATTTCGACGCCGCGGTGATGCTGACATTCTTCCTGCTGGCGGGCCGGTATCTCGATTTTCGGACGCGTGCGGTTGCGCGGTCGGCAGCGCAGGAACTCGCCGCCCTCGAAGTGCCGCGCGTGATCCGGCTTGTGAATGGCACCGAAGAAACCGTGCCCGCCGCGTCGGTTCAGCCCGGTGATCTGGTGTTGGTGCGTCCGGGCGGGCGGATCCCCGTCGACGGCGTCGTCGTCGATGGAACGTCCGAACTGGATCGTTCGCTTCTGACGGGCGAAACGCTGCCGGTATTCGCCGGCCCGCAAACCGTGGTGACTGCAGGTGCGGTGAACCTGACCGGCCCGCTGACCGTTCAAGTCACGGCGGCAGGCAAGGATTCGTCGCTGCACCGTATGGCGGAACTGGTGGCTGTCGCCGAAAACGCCCGGAACAAGTATACCAGCCTGGCCGAAAAAGCCGCGCGGCTCTATTCCCCTTCGGTGCACCTGCTGTCCTTCGCCGCGTTCGTCGTGTGGATGTGGCTGACTGGCGGCGATGTGCGTCATGCGCTGAACATTTCGGCGGCAACCCTGATCATCACCTGTCCCTGTGCGCTGGGCCTTGCGGTGCCCGCGGTCGTTACGGCGGCATCGGGCAAATTGTTCCGCGCGGGCCTGTTGATCAAGGACGGCTCGGCGCTGGAACGTCTGGCTGAGGTGGATACCGTTGTTTTCGACAAGACCGGCACCCTGACCATGGGCGCGCCCGAGCCGCTGGGACTCGATGCGCTGGACCGCGAGTCGCTGGAGATCGCGGCTGCGCTGGGGCAGGCGTCCTCGCACCCGCTGGCGCGTGCGCTGGCACAGGCGACACAGGCGCGCGGCATCATTCCCGCGATGCTGGAAGATGTCGCCGAGGTGCCGGGACATGGTATTCAGGCCCATTGGCAAGGCCAACGCGTGCGGCTGGGCCGGGCGCAATGGGTCGGCGCCGACAGCCTGAATGTGACCGCAACCTATCTGGCAATCGGGGCGCGGCCGGTGCAGGCAATTGCCTTCGCCGATCGCCTTCGGGCGGGTGCCGCCGAGGCCGTCGCGGCCTTTACCGCGCGGGGCAAGCGTGTGTTCCTGTTGTCGGGCGATGTTCCCGGCGCGGTCGGCGAGATGGCCCAGCGGCTTGGCATCGCCGACTGGCAAGCCGAGGCACTGCCCCAAGACAAGGCCGCGCTGATCACCCAATTGCAGGCCCAAGGGCACAAGGTGCTGATGGTGGGCGATGGTTTGAACGACACGGTCGCCTTGTCGGCGGCGCATGTCTCGATCTCGCCCGCGTCGGCGCTGGATGCAGCGCGCGTGGCGTCGGATATCGTCATGCTGGGCGCCTCGCTCGAAGCGCTGCCGATGGCGCAGCATGTCGCCGTCAGGGCCGTGCGCCGGATCCGCGAGAACTTCGCCATATCGTTCGGCTATAACATTGTCGCAGTGCCGATCGCGCTGGTTGGCCTTGCCTCGCCGCTGATCGCAGCCTTGGCGATGTCGGTGTCGTCGATTACGGTGGCGCTGAACGCCCTTCGTTTGAAATAGGCCCCAGCATGAATGTCTTGACTTTCCTGATCCCGTTGTCCCTGCTCATGGGGTTGGGGGGGCTGTTCGCCTTTTGGTGGACGTTGCGCCGGGGGCAGTATGACGACCCCGAAGGGGACAGCCAGCGCATCCTGCGTGGCGACTACGACGACCACCCCAAGCGTTGACCCGTCGATTTGCCGCACGAAGTCGCCCGCGGGCTTGACCTTTCGGGTCGGGGGGCACTTATTAGCGGCAACGGGAAACCAACCACAAGAGGAACACCATGTCGTTCACCCTGCCCGACCTGCCCTATGCCCATGACGCCCTTGCCCCGCTTGGGATGTCGAAAGAGACGCTGGAATACCACCACGACCTGCACCACAAGGCCTATGTCGACAACGGCAACAAGCTGATCGCCGGCACCGAATGGGAAGGCAAGTCGCTGGAAGACATCATCCGCGGCACCTATCAGGCGGGCGCTGTGGCGCAGAACGGCATCTTCAACAACGCCTCGCAGCATTGGAACCACAACCAGTTCTGGGAGATGATGGGCCCCGGCGGCAAGGCGATGCCCAGCGAGCTGGAATCCGCGATCGTAGACAGCTTTGGCTCGGTCCAGAAATTCAAGGACGATTTCGCCGCCGCAGGCGCGGGCCAGTTCGGTTCGGGCTGGTGCTGGCTGGTGCGTGATACCGACGGCGGCCTGAAGGTCACCAAGACCGAAAACGGCGTGAACCCGCTGTGCTTTGGCCAGACCGCGCTGCTGGGCTGCGACGTGTGGGAACATTCGTACTACATCGACTTCCGCAACAAGCGCCCGGCCTATCTGACCAACTTCCTTGAGAAGCTGGTGAACTGGGAAAACGTCGCGGCGCGTCTGGCCTCGGCCTGATAGGCGGTTGCCGAACGGAAAACGAAAGGGGCCCATGGGGCCCCTTTTTGCCGGTGTGGGCGCGCGCCTCGGGGGGCATCGAGCCCCCTCTCGGCGCGGCGCGAAACGCGCGGGGGCGTTGCCCCCCTTGGCCTGCGGCCAATTCCCCCCAGAGTATTGGAAACAAGGTGAGAGCCGCTTATCGGTGGTGCAGCACCCGGCCGATGGTGTTCAGCAACACCTGTGCCGCCAGAATCGAGGTCGTGCCGGTGTGGTCGTAATCGGGCGCGACCTCGACAAGGTCCATGCCGACAACGGTGTGGTTGCGTGCGATCCCGTCCAGCAGTTCCAGCACCTCGTAATACAGGAATCCGCCGTGGCTGGGCGTGCCGGTGCCCGGCGCGATGGAGGGGTCGAACCCGTCGATATCCAGCGTGATATAGACGCGCGCGCCTTTGGGGATGCGGGCCAGAAGACCGTCGACCCCCAGCTTGCGCGCTTGCCGCACCGACAGGATGTCCGAGCCCATCGCGCGCGCGGCGTCGTACCCGTCGCGCGCGGTCGAGGACACGTTGCGGATGCCGATCTGGGTCAGGCCGGTGACATAGGGTTTCTCGGCGGCGCGGCGCATCGGATTGCCGTGCCCATAGCGCACCCCGTGGCGTTCATCGACGAAATCCAGATGCGCGTCGATCTGGACCAGATGGAACGGTTCCTGATCGGAGAACGCGTTGATGCAAGGGATGTTGACCGAATGATCGCCCCCTAGCACCACGGGAAGCGCCCCGGCAGCAAGGATCTTGCGCACACCGTATTCGATGTTCGCGTGGCTTTTCATCGTGTCGGTATGCACGATATCGGCGTCGCCCAGATCAACGATCCGCGCGCTGTCGAGATAGGTGATATCGTCCTCGTGGTCATACGCGCCGGCATGCCCGAACGAGAACAGAGTCGAGGCCTCGCGGATACCGCGCGGGCCAAAGCGCGCGCCGGCCCTGAACTGCGTGCCAAAGTCGAAAGGCGCGCCGAGGATCGCGACGTCGGCATCGATGGTGTCCCAGTCCTGCACATAGGGATATTTGCCAAAGGTGCAGATTCCTACGAAAGGCAGGTTGAGACGACCGGTTTCATAGCCATGTGGCGACACGAGAGCACCTTTGTGATCTGGGGGAAGGGGGCTTTGCCCCCTCTGGCCTGCGGCCATTCACCCCCAGGATATTTGCAGAGCAAAGACGGGGAAAGGTCTTTCAGCGATAGGTTTGGTCTTCCCCCGGAAATGCGCGGGATTTGACCTCGGCCGCGTATTCCGACACCGCTTTTTCGATCAACCCGCCGAGTTGGCCATAGACCTTGACGAATTTCGGCGGTTTGCCCGGGTTCAGGCCCAGCATGTCCTCGAGCACGAGGATCTGCCCGTCGCAGTCGGCACTGGCCCCGATGCCGATTGTCGGAATGTCGATGGCTTTGGTGATCTCGCGCGCGAGGGGTTCGACCACCCCTTCGACCACGACAGCGAAGGCGCCCGCATCGGCCACCGCGCGGGCATCGTTGATGTGGTGCTCCCACGTGGCTTGGTCGCGGCCTTGCGTCTTGAAGCCGCCGATCACGTTGGTCGACTGCGGGGTCAGCCCGATATGGGCCATGACTGGAATGCCGCGATCGACGAGGAAGCGGATGGTTTCGGCCATGCGCGCGCCGCCTTCCAGCTTGATCGCTTGGCATTGCGTCTCGGTCATCACGCGCGCGGCGTTGCGGAATGCGGCATTGGGCGATTCCTCGTAGGTGCCGAATGGCATGTCGACCACGATCAGCGCGCGTTTCGTGCCGCGCACCACCGCCTTGCCATGGGCGATCATCATGTCGATGGTGACGCCGACGGTCGATTCCATGCCATGCATCACCATGCCCAGACTGTCGCCCACCAGGATGAAATCGGCATATTTGTCAACGATGGCGGCGGTATGCGCGTGATAAGACGTCAGCGAGACGATGGGTTCACCGTTTTTTCGGGCGCGGATTTGCGGTGCGGTGATGCGGCGGACGGGTGTCCCGGGTTCCTGAGGGCGTGCGGACATGGGTTTTCCTTTCCGTTACGGGGTCACGACGCGCTGATCGATCAGCAAGACCTTGCCAAACCGGACGGCCAGCAAGATCACGGCCGGGCCCTGCAACGGGCCCGACAGCGAGGCAAGCGACTGTGCGTCGCGAATATCCACCGACTGCACGTCGGCGCGGGGTTCGGCGCCAATATGCGCGGCGACCCAAGCCCGCAGGCGCGAGGCGGTGATGCCGGTCTTTGCCATTTCTTCGGCCTGAAACAGCGCTTGCGAGAGGATCACGGCCGCGGCGCGATCCTCGGGCGTCAGGCGCACATTGCGCGAGGACATCGCCAGACCATCGGTTTCGCGCACGGTGGGGACGCCGATGATGCGCACCGGGATATCCAGATCGCGCACCATCTGCCGGATCACGCAAAGCTGCTGGTAGTCTTTTTCTCCAAAGCAGGCGGCGTCAGGCTGGACGATGTTGAACAGCTTGGTCACCACGGTGGCAACACCGCGGAAATGGCCGGGGCGCAGCTTGCCGATCAGCACACGCGCGAGCTCGGTTGTCTCGACGATGGTCTGGGCGTTGGGGGCGTAAACCTCGGCGACCTCGGGTATGAACAGGGCGTCGACGCCCGCACTGCGCAGCATGGCCGTATCGCGCTCAGGGTCACGGGGATAGGTGCTGAGGTCTTCGTTGGCGCCGAACTGTGTGGGGTTCACGAAGATCGATGTGACGACCCGGCCACGCTCGGCCTTGGCGCGCTCGACCAATGTCATGTGGCCCGCGTGCAGGTAGCCCATCGTCGGCACAAGCGTCACGGTTTCGCCCGCTGCGCGCCAGCCGCGGACGGTTTCGCGCATCGCTTCCTTGGTGGTGATGACGTGCATAGGCTCCCCCCGGACGTCGTTTGCCCATGAATAGCGCCGCACCGCAGCACCGGCAAGAAAACGTTTTTGTGACGCGGTCTTGGAAACTTGGCGTTTGCAGACCGATGGTAAAGGTGTAGGAGGAGTGTGGAAATACAATCAAACATAAGGATGTGATGATATGTTGTCGATCAAGTCGCTTGCGGTGACCGCCGCGCTGGCCCTGGCAGGAACGACGGCGCTGGCTCAGCAGGGCGGGGGCATGGCCCATTTCATGGAAGAATGGGACATGAACCGCGACGGGCAGGTGACGGCCGATGACATCGCCGCGCGCCGCGTCGATTTGTTCGCGATGTTCGATCTGAACGGCGACAACACCATCGACGCCGAGGAACAGGCCAACATGGCATCGACCATCGCCGGCCAGGAAGAAAACAACCGCGAAGGCCATGGCACCAATGGGCCCGGACCGCGGATCCATGCAGCGATGGTTCCCGCGTATAACGACGCGAATGGTGATGGCAATGTCACCGCCGAGGAATTCGCCGCCGCTTCGCCCCGCTTGTTCGCCGAACTGGATTCGAACGGCGACGGCATGTTGAACCGGGCCGATTTCGGGCATTGAACCTGCGCCCGATCGCCCGCTCAGGGGGACGGGTCGTTTTCGCACATTCAGGGGTCGGGTGTATTTCACACCGGCCCCTCTTTTGTTGCACATAGGGGAAAACCCAATCAGCGGAGAATGGCGTCATGAAGACCCATGTCAGAGCCCTTGTTGTCGGTGGCGGTGCTGTCGGCACCGGGATCGCCTATCACCTTGCCAAAGCGGGCTGGGATACCATGCTCGTCGAGCGCGACGAACTGACGTCGGGGTCGACATGGCACGCTGCCGGTCTTCTGCCGCTGTTCAACATGTCTTATGCGACGACGCATATTCACAAGTATTCGGTCGACTTCTACAAGACGCTCGAGGCCGAGACCGGTCTCAATGCCGGGTTCTCGATCTGCGGGAACCTGCGTATGGCGCAGACGCAGGACCGGATGGATGAATACATGCTGTATTCGTCGGTTGCCGAAACGGCGGGCGTGTATCATGAATTCCTGACCCCGGCGCAGATCAAGGAGCGTTGGCCCTTGGTGCGCACCGACGATCTGAAGGGCGCGCTGTTCCATCCGCAAGATGGCTATATCAACCCGGCCGATGTCACGCAGGCCATGGCCAAAGGCGCGCGGCAACTGGGCGCGCGGATCGAACGCAAGGTTCAGGTGGATTCCTATTTCTGGACGGGCGACGAGTGGATCGTGTCCTGCACCCGGATGGTGGAAAAGGGCGGGATGCTGGTTGCCTCGGACGAAAAGTTCGAAATCCATGCCGAACATGTCGTCACCGCGACGGGCAACCACGCGCAGCGCACCGCACGTCTGCTGGGCATCAAGATCCCCGCGATCCCGGTCGAGCACCAGTATATCGTGACCGAACCCGATCCGGCGCTGCAAGCATGGCGCGCGGCGGGCAACCCGGAACACCCGGTTCTGCGCGACGCCGACGCCAAGTGGTATGTTCGCGAGGAACGCGGCGGCTGGATTCTTGGCCCGTACGAGCGCAACGCGCCGGCGCGGTTCGAATATGATGTGCCGGACAGTTTCCGCGCCGATCTGTTCCAACTGGATCTGGAACGGATCGAAGCCGAATACATGTCGATGATCCACCGGATTCCGACCTCGGAAACCGTGGGTCTGAAAGACGATTTCAACGGCCCGATCTGCTATACCCCTGATGGCAACCCGCTGGTCGGCCCCGCGCCGGGCCTGCGCAACATGTGGTTGGCTGAAGGCTTCAGCTTCGGCATCACCGCAGCCGGTGGCACGGGTTACTATCTTGCGCAGCTGATGACGCAGGGTGAGGCCGAGATCGACATGGCGTCGCTCGACCCCAAGCGTTACGGCTCGTGGATGACGACCGAATATGCGGCGCGCAAGAACGAAGAGTGCTATGAGCACGTCTTCATCCTGCACCACCCGGACGAAGAGCGCGAGGCCTGCCGCCCGCTGCGCACCGCCCCCGCCTATGACCGCCAGATCGCGCTGGGCGCGCAGATGGGTCAAGTGAACGGCTGGGAACGCCCGAACTATTACGGCCCGGTCGATGCACCTGCCGATTTTGACCATAACAGCCGCAGCTTCCGTCGTGGTGCCTGGTGGCAATATGCCGAGGCCGAGGCCAAGGCCGTGCGCGAAACCTGCGGAATCATCGACGCGTCGGCCTTCACCAAGCACTTGGTGCGCGGCCCCGGCGCGACGGCGTTCCTTGACCACTTCACCTGCAACAAGCTGCCGAAAGTCGGGCGCATCAACCTGACCTATGCGCTGACCGACCACGGCACGACGCGCACCGAATACACCATCGTCCGCCTCAAGGATGACGAGTATTACCTGATTTCCGCCGGTGCATGGACGGCCTATGACGCCGACTTCCTGATCAAGGCGATCGAGGATTTCCGCACGGCCGGTGGCGCGTATGTGGAGTGCCACGACATCACCACGCAATGGGGTGTGTTCGCGCTGGCGGGGCCGAACGCCCGCGCCATCATCGCCGAGGTGCTGAAAGATCGCGAGCCCGCCGGCGCGCTTGGCAACAAGCGCTTCCCGTGGCTGTCGTATCGCGACATCGAACTGGGCATGTGCCCGGTGCGCGCGATCCGCGTCGCCTATACCGGTGAGCTGGGCTGGGAACTGCATTATCCCATCGAATTCGGTCGCTATCTGTGGGACCTGCTGATGCAAGCGGGCGCCAAGCACGGGCTCAAGCCCGTCGGCGCGCGGGCGCAGAACTGGCTGCGTCAGGAAAAATCCTATCGCGCCTTCGGCACCGAACTTGGCCGCGATGCGACCCCCGCCGAAGCCGGGCTGGATCGTTTCATCGACCTGAGCAAGGATTTCCGGGGCAAGCAGGCCATGCTGGACACCGGCATCCGCGCGAAATGCGTCACGCTGCTGATCGATGGACCGTCGGATACCGATCCCTGGGGCAAGGAAGCCCTGTTGCTGGACGGTCGCAAGGTCGGGCGTCTGACCTCGGGCGGGTGGTCGGTGCACTTCGGCAAGCAGATCGGCATGGGTTATGTCGAACCTGATCTGGCGGTCGTCGGCCAGAAGCTGAAGGTCAAGATGCTGCTGCAGGAATGGGAAGCCGTCGTGGTCGAGGATTCGCCCTATGATCCGACCAACGCGAATATCCGTATCGACGGGTAATCACCGCGCCAGAAATTAAAAAAAGGCCGCTTCGGCGGCCTTTTTCATGCGCTGCCGTCTGGGTCGTCAGACGCCGTTCGACATGTCCAGTTTCAGGCGCAGGAACCCGGCACGCGTCAAGCCCCGCAGTTCCGGGCTGAAAGGCGCGATCTCGCCCAGGTATTCGCGGGCGGCTGGTCCGGTCTCGTACAGGACCGACGTTTCCGGCAGAGCCTTGAACCGCAGGCTGCCGCCGGTCTTCGCGCAGATGCGCTGTTTGCGGGCGACGAACTGGTGCAGGATGTCCCGCATCACCTTTGCGTCCGACATGATCGTATTCGCGACATCCGCCCCGGCGAAACGCCCCGCCCCACCGGCACGATAGGTGTTCGTGCACAAGATGAAATAGGCGTTGGGGTCCAGCGGTTCGCCATCGAACTCGACCGAAACGACACGGTGGGCCTCGGCATCGATCAGCTCGCCCTGCGCGTCATATCGCGCGGGTTGCGACAGGTCATAGACCACGTGCAGCGGCTCGATCACTTCGAAGTTGTAACCCGGAACGTCCGAGTTGCGCAGCGGTGTGCCGGTCGAACCCGGACGGATCCGGTTGAAAGCGGCCGCCGAGCGTTCGAGCCATTCGATCACCTCGGCCCCACGGATCTTGAGGGCGGCAATGGCGTTCGGGAAGGCATACAAGTCCGAGATGTGCCGCAGCGCCAGCGGCCCCGCGGGGACGTCTGTATACCCCTCGGGCCCGCCGCGACCGCCCGCCTTGAAGGGGGCAACGGCGGACAGGATCGGCAGGTTCGCCGCGTTCGTGGTGGCCAGTTGCCGGCGGACGTAATCGGCCTGCGCATGCGCCACGATCCGCAACGAGGCATTGACCCCGAGATGCGTGAAATAGCTGTGCAGCGCGCAATCCGTCTGCCCGACCGGGCGGCGGATCGCCTCGAGCGTTTCGGCATGTGCCGTGGCAACAGCCCGGGCAACGGTGTCTGCCTGCCGCTCGGCATGTTCGTGATGATCTTCGCCCTCGTTTTGGGAAACCGAACGCGTTTCCGAGCGCGTGCCCAGAACCGTCCATTTCCCGGCGTCGCGGGTCAGAAGAAGGTCGATGACGCCGATATGCGAACCCCAGCATCCGCTCATCACGGCGGGTTTTCCGGCGATGGTCCCCGCCTTGATATCGACATCGGGCAGGTGGTCGAACACCGGCGACGGGAACACAAGGTGGCTATGCCCGGTCAACAGCGCGTCAATCCCGGCGACGCGCGCCAGCGGCACACCGGCGTTTTCCATCCCGCTGGAATGGCGCGCCGCGCCAATCCCGGTATGTGCCAGCGCGACGATCAGGTCTGCACCGGCCTCCAGCATCTCGGGAACCCAAGCGCGCGCGGCCTTGACGATGTCGCGGCTGAACAGGTGTCCCTTGAGGGCGTGCGCATCCCAATCGATGATTTGCGGCGGGGCAAAGCCGATGACGCCGACCTTGATCTTGTGGGTCTCGCCCTTGTCGTCGCGAACGATCCTGTCCAGCAGCACGTAGGGTTTGACAAGTGTCTGGTCCTGACGCGGCGCAGCGCCAAGACGCGTGGCAAGGTTCGACGACACGACCGGGAACTCGGCGCCATCCAGCGTCGTCGTCAGGAAATCCAGACCATAGTTGAATTCGTGGTTGCCAAGGGTAATCGCATCGAATTTCAGCGTGTTCATCGCGGCGATCACCGGATGGGTATCGCCTTTCTTCAGCCCGCGCTCGTGCGCGACGACATCGCCCATCGGCGTGCCTTGCAGAAAGTCGCCGTTGTCGAACAGCAGGCAGTTCGGCGCTTCGCGGCGGGCGGTCTCGATCAGGCGGGCAGCATTGACAAGGCCGATCCCCTTGGTCGGGCGGTCGGCGTAATAATCGTAGGGCAAAAGGTGCAAGTGCAGATCAGTCGTTTCGACGATCCGCAGATGGACGGTCCTTTGCCCATTGGAAAGATTGTGGAACGAACTGGGATTGAACAACGCGTTGCCTCGTACGATCACGATATTGGCCCGTCCGATTCACGTCTTATCACGCTTATCAGGTCTGTCGGGTGTATTAACCCTGCTTGCAATCAATGGCACAAATTTGACTAAACGCTGTCACATGAAAGGCAACACTACTCACCCTTTGGTTGTTAATCAACAGGCCCGGACGCTGCTGATTGGTGCGACTTTTGGACGACTCTCGAAAAACCAAGCAAGATCAAACCCCTGAGGAGGACATACCCGTGCAGAGACAAATCGTATTCGGGGCCGCGTGGGATGATCGCAAGGCCGAGATCCGGGGCGATGCCGCCCGAATCGCCCAGATTCGGGCCGAATCGCAGACTCAGGTGCTGCCCATGTGGCGCGGTCGGCCGCTGGTGACGGGCACCCCCGCCGAGTCGGCGCAGTGGGTCGGTGTCGCGCACCCGGTCCTCGAACAGGCCGACGACGACTGGATTTATCTGGGGATGCACGGCGGTCGCCATCGGTTCGCGGCCGATCTGTCGCAATGGACACCCGAGGGTGTCGACGAGGCGGCAATGGCCGCGTTTTTCGATCCCGTGGAATACCATCACCCCGCCTGTGGCCCCGAGGCACGGTTCGCAGAATTGCGCGGGATGATGCTGACGTTGGACCCGGTCGATGCCGCCATGGCCTCGACCGCGCGGGGGTTGATGAACTGGCATGCGTCGCATCGGTTCTGTTCCCGCTGCGGGCAACCCAGCAATTTTGCGATGGCAGGCTGGCAGCGCAATTGTCCGTCGTGCAAGGCTTCGCATTTCCCGCGCACAGACCCGGTGGTGATCATGCTTGTGCATCACGGCGACAGCATCCTGCTGGGGCGCTCGCCGGGGTGGCCGCCGGGGATGTATTCGACGCTTGCAGGTTTCGTCGAACCGGGCGAAACACTGGAAAGCGCGGTGCGTCGCGAGGTGTTCGAGGAAACAGGGGTGCGCGTCGCCGAGGTTCACCATGTCGCGTCGCAGCCGTGGCCTTGGCCGAATTCACTGATGATGGGATTTGCTGCCCGCGCCTTGTCGACCGAAATCACGCTGGATCACGAACTTGAAGATGCGCGTTGGCTTGACCGCGACGAAATCCGGCAAGTGCTGACCGGGGAACACCCTGTTGTCCGCCGCCCCCGCGGGGGGGCCATCGCGCACGAATTGCTGACACGCTGGAACGCTGGCGAGATCTAATTAACTATCTGACCAATCGAGGAAAAAATGAAGATCGAAACCAAGATCGACCTTGCCAGCCCCGCCGCCGAAGTGATCGCGAACCTGTCCGATCCCGCGCGGTTGCAGCATGTCTTGCAGCGGCTGGGCGTGATCGTCCAGCCCGGTGTGCAGGGCGCGCCGATGCAGGCCAGCCTGCGCTGGCGCGGGGCGGCACGGCGGTTCAGTATCTCGCCGGCCAACGTTTCGGCGGGAACGGTGACTGTCCGTGTGACGGCTGTCCCGGCCAGCGCGATCCTCAGCGTGACGGTGGCCGATCGACCCGGGGGCAGCACGGCTCATGCCGTCACCGAGGTGAAGGCACACACCGCCAAGGCAACGATCGCGGTGCAATCGCTGCGGCTGGTGCGGGGCAAGGCGCAGCGCCGTCTTGGGTCGCTGGTCGCTGCCGTCGCAGGCTGACCCCGGGCCTCAGGCTGCGGTCATGACGGCGGCGATGGCGCGTGACCAGGCCTGAGTGCGGCGCTCGCGCGCGTCGTTGGCCATGCGCGGGCTGAAGCGGTGGTCCAGCACCCAGTTGCGGGCAAAGCCCTCGGCGTCGGGCAGGATCCCCGCCTTGTGCCCCGCCAGCCACGCCGCGCCCAAGGCCGTCGTTTCCAGCACTGTCGGACGGTCGACCGGGGCATCGAGGATGTCGGCAAGGAACTGCATCGCATAGGTGCTGGCGCTCATGCCGCCATCGACGCGCAGGGCGGCATCACCGGGGATCGCGCCTGTTCGCGCCCAGTCGTCGCGCATCGCACCCCACAGGTCGCGCGTCTGGAAGCCGACGCTTTCCAACGCCGCGCGCGACAATTCGGCGGGCCCTGAATTGCGCGTCAGGCCGAACACCGCGCCGCGGCAGTCAGGGCGCCAATAGGGCGCACCCAACCCAGTGAAGGCAGGAACCACGATCACCTCTTGCGTCGGGTCCGCGGCTTCGGCAAGGGCCTGCGTCTGCCCGGCGCTGTCGATCACCCCCAGACCGTCACGCAGCCATTGCACGACGGCGCCAGCGATGAAGATCGACCCTTCAAGCGCATAGGTGACCTTCCCGTCCAGTTGATAGGCGATCGTCGTCAACAGACGATTATGCGACGGCACCATCGTGTCGCCCGTATTCATCAGCGCAAAGCAGCCGGTGCCATAGGTCGATTTCATCATGCCGGGTTGGAAACAGGCCTGCCCGATGGTCGCGGCCTGTTGGTCCCCCGCGACACCCAGAATGGGGATAGGGGCGCCGAACAGGGTCGTTTCGCCAAAGTTCGCGTTGCAGTCGCGCACCTCGGGCAACATGGCCATCGGCACGCCGAACAAGGCGCAGAGTTCGGGGTCCCACTGGCCCGTCGCGATGTCATACAGCGACGTGCGCGATGCGTTGGTGGCGTCGGTCGGATGCACAGCACCGCCCGTCAGGTTCCAGATCAAGAAGCTGTCGACCGTCCCCATGGCAAGTTCGCCCTTGTCGGCCCGCGCCCGCGCCCCCGGCACGGCGTCGAGGATCCAAGCGACCTTGGTCGCGCTGAAATACGGGTCCAGCAGCAGGCCGGTGCGGGCCGTCACCAGCGGTTCGTGCCCGGCGTCGCGCAACTGGGCGCAGCGATCAGCGGTGCGGCGGTCTTGCCAGACGATCGCGTTATGGATCGGCGCACCCGTCGCCCGGTCCCAGATCACGACGGTTTCGCGCTGGTTGGTGATGCCGATGCAAGCAACGGCCCCGGCCTTTGCCAGTGCCGCGCGACAGGTTTCCAGCGTCGTGCGCCAAAGGTCGGCGGGATCGTGTTCGACCCAGCCCGACGCCGGATAATGCTGTGGAAATTCTTGCTGGGCGACGGCTTTCACCGAAAGATCATCCCCAAACACGATGGCGCGGCTGGACGTGGTGCCTTGATCGATGGCCAGGATCTGCATCCCGCTCTCCCTTTTCATTCCGTTTTTTTCGTCACAGTATCGCCCCCGGCGGCCCCGTCAATCGCCGCGCAGAAAGGAAGCCATGACCGATTTCGCGCCAGTCTCGGGTTTTGTCCTGCCCCGCTTCGCGGGGATTCCCACTTTCATGCGTCTGCCGCACATCCCGCTGGGCGATCCGCGCCTGAGCGATGTCCACGTGGGCCTGATCGGCGCGCCTTGGGATGGCGGCACGACGAACCGCCCCGGCCCGCGCCACGGGCCCCGGCAGTTGCGCGATGCCTCGACGATGATCCGCGCGCAGCATGGTATAACCGGAGTGCGCCCGTTCGAGGCGATGAACTGCGCCGATCTGGGCGACGTGGCACCGAACCCGGCGGATGTGCAGGACAGTCTGCGACGCTTCACCGAGTTCTATGCAGCGGTCCGCGCCGACGGGGTGATCCCCTTGACGGGGGGTGGCGATCACCTGTGCACCCTGCCGATCCTGCGCGCGCTGGCCAGCGATCGGCCGCTGGGGATGATCCATTTCGACAGTCACACCGACCTGTTCCACAGCTATTTCAACGGGCAGATGTATACCCACGGCACGCCGTTTCGCCGCGCGGTGGAAGAAAGCCTGCTGGATCCCCATCGCGTCTGCATGATCGGCATTCGCGGGACGGCTTATGACAGCGAGGACCGCGACTTTGCGCGCGCGGTGGGCATTCGCGTGATCCCGATCGAAGAACTGCACAAGCGCGGCGTGGAAGATGTCATGGCCGAGGCCCGCGATATCGCGGGCACGGGCGAGACCTATGTGAGCTATGACATCGATTTCGTTGACCCGGCCTATGCGCCCGGCACGGGAACGCCGGAAATCGGCGGACCGACAAGCTGGCAGGCGCTGGAATGCGCGCGGCTGCTGGCGGGGGTGAATATCGTTGGCGCAGACCTTGTCGAGGTTTCGCCGCCGTTTGACCCGTCGGGCGGCACGGCCTATCTGGGCGCGAGCCTGATGTTCGAAATGCTGTGCGCCATCGCGCATTTTCGCAAACCGGAGTAACTCATGACCAAGATCGCCCTCGTCACCGGCGCCGCGCGCGGCATCGGGCTGGCCACCACGAAACTGTTTCTGGAAGAAGGGTGGCGCGTCGCCATGATCGACCGCGACAGCGACGAACTGATGCGCGCGGCCGAGGGCCTTGACGGGGCCCGCCCCGTGGTCTGCGACGTGTCGCAGCCCGATCAGGTCGACGCGATGGTTGCAGCGGTCATGGCCGAGTTTGGCCAGATCGACGCCGTGGTGAACAATGCCGGCGTCGCCGATTTCGGACCGATTGAAGAAACCAGCTTTGCCCGGTGGCGCCGGGTGATGGAGACGAACCTGGACGGCGTTTTCCTGGTGTCGCAAGCGACGATCCCGGCACTGCGCGAAACGAAAGGGGCGATCCTGAACATCGCGAGCATCAGCGGTTTGCGGGCATCCACGCTGCGCGTGGCCTATGGCACGTCGAAGGCGGCGGTCATCCAGTTGACCAAGCAGCAGGCGGCGGAACTGGGGGAATTCGGGATCCGGTGCAACTGTGTCTGCCCCGGCCCGGTGCGCACGAAACTGGCGATGGCGGTGCATACGCAAGACATCATCGACGCTTATCACGATGCGATCCCGTTGAACCGCTATGGGTCCGAGCGCGAGATCGCCGAGGTGATCGTGTTCCTGTGCTCGGACAAGGCCAGCTATGTCACCGGGCAGGTCGTGGCAGCGGATGGCGGATTTGAAAGCACCGGGGTCGGGTTGCCCGCTTTGCGCAGTTGAAGGGGGAGGGGTTTCGCCCTTGGCCCCCGTGCCCTGCGGGCACGAGCGCCGCGGGCGATCCGGGCGCCGCTGACGCGGCGCGGGGGCGCTGCCCCCTCTTGGCCTGCGGCCAATTCACCCCCGGAGTATTTTCAACAAGATGAAAGCGCGTGTCAGACCTGAACGTCGATCGGGGTCTGATCGCCGACGCCGAAGACGCGTTTGTAGCGCGCGACCTCGTCGGCGGGGCCCATGGCCTTGTTCGGGTTGTCCGAGAGTTTGACCGTCGGCCTGCCGTTCGCGCTGACGGCCTTGCAGACCAGCGAGAACGGCGCCAGACGGTCATCGGTTGCCAGCCCGCGGAAGTCGTTCGTCAGCATCGTGCCCCAGCCGAAGCTGACCTTCACGCGCCCGGCGAACTGGCGGTGCAGGCCTTCGATCCGGTCGACATCAAGCCCGTCCGAGAAGATGACCAGCTTGTCACGCGGATCCTCGCCGCGGTCCTGCCACCAGCGGATCGCGGTTTCGGCGGCCGATGCGGGATCGCCCGAGTCGATGCGGATCCCTGTCCAGCGGGCCAGCCAGTCCGGCGCGTTGCGCAGGAAACCGTCGGTGCCGTAGGTGTCGGGCAGGATGATGCGCAGGTTGCCGTCGTGTTCTTCGTGCCAGTCGGCGAGAACCTTGTAAGGGGCTTGCGCCAGCGCGGTGTCGTCTTGCGCCAGAGCGGCGTAGACCATCGGCAATTCATGCGCGTTCGTCCCGATCGCCTCGATGTCGCGGCGCATCGCAACGCGGCAGTTCGAGGTGCCAATGAAGGCGCTGCCCAGCCCTTCGATCAGGGCCTGAACGCACCAGTCCTGCCAGAGGAAGGAATGGCGCCGACGGGTGCCGAAGTCGGCGATCTTCAGGCCCGGAATCTCGCGCAGGCGTTGAACCTTGTCCCAGACGCGGCTCATGGCGCGGGCATAGAGCACCTCGAGTTCGAACTTGCCCATCGTCTTGAGGACCGCGCGCGAGCGCAATTCCATCAAGATGGCGAGGGCGGGGATTTCCCATAGCATCACCTCGGGCCAGGAACCTTCGAAGGTCAGTTCGTATTGGCCGTCGCGCTTTTCGAGGTGATAGGGCGGCAGGCGCAGCGCCTCGAACCATTCCATGAAATCCGGGCGAAACATCTGGCGCTTGCCATAGAACGTGTTTCCGCGCAGCCATGTGCTTTCGCCGCGCGTGAGGCCGAGGCCGCGCACGTGGTCAAGCTGTTCGCGCAATTCGCCTTCGTCGATCAGGTCGGCGAGGCGGATGGACTTGGTCCGGTTGATCAGCGAAAACGTGACCCGCGTGTCGGGGCGGTTGCGAAAGATCGACTGGCACATCAGAAGTTTGTAAAAGTCGGTATCGATCAGCGACCGGACGATCGGATCGATCTTCCAGTTGTGATTGTGGACGCGGGTTGCGATATCGACCATCACGGCCTCCGGACACGGCGATTTCGCCCGTATTAGCGTCAGCACGGCGGGGGTGCAAAGCCTGAAACGGGCAGAAAGGGCGAAGATGGACGCGCCGGAGATCGGAATTCTGGGGGCCGGGGCCTTTGGCACGGCCTTGGCCGTGGCCTTGGGGCAGGGCGGGCGCCGCGTTGCCCTGTGGGCGCGTGATCCCCTTCTGGCCGAGGCCATGCAGCGCGAACGGTCCAACGCCGCACGTCTGCCCGGGGCCACTCTGCCCGCTCAGGTCAGCCCGACCGCGTCGCTGGCCGATGCGCTGGCGGCGCCTGTCATTTTGCTGGCAGTGCCGACGCAACAACTGCGTGCGCTGTGTTCGCAAGCGGCCGAAGGGCTGGCAGGCAAGCCCGCGATTGCCTGCTGCAAGGGGGTTGAACTGGGCACCGGGCTGCTGCCGACGGAAATCATCGCGGCTTGCGCGCCGGGTGCCCGGGCGGGCGTGCTGACGGGGCCAAGTTTCGCGGCGGATATCGCGCAGGGCAAACCGACCGCGCTCACGCTGGCGCTGGAAGGGCCCGAAGGCGCCGCCGTGCAGGAACTGCTGTCAACGCGCAACCTGCGCCTGTACCTGAGCCATGATCTGATCGGTGCGCAGATGGGGGGCGCGTTGAAGAACGTGATCGCCATCGCGGCGGGGATCTGCATCGGTGCGGATCTGGGCGAAAGCGCGCGCGCCGCCCTGATGACGCGGGGCATGGCCGAGATGGCGCGATTGGCGCAGGGGCGGGGTGCGCAACCCGAAACGCTTTGGGGGTTGTCGGGCTTCGGGGATCTGGTTCTGACCTGCACCTCGCAAAAGTCGCGCAATTTCAGCCACGGCCTTGCGATCGGGGCAGGCGCTGCCCCCGATGCGACGAAGACGGTTGAAGGGGTGATGACGGCCCACGCCCTTGCACAGACGGCGCAAGGCGCGGATCTGCCGATCACCTCCATGGTATCCGCCCTTCTGAGGGGGGAAGTCGATCTGGAGCAGGCCAAGACGCAGCTTTTGTCGCGCCCCCTCAGACGCGAGATCGGCTGAACCGGATCGGCGAAAAAGTCACATGGCGGCGGGCTGAACCGGCCTGCACCTGTTTTGCTGGACCTTGACGCTCGGCCGCGTTATCTTGTGAAGAAACGGGGCGTTACGACCCTGCATAACGAGGCAGTCCATGGCATTTCCTGAGCGGTTTTCGAACCTGCCGGAATACGCATTTCCGCGTTTGCGCGCCTTGCTCGATCATCATCGGGCAGGGGGTGATCCCATCGCCATGACCATTGGCGAGCCGCGCCACGACATGCCGCCCTTCGTGGGCGAGGTTTTGGCCGCGAACCTGAGCGGTTTCGCCCGGTATCCGGCGAATGATGGCAACGCCGCCCTTCTGGGGGCGATTTCGGGGTGGATCCGCCGCCGCTATGGTGTCGAGATCGGAGAAGACCGGATCATGGCGCTGAACGGCACACGCGAGGGGCTGTTCAATGCCGCCTTGGCACTGTGCCCCGAACAGAAGAACGGGCAACGGCCCGTCGTCCTGACGCCGAACCCGTTCTATCAGGTCTATGCCGTTGCCACGCTGACCGCGAATGCCGATCCGGTTTATGTGCCCGCGACATCGGCAACCGGGCATTTGCCCGATTATGCAAACCTGCCGCCCGCGCTTCTGGACCGTGTCACGATTGCTTATCTGTGCTCGCCCGCCAACCCGCAGGGGGCGGTCGCCAGCCGGGCGTATTGGGCCGACCTGCTACGCTTGGCAGAGAAGCACGATTTCCGCATTTTCGCCGATGAATGCTATGCCGAGATCTATCGCGAGACGCCGCCCGTCGGGATTCTCGAGGTCTCGCAGGAGATTGGCGCCGATCCTGAACGGGTCGTCAGTTTCCATTCGCTGTCCAAACGCTCGAACCTGCCCGGCCTGCGCTCGGGCTTCGTTGCGGGGGGCGTGCAGTCGATCAAGGCGATCCGGCAATTGCGGGCCTATGCCGGGGCACCTTTGCCCGAGCCCCTTCAGGCGGTCGCAACCGCCGCGTGGTCCGACGAGGCCCATGTCGAACAATCGCGACTTCGCTATCAAGAGAAGTATCGGATCGCCGACGAGGTCTTTGCCGGGCTCAATGCCTATCTGCCGCCCGAGGCGGGGTTCTTCCTGTGGCTGCCCGTCGCCGACGGCGAAACGGCGGCCTTGAAGCTGTGGCGCGAGACCGGCGTGCGGGTCCTGCCCGGCGCCTATCTGGCGCGCACGGTCGATGGCCAGAACCCCGGAGCTGGCTACATTCGCGTCGCGCTCGTCGCCTCGGAAGAGGAAACGCGCCGGGGCCTGAGCCTGCTGCGCAGCTGTCTTTATGGATGAGGAACCCATGGCGTCTTTCCCCAGTCCCCAGCGCGAACCCTTTCTGGACAACCACCTTCAGGCGGTAATCAACCAGCGTGGCAAGGAATTGCTGGGCATGGCGCTGATCGGGCTGGGCTTGATGCTGGCGCTGATCCTCGCGTCCTATTCGCCGCAGGATCCGTCGTGGATGGCGGCGACCGATGAGCCCGTGCAGAACGCCCTTGGCCGCATCGGCGCGTGGATCGCCGCGCCCCTGATGCTGAGCGTCGGCAAGGGCAGCTGGGGTCTTGCCATTGCGCTGTGCGTCTGGGGCCTGCGGCTGATCGTGCATCGTGGCGAGGACCGGATCCTCGGGCGGATGCCGTTCCTTGTGCCCGCGACCTTCTTGGCCTCGGTCTGGTTGGCGACGCTGGTTCCGGCCGCAAGCTGGGGTAATGAATTTGGCGTCGGGGGCAATTTCGGCGACGCGATTCTGGGCGCTGTGCTGACAGCCTTGCCGCTGACCTCCAGCTTCGGCTTCAACCTGCTGACGGTCCTGCTGTTCGCCGCGACGGTGGCGCTGTGGCTTTATGTGCTGGGCACCACGCTGCACGAGCTTTTCGCGTTCTCGGCCTTCCTGATGTCGGGGTTCATCCTCAGCTATGCGGCGCTCATGACGGCGCTGGGCGGGTCGGCGCGGGGGATGACCGGGCTGGCCTCGCATGGGGCGGCAAGGCTTCATGCCCGCAGACAGGCACGCGAGCAGGCGCGCGCGGTCGCGCAACAGGCGATGGCGCAGCGTGAAACCTATGTGGCGCAGGGCGCACCCTGGGCCGAGGCTCCGACGACCGGCTGGGGGCATTCGCCTTATGCGCATCCGCAGGCTTACCCCGATCCGGCCGCCGTCGAACGCCATCGCGACCAACGGCCCGTGCGCATTTATCGAAACGCGGAAAGCGGCGATCTGGCCGATGAAACGTTGCTGGGGGCGATGGCCCCGGCGGCGCAGCCGGGCTATCGCCCGCATCATGTCGAACCGCCGCTGACGGCACCGCAGCAACCCCGCCCGGTTGCACACCAAGCGCGAACTCCGGGCACGTCCGCGATGGCCGACTGGCAACAGCCCGAGCGCCCCGGCCTGCTGCAGCGGGTGTCGAACCTGGGCCGCCGCAAGCCCGAGCCCGAGTCCGCAGCCGATCGCGGCGATTTTGGCTGGCCGCTTCCGCAGGGTGAACTGATCGAGCCAGAGATGCCCGAAGATGCTTGGGACGTCGAGCGCCCGACTCCTGAGCGTATCTCGACGCGCATCTCGGACCTGATCCGAACCCGCAAGACCGAAAAGCCCGTCCTGCGTTTCGACCCGCAGACCCACGCACCCGCCCCCGCGCCGCGCGTGCCGGTCGAGCCGCCGCTGACCGCAGCGCGTCCGGCGGCGACGGCGTCCCATCCCCACGGCAGGCATGCCACGCCCGAAACATCCGCGACGTCGACGGCCAATCCGGCAAGCCTTGCGTTCGGGTTCGCGGCAACGCAGACCGTCTATCCCGGTCAGATTTCCTTCGATGCGGCCCCCGCCGCCCCGGTCGCCCCGCAACCGGTCCGTGCCGAGCGCAGCGGGACCTTGCCGCGTTTTGCCGAACGGGCCCCGGCGCCGGTGTACGACGACTATGTCGACGAGGATGCCGTCTTCGACGACGATGACAATTTCCGGATCGATCCGACCCCGATGGATCGCGCGCCCACGCCCTCGGTTCTCAACCGACGGGTGGTGCAAACCCCGGCCCGGCGCACCGTGGCGCCCTCGCGCCAAGCGCAGGCCGAACGGCAGCCGACGCTGCCCTTTGAACCCCGCCGCGCGGCCAGCTTTGAATTGCCGCCGCTGTCGCTGTTGCAGGACCCGTCATCAATCGAGCGGTATTCCCTGTCGAACGAGGCGCTGGAAGAAAACGCCCGCATGCTGGAGAGCGTGCTGGAGGATTACGGCGTGCGCGGCGAGATCGTCAGCGTTCGGCCCGGCCCCGTGGTCACGATGTATGAACTCGAGCCCGCGCCGGGCCTGAAGGCCAGCCGCGTGATCGGGCTGTCGGATGACATTGCCCGCAGCATGTCGGCCTTGTCGGCGCGCGTCAGCACGGTTCCGGGGCGGTCGGTCATCGGCATCGAATTGCCCAACCAGCGGCGCGAGAAGGTCGTGCTGCGCGAGATTCTTGGAACGCGCGATTTCGGTGATTCGAACCAGCGCCTGCCTCTGGCGCTGGGCAAGGACATCGGCGGCGAGGCGGTGGTGGCGAACCTTGCAAAGATGCCGCACCTGCTGATCGCGGGGACGACGGGGTCGGGCAAGTCGGTGGCGATCAACACGATGATCCTGTCGCTGCTGTACAAGCTGACGCCTGCGGAATGCCGGCTGATCATGATCGACCCCAAGATGCTGGAACTGTCCGTCTATGACGGTATCCCGCATCTGCTGTCGCCGGTGGTGACCGACCCGAAAAAGGCGGTCGTGGCCCTGAAATGGGTCGTCGGCGAGATGGAAGAACGCTATCGCAAGATGTCCAAGATGGGCGTGCGCAATATCGAGGGCTATAACGGCCGCGTGCGCGAAGCGCTGTCGAAAGGCGAGATGTTCAAGCGCACGGTCCAGACCGGTTTCGACGATGCGACCGGTGACCCGGTGTTCGAGACCGAGGAATTCGCGCCCGAACTGCTGCCCTTCATCGTCGTCATCGTCGACGAGATGGCCGACCTGATGATGGTCGCGGGCAAGGAAATCGAAGCCTGCATCCAGCGTCTGGCGCAGATGGCGCGGGCCTCGGGGATTCACTTGATCATGGCCACGCAGCGCCCGTCGGTCGACGTCATCACCGGCACGATCAAGGCGAACTTCCCGACGCGGATTTCGTTCCAGGTGACGTCGAAGATCGACAGCCGCACCATTCTGGGCGAACAGGGTGCCGAGCAACTGCTGGGCATGGGCGACATGCTGTATATGGCGGGCGGGTCCAAGATCACCCGTGTGCACGGGCCGTTTGTCTCGGACGAGGAAGTCGAGGAGGTGGTGACCCACCTCAAGAGCTTTGGCCCCGCCGATTACGTCAACGGCGTGCTGGACGGGCCGGACCCCGAGCGCGAGAGCGACATCGATACGGTGCTGGGGCTGGGCGATGGTACGGGTGGCGATGACGCGCTCTATGATCAGGCGGTGGCAATCGTCGCCCGCGACCGCAAATGCTCGACGTCCTATATCCAGCGCAAACTGGGGATCGGGTATAACAAAGCGGCCCGGCTGGTCGAGCAGATGGAGGAGCAGGGCGTCGTCAGCACTGCCAACCATGTCGGAAAGCGCGAAATTCTGGTGCCGGAAAGCCATTGACGAGGGGCGGGGGCGGCTCCCGCCTCCGCTTGCCGGATCTGCGATCCGACCGCTGCGTTGGGCCGGGCGCGGCTGCGCCGCGTCGGGGGGCTCTGCCCCCTCTGGCCCTTCGGGCCATTCACCCCCGGGATATTTTCAGAGCAAAGATGAAGCCGGATGGTCGTCCAGCGTGACACCGGCGTCGCGCATGGCGTTCAAGGCCGCATCGAGCGAGCCGTCGAGGTCGATCGCCCGGCACGCGGGCAAGGCAACGGTGACTGCGTAACCAAGATGCGCGGCATCGAGGGCCGAGTAGGCCACGCAGAAATCGGTCGCGAGGCCGACAAGGGTCAGCGCATCGATCTGGCGGGCGCGCAGATATCCGTCGAGCCCCGTTGGCGTGGTGCGGTCGTTTTCGAAAAAGGCTGAATAGCTGTCGATTCCGGCCCGGAACCCCTTGCGCAGGATCAGCTGCGCGCGGTCGATGTGCAGGTCGCGATGGAACGCGGCGCCGTTGCTGCCTTGAACGCAATGGCTGGGCCAGAGGACCTGTTGGCCATAGGGCATGGTCGTTGTCGAGAAGGGTGCTGCGCCCGGGTGGTTGTCGGCGAACGAGAGGTGATCGGCCGGATGCCAGTCTTGCGTGGCGACGACCGTTTCGAATTCCGGGATCATTGCGTTGATCAGCGGGACGACCGCATCGCCATCCTGAACCGCCAGCGCGCCGCCGGGGCAGAAATCGTTCTGCACGTCGATGATGATCAGGGCGTGCGAGGGAGGGAACATGCTGGATCTCCGATTGGCGGGCTGAAACCGGGTATGCAACCCGCAGGGGCACGCCGTCAAGCGCGCGGCCCCGCCCGGGCCGCGCGCCTGTCGTCAGGCTGCCAGAGCGGCGATCGCGGTTTCCGCGCGTTCGAGCGCTTCGGCCGGGCCAAAGATCTGGCGGTCGGCGGCAATGAAGGTCACATCCGTGATGCCGAAGAAACCCAGCATGTGACGCACATAGCCCGAGGCGAAGTCGATAGGTCCGCCCAGTTCGGTACCATCCGACGACAGCGCGACGAAGGCGCGCTTGCCCGTCATCAGGCCCTTGGGCCCGGCCTCGGTATAGACGAAGGTTTCCCCTTTGCGGGCAAGGTGGTCGAACCAGATCTTCAGCCCGGCGGGGACGCCAAAATTGTAGATCGGCAGCCCGATGACCAGCGTATCCGCCGCGCGCAGTTCGTCCAGCAGCGTATCGGCATGGGCGGCGATGGCTGCCTGTTCCGCGGTGCGGGCCTCGGCCGGGGTGAAAACTGCGGCAAGCCAACCACCGTCGATCGGTTGCAGGCCGCTGGTCAAGTCGCGGGTGATGACGGTTGTGTCCGCCGTCGACAGGCGCGCGACCATGCTGTCGGTCAGCCGGCGCGAGGTCGAGGCATCGCCGCGGATAGAGGCGTCAAGGCGCAGAAGGGTGGGCATGGGAACTCCTTTGTTGTCCTGACGTGCATCTAGTCATTGCGTAAATGAACGAAATGCCGAAAAATGAGCATACTCTGTGAGGGTGCGCACATATGAATCTCGAATCATGGGATGAAATCCGGACAGCGTGGCAGGTCGTGAAGGCGGGCACTGTCAGCGGCGCGGCCGAGGTCTTGGGCGTTCATCATGCCACCGTGATCCGGCATATCGACATGCTGGAATCGCGGCTGGGGGTGAAGCTGTTCCAGCGACATGCACGGGGCTATACCCCCACCGAAGCCGGGCAGACGCTGGCGCAGGTCGGTCGCATCACCGAAGAGCAGTTCGCCCATCTGGCGACGCGTCTGGCCGGGGTCGGGGCCGGCATTACCGGTGACCTTGTCATCACCACCTTGCCTGCTTTGGCGGCCCTGATCCGCGAACCGCTGGCGGCTTTGTCGCGCGCCTATCCGGATCTTTGCATCCGGGTGCGCACCGAAAGGCGGGTGCTGCGATTGGAATATGGCGAGGCCCATCTGGCATTGCGCGCCGGTGCGCGCCCGACAGAGCCGGACAATGTCGTGCAGTCTTTCATGACGTTGCCGGTCGCCCTGTATGCCAGCCCTTCCTATGTCGAGGCTTACGGCCTGCCTGCGACCGAGGCCGAACTTGCCGACCACCGGTTCGCGCTTGAAGAAGGTGAAAACGCGCGGGCGCCGTTTATCCGCTGGCTGGCCGAACAGTCGATTGCCCCGCGGATCAGCTTTCGGTCAAACGAACCCGAGGAAGTCCGCGCCGCGATTGCAGGGGGGATGGGGCTTGGGTTCCTGTATGGGCCTTATGTCACGGCGGACATGATCGAAGTGCTGCCCCCCCGGCCGGAGTGGGCCGTGAATGTGTGGCTGGTCACGCATGTGGACCTGCACCGCACCGCCAAGGTTCAGGCCGCGCTGAGCGCCCTCAAGACCGCGTTCGAAACTTGACCGCCGACCGCCCCGCTGCGCAGCACTATTCCGTCGATCGCGGGCGTCGCGAAGCGGTGAAGGGGCATCTGGCGATGCTGACCTTTTCCGGGGCGGTGTCAGGGTCGTTCAGCTTGGGCGCGATGGTGGCGAATGATGTGTCGCCCGTGGCCCTGACGACGGTGCGGTTTCTGGCGGCGGCGGTCTTGCTGGGCCTTCTGGTATCGGCCACCCCCGGCAGCGGTCGCGGGGGGCGGCGCGGGTTCACGCGCGCGGACTTTCGGGCCCCGTGGCGCTATGCCGTGCTGGCCTTGCTGTATGGCGGCTATTTCGTGTTCATGTTCGAAGGGCTGAAGACCGCGCAACCCGTTGCGGCAGGGGCCGTGTTCACGCTGACCCCCTTGATGGCCGCGTTGTTCGCCATTCCGCTGCTGGGGCAGGGGATGCGGGCCTGGGTCACGGGGGCGCTGCTGATCGGCGGGGGCGGGGCGCTGTGGGTGATCTTTCGCGGCGATGTCGGCGCCCTCATGCGTTTCGAGATCGGCACGGGCGAGGCGATCTATTTCGTCGGCTGCGTGCTTCACGCGCTTTATGCACCGATGCTGCGCAAGCTGAACCGGGGCGAAAGCGCGATGGTCACGGCCGGCATGGTGACGGCGGCGGGGTTCGTGCTGCTGGCGCTGTATGGCTGGCGCGAGGTTGCCGCGACGTCCTGGGCGGGGCTTCCGTGGCTGGTCTGGGTCGCACTGGCCTATCTGGTGACCTTTGCCACGGTGCTGGCCTCGTCGATGCTGCAGTTCGCGGCGCAGCGCCTGCCTGCGTCGAATGTCATGGCCTATACCTATCTGACGCCGGTGTGGATCATCGTGTGGGAACTGGCGTTGGGGCATGGTGCGCCGGGGCTGGCCGTCTTGCCCGGGATCGCGCTGATCTGTGTCGCGCTTGTGATGCTGGTGCGGGCCGACTGACCACGCGACCGTTGAAATCGGATCGGTTCGGGCGCAGTCTTGACGTGATCCGACTCTTTGCGGATTCATCCTTTCGAGCATTGGAGCATTCCATGAAATCCCTTTCTTTCGTTTCCGCCAGCATTCTTGCGTTGACCCTTGGCGCGGGTGCCGCGCATGCCTGCCCCGACTGGACGGGCCACGGCGAGCAATTGACCTATGGCGCCGCGCAACTGGTCGGCGGGCAGGCCACGATGGTGGTGGCGGGCGGCGACGTCGACCTGTCGCAGTGCAACATCCCGGGCGCGACCTATGGCCATGTCATCACCAGCCCCGATTTCGACCTGTCGCTGACCGACAACCCCGACGGTCAGGCGCTGATCCTGTCGGTGCAGGGCGAATGCGACACGATCCTGCTGGTCAACGATGCCGCGGGGACGTGGCATTTCGGCGATGACACCGACGGCAGCCTCGATCCGTCGATCATCATTCCCGCCGCGCCGGTGGGGGCCTATGACATCTGGGTCGGCACCTTCGGCGCGCAGACCTGCAACGCCACGCTGAGCGTCGCAATGGAGGGGGGCGAGGGCGACGAACCCCCGGCCGGCAAGCCCGGCCTGTCGACGCCGCCCGCCCCCGCGATCCTGCCCGACCCGGGCAACATGATGAGCTATCGCGGACAGTCCGATGCGGTGATGATGTTCAACGTCACCGGGTCGAACAGCGGCACGATCTGGGGCAGCGGGGTCTATACCGACGATTCGCCGGTGGCGGTCGCCGCGGTGCACGCGGGCGTGTTGCAGGTGGGCGAGACGGGTGTGGTCACGGTCGCCGTGGTCGGCGGGCAGCCGGGCTATCCCGGCGTGATGTCGAACGGCATCCAGTCGAGCAACTATGGCCGCTGGGACGGCAGCTATCAGTTCCTCGACGATCAGGGCAACCCGATCAGCGTCGAAGCCGCGCCGGCGGGCGGGGCGTCGAAGTAAGGTGTTTGTGGGGAGAAGGGCACCGGCCTGCGCGGGAGCGTGGGCCGGTGTTTTGTTTGGGGGGCAACTTTTCCCGGAGCGCGATTGGCCGCTACGCGGGACAGCGCGGACCGGCAGACGACAAGCCTGACGGTCCGCTGGCCTCGTCACGCGCCGCTGAAATTCCGGGACAGGAAGTCCAGCAACCGCTCAGGGTGATGGTTGAAATAGGTGTAGGCCTCGAACCGCATGCCGGTGCCATAGGCGGGTTCATGATCGGGGCCGATCCAGATCACTTCCGTTTCGACGGTTGCCGCGTCGATGATCCGCTGAACGTCATTCTGCCCGGTCGCGGTGTCAAACGTGTAGCGGTCGGCTTCGACCTGCGAGAAGAGGATGGGCACCGTCACGGCGGGCACCGTTTCCAGCGCGCTCGCAAAGCCAAAACCATAGGCGTCCTGCTGGATCTGCTGGACGAGGTCAACGATATCGAGCCCAAGGGTCGCGCGGATAATGCGATCCGTGAAGCTGTAGGAAATCGTCGGCTGGTTGGCGACGACGGCCCGGATCTGCGGGTTGGCAAACAGTTCCGGCGCGTTCTGCCATGCAAGGAAAGTTGCGTTCGCCCCCATGCATTGCGACAGGAAGATGATCTCGTCATCACCGAAATCGGGGTGGTTGGTGACGTAGTTCAGCGAGGCGACAACGTCCTGCCATTCGGTCACGCCCGCACCCACGGGGGCCTCGACCCCGCGCGATTGGCGGCCCAGCCCGCCGTCGCTTTCGCCCTGTCCGCGGTGATCGTACATCACGACGTTATAGCCCGCGTCATGCAGGTGGCGCACCATCGGCAGGAACTCGGCCTCGACCCCGTCCAGACCGGCCACGGACCCATAGCGCGTGGTCGTCAACGGGTGGTTGACGATGATCGTCCGATCCGAAGGCGCCGCGGCGCGGATTTCCCAAGCGCTCAGGCGGATGCCGTCCGCGGTGACGAATTCGACGTCCTGGTAGGCCATCCCATAGTCGGCGGGTGTTTTGGGGTTGTCCAGACGCGCGGGAGCCACGCGCATGTTGACGATCATCCGCGCCACCAGCGTGTCGCGGATGCCAAAGGGGTTGGTGAACCAGAACGCTGCGGCCAGCGCCACCAGCACGGCAACCGCTCCAAGTCCGTATACCATGATCTTCATCATTTCCATCCTCATATGTGCAGTGCATATTTACACTGCACATATAGGCGCAGGTTGCCTTGCGCAAGGGGGTGGGGAAAGTTTACGTTGTGCATATGAGGACAGAGTACAAAGAACCGACGCGCTATCACCACGGGAACCTGCGCCAAGCTTTGTTGGCCGCAGCGAGGCGTCTTCTCGAGGAGGAGGGGCACAGCAACCTGTCCCTGCGCCGGTGCGCCGATGCCGTCGGTGTCAGCGCAACCGCCCCTCAGAACCATTTTCCGAACAAGACGGCCCTGCTGACGGCGCTTGCGGCAGAGGGTTACGCCGAACTGGAAGCCTATATGCGCAAGGGCATCGATGGCACATCGGACCGCGATGCCCGCCGCAACGCTGCGCTCTTGGGCTATGTCGCCTTCGCGCAGGATCATCCGGCGCTGTACGAGTTGATGTTCGCGCGCGACCGGGTCGCGTCAAACGACCCGGAACTGTTGCACCACGTCAGGGCCTGCTTTGCGATATTGGCGGAAAATTCGAAGGGTTTCGGGCGTTTCGACGGGGACGACGAGAAAGTCGCGGCGCGGCAGCAGATGTTCCTCTGGAGCCTTGTTCACGGGTATGCGCAGCTTTTGACCGCCAACCGGTTCAAGAAAGAAAGCATGCTTGGGGAAAGCATCCTCGATATTCTCCCGGATCTGCGCAGCTGATCGTGAACATTCTTTTCAAGGGCGGCATCGCGCGTGCTGGCCGTTTGCGGCCGGTCGCTGCCAAGGTTGCGGTGGTCGGGCTTGCCCCCTCAATGAAAATCCCGGCTCGGGAACAGCACCTTCGCCTGTTCCCTCGGGTGGCGCACGGTGCGGGTTGGTTTGGCGCGCAGGGGGTGGCCCTCGGGCAGTTCCTTCATCGCCACCGGGCGGCGGGCTTCGTCGCCTCGGCCTCCGGTCGGGTCGATCGCCTCGACCCCCAGTTCGCCCAGCAGCGCGAGTTGGGGCGAGAGATCCTCGACCTCCTCGGCGATCAGGTGGATGATGCCCTGATCGCGCTGCAACTGCCCGGTGATGCGCAGCAGCCGCCCGCCGATCACCTTGCGGCGATAGCGTTCATAGACCTTGGGCCAGACGACCACGTTGCAGACCCCGGTTTCATCCTCGAGCGTGATGAAGATCACGCCTGAGGCGGTGCCGGGCCGCTGCCGGGTGATCACCAGCCCGCAGACGCTGACCCGCCGGGGCGCGTCGGGCAGGTCGCAATGCGCGGTCAGGCCGGGCATATGGGGGCGGATGACCTCCATCGGGTGGGCGCGCAGCGACAGGCGCAAGGCCAGATAGTCGTCGATCACCTGTTCGCCCAGCGTCATCTGCGGCAGGTCGGCCAGCGGTTCGCGGATGCCCTCGCCATCGGTGCCGAACAGGGGTAGTGGCTTGGGCGCGCGGATCGCGCGCACGGCCCACAGCGCGTCGCGGCGGTTCATGCGCATGCCGGCAAAGGCGTCGGCCTCGGCCAGCAATTCCAGCGCGCGGGGCGGCACACCGGCGCGTCGCCACAGGCTCTCGGGGTCGGGGTATCCGTTGCCGCGCGCGCTGACGATCCATTGCGCGTCCTCCTCGCGCAGGCCCTTGATCTGGCGGAACCCCAGCCTGAGGGCCAGCCGCCCGTCGGCCCGGTGTTCCAGCGTGTTGTCCCATTCCGAGCGATTGACGCAGACGGGCCGCACCTCGTGGCCATGGTCGCGCAGGTCGCGCACGATCTGGGCGGGGGCATAAAAGCCCATCGGCTGGGAATTCAGCAGCGCGCAGGCGAAGGCCGCGGGGTGGTGGCGTTTGAGCCAGGCGGACGCATAGACCAAGAGCGCGAACGAGGCGGCGTGGGATTCGGGGAACCCGTATTCGCCAAAGCCTTCGATCTGGGCAAAGCACTGTTCGGCAAAGGGCAGGTCATAACCGCGTTCCAGCATGCCGCCGATGAAACGGTCGCGGAAGGTTCCGATGGTGCCCATCCGGCGGAACGTGGCCAGCGAGCGGCGCAGGCGGTCGGCCTCTTCGGGGGTGAAGCCGGCGGCGACCACGGCGATCTGCATCGCCTGTTCCTGAAACAGCGGCACGCCCAGCGTGCGTTCCAGCACCGGCCGCAGGTCGGTCGAGGGCAGGTTGACGGGTTCTTTCCCCTGACGGCGGTTGATGTAGGGGTGCACCATGCCGCCCTGAATGGGGCCGGGGCGGATGATCGCGACCTCGATCACAAGGTCGTAGAACTCGCGCGGTTTCATGCGCGGCAGGAAATTCATCTGCGCGCGGGATTCCACCTGAAACACGCCGATCGCGTCGGCCTTGCACAGCATGTCATAGGTCGCCGGGTCCTCGCGTGGCAGGTTCTCCAGTGTAAAGCCCCGCCCGCCATGCTGCGCGATCAGGTCGAAGCATTTGCGAATGCAGGTCAGCATCCCGAGGCTGAGCACATCGACCTTCAGGATGCCCAGCGTGTCGATGTCATCCTTGTCCCATTCGATCACCGTCCGCCCGTCCATCGCGGCGTTTTCAATCGGGCACAGTTCATCCAGCCTTCCCTTGGTGATGACAAAGCCGCCGACATGCTGCGACAGGTGGCGCGGAAAGCCGATGATCTCGGCCACGAGGTCCAGCGTCTGCACAAGGCGGCGGTTGTCGGGGTCGAGGCCCAGTTCGATCACCGCTTCGCGGTCCGGCGGGCGCGAGGACCAGCCCCATTGGCTGCCGGCCAGCGCGGCCAGCAGGTCCTGGGACAGGCCCATGACCTTGCCCACCTCGCGGATCGCCGCGCGCGAGCGGAAATGGATCACCGTGGCGACCAGCCCGGCGCGTTCCCGGCCATAGGTGTCATAGATGTGCTGGATCACCTCCTCGCGCCGCTCGTGTTCGAAATCGACGTCGATGTCGGGCGGTTCGCCGCGGGCTTCGGACATGAAGCGTTCGAACACCATGCTGATCACATCGGGCGCGACCTCGGTGATGCCCAGAGCATAGCAGATCACCGAATTCGCCGCCGATCCGCGCCCTTGGCACAGGATCCCGCGCGACCTTGCGAATTGCACGATGTCATGCACCGTCAGGAAATAGGCCGCAAAGCCGAGGTTGCCGATGATGCGCAGCTCTTTCTCGACCTTGCCCAGCGTGTCTTGCGGTGTGCCGTTCGGGAAACGGCGGCGCAGGCCATCGATGGTCAGCCGTTCCAGCCGCTTGTGCGGGGCTTCGCCGTTGGTGATCTCGTCGGGGTATTCATAGCTGAGTTCATCCAGCGAGAAGGCGCAGCGTCCGGCGATTTCCAGCGTGCGGCGGATCGCGCCGGGATGATCGCGGAACATCCGCGCCATCTCGGCCGGGGTCTTGAGGCGGCGTTCGGCATTGGGCAGGGCGCGGCGCCCGATCTCGTCGATCACCAGACCCTCGCGGATGCAGGTCAGCACATCGGCCAGCCGCCGTCGCCGCGCGTGGTGCATCAGCACATCCCCCAGTGCCACCATCGGAATCCCCGAGCGCTGCGCCATCCGCGCCAGCGAGGCCAGCCGTGCCGCGTCGCGCCCGTCATAGCGCGGTGCGGCCCCCACGAAGACATGCCCGGGAAAACGCCGTGCCATGTCGCGCAGCAAGGCGGTCGTCGCGGCGGGCGGGGCGGCTGCCAGAGGCGGCCCCGTGTTTTCCGGATCGGGGGTCAGGGCGATCAGGATCAGCCCTTCGGCACCGTCGTGCAGATCCCCGAGGTGCAGTTGGCACTCTCCCTTGCCGGCCCGCCGCTTGCCCAGACTGAGCAGGCGCGACAGCCGGGCGTAGGCGGCGCGGTCCGTCGGCAGGGCGATCCATTCCACCGGCGTGTCTGTCAGCACCAGCCGCGCACCGACGATCAGCCGGGGCAGCCGCGGTGGCATGGGCAGCCCCGCCCCGCCCTGTGTCCGGCGCGCGGACGGGTCGTGCACCATCTGGCCCCGGATCGATACGGTTCCGCCTTCGTCCAGCCCGCGCCGGATCTCGCGCAGGGCCGCATGCGCGCGCACAACGCCTGCAAGGCTGTTGCGGTCGGTGATGGCGATGGCGGCCAGTCCCAGTTCTGCCGCCCGCGCGACCAGTTCCTCGGGGTGCGAGGCCCCCGTCAGGAAGGTGAAATTCGAGGTGACGCACAATTCGGCGTAATCGATCCCCCCCTCGGCCCCATGCGATGTCTTGCGGGTCATGCGAATTCTCCCTGCACGGCCCAGCCGGGATCCTGCGGGGTGAAAAACGCCCAAAGCCGTGGCCCCTCGACCGTGTCCAGCCGCCAGTAATCGCGCAGCCCGCTGCGCCAGCCGGGGCTGTCCATCCACCATTCGGGCGTCAGCCGTTCCGGCCCGGTCGCGCGCAGCAACGTCAGCCGCCGCCTGCGCCACACGAACCGCTCGGGCGGGTGACTGCCGCCCGCGCCCGGCAGGGGTTCCGGCGGGAACAGCGTCAGCGGCCGGTCGGCTCCCCGGCCCCATGCTTGTGCAGAGGGGCGCGGGCCATGCACCGCCGAGACGATCTGGAAAGCCTGCTCGGGGATATGGCTTTCGGCGGGAACAAACCGCGTCAGCGCGTCCAGCCCCACCCGGTTTCCCAGCCGCGTCATCAGGTCGGCCAGCGCATCGGCCCCCGTGGCCCCCCCCTGTTCGATCTGTGCGGGGGGCATCGCTTCGGTCAGCGGTGCGCTCAGACGCAGCAGGTCGAACCCGAACCCCGCATCCAGCGCCTCGAGCGTCCGCTCGAACAGGGCGGCCATCGCGGCCGGGTCGCGCATCGGCCGGGCCAGCGCGATCTCGGCCAGCGCCACCGAGTTGTCGGTGCGCTGCAATTCGAACCGCAGCTGTCGCGCGCCCTGGTCGGTTGACGCCAGCCGGGCGCACAGCGCCTCGAGCAACCGGACCAGCGCCGCGCGCACATCCGTGGTCAGGCCGATGGGCTCGGGCAGGCTCAGCCGGATGGCATGGTGCACCGTGTCAGGCGGGGCGGCGACGGGTTCGGCCAGCGCGCCGGTCGCCTGGTCCAGCCGCAGGGCCAGAACCTCGCCAAAACGGCGCACCAGGGGTGCGCGCTGCGCCCGCCCGAGGTCGCGCACCTGCCGCAACCCCAGCCGCGAAAGCCCGGCGCAGATTTCTTCGGGCAGGCGCAGCGCCGCGATCGGCAGCGTGTCGATCGCCGCCGCGGCATCCACCGCCAGCGTGATCGGCCCCGCGGTGAAGCGCGCCAGCCCCCAAGCCGCGCCGCGCGTCGGGGCGATGGCCAGCCGGACCCCGAAACCCATGGCCCGCAATCGCGACAGCAGATCGGCGCACAGGGCCTCTTCGCCACCATGCAGATGGGCCGACCCGGTGAGGTCGACGATCAGCCCGTCCTCGCCATCGATCGCCGCCCAGGGTGCATAGCGCAGCACCCAGCGCCGCAGGGCCCGCAGCGCGCGCGCCGGCGGACGTGGGTCGTGCGGGCGCGTCACCAGGCCAGGCAGCAGGATCCGCGCCTCTGTCAGCGATTGCCCGCGCCTGAGGCCCTGCGCCTCGGCCGTCGCGGTCAGGCAGGCCAGCACGTCGCCGCGCCCCCGCCGAACCACGATTGCCAAGGCGCCTGCCGCTCCCCGCAAACGCCGCAGGACCAGGTCGCTGGACAGGCGCGGGAAGTGCAGGGACAAGATGCGCTTTTCCATCCCGACTCGATTGTTCGCTATTTGTTCCATTTATCGCCAGCCCGGGTGCGCTGTCGAGTCCGGCGATGGAGGAACGGGCGATGGAGGAACGGGGGGCGGGCCTGAACCCCATCGAGGGGTCCAGGCCCGCAGGGGCTATCGCCCCTGTCCTTGCTGCGGGGGGCTTTGCCCCCGAAGGGGCTGCGCCCCTTCTCCCCCAGGATATTTGCCGAGCAAAGAGCCTGCGCCTTGTCCTTCTTTGCTCTGAAAATATCCCGGGGGTGAATTTGCGCAGCAAAGAGGGGGCAGAGCCCCCTTCCGCGCAGGCGCAGCCTGCGCGCCCGGCCCAACGCAGCGGTCGGATCGCAGATCCGGCAAGCGGAGGCGGGAGAGCCCCCTCAGGCTTTGGTGCGCGCCTCGCCTTGCCGGCGGGCCGACGAGAGGTCCTGCCCGGGGGTCAGGGCCTCGGGGTCGAGGCAAAGCTCGATCACCGTCACCGTGCCCGCGGCTTGGGCCCGGGCAAAGGCGGCGGGGAAATCCTCGGTCCGGGTGATCGTCTCGCCGTGGCCGCCATAGGCGCGCGCAAGGGCCGCGTAATCGGGGTTGAACAGGTCCGTGCCGCTGACCCGCGCCGGATAGGTGCGTTCCTGATGCATGCGGATCGTGCCATAGCGCCCGTTGTTCGCCACGATCACCACCGGCGCGGCGCCGTATTGGCGGGCGGTTGACAGCTCGTTCAGGGTCATCTGGAAACATCCGTCACCGGCAAAGCAGACGACGGTCTTGTCGGGACATTCCAGCGCCGCCGCGACCGCCGCCGGGAACCCATAGCCCATGCTGCCCGAGGTCGGCGCGAGTTGCCCCGGATAGGCGCGCGGGCGGAAATAGCGGTGCATCCACGCCGCGTAATTCCCCGCGCCATTGGTGGCGATGGCGTTGTCGGGCAGGGTATCCGACAGCCACCGCATGACGGCCTCCAGCTTGACCGCGCCGGGGGTTTCGCGCGGTTCTATCCAGGCGCGATAATCGGCGTTCGCGGCGCTGGTCCAGCCGCCCCAATCCGGCAAGCCCTGCGGGACCGAGGCCATCAGTGCCGAAACCATCGCCGGGGCCGTTGCCGTGACGGCCACATCGGGGCGGAAAACCCGGCCCGCCTCATCGGGGTCGGCGTGGACATGCACGATGGTTTTGCCCGGTGCGGCCGGGTCGACCAGTTCATAGCCATTCGTCGCGATATCGCCAAAGCGCGACCCCAGCACCAACAGGCAATCGGCCTCGGCCAGACGCTGCGCCAGCTTGGGGTTCATGCCCACGCCCAGATCGCCCGCATAGTTCGGGTGGCGGTTGTCGATCCGGTCCTGACGGCGAAAGGTCACGGCGACGGGCAGGCCCGTGGCGCTGGCCAGTTCGCCAAGCTCGCGCGCGGCCTCGGGCGACCAATGAGGCCCGCCGACGACGATCAGCGGCTTTTGGGCGCCTTTCAACGCCTGCCAGATCGCATCGGTCGGCGGCACGGGGGCCTGTGGTTTTTGCCGGGCGGGCAGCGAGGGCACATCGGCCCGCGCGGACAACATGTTTTCAGGCAACGCCAGCACCACGGGGCCGGGGCGGCCCGACTGCGCGACATGGAACGCACGCGAGAGGTATTCTGGCAGCCGGCGGATGTCGTCGACCTCGGTCGCCCATTTTGCCAGCCCGCCGAAGACGCGGCGGTAATCGACCTCCTGAAACGCCTCGCGGTCGCGATGGCCCGAGTCGATCTGGCCGACGAACAGGATCATCGGCGTCGAATCCTGCCGCGCGATATGCACCCCGGCCGAGGCATTCGTCGCCCCCGGTCCGCGCGTGACAAAGGCGATGCCGACCTCGCCGGTCAGCTTGGCATGCGCTTCGGCCATCATCGCCGCGCCGCCTTCGTGACGGCAGACGATATTCTGAATGCCGCTTTCATAAAGCCCGTCCAGCGCGGCGAGGAAGCTTTCGCCGGGGACGGAAAAGACGCGCCGGATGCCCTCGGCCTTGAGATGATCGACCAGAATTTGTCCGCCGTGACGCATGTCGTGCCCCTTCGTTTCGCGCCGCCACACTGGCGCAGGCGGGCGGGGGTTGCAAGCTGGTCGGCGCGGGTTACCTTGCCCCGGAAGATCGGAGAGACCCATGACCCAACCCACCCTTGTCGGCCTGTGCGGATCGTTGCGCGGGGCCAGCCTGAACCGCAAGCTGATGCTGGAAGCCGCCGCACTGTTCGGCGGCTCGTTCACCGAGGCCGACCTGCGCCTGCCCCTCTATGACGGCGACCTCGAGGCGGCGGGCATGCCCGAGGCGGTGCAGCGGCTGGGGGCGCTGGTCGGGTCGGCGGACGCGCTGGTGATCGCCTGCCCCGAATACAACAAGGCGCCCCCGGGGGTGCTGAAGAACGCGCTCGACTGGCTGTCACGCCTGCCGGACAAGCCACTGGCGTGCAAGCCGGTGGCGATCGTTTCGGCCACCGGCGGCCGTGCCGGGGGCGAGCGGGCGCAGACAATGCTGCGCAGCATGCTGGTTCCGCTGCGCAGCGAAACCCTGACCTGGCCCGAGGTTCTGGTGGGTGGCGCGGCGGATCATTTCGACGGCGAGCGGCTGGTGACCGAGAGTTATCGCGCCGCCTTGGGCACGCTTATGGAGCGTCTGCGCGCGGCTGTCTGACGCGCGGGGGCCTTGCCCCCGCACCCCCAGAGTATTTCCGACAAGATGAAAGGGCAGGTTGCCGCAAGGCGACTGCTGCGGCACAGTTCACCCCAGACGGGTGAGGTGCGGAATGCTGGGTGCGTTTGACGGCTGGTTGTTTGGGTGGGGCTGGCTGGTTTATGGACTGGTCCTTTTGCCGGTTCCGGTGTTCTTAATGTTTCGCGATTTTTACGGCGAGGTCCCCACGGACGAGAAGGACCGGCTCGCGGCCATTGACCGGTTGGAGAATGGCACCGCACGTGCGTGGTATCAGGGCAGGATGACCCGGTTTCTGGACTGGCTGGACGCGCGGTTGTCGGCGGGCGAGATCGCGCGGGGCATGGGGCCGGGGCGGGTGGCGTTCAGTAGCGGGCTAATCAGGCGCGTAATGTTGCTGGCCGTGGCCTATCCGATTCTGGCGCTGGTGGCGCAGTGGCTGGCGGGCGGTGCAATGGTGCTGGGTGGGGTCACGGTGGCACCGGCGGGGGATGCGCTGGCGCGGGTGGCATTGTTAACTTGGCTGATAGGGCTAAGTACGATGGGTTTCGTACTGACCCACGAGAAAAAAGACAATCTGGCTTTTCTAGCTGGTTTTCTAATCTTTGTTCTTATTGCTTTGTTCGGGCTTCCTATTTTGGGGGTGCTCCCAGCTATCGCGTTCGCGTCAACAGTTGCATTTTCTGTAGCATTTGTTGTCGCGGGAATTGGTAAACTTCCGGTCGTATTTGCTATTTGCGCACTTGGGGCAAGTGCACTTGGCCATTCTAGCGATATCTCTGTGGCTGTTTTCGTCGCGATCGCTGCGGCATTTTTCTTCGAAATTGCCTTAATAATTACTCGCCGAGAATCCCGCGATGGTTCGCAAACCGGGATGTGGCTGTGGTTTCTGACGGTGCTGGTGCTGTTGCTTGGGGCCGTCATCCAGAGCCAGCAGCTATTCATTGGTTTAGGCTCCATCTCACTCGCCGAATCCCAGATGCTCATCCTCTTCCTCGGCTTCTTCCCTGCCTTCAACGCGGTGGCCGATTTCGCGTCGATTGGCCTCACGCGGTATTTGCTGCGCGAGGGGGTGCAGGGGGCCGGGTGGCGCGCGGCGGCGCTGGATGTGCTGGGCGGCATCGCGATATTTGCCGTTCTGGGCTGCGCGCTGATCGCCTGGATCCATCTTGTCCACCCGCGCGACGGGGTGCGCCTGTTGGACCTGCCCGGCCTGTTCGCGGGGCTGCGCGACACCCCCGGCGATTATTGGTGGCTGGCGTTCATGCTGGCCTCGACCCTGTTGCCGACGCTGGCGCATGGGATGCTGGGGATGGCGACGATCCTGCTGCGGCATCCGGCGTGGTTCAACCGGCTGGTGGTCGCGGGGCTGAAGCACGATCTCCCCTCGGCCCGCAAATGGGGCGCGGCGGGGTATTGCGTGATGCTGACGCTGTCGGTGTGTATTCCCTTGTGGGTGTGTGCGCTGGTCCTGTGGCTGGGGCACGGGGCGGTGCTGCGCTGGACCATCGCGGGGTTCGAGGGGTGGGCGCGGCTGATCGGGGTGATCTGAGCGCCGCGCTTGAGACCGCCCTAGTCGCGCCCACGCAGGATATCCGTCAGCCGGATCGGTGCCGGGCGGCCGGACAGGATCGCGCGGTAAATCACCACCGATTCCGTGACCCGCATCACATAGTTCCGGGTTTCGGTGAAGGGAATCGCCTCGACCCAGTCGATCGGATCGGTGCCTGGATCGCGTGGATCGCCGTTCTCGGTGATCCAGCGGCGGGGGCGTCCGGGGCCTGCGTTATACCCGGCGGTGACGAGCGACAGCGTGCCATCAAAGAGCCCGGCCAGTTCGTCCAGATAGCCCGCGCCCAATATCGCGTTATAGTCCGGGTCCGAGGTCAGGCGCCCCTCGTCGAATTCGATCCCCAGACGCCCCGCGGTGTGCCGCCCGGTTGACGGCAGCACCTGCATGAGGCCGCGCGCGTCGGCATGGCTGGTCACGCGGTGGTCGAACTCGGACTCGCGCCGCGCAATGGCAAGGGCAAGATCCGGTGCCACGGCGAGGCGCTGGCGTTCAAGTCCCGAGAGCGGGAAATAGGCATCGGGCAGGATGATCCCGATCTGTGCCGCCTGCTTGGCGATGCGCAGGGCGAAATGCGGCTCGCCGCGTTCCAGCCACATCCGGGCGAGGGATCCCAGCTCGGCTTCCGTCGTCAGGCTTTCGGCAAGATGCAGGGTAAAGCGCCGTGCCTCGTACCATTGCCCGGCCCGATAGAGCAGGTCGGCGGCGCGAAACACATCGCTGCGGGCGAAGGGCTGGGTGTGCCAGTCAGGGTATTCGGGCCGCGCGAGCAACGCCGGGTCGAGGCCAAGCCCCAGCCGTTCGGCGGCAAGCTGGCCATAAAAGGCCGTCTGGTGCCGGGCGCCGAATTCATAGGAAGCCCGCGCCTCGGCGGTGCGGCCCGCAGCCTCGTGGGCGCGCCCTTCCCAATAGCCCGCCCGCCCCAGTGTGATCGGGCTGACCGACCGGTTGCGCAGCGCGGCGAAATGGCGGGCGGCCTGATCGGGGCGGTTCAGGAAACGCAGCGCCACATACCCCGCCAACCACTCCAGATCGGCCTGTTCGGTGCCCGCGTCGTTCAGCCCGTGCCGCGATGCGAGGTCGTAGGCCAGCGCGGCGTTTCCGCTGGCGATGGCGGCGCGGGTCAGCCGGGCACGCTGACCGGCCCAGTGACCCGGCCGTCCCAGCCGGTCGGGCGAGCGTTCGCGCATCAGTTCGGCCGCGCTGTCGTCGAGGTCGTTGGCAAGCCGCCAGCGGAACCGGTCATAGGCCAGCCCCGGATCATCAGCGACCGAGGCGGGCAGCGCCGCGATCAGCGCGTTCACCCCGTCCTGCCGCCGTTGCAGCGCCAGCCGCGCGCGCGCCAGTGCCGCTTGGGCCGCGGGCACGCGGGGCAATATGCGGTCGGCTTGTTCCCGTGCGCCGCGCCACAACAGGGCGTCCAGCCGACGGGCATGCAACGGGGCCAGCGTCGGGCCGAACCGGGCGAGGGCCTCGGCCTCTTCGGCTTCGGTCAGATCGAGGTCCAGCCAGAGGCTTTCCAAGGTCGCGGCGGGGTCGGCACCGGAGGCGGCTTGTGCCTGCGCCAATGCCAGCGCGCCGGCTGCGGTTTGCGGCGAGCGGCTGGCGAACCATGCGAGGATCGCAGCGGCCGGTTGCCCCTGCATCCGGCCCTCGGCACGGCGATCCAGCAGGGCCATGCCCGGCCAGTCGCGATGGGCGTCGGAAAAGGCGGCATAGGTGGCGAAATCGCCGGCGACCCCGTCGCGCAGCACCCGCCATGTGGCGATGCGGACCCCCAGCGGCCCGGCGGCTTCGCGCATGCCATGCACGGCTTCGACATCGCCGCGCGCCACGGCGTCGACAAGGGCCCCGATGGCCCCGGCAGCGCGGGGTGGCGGGGCGCTTTGCTGGCCCAGCAGCGGCGAAACAGGCAGGGACAGCGCGAGGGCGAGCGCTGCAGAGGGGGTGAGGCGCATGGTTGCTCTTGAAAAGGGGTTGGAGAAAGTCTAACCGCCTTAGGCACCTGCGCAACACACAATCGAGTCATGTCCGGGCGTGCGGCCCCGACAGGATGCGCAGAACGAACCAATGGAGACACGCATGTTTCGCGGATCGCTTCCTGCCATGGTCACGCCCTTCAAAGGGGGCGAGGTCGATTTCGACGCGCTCGAGGCGTTTGTCGAATGGCAGATCGCCGAGGGCAGCCATGGTCTCGTCCCGGTGGGCACCACCGGCGAGAGCCCCACGCTGACCCATGAAGAGCACGAGCAGGTGATCGAGGCCACGGTGAAATTCGCCAAGGGGCGGGTTCCCGTGATCGCCGGTGCCGGCTCGAACAACACGGTCGAGGCGATCCGGTTCCTCAAACATGCGCAGAAGGTCGGGGCGCAGGGTGGCCTTGTGGTGACGCCCTATTACAACAAGCCGACGCAGGCCGGGCTGATCGCGCATTACCGTGCGCTGCACGACGCCTGCGATCTGCCGATCATCATCTATAACATCCCCGGCCGGTCGGTCATCGACATGATGCCCGACACGATGGGCGAGCTGGCCAAGCTGCCGCGCATCGTCGGTGTCAAGGACGCGACCGGCAAGATCGAGCGCGTGTCGATGCAGCGCGAGACCTGCGGCAGCGATTTCTGCCAGCTTTCGGGCGAGGATGCGACGGCGCTGGGCTTCAATGCGCACGGTGGCGTGGGGTGCATCAGCGTCACGGCAAACGTCGCCCCGCGCCTGTGCGCCGAGTTCCAAGAGGCGACACTGGCGGGCGATTACGCCAAGGCGCTGGCGTATCAGGACAAGCTGATGCCGCTGCACACGGCGATCTTCCTCGAGCCGGGGTTGGCGGGCGCGAAATACGCGCTGTCGCGTCTGGGCAAGGTGCGCAACGAGGTTCGCCTGCCCCTGCTGCAGGTGACCGACAAGACTGCCGCCGCGATCGACGCGGCGATGGTTCACGCGGGCCTGGTGTAAGGAAGCGCGGCGCTCGGGGGCATCGAGCCCCCTCGCGCCGCGGGTCCCTGCGGGCCCCGAGGGGGGCGCTGCCCCCCTGTGACCCCCCGGGATATTTTCGGACAGATGAAAGGGCCTTGCGGGGCCCTATTTCGCCAGCGCGGTTTCGGCGGCCTGTCCGAGGCGCAGGAGGCGGGATTCGTCCCCCCCCTTGGCCATGAGCATGATGCCTGTCATCGGGATGCCGGTCGGCAGTGTGAGGGCGCAAAGGCCCATGAGATTGCCAATCCGTGTATTGCGCAGGGTCTTGAGGTTGATGGCGCTGAAATAGTCGTGGTCGGCCATCAGGTCGGCGATCAGCGGGGGCAGGGTCGGCGCTGTCGGGATCAGCACGGCGTCATAGCCGGCGGTCGCCGCGGCATAGGTGGCGCGCAGCACCTCGAGCCGGCGCCATGCCGCGATATAGTCGGCCGCCTTGTGTACGTTGCCGGCACGGAACCGGGCGCGGACGGGGGCGAAGACCACATCGGGGTTGGCTTCGATCGTCGGGCCCCATGTGGCATAGGTTTCGGCGGTGAACAGGATCCCGGCGAGGTCCATGGCCTCGGCCACGGCGGGGATCGCGGCACGGTCGATCCGGGCGCCCGCGCGGGACAAGGCGGCAAGGGCGTGGTCGAAGCCACGCGCCGGCGCATCCTCGAGATCGTCGAGGGCGGTCGTTTCCAGAACCAGCAACCGGGTTCCGTGCAGGCTGGCGCCCGCAAGATCGGCGGGCGGCGTGCCATCGAGCAAGGCGAAGGTCAGGGCCGCGTCCTCGACCGTGCGGGCCAAGGGGCCGATGGTGTCGAAGCGTTCCGCCAGCGGCACGACGCCGGTCAGCGGGATGCGGCCTGCCGTGGTCTTGAGGCCGACCAGATCGTTCCAGACGGACGGCACGCGCACCGAACCGCCGGTGTCCGAGCCGATTGCCACCGGAGCAAGGCCCCAGGCGACCGATGTCGCCGCGCCCGAGGACGAGCCGCCCGCGACCCGGTCGGGATCGTGGATGCAGGGCGGCGTGTTGGTCACCGGGTTCAGCCCGAGGCCCGAGAAGGCGAGTTCGGTCATGTGGGTCTTGCCCAGAGGCGGCAACCCCGCCAGCGTCAGGCGCTGCACCACGGTGGCATCGCTGGTGGGAACGCGCCCGCGCAACAGGGCCGAGCCCGCCTCGGTCGCGACGCCCGCGGTGTCGAACAGGTCCTTCCACGACACCGGCACACCGTCCAGAGGGCCGCGCCGCAGCCCGTGGCGCGCCCGCGCGCGGGCCGCTGCAGCGACATCCAGCGCCTGCTGGCGCATCATGCGCGCATAGATGCGGTCGCGATGGGGGTGTGTCTCGATGGCGTCCAAGAAGCAGGCAGTAAGATCGACCGGGCAAATCTCGCCACTGGCGATGCCCCGCCCCAGATCCGCCGCGCTTGCGGTGCGCCAGTTGTCGCTCATCCGACCCTCCATAGCCAATTTGACGCAAGGCTAGCGCGCCGCGCAAGCATGGACAATCCCGCCCGCGCGGGCATAGTGGAAGCATGGAACATGATACCGATATCCTGATCGCGGGCGGTGGCTTGAATGGCCCGGCCCTGGCTCTTGCGTTGGCCCGAAATGGCCTGTCGGTGGCGGTGATCGACGCGCGCCCGGCGACGGCGCGGGCTGAAGTCGCGTTCGACGGGCGGGCCTATGCGCTGGCGCTGGCGTCCGTGCGGGTGTTGCAGGCGCTGGGACTGTGGCACGGACTGCGGGACAAGGCACAGCCGATCCACGGGATCCGCGCCAGTCAGGGCCACGCGGGGCAGGGGCCTTCACCACTGTTTCTGGGGTTCGATTCGTCCGAGATCGAAGAAGGCACGATGGGGCAGATGGTGGAAGATCGCCATCTCTATGCTGCGTTCCTGTCGGCGATGGAGGCAGAGCCGCGCGTCAGCCTGCATTCCGGGGTGTCGGTCGTCGGGCAGGATGTCGGGCCGCAGGGGGTGGCGGTGACGCTGTCCGATGGACGGGTGCTGCGCGGAAGGCTGCTTGTGGGTTGCGACGGGCGCGATTCGGCGGTGGCGCAGCGCGCCGGGATCCGGCGATGGGGGCATGATTACGGGCAGACGGCATTGGTCTGCGCGATCCAGCACGAGAAACCGCATGAAGGTATCGCGCACCAGTTCTTCATGCCGCCCGGTCCGCTGGCAATTTTGCCGTTGCCCGGCAACCGCAGTTCCATCGTCTGGAGCGAAAGCACCGCAGCGGCGGCGGCGATCAATGCGCTGGACGATGCCGGGTATCTGGAGATGCTTCGCCCCCGCTTTGGCGATTTTCTGGGAGAGATCGCGCTGGAAGGGGCGCGGTTCACCTATCCGTTGCGTCTGACCGTGGCCGAGGCCTTCGTGGCCCCGCGTCTTGCCCTTGTGGGCGATGCGGCGCATGGCGTGCATCCGATCGCCGGGCAGGGGCTGAACCTTGGACTGCGCGATGTGGCGGCACTGGCCGAGGTGCTGGTCGAGGCCGCGCGGCGCGGCGAGGATATCGCCGCGCTCGATGTGCTGGAGCGATATCAGGCGTGGCGGCGGTTCGACGTGGTGCGGCTGGCACTGGGCATGGATGCGGTGAACCGGCTGTTCTCGAACGGCAATCCCCTGCTGGAAGCGGTGCGCGGGCTGGGCCTTGGGCTGGTGAACGCGTTGCCTGCCGCGCGTCGGCATTTCATCCGTGAGGCGGCGGGGCTGAATGCTGCCGCGCCGAGGATGATGCAAGGCGAGGTTCTCTGAGGGAGGGGGCGCTGCCCCCTCTGGCCTGCGGCCATTCACCCCCGGAGTATTTTCGACAAGATGAAAGAGCCTAGGTTCCGCGTGGTTTGGCGCGCAGGGTCGGGTCAGCCTCGCGCGGGTTTTCGGGCCAAGGGTGGCGCGGATACTGGCCGCGCATGTCCTTGCGGACATCGGCATAGGAGCTGTCCCAGAAGGCCGGAATGTCGGTGGTGGTCTGCACGGGTCGCTGTGCCGGCGAGAGCAGCGTGACCTTGAGCGGCAGGCGTCGAGGGCCGATGGTGGGGTGGACGGTGGTGCCGAACATTTCTTGCAGGCGCAGCGCGATCGCGGGCTGGCCGTGATCGTAATCGATCGGGACCTTGCGGCCGAGGGGCGTGGTGAAATGCGCCGGCGCGAGCTGGTCGAGGGTTTGCATCTGGTCCCAGGTGAGGCTGTTCCGGAGCGCTTCGGCAAGATCGAGGGCGCGCAGGTCGTCGGCGTTCCGGATGCGGCCCAGATGAGGCAGCAGCCAATCGTCGGCGCGCGACATCAAGCCGGTGTCGGTGAAATCGGGCAGGTCGGCTCCCTGTGCGCGCAAGAGTTCCACCCGTGACTGCAAGCGCCGGGCGCCCGCTGTCATGCCGCATTGGCCAAGACCAAGCGCCCGCACACCTTCGAGCGCGGCACGGGCGCGGGCTTCGGGCGGGGCATCCCACGGACGTTCGGCGAGTGCGAGGGCGCCCAGCATTTCGCGGCGTTGGGAGACGATGCGATTGTCGCGCGGGGACCACGCGCAGGTTTCGACCCAGACGATCCGGTCCTTGAAAAGCGCGCGCAGGCTGGTGTCGGACAAGGGTAGTGCCTGCCGGATGCGGGCTTCGCGCGGGTCGCCGTCGAGATCGGTCGCGACGATCAGCGGCGCTTGTGCCAGCGGGTCGGCAGGATCGAAAGACGCTCCTTTGCCCCCTGACAGCAGATAGCGCGGGGCCTCGCCCTTGCGCCGCTGACCGATGCGGTCGGGGTAGGCGAGGGCCGCCATTTCGGCGACGTCAAAGCCCGCATCGGCAGGCGCGAGGCGGGCAAGGCGGCGCGCTTCGGCGTTGATCCGTGCAATCGCTTCGCGGTTTGGCGTCGCAGCGACACGCTCGCCTGCCAGCGCCCGCAGGCGCAGTGACAGGTCGGCGGGCGCCCCTTGGAGCGGGTCGCGATCGGCCAGAAGGGCGACCAGGGGCGCGGCCGATTGTCCGGCGGACAGCAGCATGTGGGCAAGGCGCGGGTGCAGGGGCAGGGCGGCCATTGCCTTGCCATGCGCGGTGATCCGGCCTTGCGCCAATGCACCGAGATCGTGCAGCAGCGCGCGTGCCTCGGCCATGGGGCCGGGGGGCGGTTGGGTCAGGAAGGGCAGGTCCGCGCCGCCCCACAATGCCAGTTCCAGCGCCAGCCCCGTCAGGTCGGCGGTTTCGATTTCGGGCGGGGCGAAGGCGGGCAGGGCGCCCTCTTGCCCTTTGGTCCAGAGCCGATAGCAAATGCCGGGCGCGACACGGCCCGCGCGGCCTCGGCGCTGTTCGGCCTCGGCAAGGCTGGCCCGTTCGGTGACAAGACGGCTCATTCCCGAATTGGGATCGAAGCGCGCGCGCCGGGCCAGACCGGCATCGACAACGACGCGCACGTCCTGAATTGTCAGCGATGTTTCCGCGATGGATGTCGCCAGAACAACCTTGCGTCCGTGGGACGCGGGGGCGATGGCGGCGCGCTGGGCGGCGAAATCCATCGCACCGAAAAGCGTGTGCAGATGCGCGTCATCCGGCAGACGTCCCCGCAGGCGGGCGGCGGTGCGGCGGATCTCGCCCTCGCCGGGAAGAAAAACCAGCGCGCCGCCCTGTGTTTCGTCCAGTGCGCGCAGCACAAGATCGGCGACGGCCTCGGGCAGACGCGCGTCGCGCGGCAAGGGGGTGTCGAGCCATCGGGTCTCGACGGGGAAGGCCCGGCCTTCGGCCGTCAGCAGCGGCGCGTCGTTCATCAGCGCGGCCACCGGCGCGGCATCCAGCGTTGCTGACATGACGATCAGCGCCAGATCGTCGCGCAGGGCGGCACGGGTCTCCAGAACCATGGCCAGACCGAGGTCTGCGTTGAGGCTGCGTTCGTGGAACTCGTCGAAAATGACCGCGCCAACGCCATCAAGCGACGGGTCGCTTTGCAGCATCCGGGTCAGGATACCCTCGGTCACGACCTCGATGCGGCGCCCGGGTTTCGATTCGCCGCGGATGCGATAGCCGACGGTCTGGCCGATTTTCTCGCCCAGTGTTTCGGCCATGCGTTCGGCCGCTGCACGGGCGGCAAGGCGTCGGGGTTCCAACATGACGATCTTGCCGCGCACCGTATCCAGCAGGGCCAGAGGCACGCGGGTTGTCTTGCCGGCGCCGGGCGGGGCCTGCAAGACGGCTTGCCCCTGCGCGGCGATGGTCGCGCAAAGCTGGGGCAGCAGGGCGTCGATCGGAAGCTCGGTCACGGGTCTCGTCGGGTCAGGGTTGGCGCAGGATCCGCATACGGCCATATGGGGTCTGTGTCACGACCTCGTGCAGCTGCCAGAGCCCGGCCTCGTCGCGATGATATTCCAACGACAACGCATAGCCGTCGCGCTCGGCCATGTCGTCGGGCGAATAGCCGGCGGTTCGCCGATACTGACCGTCACAACGCGCCGTGTCGCCGCTGACGTGAGGCGCTGCAAGCGCAAGTTCCCCGCGCCGGCGACCGTCGAAGATCTCGACCGACCAGCCGCAAGGGGCGCGATCGGCGCGGGGATACACGATGCGGAACACGGCGCTGAGGGGATCGACGGTGCCTGCCTGTTCATCGGGCGACAGGCTCCAAGGTCTGGCGGGTTCGTTGGGGGCGATCCTCTCGATCACCGGGACATGGTCAACATAGTGCATCACGGCCTGCACCTGTCGCCGCCCTGTATCGGCATCGCCGACATAGTGTTCGGGGACGAACGCCCCGTCATCGCCCGCGGTGTCGGGGCGGATGCCGGTTGCCGACAGGTCGAAATGAAAGGCGCGCAACAGATCCACGATGCCCGCGCTGCGAACATGGCCCTCGGCGGAATATGTGGCCGTGTCGGTCTGGCCTGCGATCCGGGCCTCGGCGATACGGAACGGGCCATAGCGAAGGTCGAAGCGCGCTTCGAACGGTGTCTGCGCCGCCAGTGCCATCGGCCACAGGGAAAGCGCACCGATGATCGTCCGCATCGCTGTTCGCGGTCTTTGCGCTTGCTGCATCCGTTGTCCTTTGATCCGCTTTGCGGGCAAATGCCAGTCAACGCCTTTGGGCCAGCGGGGGCAAGGGGCGCGGCATATCCGTCCTGCGGGAAACCGCCGTTCTGTCTGGACACGCGCGCGGGCTGAGGGCAAGACGGGGCAACCGGAGAATGCCCATGACCGACCTTGCCACCCAGATCCTGAATGCCGACCGCCGGGCACTTGCCCGCGCGATCACGCTGGTCGAAAGCTCGCGCGCGGATCATCGCGCGCAGGCGCTGGACCTTCTCGAGCAGCTCGCAGGGCATGGACGGCAGGCGCTGCGGATCGGTCTGAGCGGAACCCCGGGCGTCGGGAAATCGACCTTTATCGAGAGCTTCGGCACGATGCTGTGCGAACGGGGGCTGCGGGTTGCGGTGTTGGCCGTCGATCCTTCCTCGGCGCGCACGGGGGGCTCGATTCTGGGCGACAAGACCCGGATGGAGAGACTGTCGCGCAATCCGCGCGCGTTCATTCGCCCTTCGCCAAGCCAGTCGCATCTGGGCGGTGTCGCGCGGCGCACGCGCGAGGCGGTGGCCCTGTGCGAGGCGTCGGGCTTTGACGTGGTGCTTGTCGAAACCGTGGGGGTCGGCCAGTCCGAGACCGTCGTTGCCGAACTGTCGGACGTCTTCCTGCTGTTGCTGGCGCCTGCGGGTGGCGACGAATTGCAAGGCGTCAAGCGCGGCATCATGGAAGCCGCCGACCTGATTGTCGTGAACAAGGCCGACGGTGATCTGAAAGCCACGGCGACACGGACGTGCGCCGATTATGCCGGCGCCTTGCGTCTGTTGCGCAAGCGCGCGCAGGACGCGCCGGGCTTTCCCAAGGCGATGACGGCATCGGCGTTGAATGAAACCGGGCTGGAAACCGTGTGGGACGAAATCACCGCCCTGACCGATTGGCGCAAGGCCGAGGGGCATTGGCAGCGCCGCCGGGCCGAGCAGGCTCGACACTGGTTTGCCGAGGAGGTTCGACAGGCGTTGCTGTCCCGGCTGGAGACCGCGTCAGCCCGGCAGCGCATGGCGGAACTGGCTGAAAAGGTCGCGTCGGGGGCGATGACCACGGCGGGGGCCGCACAGGCGATGTTGGCGGCGTTGGAACCCGTTGGCCTCGAGCGCGAATCCCTTGACGCCGCCGACAATACCGCCTAAACCCCGCCCAGATTTCGGGCGCGGCCTCGGCGGCGCCCTGTTCATTTGCCGGCGCTTCCTGCGCCAGCCGTGCTAGAAACGAGGAAGATGCCATGTCGCGCCGCTGCGAACTGACCGGTAAAGGCCCGATGTCGGGCAATAACGTGAGCCACGCCAACAACAAGACCAAGCGCCGCTTTCTGCCGAACCTGGTGGATGTGACGCTGTCGTCGGACACGCTGGGCCAAAGCTTCAAGATGCGCATCTCGGCGCATGCTCTGCGCTCGGTCGATCACCGTGGCGGTCTGGATGGTTTCCTTGCGAAGGCGAAGGATGCCGAACTGTCGGATCGTGCGCTGACGATCAAGAAGGACATCGCCAAGGCTGCTGCAGCCGCTGCCTGATTGCGGCCTGCCCCATCGGCATTGAAACCCCGCCTTCGGCGGGGTTTTTGCTTTGGCGCACCTGTGATGGCCCGTGATCGCGCAAAAGCTGAGTTTGTGATACCCTCTCCCCATTGAAGCGATTCTTTGGGGGGAAAGATGAATATCGAAGACATTATCGACGCACACATGAGCGAAGTTGCCGAACTTTTCGGTCTGGGTGCAGACGACGGGGCGTCAGGCGCCGCCAAGGACGGCGATCCGCTGCCGACCCGGCAGATCCTCGAGATCAATACCGTCACACATTACAGCGCGAATTTCGTGGCCTCGAGCGGGGCGGCGGCGGATGTGCAGAACTACATCAAGCTTGAGGGTGGGCCGACCCCCAACTCGTTGATTGAATCGGGGTACATCATGTTCGTGCCTCGCGACCGGGTGCGCGCGCCGGTCTACAACACGCGTGCGAAATCCTTGCGCGTGTGGTTTGATATCGCCGGGATGCCGCAAACGCTGGCACAGCTTGGCCATTCCAGGCGTTATCTTTGGATCGGATGGTTTGCGAATGGCCATGTCTATGCCGACCTGCATACCACGCCCTGAGCCAGTGGCGGTGCCGTGGTGACGATCCGGCTGGCAACCCTTGCCGATCTACCCGCGATTCGGGATTGTGCCGAAGCCGCCTATGGCCGCTATGTGCCGCGCATCGGTCGGCGTCCTGCGCCGATGGATGCCGATTTCAGCGGCCAGATCGCGGCGGGCTTCGCGCATGTTGCGGTTGACGAGAAAGGCGAAGTCAGGGGTTATGCCATCTTCTGGCCGCAGGGGGACAACCTGTATCTGGACAGCATCGCCGTGCGGGTGCGTGGGCAGGGATTGGGCGCGGCGCTCATGGCCCGGGCCGAGGGCGTGGCCCGCGCGACAGGGCTGCGGTCGATCCGGCTCTATACCAACGCCAAGATGACCGAGAACCTGACGCTGTATCCGCATCTGGGCTTCGTGCAGACCGACCGGCGGATGGATGAAGGGTTCGACCGAGTTTTTTTCGAGAAAACGCTGTGAACGGATCGTCCCCGGTTCGTGCCGTCAGCCATTCTCGCGCAGGATCGACCCGGCAAGATACAACGAGCCACAGATCAGAACGCGGGCCTGCGGATCGCGGGCAGTGATGGTTGCCAGCGCCTCGGCCACGGACCCGGCGATCTCGGCGCTCAGCCCTGCGGTTTCGGCTGCTGCTGCCGTCGTCTCGGCCGGGAGGGTGTTTGCCTCGCCGGGGATCGAAACGGCCAACAGCCCTTCGGCATGACCGGTGAGCGGGCGCATGAAGCCCGCGATATCCTTGGTGTTCAGCATCCCGCAGATCAGCCACGTCGGACGTTTGGGCAGGCGGTCCAGCGTCGCGGCGATGGCGTCGCCCGCCGCCGGATTGTGCCCGCCGTCCAGCCACAATTCCACCCCCGGGGCGCTGTCGACCAGCGGGCCGGTCCGCAGCCGCTGCATGCGCGCGGGCCAATAAGCGTTGGTCACCGCGCCCTCGCAGGCCGTCTCGCCAAAGCCGAGACTGCGCAGGGCCGCAAGGGCCGCGCCCGCATTTTCGATCTGGTGCGGGCCGGGAAGGTTCGGCAACGGCAGGTCCAGCAGGCCGGTTTCATCCTGAAACAGCAGCCGGCCACGTTCTTCCCACGCCGTCCAGTGCTGGCCCGATACGATCAGCGGCGCACCCAGACGCGCGGCCTGCCGTTCGATCGAGTCGAGCCCTTCGTCGCTTTGCGGGCCCACCACGCAGGGCACGCCGCGCTTGATGATCCCGGCTTTCTCGCTGGCGATCAGTCCGACGGTGTCACCCAGATACTGCTGGTGGTCCAGCGATACCGGGGTGATGATGGTCAAAGCCGGTCGGTCGATGACATTCGTCGCGTCCAGCCGCCCGCCCAGCCCGACCTCCAGCAAGGTGTAGTCCGCCGGCGTGCGCGCAAAGGCAAGGACCGCGGCGCAGGTCGTGATCTCGAAATACGTGATCGAATCGCCGCCGTTTGCCGCGTAGCATTCATCGAGAACCGCCGTGAGGGCGTCTTCGGTGATGAGGTCGCCCGCAAGGCGGATGCGCTCGTGGAAGCGGGCCAGATGCGGCGAGGTATAGGCATGCACGCGCTTGCCCTCGGCCTCGAGCCCGGCACGGATCATTGCCTGAGTGCTGCCCTTGCCATTCGTTCCGGCAATATGGATCACCGGAGGCAGGGCGTTCTGCGGATTGCCCAGCCGGTCCAGAAGACGCCAGACACGATCCAGCGTCAGGTCGATGATCTTGGGATGCAGCGCCAGCATGCGTTGCAGGATGGCATCCGATTGCAAATTCGCCATGGCGGGACTCGTGCGGAAAAACGGGGGCGCAGGTCAGGCGGATGTCGCGGCCGCGCCCGTCGCCTTGGCATCCGGCGTCGATGCCGGTGCCGCAGCGGGCGCCGGCAGATCGCCCTGGATGACGGGGCCTTGCCGGGTCAGCATCCGCAAGATGGTCCCCAGTTCGGTGCGCATATCCTTGCGGTGCGTCACGCGGTCCAGCATCCCGTGGTCCAGCAGGTATTCGGCGCGCTGGAACCCTTCCGGCAGTTTTTCGCGGATCGTCTGTTCGATGACGCGCGGCCCTGCGAAGCAGATCAGCGCGTTGGGTTCGGCAATCTGCACGTCGCCCAGCATGGCATAGCTGGCGGTCACCCCGCCGGTCGTCGGATGGGTCAGCACGCAGACATAGGGCAGACCGGCTTCCTTCAGCATTTGCAGCGCGACGGTCGTGCGCGGCATCTGCATCAGCGACAGGATGCCTTCTTGCATGCGGGCGCCCCCGGCGGCGGCGAACAGCACGAAGGGAACCTTGCGTTCGATGGCGCGTTCGCAGGCGGCGATGATCGCGTTGCCGACATACATCCCCATTGACCCGCCCATGAAGGCAAAGTTCTGGGCGGCGGCCACGACGGGCGTGCGCAGGATCTCGCCCTCGGCGACCAGCATCGCCTCACGCTCGCCGGTCGATTTCTGCGACGCCTTCATGCGTTCGGGATATTTTTTCTGGTCGCGGAACTGCAGCGGATCGGCCAGCGGTTCGGGCACGGCGACCTCGGCGAAGACGCCCGCGTCGAACAGCGCCGCGAAACGGTCGCGGGGCGCGATGGCCATGTGGTGATTGCAGTTCGAACAGACTTGCTGGTTTTCGGTCAATTCGCGGTGGAACAGCATCGTTCCGCATTCCGGGCATTTCGACCACAGGTTCTCGGGCACCTCACGGCGCGAGAAAAGCGAGTTGATCGTCGGACGGACGTAGTTCGTGATCCAGTTCATCGCGGCCCCTCATGCTGCCGTTCCCAGATACGCTTGCCGCCTGCCGATTGCAACGGTTGCGCCGTCATTAGCGGCGGCGCAGCCAGATGCGGCAGGCGACCCAGACGATGAACCCGATCACCAGATCGGCGATCAGCAGCGTCGCGACCAGGTTCTGCGTGACGGTGCCATCCTCGAAGCCCAGCAGGGCAAGCCCGTTCAGCGCGCCGGCAATGTTCACGATCAGGATGGCGATGACATTGTTGGCGAAATGCAGGCCCCAGGCGAGGCCCAGCGATCCGGTCCGCGCCGTGAGATCGGAAAGGTACAGCCCGAACATGCCCGTGGCCAGCACCACCAGCCAAGTGTTCTGGCCCATCTGATCGGGCGAGAAATGGGCGAGGCCGAAAAGGATGTTCGGAATGACCAGCCAGACGATCCGCGCGGGAAAGCGCGCTGCGATCTGGCTCTGGATATAGCCGCGGAAAACGGCTTCTTCGGCGCCGGTCTGGATCAGGATGCCCAGAAGCGCCGGAACAAGAAACAGGAACCACGTTTCGGGCGGGGTCTGCACCTGAATGGGCGGCAGCATCGGCACGAGAAACAGCGACAAGCCACCGCCAACCACGACCATCAGGGCGACACCCAGCGCGAAATCGCGCAGCACGATCGGCGCGCGGCCCATCACCGATCCCAGTTTGCGCTTGTGAACCGCGCGCAGCGCTGCCGCGAGGCCGATCCATCCCCCGATGAAGGTCCCCAGAAGGGTCAGCAGGGCAACCGGATCTTGTGCCTCGGGGACATTGCGCAGCGCGCTTTCCAGCCCGTCGAGCCCCAGCCACCACGCAAACGACAGGCCTATGGCGACCATGACGCCGACATACACCGCCATGATGACGAGGATCCCCGCGCCGAGGCGCCAAAGTGCCCGCGTTGGCATCGCCGGAGCGACAAGGGGTTGATAGCTGTGCGGGATCATCGAAGGATTTCCTTGTATCAACGCGGGCGAACGAACCCGGCACGGGCCCTTTCCGAAGATGCGTGGGCCGCGCATTCTTGGGGATGGGCGTTGTACAGGCCGGCCGCCTGAAGAAACGACAACATCGTCGTTGGGCCGGTGAATTTCCAGCCCCGTTTTGCCAGATCGCGCGACAGGGCCTTGGCAACGGTTTCAGCCGTCGCCGGATCGGCTGGCTCGAAGCGCCAGAAATACCGTGCCAGCGAACCTTCGGATGTGATCAGGTCCTGCGCGCGGCGGGCGTTGGTGATGGTTGCTTCGATCTTGCCCCGGTGGCGAACGATCCCCTTGTCCGCCAGCAGCCGTGCGACATCATCCGCATCGAAAGCGCGCGACGCGGTCGATCTCGAACCCGGCGAACCCGGCGCGGAAGGCTGCGCGCTTGGCAAGGATCGTGCGCCAGCTCAGCCCTGCTTGGAATGCCTCAAGGCTCAGGCATTCGAACAGGTGCCTGTCATCGGAAACCGGATGCCCCCATTCATGGTCGTGATAGGCAAGATCGGCGTCCGTGACGACAGCCCAGCCGCAACGCGGTCGGCCATCGGGGCCCACAAGCAAATCGGCGGTCATGCGGCGGGGTCCTTGGATTGCGGGCAGTGCACGGCGTGTTGTGCCCGGATGATCCGCGCGATCAGATCGATGGGCAAGGGGTCGGAATGGTCGAAATGCAGCGTGGCACGGCTTCGCCGATATGGGCGCAACGCCGTTTCAAGATCGGCATCTCCCCCAGCCACCGGGTAGAGGCCCAGATGCCCGCTCCAGCATCCTGCGTAGAGGAAGGTTTTGCGCGCGCAGCGAAACGCGGCGATGCCATAGCTGACCGTTTCAAGGGCCTGCGGCACCTCACGCCGGATCAGCGCGCGCACATCGTCCAGCCGTTCGCGATGCAGCGGCGGAAGGGATTCGGCATAGGCATCGACAGTGGCAAAGGCGCTCATACCGCGATCATCGCCGGTTGCGGGCGATAAGCCAATCCCTGCGTTCACGCGGTCGACCATGCTACCGCGGATCGGTCGTCAATCGCTGCCGAGGATCCGCTTGAACCAGCCTTTCTTGGTGCCCTCTGCCGGCGCTTCCTCGGCTTCGGCGGCGTCGTCTGAATCGGCCGTGGGGCCTTCGACGGCTGTCGCAAAGCGTTCGAAGAATTCATCGGCCATCTTGCGGGCGAAACCGTCGATGATACGGCTGCCAAGCTGGGCCAGTTTTCCGCCGACCTTGGCCTCGACCTCGTAGGAAAGCAGGGTTCCTTCGCCTTCAGGTGCCAGAGTGACGCGGGCCGACCCCTTGGCAAAGCCGGCGGCCCCGCCCTTGCCCTCGCCCGACAGGACAAGGCTGCTTCCGTCGACGATGTCGTCGAACGAGACGACGCCCTTGAACGTTGCCTTCACCGGCCCGACCTTTTGCACCACGGTTGCCTCGTATCCGTCGGCAACCGAGCCGGTCAGTTCCTCGCATCCCGGCACGCAGGCCTTGAGGACCTCGGCATCCAGAAGCGCGGCCCACACAAGGCTGGGCGCGGCGGCAATGCTACGGCTTTCGGTCATCTGCATGGGAATTCTCCTCCTCGCGGTGCGCGCACCATACGCAAGGCTGTGCCGCGGTGAAAGCCGCCTTTGGTCTGTGAGACCTTCGTCTTATATCGATGGCGTTTCGCGGCTTTCGCGCTGCTGTTATCATCGCGGCAGGAGGGCCAAACCCGTCATGCGTTTTTCCCATGCCCTGATCGTCGATGATCACCCGCTGTTTTGCGATGCGCTGGCGCTGACATTGCATGCCGCCGCATCGGTTGTCGATGTCGATGCCGCGCACACCCTTGCCGCTGCGCTGGAACGGCTGGAACGCGCCCCCCGCCCCGATCTGGTGCTGCTCGACCTCGATCTGCCGGATGTCGAGGGGCTCGATGGCTTGATCCGTTTGCGGGCACATTGGCCCGAAATTCCCGTTCTGGTGGTGTCGTCGATGGCCGAGGGGCGCCTGATCGCGGCGGCGCTGGCGGCCGGGGCCAACGGGTTCGTTCCCAAGCATTCCGGGCGCGAGATCTTTCGCGCTGCTCTTGAATCGCTGGCCGCCGGGCGACGGTGGGTGCCCGAGGGCACGGATACCACCGCAGGCGCCGCCGCGGGCGAGGCCGTCGAACGCCTTGCCAGCCTGACACGGCAACAGGCCAAGATCCTTGAACTGTTGTGCCAAGGGCGTTTGAACAAACAGATCGCGTGGGAACTGTCGATCGCCGAAACCACGGTCAAGGCGCATGTGACGGCAATCATGCGCAAGCTGGGTGTCCAGAGCCGGACTCAGGCCGTGTTGATCGCGCAGCAGGCGCGATTCTCGTCACTGCTGCCCGAGGGGTAGGCGCAGCCGTCAGTGCGCACTGACCGGGGTCAGGTCGTTCTGACGGGCCAGCACGAATGCGTCGCGCCTCTGGCGCGTTACAGCGATGCAGGTGCCATCGGGTGCATGCACGCCCCACAAGGTATGGTCGCCATCGATCTGGGTGCGCACGGCATCGGGCAGGGCTTCGGGTTCGATCTGCCGGACATAGACGATCTTGGCGGCGGGCAGGTCGGGATAAGATGCGTTCATCCTTGCCTCCGTCAATCAGCCACGGGTGATCGGAATCGTGCGCACGACGGCTTCGGGTTCGCGCCGGTGCAGCGTGATTTCGAGTAGGCCGTTGTTCATCGTTGCGGCGCCGACTTCGACACCCTCGGCCAGTGCGAAGGCCCGCCGGAACTGCCGTGTTGCGATGCCCCGATGCAGGAAGACGCGGTCTGCAGAGGGATCGGCCTGCTGTCCACGCACCACCAACTGTCGATCCTCGAGGGTGATCGCGATCTCGGGTTCCGCGAACCCGGCCACCGCCAGCGTGATCACATAGACATGCGGTTCGCGCAGTTCGATGTTGAAGGGGGGATATCCGTCGGCACCCGCGCGCGCCGTCCGTTCGACAAGACGTTCGAGCGGCTCGAAGCCCAGCAGCAGCGGGTGCGAGGGGAAAGCAAATTTTGTCATCTCGGAATCCTGTATCAGCGACTCGCGTTGGCCGCCCCCCGGGATGTCCGGCAGGGAAGACCGTTCAGGATATGGGGATGCGCGGGCGACGGTGCAAGGGGTGCGAATCCTTTGCGTTGAAGGGGGAAAACGGCTAAACTGACAAGGAAAACAACCGAGTCGCCTGATTTAGAGACTTCCCCATGAATGCTCCGATGGAACTGAACCACGAAGAGGTCCTTCGTGTTAAACTCGAGGTGCTGCGCCGCGAGCATCGGGATCTCGACGATGCGATCGTCGCGCTTCAGGAAAAGGGCGTCGGGGATCAACTGGCGATCGTGCGCCTGAAAAAGCGCAAGCTGGCGCTGAAAGACATGATTTCGCGGATCGAAGACGAACTGACGCCCGACATCATCGCCTGAACATCCGCTTCAGGGCCCCGTGGCCCACAGCGTGATGCGCGTTCCGCCCATGTCGACCGGGTCGCCAATGGCCTTCAGGGGCAAGCCGCTGGCCTTGGCCAAGCCCCCGTCGGGCGTGACGATCCCGATTCGCCAACCAGTGAAACGGTCCGCCAGCGTCCGCCCCATCGCACCATACAGGGCAAAGAGCTGCTTGCGCTCACCAATCCGCGCGCCCCAAGGCGGGTTCACGACGACGATGCCGGGGGCCTCGTTTGCGGGCGGTGTCAGGTCCGAGATTGCAGCGCGTTCAAAGCTGCAACAGTCTGCGACGCCCGCGCGCACGGCGTTCTTGCGCGCCCCGCCGATCGCCCCTTGATCGCGGTCGAAACCATAGAAGCGCGCGACCGGAGTCTGGGCGGCACCCTTGCGCAGGGCCGCGATGGCGGCGGGGTCGGCATTGGCGAGATCCTCGAACGCAAACCGGCGCGACCGTCCGGGGATCAGGCCGGCGGCGATCTCGGCCGCCTCGATCACGAAGGTGCCCGAGCCGCACATCGGGTCGACCACGGTCTGCGTGCCGTCGAACCCAAGCTGACGCAGGAACAGCGCGGCAAGGTTCTCGCGCATGGGGGCTTTGCCCACGGCTTCCTTGTGGCCGCGCTTGTGCAGCGCCTCGCCTGAGGTGTCGAGGCTGATGGTGCACAGATCGTCCTCGATCCGGACCTTGATGACCAGCGCGGCATCCTTGGCGATAGGGCAACCAACGGTCTCACGGATCGCGGTTTCGATGCGCTGGGCAGCAGCGCCCGCATGATAGATCTTCGATTTGCGGCAGGTCGCTTCGACCCTCACGGGGGTCTCAGCGCGCAGCAGCGCCGCCCAGTCCAGCTTGTGCGCGCGCTTGTCCAGTTGCGCAAGGTGCATCACGCGGAACGAGGCGAACCGGGCCAGCACTCGGGCCGCGCCCCGAAGGTGAAGGTTGGCGCGCCAGACATCCGGCCACCGCCCGCGCAAGGTGACTCCGCCGGGTACCGGCACGACCGCGTCAAAGCCCAGCGTCCGGGCCTCGTCGGCCAGAAGGCCCTCGGTTCCGGGGGCGGCGACCAGAAAGATCTCGAATTCGTCATCCATCGGCTGCCCATAGCCCGTTTCTGCCCCGGCGGCGAGAGGCTTTGCATTGCGCCGCCCCCCCGCCCCGGTGTATCGCAGCCGCAGCAAATGACCGGAGGCACCGATGGGCGTGAAAGTCGGGATCATCATGGGCAGCCAGTCCGACTGGCCGACCATGCGCGAGGCGGCAGCCATTCTGGACGAACTGGGCGTGAGCCACGAGGCGAAGATCGTCTCGGCGCACCGCACCCCGGACCGTCTGTGGGAGTACGGCAAATCGGCCGTTGAACGTGGCCTTCAGGTGATCATCGCCGGGGCCGGCGGTGCGGCGCATCTGCCGGGAATGATGGCCTCGAAAACGCGGGTTCCCGTCATCGGTGTTCCGATCCAGACTCGGGCGCTGTCGGGCGTCGACAGCCTTTATTCCATCTTGCAGATGCCGCGCGGTTACCCGGTGGCGACCATGGCCATTGGCGGTGGCGCGAATGCCGGGCTGATGGCCGCACAGATTCTGGCGATGACCGATCCGGCACTGGCGGCGCGGGTCGATGCCTGGCGCGACGCGCTCTCTGCCTCGATCCCCGAGGAGCCAAGCGATGACTGACATGCTGCAACCGGGCGCGGCGATCGGCATTCTGGGTGGCGGCCAACTGGGGCGCATGCTGTCGGTGGCAGCGGCGCGGCTGGGGCTGCGCACGCATGTCTACGACCCCGGTGCGAATCCGCCTGCGGGGCATGTGGCAGAGAAGGCGACAACAGCGCCGTGGGATGACGAGGCCGCGCTGCGCGCCTTCGCCGAATCCGTCGAGGTGATCACCTACGAGTTCGAGAACATCCCGACCGCGACGCTTGACCTGCTCGAGTCGCTGAGGCCCGTGCGCCCGAACCGTCGCGCGCTGGAGGTGTCGCAAGACCGGCTGACCGAGAAGGATTTCCTGACCGGGCTCGGCCTGCAAACCGCCCCCTATCACGATGTCCCGGACCAAGGCGCGCTGTCGGCGGCACTGGCCGAGATTGGGACACCGGCCATCTTGAAAACCCGGCGCCTGGGATACGACGGCAAGGGGCAGGCGCGGATCATGGAACCCGACCAAGCCGGCGCTGCCTTCGCCGATATGGGCGGGGCCGAGGCGATCCTCGAAGGGTTCGTGACGTTTACCCACGAGGTGTCGGTCATTGCCGCGCGCGGTGTTACCGGCGAGGTGGCCTGCTATGACCCCGGTGAAAATGTCCACGAAGCCGGGATCCTGCGGACGACCACCGTGCCTGCCCGGCTGACGAATGCGCAGCGCACCGATGCCGTCCTTCTGGCGGCGCACATCCTGAATACGCTGGACTATGTCGGGGTAATGGGGGTCGAACTGTTCGTAACGCCGCGCGGCTTGGTGGTGAACGAGATCGCACCTCGGGTTCACAATTCCGGACACTGGACCCAAGCTGGCTGTGCCGTCGATCAGTTCGAACAGCATATCCGCGCCGTTGCCGGGTGGCCGCTTGGGGATGGTACTCGCTATGCGGATGTGGTGATGGAAAACCTGATCGGCGACGATGTCACCAAGGTCCCGGCAGTCGCCAAGGACCGCGATACGCAGATCCACCTGTACGGCAAAGGCGCGCCGCGCCCCGGTCGCAAGATGGGCCATGTCAACCGCATCACGCGGGGCTGAGCCGCGGATCGCGCAGCGGGGCGCGCGGCTCGGGGGCATCGAGTCCCCTCGCCGCGCCGGGGCTTCGCCCCTGTGGTCTTGATGGGGGCTTTCCGCCCCCACGCGCCTGCGGCGCTTCCCCCGAGAGTATTTGCCGACAAGATGAAGAGCATGTTTCGTGCTCATCATCTGTCCTCAAATATCCCGGGGGGTGAATTGGCGCAGCCAAGAGGGGGGCAGCGCCCCCCTTTTTCTGCCCGGGCTGGTCGCAGCGGGGCAAAGAAACCATTTGTATCAGGGGGGGCATGCCTGTATCAGCCCGCGCACGCGCTGCCTGCGCCCCGACTCGTGTTGCCGGAACCTGTGGAGGCCCGTAATGATCCAGACCCCTATTATCTGATCGACAAGACGCGGCTGCTGCCGAACATGGAAAAGATCGCTTGGCTGCGCGAGAAGTCCGGCGCGAAATCGTTGCTGGCCCTGAAGTGCTTTGCCACGTGGTCGGTGTTCGATTTCATGGCCGAGTATATGGATGGCACCACGTCCTCGTCGCTTTTCGAGGTGCGTCTGGGGCGCGAGAAGTTTGGCAAGGAGACCCATGCCTATTCCGTGGCCTATGCCGATCACGAGATCGCCGAGGTTCTTTCGTATTCCGACAAGATCATCTTCAACACCATTGGCCAGTTGACCCGGTTCGACGTCGCCAGCGCCGGGCACAAGCGCGGGTTGCGGGTGAACCCCGGTGTCAGCACCTCGGGCTTCGATCTGGCTGACCCGGCGCGGCCTTTCTCGCGCCTTGGCGAGCATGACCCCGAGCGGATCGCCACGGTGGCCGACAAGATCAGCGGGTTCATGTTCCACAACAACTGCGAGAACGCCGATTTCGAACGGTTCGACGCGATGTTGAGCCTGATCGAGCAACGCTTTGGCTTCCTGATCCGGCAGATGGAGTGGATCAGCCTTGGCGGCGGCATTCATTTCACCGGCGAGGGGTATCCGCTGGACAAGCTGGCCGACCGGCTCAAGCGGTTTGCCGATACCAACGGTGTGCAGGTGTATCTGGAGCCCGGCGAGGCCGCGATCACCAAATCGACCACGCTGGAAGTGACCGTTCTGGACACGCTTTACAACGGCAAGAACTTGGCCATCGTCGACAGCTCGATCGAGGCGCATATGCTCGATTTGCTCATTTACCGCGAATCCGCCAAGATGGAGCCGAACGAAGGCCCGCATGACTGGATGATCTGCGGGAAATCCTGTCTGGCGGGCGACATCTTCGGCGAGTTTCGCTTTGCCAACCCGATCCAGCCCGGCGATCGGCTGTCGATTCAGGATGCGGGTGGTTACACAATGGTCAAGAAGAACTGGTTCAATGGCGTAAAAATGCCGGCGATTGCCATCAAGGAACTCGACGGGCGCGTGCGGCTGGTGCGCGATTTTGATTACGCGGAATTCGCGGCAGCCCTGTCGTGAGTGTTTGAAAACCCGAAATCCCAAGGAGGTGCATGGGCGAAATGAAACGGAATATCCTGATCATCGGAGCCGGGGGCGTTGCCCAGGTCGTGGCGCATAAATGTGCTCAGAACAACGACGTTCTGGGTGATATTCATATCGCCAGCCGGACAGTTGCGAAATGCGAGGGGATCATCGCCTCGGTTCGTGAAAAGCAGTCGATGAAGGTCGAGGGTGTTCTGCAAGCCCATGCCGTGAACGCGCGCGACACCGCCGAGGTGGTGGCGCTGATCCAGAAAACCGGTGCGCAGATCGTCATCAACGTGGCGCAAGCTTTCGTGAACATGCCGGTGCTGGACGCCTGCATCGAGGCGGGCGTGGCCTATATGGACACGGCCATTCACGAAGACCCCGAGAAGATCTGCGAGACGCCGCCTTGGTATGGAAACTATGAGTGGAAGCGCAAGGCGGCCTGCGCCGAAAAGGGCGTGACAGCGATTCTGGGCGTCGGGTTTGACCCGGGCGTGGTGAATGCCTATGCGCGGTTCGGGATTGACCATTTTGTTCCCGAAGTCGAGTCGATCGACATCATCGATATCAACGCAGGTTCGCACGGGCGCTGGTTCAGCACCAATTTCGACCCCGAGATCAATTTCCGCGAGTTCACCGGCACGGTTTACAGCTGGCAAAACGGGGCATGGCAGTCGAACAGCATGTTCGAGGTCGGGAAGGAATGGGACCTGCCCGTGGTCGGCACCCAGAAAGCCTATCTGACCGGCCATGACGAGGTGCATTCGCTGTCGGCGAACTATCCGCAGGCCGATGTGCGGTTCTGGATGGGCTTTGGCGATCACTACATCAACGTGTTCACGGTGCTGAAAAACCTCGGCCTGTTGTCCGAACAGCCGGTGAAAACCGCCGAGGGGCTGGAGGTGATCCCGTTGAAGGTGGTCAAGGCCGTGCTGCCCGATCCGGCATCGCTGGCGCCCGATTACACGGGCAAGACCTGCATCGGCACCTTGGTGAAGGGCAAGAAGGACGGCAAGGATGCCGAGGTTTTTGTCTACAACGTCGCCGATCATAAGGAAGCCTATCTGGAGGTCGGCAGCCAGGGTATTTCCTATACCGCCGGGGTGCCGCCTGTTGCCGCCGCGATGCTGATCGCCAACGGCACTTGGGATGTGTCGAAGATGGCGAATGTCGAGGAACTGGACCCCAAACCGTTCTTCGAGATCCTCGACCGCATTGGCCTTCCGACGCGGGTCAAGGATGCGGCGGGCGATCGGGCGTGGAGCGCCTGACGACAAGCGGGGGGGGGGGGGGGGGGGGGGGGGGGGGGGGGGGGGGGGGGGGGGGGGGGGGGGGGGGGGGGGGGCTGCCCCCTCTGGCCTGCGGCCATTCACCCCGGGATATTTTCAGACAGATGATAGGCGCTGGGCGTCCCAGTCCTTGAGCCATCGCTTGGGGGCCTTGGCACGCCATTGCGCGATCAGGCGGGGGCCGGCCCAGTCAGGGTCGATGTGGCCGGCGTTCACGAGGATCAGTTTGTGATTCCGGTAGTGCGGGTGCAGGGTGAAGGCCTGCGGGTCGGCCTCCAGCAGCATCTCGCGCTCGTCGAAATCGCAGGCAAAGACGGCGGCATCGACCAGCGGCGACCACCAGACCCACATCTTGCCATGCGCGCGCAGGCACGGGTTGCCCCAGGCGGTGCCATCCTCGACCATCGGCAGGTCGAGGGAGAGGGCAAAGGCGCGCAGTTCAATATAGGTATGGATCATAGCGAAATCTCCCGCCATTCGCCGGGAGCGAGGCCCGCGACGGTGTGGGCGCCGACGGACCAGCGCACCAGGCGCAGCACCGGCAGGTTTACATGCGCGCACATGCGCCGGACTTGCCGGTTGCGCCCTTCAGTCAGGCTCAGGCGTAGCCAGGCGTCGGGGATGCTGGCGCGGAAGCGCACAGGCGGGTCGCGGGGCCAGAGCCAATCTGGCGCATCGACCAGATCGACGAGAGCCGGGCGCGTGGGGCCGTCGTTCAGCGTGACGCCCGCGCGCAGGGCCGCCAGCGCGGCGGGGTCGGGCTCTCCCTCGACCTGGGCGAAATAGGTCTTGGGCAGCTTGTCCCTGGGGTCGGTGATGCGGGCCTGAAGGATACCGTCATTGGTCAGCAGCAAGAGCCCCTCTGAATCGCGATCAAGCCGTCCCGCCGGATAGAGGCCCGGCATGTCGATGAACCGTTTGAGGCCGGGCCAATGGCCATCGTCGGTGAACTGGCTGAGCACATTCATCGGCTTGTTGAAGGCGACGAGGCGCGTGGGCCCGGCAGGGCCGCGCGGACGGGGGCGGGGGCGGCTCATGGGGATGTGCGCAAGTTGTGTTCGACGCAGAAATTGATCACGGAAAGGGCGTGGAAGAAATTGTCTGTTTGGCCGGAAATGTTGTCGTTCTTGTTCCCGTGAAGCAGGTTATTCCTGAGGCGGTAGATGACCAAGAGGACGAACTCTAAGATTTGTGGGTCAGTTGGCGATTCCTCCTTGGACAGAGACGCCAAACGTTTTCTTAATTTCTGCGCAGGGTCATTTTCTGGGTCGTTGTTTCTTCCAAAGCACAAAGAATGGAACCGAGTTTCGTGCTCGTCGTCGATAAAGTAGCGGTGGTAGAAATAGCCAAATGCGCGGCAAACCGGCTCCTCACCGTGCGCACGCCAATCTGAGCGCTCTGCAAGGCAGCTGATGGTAGCCATTCCCCCATTGCGCTCCAAGCAGCGCTCTTCAAACAGTGACCACGCAACAGCAAAGAAGCGGATCAATTCCTTTTCATCAGGACTGAGGGTCCCATAGCCTTCGATCTCACACAAAAGCCGCTCGGTCTCATCGATTAGACCCCTGATCTCCATCAATGCGCCTCCGCCCAGTTTTGCCCCACTCCGGCGTCGACGATCAGCGGGACGTCGAGCGTGATGGCAGGCGCGGCGGCGGATTCCATGATTTCCTTGACGCGGGCTGTGACGGTGTCGAGGGCGCTTTCCTCGACCTCGAAAACCAGTTCGTCGTGGACTTGCAGCAGCATCTTGGCGGGCAGGTCGCGGATCGCGTCGGGGATGCGGATCATGGCGCGGCGGATGATGTCGGCGGCGGTGCCCTGAATGGGGGCGTTGATCGCACCACGCCGGGCGAAGCCGGCGGCGGGGCCTTTGGCGTTGATCTCGGGCGTGTGGATGCGGCGGCCGAACAGGGTCTCGACGTATTTGTGGTCCTTCGCGTAGGCGATGGTCGCGTCCATATAGCCCTTGATGCCGGGGAACCGCTCGAAATAGGTGTCGATGAAGGCCTGCGCCTCGGCCCGGGGGATGCGCAGGTTGCGGGCAAGGCCGAAGCCCGAGATGCCGTAGATCACGCCGAAGTTGATCGCCTTGGCGCGGCGGCGCACGTCGCTGGTCATCTGGTCCAGTGGCACGCCGAACATTTCGGATGCGGTCATCGCATGAATGTCCAGCCCGTCGCGGAACGCCTGCTTTAGCGCAGGGATGTCGGCAACATGGGCGAGGATGCGCAGTTCGATCTGTGAATAGTCGAGGCTGAGCAGTTTCATCCCCGGCCCTGCGACGAAAGCCTCGCGGATGCGGCGGCCTTCCTCGGTGCGGATCGGGATGTTTTGCAGGTTCGGGTCGGTCGACGCAAGGCGCCCGGTGTTCGCGCCTGTCTGGGCATAGGACGTATGCACCCGGCCGGTTTCGGGGTTGATGTGGTTTTGCAGCGCGTCGGTATAGGTCGATTTCAGTTTCGAGAGTTGCCGCCAGTCCAGCACCAGACCGGGCAGGGCGTGTTCGGTCGCCAGATCCTCGAGAATATCCGCCCCGGTGCCATAGGCGCCGGTCTTGCCCTTGACGCCGCCCGGCAGGCCCAGCGTGTCGAACAGGATCTCGCCCAGTTGCTTGGGCGAGCCCACGTTGAAGGGCTGGCCTGCGACCTCGTGGATCTCGGCTTCCAGCGCGGCCATCTTCTGTGCGAAAGCGTTCGACATGCGGCTGAGGGTGTCGCGGTCGACGGTGATGCCGTGCATCTCCATCTCGGCCAGAACGGGGATCAGGGGGCGTTCGAGGGTTTCATAGACCGTCGTCACCCGTTCCGCATGCAGGCGGGGGCGCAGCGCTTGCCACAGGCGCAGGGTGATGTCGGCATCTTCGGCGGCATAGGTCGTGGCGTCGTCAATCGGGACCTGATCGAAGGTGCGCGCGGTCTTGCCCGATCCCAGCAGCGGCTTGATCGGGATCGGCACGTGGCCCAGATGCGCTTCGCTCAGGACATCCATCCCGTGATTGCGCAGGCCAGCTTCCAGCGCATAGCTCATCAGCATCGTATCATCGACATTGGTGACGGTGATGCCCTGCCGTTTCAGGATCTTGGCGTCATACTTGATGTTCTGGCCGATCTTGCGGACCGAGGGGTCCTCGAGCATCGGTTTCAGAGCGGCGAGCGCCCCAGCCGGGTCGATCTGTCCCTCCAGCCGCTTGGCCGCGCCGAACAGATCGCCGGCACCTTCGCGGTGGTTCAGAGGGATGTAACAGGCCTCGTTCGGGGCCAAGGCCAGCGACACCCCCACCAGTTCGGCCTGCATTTCATCGAGCGAGGTGGTTTCGGTATCGACGGCCACGAAGCCCTGCTCGGTGGCGCGGGCTACCCACTGGTTCAACGTTGCCAGATCGCGCACGCAAATATAGGAGGCAGTGTCGAAGGGCACCCGGTCGGGTGCCGGCGTGGCCACGGCCTCCGTTGGTGCGGGTGTCTGGATGGCGGGCACCTCGGCGCCCAGCTTGTCGGCAATCCGGCGCGTCAGGGTGCGGAATTCCATCTGCGTCAGGAAGTCCATCAGGGCCTCGGCCCGGGGCGGATTGACGGCGAGGTCGTCAAGCGACACGTCGATAGGCGTGTCCTTCTTCAGCGTCACCAGATCGCGCGACAGGCGGATCTGGTCGGCCATCTCGATCAGGGTCTGCCGGCGTTTGGGTTGCTTGATTTCCTCGGCCCGGGCCAGCAGCGTGTCCAGATCGCCGTATTCGTTGATCAAGAGCGCGGCGGTTTTCAGCCCGATCCCCGGCGCGCCCGGCACGTTATCCACCGAATCCCCGGCCAGAGACTGCACGTCGATCACGCGGTTCGGGGCGACGCCGAATTTCTCGAGCACCTCGGGTTCGGCCAGCGGGCGGTTCTTCATTGGGTCATACATGTCGATGCCCGGCCCGATCAGTTGCATCAGGTCCTTGTCGGACGAGATTATCGTGCAGGTCCCCCCGGCAGCAGCCGCCTGAATGGCCAGCGTCGCCATGATGTCGTCGGCCTCATACCCCTCCATCTCGATGCAGGCGACGTTGAAGGCGCGGGTGGCCTCGCGGGTCAGCGGGAATTGCGGGCGCAGGTCGTCGGGCAATTCGGGGCGGTTGGCCTTGTAAAGCGGATACATGTCGTTGCGAAACGTGTGCGAGCCCGCGTCGAACACCACCGCGATATGGGTCGCGCGGGATTTGTTCGCCGGTCCGGCCGATATTTCGCCCCACAGTAGGTTGCAGAACCCGGCCACGGCACCCACCGGCAAGCCATCGGATTTGCGCGTCAGCGGCGGCAGCGCGTGATAGGCGCGAAAGATGAAGGCCGAGCCGTCGATCAGGTGAAGATGGTCGCCTTTTCCGAAACCCATGGCCCGTGGTCCTCTTGCAAGTCCGTGTTGCGGCGATACCTTGGGAACACAATCGAGAGGTGTGTTCATCATGGTTTCTGCCGTTCATCGTTCCTATCGGACCCTCGCCGCCATGGCGATAGCTTTGTGCAGCGCCGCGCCGTTGGCGGCGCAATCGCTCATGGATTTGCCCGAGTGCACGCTGATCCCCGGCAGCCCCGATTCCTGCGCGCCCATTGCGGCCTGCATGCCGGGCGACGGGGTCTATCTGGTCGGGCGCGCGGTGGGCTGGGATTACGGCACATTGGGCGGGGTCACGAACACCGGCGTTTCGTGCATTGGCACGTGGGACACGCGCGGCATCGGCGGGGTTGGCCGCGTGTCCTTCGAATGCGAGGACGGGTTGTCGGGCCGCGTGATCTATTACTCGCGCGACAGCCTGACCGGCACCGCCCATGGCCGGGGCATGACCAACGCCCTGTCGCAGATCGAAGGCTGGTCGGGCGAATTCATCGAGGAATTCCTGCGCGCCGACACCGGGCAACTCGACGGCGAACTGATGTGCGGCGAGGTGCCGATGCTGCTGAGTTGACGCGCTATTCCACGGTCGGTGACGGGAAAGTGGGCAGGCGCAAGGGAGCGGGTATGGGCAGCAGTGAGCCCATGTTCGTCATTCAGCCCTCGTGCTATTGAGTGGGTATGAAGAAGTATGGTCGCACATTCCACCTTCCGTTTTCGCCCGGAGCCGCCAGCGACGACAAGGTCATGTCTTCGCTTGACGGCCTGATGGTCGAAGACCTCGTTGTCACCGAAAAAATGGACGGTGAGAATACGACCATTGACGCTGGCGGCTCATATGCCCGGAGCCCTGACAGCCGTTACCATCCTTCCCGAGACTGGCTCAGAGCGTTCGCGGCCGCGATTTCTCCCCGTCTCGCAGAAGGCGAACGCATTGTCGGCGAAAACCTCTATGCTCGTCATTCTGTCGCCTATGATGCGCTGCCCTCATATTTCCTCGGCTTTGCTTGGATTGTTGGCGATGAAGTCCAGTCCTGGGATCTGACGCTGGCACGGTTCGAGGAACTGGGAATTCAGCCTGTTGAAACGCTCTATCGAGGACCTTTCCGCACTGGCTTGTTCGAGGAATTGACGCGAACACTGGACCTGTCTCGGCAAGAAGGTTTTGTGGCAAGGATCGCTGGTTCGTTTGCGGAAAGCGACATGCCTAGGCGGATGGGGAAATACGTTCGGGAAGGGCACGTTCAGTCAGAAATCCACTGGATGAAGGCTGAACTCATCCCCAATCGCTTAGCTGAGCATTGACGGCAACTCGCCCCCAAACCCGTCCCTGCTGCCCGCCCCGCCTGCCGCCCTGTCCCGAGACGAGCCGATTGCCCCTTGCCCCCCGCGCCGCGATTTCGGAAGGGCGCTGGAGTGGGTCCGGTCGCCGGAAAGCGTCGGCGAATGGGCAGGTTGGCCCCAGGCGCAGGGTGCGGCAAGTCTCGCCAATACCGACCCTCGCGGAATGTGACATTGCACTTGTCAAAATGACATGTATAATGTCGATATGAAAGCAGCACACCTCCACCAACTGATCTGGATGTCGCGGCCCTTGATGCAGGCTGCCGAGGCCTGCGTTGAAGCGGGTCTGGTCGGAACCAACCTGACTGTCCGGATGCGCGCCGTTCTGGAGATACTGCACAAATACGGAGAGCAGACCGTCCCCGAGATTGCCGCAAGGCTCGAAATCCAACGGCAATACGTCCAGATCATGTGCAATGAAACGCTGGCTTCGGGTTTCATTGAGCAACGCGCAAATCCGCGCCACAAGCGCTCCCCTATCCTCGCGTTGACCGATCACGGTCGCACCCTGATCAAAGAGATCATTTCGAAGGAAATGAAACTCGTGGCGGCGATGGGTGAAGATCTGAGCGATGAAGATGTCGCGACCGCGCTCAAGGTCGTCCTTGCCGTGGCGGACAGCTTGAAAAAACAAGCAGGAGACAGAAAATGACGTTCGGCCTTGCGTTCGGTATTGCGGTCTTGCTCCTCATGTTCTGGCTCGGCAACGGCATCCGACGCATCGGCTCGGTCAGTGGCGGAGAGACAATACCGGACCGAAACGGATCAGCCCTTCTGCTGATTGATCTACAGTCAGTGTTCTGGGAACGCGGCCCTTACCCGGCCGCCGCAAAAGAAGTCGCTGCAACCACCATTCTTGGCGAAGTTGAAGCCGCACGGGCCCAAGGCCATCCCGTCATTGCCGTTCGTCAGGAATGGTCAATCCCTTCCACGAAAGTTCTGGCGAAGCTCACGATGAAAGGACAGGCGATCGAAGGCAGCGAAGGGACGGAACTTGCCGCGCAATTCTCATCCTGTCCCGAACATGTCCTTGTAAAGCGGGTGCAGGACGCCTTTGAAACCGGCGAACTGGATGCTCTCTTGGCGCGCCTGAACGTCGGCAAGCTGCGTCTTGCTGGTCTGGACTTTAACTACTGTGTGAAAAAAACGGCGCTGGCGGCCAGAAACCGAGGCTATGACGTCACCGTCGTTAAAGACGGGACTCTTGCGGCAGCTTCCAAGGCAACCGCTGAAAAGCAGATGTCATTGGCGGGTGTGGCCGTTTGTTGAGCGGGCAGTGACGCCGTGGCCAACCTTCTGAAAATGCTGATGTCTGCCGGCCTGGGCAGAAAAGACCGTTTGGACCATGGGTTCATGATTACGGGTAATTTCCCCATCCCAAGCTTCGCGACTCCACACGAGGGCGCCTCAAATCTGCCAAGATGGAAAATTAAATCAGGCATACCGCAATAGGTTAGGAAAAGGAGCGATCGGAACCGCCGATGATCACAGAATTCGAGCAAAGGGTTAGAGCCAATTTCATAAAAGCCAAACTTGGCGAACGCAGGGACCAAATCGCAGACGTTGACGTTCACTTTGTTTTGCCGCTCCAGGTTGCTTCTCGATTTGAAGGGCTTATCAGCGAGATCACGAACAACGATTTCAATGCTGCCGCTGGCTACAATCTCGTTCTCCTCTACACTGATCCACAGGATTCTCAGCGTGCCGGCACGGTGTTGTTTGGTCGCGAGCTCGATGGCCTCGTTGCAGCTTGGTCAAACGTTCTGAACGATATTGCAGCCGAACCGGACAAGGCTGCCCGTTTAGCAAAGTTCAAAGCTGCCCATGCCTATTTTCGCAGCGCTTTGTGGGTCGAACCTAATCCTGCTGACCCCTGCGCCAGCAACAGCCCATTGCCGAGGCGATCAGCCAAAATGAGAAAGTCCATCTGGGCACGATTAATAAACTAGAGGCAGAGACACTCGGCGGTTTAGCCAGAAGGGCAGAGGGTTTGACCTGCCACGGGATTTTTCCTCCATCTACGATTAGAGTCCGGCCCATGGTGCCTTGCCTGCGGATTTTGGACCGCCGGAAGGTGGAGTTTCCGGCCTTGATCACGACGGCTG